>JBGASX010000011.1:0-83355 GCA_044229445.1 Gemmatimonadales bacterium | reverse complement strand
GGCAGGCATGCGAGCAGCACTCCGCGGAGGTCCGTGGCAGGGTCAGCCATGAGATGCCGGTCGGGGGGTCGACGTTTGAATCGGTCCTACAATAGTCTGCACCCCGGCATCCGTCCCGTGACTCGGGTCACCCGGCTCGTTCATGAGAGGTGGGTTGGCACCGCGCTCTCCGCGAATCGCCGGGCGAGCGCGGTGAGATAGCCGTCGATGGTGCGATGATGTCCCATGAGTCGCCCGAAGACGCGGAAGAAGGGGTTGGCGATCCAGCCATCCTCGGTGATCGTGACCTCGGTGCCTTCCCCCGCCGGCTGAAGCTCGTAGATCCAGGTCCCGCCAAACGCCGCCCCCGGCTCCGCATCGATGACCGTGCGCATCCGCCGCTGCGGCACCGACTCGGCGACCAGCAGCGTCATCGTGAAGTTGTTGCCGAGCGTCTGCCGCCACCGCTCCTGGCCGACCTGATCGGGGAGACGGTCCACCTTCTTCACCTCCTGCCACCAGGTCGAGACCTCCTGCTGATTGCGGATCACCGCCCAGACCATTGCCGGCGGATGCGCGAGCACGATCCGGCTCACCGCGTGATGGTTCCGCGGCATCCGACCGCCGATCAGGCGGACGAGCAGGACCGCGAGGCCGATGAGGGCGACGCCGAGCAGGAGACTCTTCATGGTGCCGGCCGGAACAGCAGATCCTGATAGTCGAAGCTGAAGTCGGTCGACGGCAGCACCGGCGCCAGCGTCATCCGGTCGATCGTACCATCGGCCTTGAGGGCGAAGGTGACGAAGGCGTCGGCGGTCGTCTTCTCGCGCATGCGCGCGCGGAAGGTGTCGTACTGCCAGTGCTCGAGGTCGGCGGTGTAGGGCGCCGAGTGGCTCCAGCGCATCACCAGGTGGCCGTCCTCGATCGCGAGGGTGACGTCGCCATACCACTCGTCATGATAGCGGCCGGCGAATTTATCGAGCGGAAGCGAGGGGCCGACATCCTTCCGGCGTGCCGCCGAGGCGGAATCCTCGAAGGCCTTGTCCCGTGCCTGTCCGCCCTGGTCGGCATGCAGGATGAGCGTGAGCCAGTCGGTCTTCGGGGCGCCGAGGGCCCAGTCGAGCACCGTCCAGCCGAGGGCCTGATAGGCGCCGGTCATGCCGTTGGTGAAGATCACGATGCCGAGATTCTTCTCCGGCACGAGAATGGTGCGGGAGAGCATCCCTTGCAGGCCGCCGTCATGCCAGACGAGCTTGGTGCCGCGATAGTCGCGGAGGAACCAGCCGAGGCCGTAGCCCATGAAGTTCGGCTTGAGCGCGGCGTAGCCCGGCGGCGGGTCACCGAAGGGCAGCGCGACGTGCGGCTCCCACATCGTGCGGGTCTGGGTCTGGGACCAGAGCCGGGTGCTCGCATCGACCCGCCCCGAGTCGAGCTGCACCCGCATCCACTTCGTCCAGTCGCTCACACTCGCGACGACGCCCCCGGCGGCCAGTGCGTTGACGACCGAGTCGTGCGCGACGATGACCGCCTTGCCATCGCGGCGGTCGTGGGCCGCGGCGACGTTGTCCTTCACATTGATGCGCGCGAGCGCGGGCGACGACTCCCGCATGCCGAGCGGCGCCATGATGCGGGTCGCGACGAAATCCTCCCACGGCATCCCGCTGACCGCGGCGACCAGTTCACCGGCAACGATGTAGAGGACGTTGTCGTAGGCGAAGCCGGAGCGGAACGAGCCGGGGGGATTGAGGAACCGGAGCCGGTGCGCGATCTCGCTGCTGCTGTAATCGGAGCCGAAGATCAGCAGGTCGCCCTGGCCGAGGGAGAGGCCGCTCCGGTGGCAGAGGAGGTCGCGGACCCGGAAGTCGCGGGTGATGAATGCGTCGCCGCCCAGCCGGAACCAGGGCAGGTGGTCGATCACGGGATCATCCCAGGAGAGCTTGCCCTCCTCGACGAGGATCGCGAGCGCCGCGGCGGTCATCGCCTTCGAATTGGAGGCGACCTGGAAGCGGGTGTGCTCGTTCACCTTCGTGGTATCGCCGATCGCGCGGACGCCCCAGCCCTGCTGGAAGACCACCTTGCCATCGCGGATCACGGCGATCGCCGCGCCGGGCTGGTTGAAGTCCTTCAGGATCTTCGTGATGCTCGCGTCGAGGTCCTTCGGCGCGGCCTGGGCGGAAAGGCGGGAAGGTGGAAGGGCGGAAAGTGCGAGAAGGAGTGACCACAGGTACCGAGATTGTGGGGCGCGCTGGATCGAACGCATATCGGCTCTCTGAGATGTTGTTGAATCCTACCTCGGGGCTTCCCTCGTCGCCATGCAGTTTCTCCTGCCTTACCGTCCTCCCGCCCTTGCGCCCACCTTCTCCAGCATCCGCGCCAGCCGGTCGAGATGGGTGATGGTCAGCGTGATGGCGCCGAACTCCTGCTCGACCTTGCCCCGGAAGATGAACGGCCCCTGGTCGAAGAGGACGTGGCCGCGCTCGTGATAGATCCTGGGGAAGAGCACCGCCTCGATGAGGCCGTGGCCGTCGTCGAAGGTGGCGAACTCCATCGGCTCGTCCTTGATGGTGTGGACCGGCTTGGCGGTGGTGAGCATGCCGGCGGCGAGGACCGAGCGGCCGACATGCTTGTGCAGCTCGGTGGTGGGCACCACCCGGAAGCGGGCGAGTTCCTCGCGATAGAGCGCCATCGGGTGACTCTCCGTGGTGAAGCCGAGCAGCTCGTACTCCGCCCGGCGCCGCCGTTCGGCGGAATACTCGCGAAGCCTCGGCGGCACGGCGGGCGGTGTTGTTCCGAGGGCCGCAAGCGATGCCTCTGCGTGATCGCTCGCTCCGGTCGCCGTATCCGGCGTGAGGGGGTGTGCAGTGGCCAAGCGCCCCCTCACGCCGGATACGGCTCCCGTCGCTCGCGATGGTGATCCGGTTGCTGCGGCCGCCTCCGCGTCGATCGCCCACAGGAGCATCGGCCGCGTCATCCCGTCAGCGATCGAGTCGAGCGCACCGACCTTCACCAGCAGGCGGAGGTCGTCGGGGCGGAGCCCGGTGCGGGTGCGGAAATCGTCGAATGACGTGAATGGCCGGGCCGCCCCCGCACGGACCGGCACGGAGGCCGGTCCTACTCGTGCCTGCTCGATCCGCTCCACCGCATCTGCCGAGAGGCCCTTGATGAACTGGAACCCGACCCGGAGCTCGCGATCGCGCCCGGTCGTACGGAACTCGCTGGCGTTCACGTCGGGGGGCCGGATGGTGAGCCCCATCCGCATCGCCTCGGCGATGTAGGCGAAGGGGTGGTAGAACCCGCCCCCGTTGGCGAGCACCGCCGCCATGAACTCCGCCGGGTGATGGGCGCGGAGATAGCAGGAGTGCTGCGCGACGCGGATGTAGGAGCAGGAGTGCCCCTTGCAGAAGCTGTAGCCGGCGAAGGACATCACCATCTCCCACACCTTCACGGCGATCTCCGGGTCGCGCCCGAGGCTCGCCGCACCGGCGAAGAACTCCTCGGCGTAGGCGGCGAGCTGCTTGAGTGGCCGTTTCTTGGAGAGCGCCTTCCGGAGTCCGTCGCCGGTCGAGAGCGGCATGCCCGCGAACTTCGCGCAGACGTTCACGACGTCTTCCTGGTACACCATCACCCCGAACGTTTCGGCGAGGGTGTCGCGGAGCGACGGATCGAGCGGCTGATAGGGCGCGCCGTGCAGCCGCTCGAGGTAGATCGTGATGTAGCGGTTGGAGGCGGGACGGATGATGCTGGTGTTGAGCACCAGCAGCTCGAAGCTCTCGGCCCGCGACTTGGCGCAGAGGAGCCGCGAAGCCGGGCTCTCGGTGTAGAACACTCCCATCGTCTGCCCGGTGCGGAAGAGGGCACGGGTCGCCTCGTCGTCGTCCGGATCGCTCGAGGTGTAGTCGATCTGCTCGCCGGTGTGCTGCTGCACCGCGGCGATCGCATCGCGGATCACGGCGAGGGAGCGGTTGCCGAGCAGGTCGATCTTCACCAGCCCTGCATCCTCCGCCCCGTCCTTCTCGAACTGGATCACCGGCACGGTCAGGTCGGGGTGGCCGTCGAGCACCTTGGTGGCCGGTTCCACCGGCACGTAATCGGTGAGCGCGGTCGGTACGATGACGACGCCGCCCGGGTGCAACGAGAGATGCCGCGGCACCCCGACCAGCGGCTGCGCCTCCCGCGCGAGCTTCTGCCAGATGTCGGGGAGGTTGAGCCCCTGGAAGTTGGGGTGACTGCCGAGCACGTCGGCGAGGGTCTCGTCCTGCTGGAACCAGGGGAAGCGGCGGGTGATCTCGCGGATCTCGCCGGCGGGGCGGCCGTGCACCTTCGCGACTTCGCGCAGCGCGCCGCGGAGCCGGAAGCAGTTGTGGTTCGCCACCATCGCCGCGCGCGGGTGCGGGTACTTCCGGAACACCCAGGCGAGGACCTGGTCGCGCTCGTCCCAGGGGAAGTCGAGGTCGATGTCGGGCGGGTCCTTCCGCTCCGGGTTGAGGAAGCGCTCGAAGAGGAGCCCGGCGCCTAACGGATCGACGTGGGTGATGCCGAGGGCGTAGCTCACGATCGAGTTGGCGACGGAGCCGCGGCCGCAGTGGGTCGGCCCGTGGCGCACGATGTCGTGGACGACGAGGAAGTAGTCGGCGAAGCGCTTCTGCCCGATGATCGCGAGCTCGTGCTCCAGCCGGTCCCGGGTGAGCGGCGCCACCACGCCGTAGCGCCGCGCCGCTCCCTCGTAGGCGAGCTGGCGGAGCCGGAGAAAGGCATCGTCCGCCTCCGCGAAGCGCGGCGCGACGATCCGTCCGATCGGGATCCGGTATTCGCACCGCTCCGCGATCTCCTCGGCACGGGTGATCGCGTCGGGGCAGTCGGGGAAGTGCCGGGCGAGATCGGCGGTGGTGCGGAGCCAGGCGTCGGGCGGCGCGCAGGCCGGCGCGCTCGTTGGCGCGCACGGCCGTGCGCGCGTACTCGGGTTCAGCCTATCCAGCGTCGTATTCCGATGAATCGCCACCCGGAGCCGGTGCCGCTGCCAGTCCTCGGGGTTCGCGAACATCACCCCGCCCGTCACCACCGTCGGCAGGCCGAGCCGTTTCGCCGCCGCGCCCACCGCGTGGCGCTCCTTGCCGGGCCGGAGCTCGGCGAAGAGATCGCGCGGGCCGGAGAGCTGCACGATCCGCTCGAGCAGCTCGGTGTCCTGCGAGAGGATGATGAGCCCCTCGCGATCGATGGCGAGGAGCGCGGCGAGAGGTACCGGGTAGGGCGGGCCTCCGTGCTCGCCCTCTCCGCGTGCGCCGCCACGGAGGCCGGCGCTACGGGCCTCGGTTGGAGTCCAGTGAATCGCCGTGATCGCCCGGCAGAGCGCGGCCCATCCCTTGGGGTTGGTCGCGAGGGCGACCGCCTCCTGACCGCCTGACACAAGATGCGCGCCGAGCAGGGGGCGGACGCCGCGGGCGAGCGCGGCCTGCTGGAACTCCACCGCGCCGTAGACGGCGTTGGTGTCGGTGCAGGCGAGGGCGCCGAAGCCGCGGGCGGCCGCGGCGTCCACCATCACTTCGGGGCTCGAGACCCCCTGGCCGAAGGAGAAGTGGGTGTGGACGTGGAGGTGAGTGAACATGGGCTGCCGGTCCGTCGTCGCGGGTCCTGCCAGTGAGTCATCGGGTCGAGGTCCTCCACATCGGTTTCTGCGTGAGGATTCTTCGGTAGACCGGGCAGCTCTCCCGGTGCGCCCCCGGCAGCACGCCGGTGCTCATCAGGAACTCTCCCACGATCTCGCCGCCGGTGAACCGGAATGTCTGCTTGAAGCGCTTCACCCATTCCGCCTTGGGCAGGGGATGCTGCGCGGCGATCCAGCCGTGGAAGGAGCCGTGGCGCTCGCGGAGTTCGAGGATGGTCTTCGCGTTGGCGACGGCCGCCTCGATCTTGAGCCGGTTGCGGATGATGCCGGCGTCGGCCATCAGTCGCGCCACGTCGCGCGCGCCGAAGCGCGCCACCACCGCGGGATCGAACCCCCGGTACGCCGCACGAAAGGCCGCGCGCTTCTTGAGGATCGTGAGCCACGAGAGCCCCGCCTGGTTGATCTCCAGGATGAGCCGCTCGAACAGCTCCGCGTCTCCGCTCAGCGGGAAGCCGTACTCGGTGTCATGATAGGGCCCGTGCCACTCGTGACCGGGCGCGACATCGCAGTAGCCAGACATATGGAAGAGCCCCAGCAGGCCAGCAGGAAGCCAAGTTGCTTCGGTGAATCTTCGGTATGCTACGTCGCGGGACCGGTCGGCGCAAGTTTGCGGGTCGGCGCCTCGGCCTGAAACACCCCCCGAACGGTGCGCGTATATCCATTTGTGGATATAGTCACCCCGTCGGCACCGACCCGAGCTGCTCGCATCTACCGCACGCTGCTGCGGCTCTTTCCGGCGCGCTTCCGGGACAACGCCGAGTCCGAACTGGTCGCCTGGTTCGAGGCGGCATGGCGCGAGAGCGCCGCGAGCCGCCGAGCACGAGCCCGGCTGCTCGTCGCCACCGCCATCGATCTCGGCACCACGCTCGTCGCCGAGCACTTTGCCCCGAGCCATTCGCCACCACGCCCCGCCCACGGGGGAGCCTCGAAGATGGACACCCTCCTGCAGGACCTTCGTTACGGTCTCCGCACCCTGAGAGCTGCTCCCTTCGTCACTCTGGTCGCGGTGCTCACGGTGGCACTCGGTGTCGGTGCGACGACGACCATGCTCAGCATCGCCAACGCGGTGCTGCTCCGGCCGCCGGTCGGTGTGGTCGCGCCGGAGCGGCTGGTGACGGTGCACGCGAAGAGTCAGTCCGGCTCGAACTTCCACTCCTTTTCCTACCACGAGTTCAAGGCGCTCGAGGCGCAGCCGGGCGGGCTTGAGACGCTCGCGGCGTATGGCATGCTCGCCGCGAGCCTCAGGACGGGAGACGAACCGGAGCTGGAGGCGGGGATGCTCGTCTCCGGCGGTTACTTCGCCACGTTAGGCACCCACGCCGCCCTCGGACGGCTCATCGGCAACGAGGAGGACAGGCCGGGTGCCGTTCCGGTCGTGGTGCTGAGCGACGGGCTCTGGCGCCGCCGCTTCGGCGCCGATCCCGGCATCATCGGACGGAGCGTCACCATCAACGGGCAGCCGCTCAGCGTGATCGGGGTGGCGGAGCCCGGATTCCGGGGCCACTTCGCCGGCCTCGACCTCTCACTGTGGATCCCGCTCGCGCAGAATGCACTCCTCACCCAGCGCGACGACTTCACCGCTCTCAATGCTTCCTGGCTCGAGCTGATCGGGCGGCTGCAGCCAGGCGTGGCGCCCGCGGCGGTGATCGCCGCCCTCAATCCAATCGCCGCGAGCGAGGGGCGGCTTGCCGGACTGGACGAGGACCGGAGCGTCGACGTGCGTCACTACCTGCCGGTGCCGGCCCAGGCGGTACTCCCCGTGGGTGGGTTCCTCGGACTCCTCATTCTCCTCGCGAGCTTCGTGCTGCTCATCGCAAGCGCCAATGTCGGCAGCGTGCTGCTCGCCCGCGCGAGCACCCGGTCGCGCGAGATGGCGGTGCGCGTGGCACTCGGCGCGGGCCGAGGCCGGTTGCTCCGGCAATTGCTGGTCGAGAGCCTCGCGCTCTTCCTGATGGGTGGTGCGGCAGGGACCGGACTCGCGCTGCTCGCGACGAAGGCCTTCGCCAGCATTCGCCTGCCGATGGACATCCCGCTCGCCCTCGACTTTCATCCCGATCTCCTCGTGCTCGGCGTCACCCTGCTGGTGACGCTGGTGGTCGGCGTCCTCTTCGGCCTCGCTCCGGCGCGGCAGGTGACGCGCAGCGATCCGGCCCTCGTGCTCCGCGAGGGCGGCTCCAGCATCCGCCTGACACGAGGCCGGCTCCGGGGCTTCCTGGTCACCGGGCAGGTGGCCGGCACGGCGTGCCTGCTGGTGACGGCGGGGCTCTTCGCCCGCGGGCTGGCGCAGGCGGGCGAGATCGAACCCGGCTTCAACCCCGCGGGCATCCATGTCACCGAACTCGATCTCGGCGTGCGCCACTACGATGAAGCCAAGGCGGAGGCGTTCGTGACGGCGCTCGAACGGCGGGTCGCGACGCTGCCGGGCGTGACGGGGGTGACCACGGCGACGGTGCTCCCGCTCAGTCACATGCAGCAGAGTACGGTGATCGCGCTGCCGGAGCGGGCCAGCGAGGCGAACCAGGGTCGCTTCGAGACCGATTTCACCAGCGTGAGCCCCGGCTTCTTCTCGACGCTACAGCTCCCGCTGGTCGAGGGCCGCGCCTTTGCCGCCACCGACCGCCGCGGCGGGCCGGCCGTTGCCATCATCAATCAGACCCTCGCCCGGCGGCTCTGGCCCGGGCAGGATCCGGTCGGGAAGCGGCTCAACTTCGGCAGCCTCACCAACGGAGTGCCCACGGAAGTCGTCGGGCTCGCCGCGGATGCCAAGTACCGCAGTCTCGGTGAAGATCCAGTGCCGATGCTGTACATGCCGCTTCCGGTGGAGTTCAACCGCCGCATCACGCTCGTCGTGCGCACCGCCAGTGGCGCTGCACCGCCGCTCCGCGGCATCCGCGACGCCGTGCACGAACTCGACCCCGAACTGCCGGTGGCACAGCAGGCCGCCTTCTCGGCGATCGTCGGCATCGCGCTCCTGCCGAACCGGATCGCGCTCTTCCTCGCGGTTGCCTTCGGCGCGACCGGCCTGCTGCTCGCGTCGCTCGGCCTGTATGGTCTGCTCGCCTTCCGGGTGCAGAGCCGTCGCAAGGAGATCGGCATCCGCATGGCGCTCGGCGCCTCGGCGCGCGAGATCCGGCGGCTCGTGGTGGGCGAGGGAGTGCGGCTCACCGCGATCGGCCTGGTCTGCGGACTCGGCATCGCTGGGGTGATCGCCCGGCTGCTCGGGAGCATGCTGTTCGGGGTGAGTCCGGTCGACCCGATCACCTACGGCGGCATCGCGCTGCTGCTCCTCGCCGTCGGCTGGTTCGCCGCGATGGGCCCGACGCGCCGAGCGATCGGTACCGACCCGGTGGAGGTGCTGCGCCATGACTGAAGGCAAGGGAAAGTCCGCGGAGCCGCTCCGTCCCCGGATCTTCGCGATCCTGCTCGCACTCGCCGCGGGGCCGCGCCACGGCTACGGACTGATGCAGACACTGCAGGAGGAGCCGGGCGAGACCTGGCTGCTCGGGCCGGCGACGCTCTACCGCACGCTCAAGGAGATGGAGCGGGCCGGACTCATCGCCGCTGCCGACGGGCCGGACGAGGAGTCGGGTGGCCCACCCCGCCACTACTATCGTCTGACGCCGCACGGCAGGGCGGTGGGGAATGCGGAGGCGGCGAGGATGGCGATGATCGCGCAACGGTGGATGAGTGTGGTGACGGCGTAAGTTCCGAGTTCCGAGTTCCGAGTTCCGAGTCACAGGCTTCGAGTGACTAGCCGAGTTTCAAACCTTCGAACCCGGAACCCGGAACGTTTGTACATTTCGAAATCATGAAAGCCATCATCTACTCCGCCCCCGGCGACACCGACGTCATCCGGCTTGGCGACGTTCCCGCACCGGTCGCCGGTCCGCGTCAGATTCGGGTGCGCGTACACGCCGCCGGGCTCAATCGCGCCGACATCCTGCAGCGGAAGGGGCGTTATCCCGCGCCGCCGGGCTGGCCCGCCGACATCCCGGGCCTCGAGTACGCCGGTGAGGTGGACTCGCTCGGGGATGGCGCCACCCGCTGGAAGCGGGGCGACCGGGTCATGGGGCTCGTCGGCGGCGGAGCCCACGCCGAGTTCGTCGTGGTGCATGAGGACGAGGCGATCGGGATCCCGGCGCACCTCGCCTACAGTGAAGCGGCCGCGATCCCCGAGGCCTTTCTGACCGCGTGGGATGCGCTGGTCACTCGCGGCCGGCTGCAGGCCGGGGAGAGGGTACTGATCCACGCCGTCGGCAGCGGGGTCGGCACCGCAGCGGTGCAGCTCGCCAAGCGGCTCGGCGCGGTCACCGCCGGCACCTCCCGCAGCGCGGAGAAGCTCGCGCGGGCCGCCGAGTTAGGTCTGGATGAACCGATCGCGACGGGCGGGGACACCCGTCCGTATCCAACCGTCAACGTGATTCTCGATGTGTTGGGCGGTCCCGCCTTCGCCGCCAATCTGGAGGCGCTCGCGCCGCGCGGCCGACTCGTCATGCTCGGCTTCCTCCAGGGACCGAAGGCCGATCTCAGTCTCGAGCCGATCCTCCGCAAGCGGCTCGAGATCATCGGTTCCGTCATGCGCACCCGGGTGCTCGAGGAGCGGATGCCGCTGGTGCGGGAGTTCAATGCTCGGGTGCTGCCGATGTTTGAGCCGGATGCGGCGAGCGGGCGACCACAAGGGTCGCCCGTGCTCCGGCTCGGGCCGCTCCGGCCTATTCTCGGGGCGGTCTATCCGATGCACGACATCGCTGCGGCGCACGCGGCGATGGAGCGCGACGAGAACTTCGGGAAGCTGGTGATCGTGATGTAGAGGCGGAGCAATTGCTCCGCCTCTACCGTGTGATCAAGCCGCCGCCAAGCTCACAACAATCGACTTCGATGTCGGCGTGTTGCTTCGCTCGGCGACACTCCGGATCGGCACCAGCACATTCGCCTCCGGGAAGTACGCCGCCACGCAGCCGCGCGGAATCTGGTACGGGACCAGCTGAAAGCCCCGCGCCACCCGCCTCTCCGCTCCGAAGTGACTGGTGATGTCCACCCGCTGACTCGCACTGAGCCCCTGCGCGGCGATGTCGTCGGCGTTGATGAAGAGCACCCGCCTGCCTCCATGCACGCCGCGATAGCGATCATCGAGTCCGTACACGGTGGTGTTGAACTGATCGTGGCTCCGGATGGTGGTGAGCAGGAAGCGATCCTCTCCGATCGGGTGCTCCGCGATCGGCGCCACATGGAACTGCGCCTTCTTCGTCGAGGTGAGGAAGCGCCGCTGGCGCGCCGGGTTCGGCAGGTAGAAGGGCCCCGCTGCGATTCTGCGGTTGAAGTCCTCGAAGCCTGGAATCACCCGGCTGATGTGATCGCGAATGCGGCTGTAATCGGCGCCGAGCCCGGCCCAGTCGATGGTGGAACGGGCGCCGATCGTCGCCTGCGCGATGCCGGCGATGATCGCGACTTCACTCTTGAGCAGCGGCGAGACCGGATCCTTGTAGCCGCGCGACGAGCTGATCACGCCCATCGAGTCCTCCACGCTCACGACGCCGGCGGGATCGTGCTCGGAGCGGCCCAGGCAGGGGAGCAGCAGGGCGGTGCGGCCGGTGAAGAGCTGACCACGGTTGAGCTTGGTCGCGATCTGCACCGTGAGGCGGCAGGCCCGCAGCGCCTCGGCGGTGCACGCCGTGTCGGGTGAGGCCGAGAGGAAGTTGCCACCAAGGGCGACAAAGGCTTCCACCTCGCCGTCGTGCATCGCGGTGATGCTGTCCACCACATCGTGGCCGACGTGCCGCGGCGGCACGAAGCGGAACTCCCGGGCGAGCGCGTCGAGGAAGGCGGGGGTGGGGCGCTCCCAGATGCCCATCGTCCTGTCGCCCTGGACATTCGAGTGACCGCGGACGCAGCAGATGCCGGCGCCGGGGCGCCCGATGTGCCCGCCGAGCAGCATCAGGTTGACGAGCGTCTGGATGGTGGAGACGGCATCGCGGTGCTGGGTGAGTCCCATCGTCCAGCAGGAGATCATCTTCTTCGAAGCTGCGATCAGCCGGCCCGCCTTCTCGATCTCCGCCTGACTGACACCTGCGCCGCGTTCGATCGCCGCCCATGAGGTCTGGTCGATGTCGTTCCGGAGCGCCTCGTAGCCGCTGGTGCAGTCGCGGAGGAAGCTCTGGTCGAGCACGCCGCCGCGCGCCGCCTCCTCCGCGAAGAGCGCCTTCATCAGCCCCTTGAGCAGCGCGATGTCGCCGTTGATGCGGACCGGCAGGTGCAGATCCGCGAGCGGCTTGCCGCCGGCGAGCACGCCCGCGGCGAAGTGGAGCGGCGTCGGGTATTCGTCAGGGTTGGGATCGGTGAACCGGAAGAGGCCGGTCTCCGGCAGCGGGTTGATCGCGATGATCGTCGCCCCGTTCCGCTTCGCGTGCTCCAGTGAGGTGAGCATCCGCGGGTGATTGGTCCCCGGGTTCATTCCGACGAGGAGGATGAGGTCGGTCTGCTCGAAGTCCTCGAGTGTCACCGTCCCCTTGCCGATCCCGATGCTCTCGGTCAGCGCGGTGCCGCTCGACTCGTGGCACAGGTTGGAGCAGTCGGGGAGGTTGTTGGTGCCGAAGTCGCGGACGAAGAGCTGGTACAGGAACGCCGCCTCGTTGCTGGCGCGTCCCGAGGTGTAGAAGGTGGCGCCATCGGGGGTGCGCAGGCTGTTGAGTTCCGCGGCGATGAGCTGGAACGCCTCGTCCCAGCCGATCGGCTCGTAGTGGGCGCTCCCCGGCCGGCGCACCATCGGTTCGGCGAGGCGGCCCTGCTTCTCCATCCACGCATCAGACTGTTCGGCGATGCGCTCGATGCTCCACTCGCGGAAGAAATCGGCGCCGATGGTGCGGCGGGTGCCCTCCGACGCCATCGCCTTGGCGCCGCTCTCGCAGAACTCGAACTGGTGCCGCTTGCCGTCGGGCGAAGGCCAGGCGCAGCTCTGACAGTCGAAGCCGTCCTTCTGGTTCACCCGGAGAAAGGCGCGCAGCGTGTCCGAGACGCCCATCTGCGGCAGTGCTACGCGGAAGGTGCTGAGGATCGCGGGGAGACCGGCGGCGGATGTCGAGCGCGGTCCGATGCGAGCTGGTTTCGTCTCGAGCTGCGGCTGGGCCAGGAGTGTCAGGCGATCGGCGGGGACGCCATGTTCGCAGGTGCGGCTGAGGACGGCGCGCAGGGCGGAGGAGGTTTCGGGGATGGCGCCCCGGGGGGCGTAGCTCGCGAAGTAGCCTTCGGCGAGTTGAGCGAGCAGTTGGGAATCGGCGGCGCCGTCATCCGGTGAGGGGTCCGGACGGTCGGTCATATCAACCTCTCGATGGAGGGCCGCATCAGCGCGGCTTCACGCAAGATAAGGCCGCCTCCGCAGCAATGGCGAAGTCCCCCCGTGCCCCCTGTCCGTATTTGCTACTATCCCACTTTCACGCCCCGCGTCCCCCAGCGGGTGCGGATGCGGTCGAGCGCGGTCTGAAGAGCTCCGTCTCTGGGGCGAGGACGGTGTTCAGTACCGAGTTCCGAGTTCCGAGTTCCGAGTACGGAATCGACGGCCGTTGCACTCGGGACTCGGTACTCGGTACTCGGTACTCCCGTCCACAGCTCGAGCTGCAGGTCCGCCTCCAGGAAGCGATCTACCACGACGCCCACGGCGCGGATCGCGACGGTCCGTTCCTGGGCGAGTGCAAAGGCGCGGCGCGCCGCCTCCCACAGCTCCACATCCAGCGCCGCGAAGCCGAGCGGCACGCTGCGCTTCGCCGTGGTGTAGTCGGTGTAGGCGAGGTGGACCGTCATCCGCCGGGCCGCGAGGTGGCGGGCGCGGAGCCGGCTGCCGAGCCGGTCGGTCAGGTGACGGAGCACGCGGTGCAGTTCGGTGAGGTTGTTGGTGTCGCTCGCGAGGGTGTGCGCCGCGCGGAACTCCGCCTTCACCGCGGGGGGCAGCACGGGGCGGGGGTCGATCCCCTGCGCGTGCTGGCCGAGGAGCCGGCCGGGCGGGCCGAAGACGGAGGCGAGGGCGTGATCGCCGATCGTCTGGATCTCGTGGATCCACTCGAGCTGATAGTCGTCGAGCCGGCTCTTCATCTTCTCGCCGAGCTCGGGGAGCAGGGTCACCGGTTCGGGGGCGAGGAAGGAGGCCTCGCTGCCGGCGGCGATGTCGAGGATGTCGTCGTGACGGCGTTTGACGACGTCCGATGCTGCCTGACTCACCAGCTTGTTCTGCGCCACGCCGGCGGCGAGCGGGATGCGGAGCCGCTCGCCGGCCTCGCGCTGGATCCGCATCGCCACATCCACCGCGGGGCCGAAGAGCCGGCCGGTGCCGGTGAGATCGAGAAAGGCGTGGCCGTAGCCCTTCGGCTCGATCACCGGCGCATAGCGGCGGAGGATCTCGTCGAGTGCGCGGGAGGCGCGGGCGTAGAGCTGCGGGTTCGGCGGGCGGAGGATGAGATCGGGGCAGCGCTTCCGCGCCTCACGCACCGTCATCCCCCGCGTGATCCCCGCCGAGCGGGCTTCGGCCGACAGCGCGAGGATCGTGGCGCGGTCCGCGCCCGGGGCCGCGACCGCGACCGGCCGTTCCCGGAGCGCGGGGGCCACCAGCCCTTCGACCGTGGTGCAGAAGGCGGGGGGGTCGACGAACAATACCGTACGCCGCATCACGTTGGGTCCGCAGGGGCGACCGGCCGGTCGCCCCTACGATTCATCTACGATTCATCCGCCGACGGCCCGTACGTCTGCGGCAGCGGCACCTCGTTGAGGCGCAGGTAGACGGTGAACTGGCCGCGATGGTGGATGATGTGGTTCATCACCCAGGTGCGGAGCACCGCGAGTCGGGGCAGGGTGAAGATCTCGAACGTGCCGGCCTTGAGGGTCCACGGCACCATGAAGTCGGCGTCCTTCGCGGCGGCGATGCTGGCGCGTCCCTCCGAGACGTGGCGGTCGAAGTGGGCGAGCAACGCCTCCACCGAGTCGAACTCGGGCGGCTTGTAGCCGCTGCCGCCCGGCGGGCTCATGTCGAGTTCGGTCTCCTTCATCGTGACGGCGGTCCACGACGGCAGCTCCGCGAGATGGACGGCGACCTGGCCCAGCGACATCGACTTCGGATGCGGCTTCCAGCCCAGCTCTGCGAACGGGGTGCGCTCGAGATGCTTCCGGGTGATGGCCATCTCGTGATCGTATTCGGGGAGCAGCGATTCGGCGATCGACATGACGAACTCACGGTTTAGGGGGAGGTGGTACTAGTTCCGAGTTCCGAGTTCCGGGTTCCGGGTTCCGGGTTCCGGGTTCCGGGTTCCGGGTTCCGGGTTCCGGGTCACAAGCTTCGGGTGCCAGGCCGAGTTTCAACTTTCGAACTCGGAACTCGGAACTCGGAACTTCTATAACAGGGTCCACTGCTCCGTCGCTTCCGGGATGGCGTCGTGGCGCGGGCGCCGGCCCTCGAGGCGCTGCTTCTGGCGCATCCCCTCGGAGAGCGGGAAGCCGTAGGCCTGCTGCAGCATCCGGAGCCGGCGGCTCAGCGCCTCGGTGTAGTCCTTGCCGGGCGACTCGCGGTCGCCGTAGCGCTCGCGATAGCGGGCAGTGAGTTCGGGGAACTCCTCGGCGAGGTGAGGAAGGAAGCGGGACCGCGCCGCGGGCCCGAGCCGGAGCGCCGACCCGTGCACGTAGCGCGCGCCCGCCGCCTTCCCCGCCGCCATGATGGCGTCGAGGGCCTCTCGACTGTCGGTGATGCCGGGGACGATCGGGGCGACCAGCAGCCCTGCGTGGATCCCGCCATCGGTCAGCCCCTTGAGCGCCCGGATCCGGGCATGCGGTGCCGGGGAGCGGGCCTCGATCCGGCGGAGCAGCGCCCCATTCATCGAGGCGAGGGAGATGTTCACCGACAGCTCGTGCCGTTCGGCGAGCTGCTGCAGCAGCGGCAGGTCGCGGAGGATCAGGGGCGACTTGGTGATGATGCCTAACGTGAGCCCGCGCCAGCCGAGCAGCGCCTCGAGGATCTCCCGGGTGAGGCGGAAGCGCCGTTCGGCCGGCTGGTAGGGATCGGTCGCGGTGCCGATCACCAGCGTGGCGCCGGCGAGCCGGGCGGGGAAGAGGGTGCGCTTGAGCACCGCGGCGGCAGCGGTCTTGACCAGGATCTGCTTTTCGAAGGCCTGCCAGGGTGGGAGCCCCTCCCCCGGCGCCCCCTCCCCCGGCCCCTCCCCACTTCGTGGGGAGGGGGGATTTTTGGCGCGCTCTACCCGCCACCGGTGTGTTTCCCGCGCATAACAATAGGTGCAGCCGAACTCGCAGCCGACGTAGGGGTTGAGCGACCAGAACCCCATCCCGGTGCTCGAGGGCGGATTGAGAATCGCCTTGACCGGCACCTCGTGGAATGACGCGCCGCGGGCGGCCCGCTCGTCGAGGACGGGGAGCGCGGGCGCCGGGGGCGGCGGGTCGAGCAGGGCGATCTGGTCGGTGCGGATCATGTCACCCCCATCAGCCGGTTGGCATCGGCGAAGGGAAGGGCGTCGACGGCGTAGTGGAAGGTCCCGTGTTCCTTCATTTCCAGTGCGGCGCGCACAAAGGCGCCGAGTGCGGCACGGCTCAGCGAGGAGCCGACGCTGATCCGGCGCACACCGAGTTCGGCGAGTTCGGCGACGGAGAAGGTCGTCCCCTTGAGTCCCATTACCACGTTCACCGGCCGGGTCACCGCCTGACACACCGCGCGGATCTGTTCGGCGGTGGTGAGGCCCGGGGCAAAGAGCGCGTCGGCGCCCGCCTTCTCGAAGGCCTGGAGCCGGCGGATGGTGTCGTCCAGGTCGGGACGGCCGTGCAGGAAGTTCTCGGCGCGGGCCACCAGCATGAACGGGAAGGGAAGCCGGCGCGCCGCCTCGACCGCGGCGGCGATGCGTTCCACCGCGTGCGCGATGTCGTAGATGGGACGGGCGGGGTTGCCGGTCGCATCCTCGATGGAGCCGCCGACCAGTCCCGCCGTCGTGCCGGCGAGACGGATCGTCTCGGCGGCGGCTTCGGGAGCGTCGCCGTAGCCGTTCTCGAGGTCGGCGGCGACGGGGAGGTCGGTGGCGTCCACGATCGCGCGCGCATTGGCGAGCGCTTCCTCACGACTGACCGCGCCGGCGCCATCGGGGCGGCCGAGGGAAAAGGCGAGCCCGGCACTGGTGGTGGTGAGGGCGGGGAAGCCCAGACCGGCCAGAATGCGCGCGGTCCCTGCATCCCACGGATTGGGGATGATGAAGGCGCCGGGGCCCTGGTGCAGGGCCTGGAAGCGTTCGGCCTTGTCGCGCTGCGTTGTGGTCATGTCGGTCTCCGTTTCCGCTCGGACTTCGAGAGATGTCTCCGTCCTGCTTCAGCCCAGGATCCGCGCCATCTGCCGGAGGTGGACCAGGTCGTGGCCGGCGTACATCCGGATCATGTGCGCGAGGCTCTCCTCGCCCCGTTCGGCGTGGACCATCACCCGCTCGCGATCGGCGGGCGTCGCACGCAGCAGCAGCCGGATGTTGCCCTGACGCATCGTGGTGAAGTCGGCGATGGCGGTGTCGAGGTCGGCCTCGTCGTAGCGGAGCCGTTCCGCCCAGCGGTCCTGGTCATAGCCCTGGATCATCGGCCGGTCGTGGGCGAGCACCATGCGGTAGCGGAAGCCGCCGACCAGTTCGGAATCGGCGAGGTGCTGCACCACCTGGCGCACCGACCATTTGCCCGGCGCCTCCGGGCGGCCGAGCTGCTCGGCGCTGCGGCCGGCGATGGTGAGCCGGAGCGCGGCGGGCGTCTCGCGGAGCACCTGCATCGGGTCGCGGGTGCCGAGTGCGGCGAGGATGGCGGCGGTGTAGGCCGTGGCCTGCTGGGCGCTGTCGGAGATCGGGTTGGCCAGGTCGGACATGGGGCGCTCGCTGTGCTCTGGGTCGGTAGTCGTCCCGAACGGGTAGGCGTGGAGGCCTGCCCTACGACGCCGTTCGGCCCTTCGGTTCCTCACCCGCACTTCCCCCAGCCGCACTGCCGGCAGGAGATGCAGCCGGAGTTGCGGACGACCGGGCCGGCGCACTCGGGGCAGACCCGGATGTTGTTGCCGGTCAAGGGGTTGGACGGCTGATAGCGGGTGGGGCTGAGCTGGGGCTTATCGGCGGTGGTCATGGGGCCCTCGAGTCCGGAGTGATCGGCGACGAACCGAACATACACCGAAAATCGAGGAGGTCAAGAAACGCGGAATCGGGCGGGGGGAGAAGGGCGATTCTGGGTGGGGGTGTCACATCGGCGGGATGGAATGGTATGAAAAGGAGATGGGGCGACCGTGGGCAAAGACGACCTAACAAAGAGTGAGCTGTGAGCTGACGGTGCTGGCTTGCTGATTAGTGCAGCAGAAGGCAGGTTAGGAGAGGTCAGGTGGCTAGTGAGGATTGCCCTCTTTCGTGAGGCTCTCATGGATCGTCGTGGCGCTGAGATAGGCGGAAAGCCAAGCTTCACTATAACGCTCAGTGACCTCCTCGGGTACGTCGTGCCTGGTGGCACACTCTGGCTTTGCGCGCTGTTCTTTGAGCTACGCGCTTCAGCGGCTGGCACGAATGTGCAACTTGCTACCCCTGCACTCAACACCTTCCGGTTACTCTACCCAGATCTCACATCGCCTAACCTCGTAGTAGCACTTGCCTTGGCTTTGGCTCTTCTCGTCGGCTTTTACGTTACCGGTCATGTGGTTGCATCGTTCTCTTCATTGGTTATTGACCGGATTCTTGTGTTCAAGGGGTACGGTTATCCCTATGAAATCCTTCTTCGTCTTGAAGATGATGGATATACGCCGTTTTCCGAGCCAACGGGTTGGTTCGTTCGTGGGGCTTTTGCCTGGTCCCTGTTCTACCTCGTGTGCCGGTATCTTGAGTATGCTTTTCTCTATCTGCACCGTCCTAGCAGCTCTCTGAAGTTCGATCTCGCCGCTGATTGGATTTCTGCCGCCTTCCTGATTGCAATTCTCATCCAAGTCAGTCTTGGGATACTCAAGTACGTTTGGGTGCAACAGGAGGAGGACCAATTCCGTATTTCTAAGGGATACAAGCGTCGTGCATTGCCAATGACACCTCGGTTTGAGGCCGACATCCGCCGTGACGCTGAATACAAGGCATCTCTTAGGGCGCTTCCAACGTGGGCGGTAGCTCTCTGTTGGGTGCTGCGTCGGCTCTGGGCGGCTCCCTACGATCTTGTAGCCCCATTGCTGGCGGATCCTCTCAACACCCGAAGGGCGTTCAATACCGCATTCATCGGGAAGTACCGCGATCTCTTCTATAAGCGATTCGGCCTGTTGTCCGAGGATGCTGCGACGAATAATTTCTGGTTGTCCTATTGCCATGTCGCAGAGCGATCACCTCGTCTAGCTGCTTCCGTCCACAATTGGCTCAATCTCTATGGCTTCTCGCGCAACTTAGCCGCTGCGTTCTTTCTAGCCTTTCTGTATACAATCATCTGGCTCACCGTTCACGCAGGCATCGCAAACCAATGGCCGTCCTACCTCGGCATTAGCTGGCCCATGACCGGGCTAGCGTTCCTGGCCATGGGCTTGATTCTCCTCCTTCGATACTATTTTCTCTACGTTTGCTATTTCAGCAAGTTTGTCTTCCGGGCGTTTGTGTATGTAGAGCTGACGTCAAGTATGGATGATCCGCCACTGACGCCCTAACGCCACGTACCATCCAACGTCTGCCGCGCCAGGGGCCATGCAGGCTGGAGGCGGTCGCCGTCGGCGACCAGGGGGTTGTTCTGGGGCAATGGATGGAAAAGCTCACAGCGTTGAAGGAGATCGCGCCGTATGCATCTACTTATCTCCGAATGATCGCGGATGAGGCCGGCGCTTTCGGGGAGCCGGAGTAAGTTTGTGAGGCATCTGTGGGAGCTCGGCGGCTCGTGGATCAGCGCTAGGCAACGTAGGGCGCCGCGGATATTGACTCTTTCAGTTCCACTCTCCAAACGCTACACTCGAGTTGGTCGATCGTTGAGAGTCCCCTGACCTAGCGATGCGCAGGGCGAACGAGACACATGCAAAAAGGCTCGCGCAATGGCTACAGGTCAGAGTGACGATGGGCAGACGATCGGCAGCGACGGACTGCCCGCGCGAGAGTCTGGTCAATACGCGAAGCGGAAGCTCGCCTTCATTGACTACTACTGTCCGGTCGCCATCGATGCGACCGAGAAGAAGCGTCACCGGCGGTACATCGATCTCTTTGCGGGGCCCGGGCTTAACGTCATCCGGGGAAGCAAGGAAGAGATCGAGGGCAGTGCGCTTCGTGTGCTCGCGAGCCGGGGAACGCTGCATCCCGAGCTCTCCTTCGACGAAGCGTTCCTCGTCAATCTCGATCAGGCTGATCATCAGGCACTGAAGGCGCGTGTCGAGGCCGCGATCGCAGCCGGTCGATGCGTGGTTCCCCCTTCGAGAGTACATATCGAGACCGGCGACGCGAATCGGCTCCTGCCGAGGCTGCTCGCGTCCTGCCATCAGCTCGACTACCTGCTCGTCTTCGCGGATATCGAGGCTCCTCGCCAGCTCCCCTGGTCGACAGTTCAGGCGTTGATGGGTCAGGGGCACAAGAGTATCGACTTGTATGTCCTCTTCCCGCTGGAAATGGGCCTAAACCGCCTCATGCCCTACCGCGACATGCCCCCCGGGCATGAGGCGATCGTGACCGCATTCTTCGGTTCGGACGACTGGAAGCAGATTTTGGCTGGTCGGCTCACCGAGGCCCGGAGTCAGGACTGCAAGCGCCAACTGGAGGATCTCTACCTACGGCAGTTGAGGACCAGGTGGGCCAAAGCCTTCAAGCTCTTCGACGTCATGCAGGTTGGCAGGCGGGGGCTCTACAGGATGCTCTTTGCAACCAATCATCCGGCCGGTGAGAAGATCGCTGACTGGGCGCGGAAGCAGGTCGACGGACTAGGCCAAATCGAGATCCCCTTCAAGTAGTCATTAGCTCTCGAGGATACTCCTCCCACGTCCGCCCATCGAGAACTCGCCCGCCGGCTTTCGGAGTGAACCCGCCCCACTGCTTCCAGAAGAAGGCGACGCCCGCCTGGATGCAGCGATCCCTGAGTCCCTCGGCCCAGGCAGGATCGCACGGTCTGGCGCCAGCACCGCTCTCCCCACCTCCGATGACCCAGTCGATGCTTTCGAGATCGAGGTCATGCATCGGCCCCAGCAGTGGCTCTGCGCTGATGAACTTCACAGCGGCAGGGGTCTTTCGAAGATCGTCCACTCGTCGGGCCACATCCATGTTTTCCACGGAGGTGCCCAGCCACAGGTTCTCCGGCCAGGGGAGCTGGTCCGCCAATCGCAGGGCACGTTCCGGGCGCTTTGTCAGCAGCTGAAACTGGTGCCAGTCGGCCGCGACCATGGTCGAGAATACCGCCTCGATCATCTCGCGGGAAAACTGGGCATGGAACACATCGGACATGCTGTTGACGAATATCCGGAGAGGCTTCTTCCAGCGCAGCGGATCTGCGAGACGATCCTCCCAGAACCGCGGTGCGAACGGATTCGCCCGGTTCGCGGGGGTGTCCCTGACAGGCAGCTGCCGGAGGTACACATCACGAGTTCGTCGCTGCGCGACGGTCTCGGCGTAGCAGTGATCGCAGCCGCTCGAGATCTTGGTGCACCCCGTCATCGGGTTCCACACCGCGTCCGTCCATTCAATCCCGGTCTTGGTGCCCATGGAGAGGCCTCAGCTGGAAACCGAATAAATACCGAATTGATTCTAACTCATTTGACCACAACGTCAAAGCACGCCAATACGATACGACCAAGCGCCGGACTCTGCTAGGTCTCGGCCCCGGTCTGCTTTCCCGGCGCCCCCCCCGGGACGGGCCCGGAGCCGGGAGAGCCAAACGGCAGCCGCCCCACTCCCCCGGGTCGGCTGCCGTTCGGTACTTCGCCATGCATTGTCATGCGCGCGATCAGCAAATCGCGCCTACTGCACCACCCTGCTCACTTCGGCTGCTCTTGATCCTTCACCGCCCCCGGCAACTGCACCGGCTTCGCCGACTCCGGCACCGGCCAGGCGATGTTGCGGGCACTCTTCCACGCGCCCAGCACGTCGGGCTTGTCACGGAAGTGGAAGATCACCAGCCCATCGAGTTGCCGCACCAGCACCATCAGTTCCCTGCCCAGCGCAACCATTTCCGCACGCGCACCGGTATGCGCCCGACGACCGGCGTTGGCCTCGCTCACGGCCTGCTCATACTCCGCCAGCAGAGCAGCGAGAGTCGGCTGCGTCTCCTCCGACATGCCATGCGCCCGCAGCACATCGTGTTCCGCCTGGAGCGTGCTCGCCACCGACTTCACCGCCGCCAGGAACTTCTGACCGGTCAGTCCGTGAAGCGACTTCCCGATGGCCGCCGCGAGCGCCGGATTCTCCACTTCGATCGCCGCGGCGATCCCGGCCAGATGACGGGCCGGCAGCCGGATGATCTCCTGCCGCAGGTCGTTGTACTTCCCGACCTGGGCCGCACGCGTGGCCTCGCCATCCTGCTGCGTGGCCACCAGCACCTGCTGACGCTCCACCTTCGCCTTGAACCGCGCCGCAACTTCGTCGGCCGGTCCATCGCCAAAGGGGTAGGCCCGGAAGAAGTCGACCAGGCGAACCTCCATGGCGAGCTGCACCTGCAATGTCCCATCCATATGACCCTCCCCGCCCATCGGGCGTATGACACCGCCGGTTGAGACGGCGAGTGCACAGGTTCCTTCGGCAATGGTCCGCGGGTGTCTCAACCACCACACGGCCGGAGGGGGGAGAAGCAACGGGTGTGCCAGAGCGGGGTGCGCGAACAATTCATTGTGTGAGGCGCGGCAAAAATGCATAACACGGACGACGAATGCATAAATGCGAGCGTCGGGGTCCGAACGTTCTGGTGCGAATCACGAATGCTCGTCTCCACGCTGCGAATGATCCTCTCCGGGTCGCGAATGCTCGTGCCCGGGTCGCGAACGGTGCTCACGCGATCACGAATCGAATGCATCGGTCCACGAAAAGTCTTTAGTGGTCAGCGAGTTGCGCACGCAGGCAGGAAATGCGCGCTTCTTGCTGTCTCGATGCGCCGCGCGCTCCCCGAATCGTCCCGCTTGGTGCGCGAACGAGTGCGTCAGGGTCACGAATTGATGTTGCGCGAGGATTTGTGGCGAGGTCCGACACACGAACGGGGCGCTTGTGAAAACGATCACATGCATACGAACCAGGCGCGCGGGGGCACGACAGGAAGTGTCCCTCCCGCGCGGTGAGGTCATCGAGTGTCCTCATTGGAGGACAGTGGTGGACACGTGTCTGCTTGACGGGGGAGCCTGCGGGGAAGGGGAAAGGGAAAGGCGAACGGGTACTCAACGAGTTCTCGGAACCTTCCGTACCCGTCCGCCCTTCCGCTTACCTCCTCACGGACACTTCGTCCCCGTCCACGTCCCGACATCGCTGCTGTTCGGATCGGCCCAGTTGCCCGAGACCTGGGTGCCGCTCCGGCTGCCGGTCGCCAGCACGGTCTGCGTGCCGGGGAAGAGAATCGTGATGGCGTTGCCGCTGATGCTGCCGTCGAGCGGAGCATTGGTGCCGGAACTGGACGAGACCGCCTGGCCCAGGATGGTCGAGCCATCGATGACGAAGTTCCACACCCCCTGATCGTCCCCGGCGAACGTGCCGCAGTAGGCGGTGGTCTTGGCATCCGCCTTGGCGGTGACAAAGACACCCTGGGTGCTCGGCCCGGCGTAGGTCCCCTCCAGCCGGCCGATGCCATCATAGGTGCCGCTGAAGGTGTAGCCGCCGCCGGACACGTCCAGCGCCTTGCTCACATCATCATAGGTCCCCGTGAGATTGACCGCGCCGCCGCCCACCATGCTGAGGGCACCGGTCGCCGTGACCGAGGCCAGCGCCATGCCGGTAGGAAGCGGCGGGCTCGGTGCGGCAGTCGAGACGGTCACCGAGAGCGAGCCACTCTCCGAGGCGTCGTTGCTCGATATGATGCCGAGAAAGGTGGCGCTGTTGCCGCCGCCCCCGCCCCCGCCGCCCCCGCCGTTCGAGTCGCTGCCGCAGGCGGTGAGAGGGGCGAGGAGCAGGGTGGTGGCAAGACAGGTCAGGAGGCGGCGTCGGGTGGGGGACATGTTGGGTTCCGTTCAGCGAAGGATGAAGGTGCACCCGGTTCGGGTGACCCGGCCTTATCACCGGCCGTGGTGCGAGGTACCTTGAGGCGGGCCCGTTATCCGGCCGTGTCCCCGGTGTTATTTGGCGCGATCGGTCTCCCCTCCCTCACTCCACTCCGCTTCCGGTGATCTCGCTCAGACTGACAGGTGGGGTGGAACTCGGCACCGACCGCCCGTCCGACGCCGAGTCGCTGCTGTCCCAGCCCAAGCGGGTGGCGCTGCTCGCCTGCCTGCTCCTGAATGCCAGGTCCGGCTGGATCCGGCGGGACACCCTGGTCGCGATGCTCTGGCCGGAGGTGGATCAGGAACGGGCCCGCAATTCACTCCGCCAGGGCCTGCACCAGCTCCGCCGTCTGCTCGGCGCCGACACGATCGTGTCCCGCGGGACCGAGGAGCTCGGGGTCGCCCCGGGCACGATCTCCTGCGACGCGGTCGAGTTCCTGGCGCTCATAGAGAAGAAGGAATGGGCCCAGGCCCTGGCGACATATAAAGGAGAGCTGCTCCCCGGTTTCCACGTTTCGGATGCTCCCGACTTCGAACAGTGGCTGGACGGCGAGCGGACTCGGCTCCACGCCCTGGCCATCCGGGCCACCGCAACCCTCACCGAGCGGGAGGAATCGGCGGGCAACCTGACTGCGGCGGTCGAGTGGGCGGAGCGGGGCCTCGAGCTCGCACCGAGCGATGAATCCCGCGCCGAGGCGTTGATCCGGCTCCGGGAACGGACCGGTGACCGGGTCGGCGCGCTGCTGGCCTTCGAGTCCTTCGCCGCTCGGCTCGAACGGGAGTTCGGGATCAAACCGTCGGCGGCGTTGGTCCGCAGAGTCGAGGAAGTCAGGCGCCCGCGTCCACAGATCACAGATCCGCAGATTACGCAGAGTACGCAGATTGCCCAGAGTCCTGCCGCGGCGGCGATGACCGCGGACCCGTCCGCGCAATCTGTGCAATCTGCGGACGCATCCGTGGATCGGCGCCGAAGGTTCCCCTTCCTCTATGTGGCGGTCGCGGCTGTCGTCGTGCTGGCCGTCGTTGCGCTCATCTACCGCCGAGTCGCTCCGAGTTCTGCCGTCGGCTCCACGCCAACGGCCGACCTGGTGATCTGGCCCTTCCGCGTGGCGGGCGCGGATCCCGCGCTCGGTTACCTGAGGGAGGGCATGGTGGATCTCCTCTCAGCGAGGCTGACCGGGGAGGCGGGCGGACTCCGGGCCACCGATCCGCGCACCGTGATCAATGCCTGGCACCAGGCGACGGGAGACACCCTCGACCCCGGACCGGAGGAGAGTGTCCGGCTGGCGCGCGGGCTCGGCGCCGGGCGTGCCCTGCTAGGGAGCGTGGTGGGACGGGCCAGCCGGCTGGTGCTGCAGGCGGCGAGCTACGATGTGGCCTCCGGCGCGGTCCGGGCGCGGGGGACGGCGGAAGGTCCGGTGGACAGCCTGCCGGAGCTGGTGGACCAGCTGGCCGCGCAACTGCTGGCGGAAGAGTCGGGCGGATCCGCACCGGCGGGGCCCGCGCTCCATGGCACACCGCTGCCCGCGGTGCAGGCCTACCTCGAGGGGTCGCAGGCCTATCGCAGCGGTCGCTATCAGCAGGCGTACGAGCGCTTCCTCGCCGCCGTGGCGGCGGATTCGACGTTCGGGCCCGCGGCGGTGGGACTCGCCTCCGCGGCCATCTGGTATCCGACCGCGGAGGCGGAGCGGCAGCGCGGGCTCCGGTTGGCGTGGGCGGTGCGAGACCGGCTGGGTCAGGCGGACCGGGCGCTCCTCATGGCGATGGCGGGTCCCCGCTATCCGGAGCTGTCGTCGTATCGCGAGCGGTTCGGGGCGTGGGAGCAGGCGACGGCGATCGCACCGGGGCGGCCGGAGGCCTGGTACGAGTACGGCGACATCCTGATGCATCGCGGGCCGCTGCTGGGAATCGCCGGCTCCGCGGATCTGGCCCAGCGCGCCTTTGCGAGGGCGGTCGCGCTGGATTCGAGCTTCGCCCCGCCGCTGGGGCATCTCTTCGAGCTGGCGGCGCAGCAGGGCGATACCCTCGCCATGGCGGCCACCTCGGCGCTGTTCCTCGCCCGCGATTCGGCGAGCGACCTCGCCGAGTACGTCCGCTGGCGACGGAGTGTGGTGGGGAATGACCCCCGGCTGGCGGCGCTGGTACGCCGCCGGCTCCCGATCATGCCGGTGGCGAGTCTCTCGCGGATCATCGGTGCCTCCCAACTCGACGGATTGCTGCTCGACCAGGCGCTCCTCGCCGCGCGGGTGCTGGAGAGCCGCCCGCTCAAGCGGGACGACCAGGTGGATACCGGCATGTACCTGATGGAGTTCGCGCTCAATCGGGGCCACCCGACGGAGGCCGCCCGCCTGGCGGACCTGCTGGCGAACAACGCCCCCGGGGAAGATGCGCAGCTCGCCGCGCACATCCTCAACGCACTCTATGCCGATGGCGACGAGTCCGCCGGCCGGCGCACTGCGGCACGATTCCGGGTCTACCTCGCCACACCGCCGCCGGCGAAGGGGGAGCCGAGGGCGCTCCACCTCTGGAAGAGCTGCGCCGCCGCACAGTGGAATGCCTGGCATGGCGACACGACCGGCGTCTCGGCGACCATTGCGGCGCTCCGACGTCGGGAAGGCGCGGAGCTGCCCTGGTGGGCGCCCGCCAACGAGGAACTCTGTGCCACGCTCCTCGATGCACTCCTGACCGTGACGACCGGACGGCCCGACGCCCGGACCCGGGTGCTTCGCCTCGACAGCCTGACACTGACGGCGCCGGATGTCGACGTCCGCGACCCCGCGACGCTCGCACTGGCCCGGCTCTGGTCCCGCCTCGGCGAGCCGGCCCGGGCGCTGGATGCGGTGCGCCGGCGGCAGAACCACTTCCGCACCGGGCTGCCGTTCCTGGCGACGCGGCTGCGGGAGGAAGTCGGCTATGCGCTGGCAGCGGGAGACACGGCGGGCGCCACCGAGGCGCGGCGGCGATTCCGGATTCTCTATGCAGATCCGGAGCCGGAGCGGCTGAGGCTGCGGGACCCGCAGCCCTAGCCCCCCCCGCCCCCCCCCCGTCCCACCCTGCACCACCCGACACCATTCCTCGAGTACCCCCGTCAGGAGCCGCACTCGACGGTCCAGCACGACTCGCCCTCTCCGAGGACACCGATGCCCCTCTGCCCGCGAGGCCTTTGCACCGCAGCCATCGGCATTCTCCTCTTCGCACAGCGACCAGCACCGGCAGCCGCGCAGTCCACCACCGTCCCGCTCATCCCCGACGCCTGGAACGCGACCGACAGTGTCCGCTTCCTCTCGTACCAGGGGCAGCCGGCGATCTACGTGCGGCGGGGCATCGCGCTGGCGCGCGGCGCCACCATGGAGAACGGCACCCTCGACCTCGACGTCGCCGCCACCGACACGACCAACTTCCTCGGCGTCTCCTTCCGCGCCGCGGGGCCGAAGTTCAGCAACGTGATCTTCCTGCGGCCCGGCGCGAGCGGGACCATCGAAGCCGTCCAGTACGGCCCCGCCTTCAACACGCTGGGCGTCGCCTGGCAGGTCTACCACGGCGACGGCGCGAATGCGGTCGCGACGATCCCCCGCAATCGCTGGGTGCATCTCCGCCTGGAACTCGATGGAGCGGTTGCGCGGGTCTTCGTCGATACCGCGAGCGCGCCCACGCTGGTGATCCCGCGCGTGGTGACATCCGGCGGCGCCGGGCTCGGTCTCTGGACCGGCCCGTTCGGCCGCGGCGCATACTTCGCCAACATCCGCTTCACCGCCATGTCAGGCAGTGCCGAGTCACCCGCGCCTGCGCTCCCGCCAGGAACGATCCGCGACTGGCAGCTCTCGAGCACGATCGACGCCGTCGACTTCACGCCCGCGCTGCTCCCAGATCTGAACAAACTGAAATGGGACCCGGTGACGCCGGAGCCGGAGGGGTTCGTGCTGGTGAACCGCTACCGCGAGGCCCCGGTCGGCGGGACGCCGCGCGACAGCGAGGGCGCCGTGCTGGTCGACAGCGTGATGACGGGGAAGATGGCGGGCTCGCGGATCGTCTACGCGCGGACGACGATCACCGCGCCACGCGACGAACTCCGTCGGCTCGAGTACAGCTACAACAATGGCATGGTGATCTACCTGAACGGCCGCCCCCTCGTCCTCGCGATGAACCCGAGCGGGCTCCGCAGCGAGCTCGCCATCATGGCGCACGCCGGCGACGCACTCTACCTGCCGCTCAAGAGGGGAAAGAACGAGCTGGTCTTCGCGGTGATCACGGCCACGGGGGGATGGGCCTACTCGGCTCGGCTTGATGCGGGAGTTGCACGATGACGGCGCGATTCATCCGAGCGGTCGCACTGCTCGCCGTACTGGGATGTCCGGCCGAAGCGGTGAGTCAGGCGGCGGCGAAACTCCCTGACATCGCCCGGGTGCTGAACGGCCACGCGGAGTTGGTGACCTATCGCGGGGTGCGGGCCGTGAAGCTGATTCCCAACCCTGAGGTGGCGGACAAGGACGAGGACATGCTGGCGCTCGTCGCGGGGGCCGACTTCAAGGACGGCACGATCCAGCTCGATGTCGCGGGCGCGCCGAGAGCGGGAATGCCGGCGGATTCGCGGGGCTTCATCGGGGTCAGCTTCCGGACCGGCGCGCATGGAGAATGGACCGAGGTCTTCTACCTGCGTCCCACGAACGGACGCGCCGACGATCAGCTCCGCCGCAATCACGCGGTGCAGTACGCCTCGGACCCGGAATTCCCCTGGTACCGGCTGCGGAAGGAGAGCCCGGGGGTGTACGAGTCCTACGCCGACATGGAGGCGGGGGCGTGGACCACGATGCGGATCGAGGTGTCCGGCACGACGGCGCGCCTCTACGTCAACGGCGCCTCACAACCCTGCCTCATCGTCAACGACCTCAAGCATGGCGACCAGGCGGGACGGATCGCGCTCTGGGCGCATGTACAGACCGACGCCTACTTCGGTCCGATGAGCGTCACACGGCGATAGACGGCCGTGGTGTGGTGATCAGTAGTGCCACGCTGCTCCGCCGCCGTCCTTCGCGTTCCGCTCCACCGTCGCCGCCATCATCCGGATCAGTTCCGCATTCGACATCGGCTGCCAGCCATGCTGCTTGAGCGGTCGGCCGTACTCGAATGACCCGCCGTAGGCCGGCGCGGTGGTCTTCGAGAGGAACTCCTCCAGCCGATACACCGCGAGGTTGAGGTAGTAGTTGTCCATGTCGCCGACATAGAGGTGCAGCTTCCCGACCAGCTTCGGGCCGACGGTCGTCCAGTTGCGCTCGAGGTACTCGCGGATGTCGTAGTCGTGCGTGCGCCAGTAGTTGGCGACATCGTGGTTGATCGCCCCGGTGCTGTCATTCCAGATCGGCGCCGGATAGCCATCCTTGTCGGTCGGCCCGTACGTGGCTTCCCAGATGGCGAAGTTCTCTCCGCCCCGGCGCCGGCTGCCCCGCGCATTGTTGAGCTGATTCTCCTGCCGCACCGTGACGACCGGCTGCCCGGTCCGGAGCCGCTCGCTCGGGACCTCGACGCTGATCCACGGATTCCGCGCGATGCTGAAGGCGTTGGCGTCCTGGTACAGGTTCATCTGCTCGTAGTTGCGAAAGTCCACCGGATCGGGATAGAAGGTCCAGGTGCCGCCGAAGAAGTCGGGGTGAAAGACCTGGAGCGCGATCGACTCCCACCCGCCGGTCGAGCCGCCGGTGAGCAGCCGCGCCGCCGGGTCCTGCAGCAGATGGAAGTGCTCCTCCAGGTAGGGGATCAGCTCCTGCATGATCGCGTCGCCGTAGGGGCCGTTGTTGGCGGAGTTCACCGCATACGAGTCGTCGTAGTAGGGCGACGGATGGAGAATCCGGATCGCGACCATGCGGGGGAAGGAGTCGCTGAGCCAGCTCTTCGCGAATTCGTAGCCGGTGCCGCGCGCCTCGCTCCGCTCGATCCGCGCCGCGCGATGTGCCGGGCTCTCCGGCGTGCTGTCGAGCGAGAAGTGGAACGGCGCATCGAGGGTGAAGTGGTCCTGCTCCCACACCGAGGGATACTTCACCTCGGGATGCTCGGCGTAGCCCTTCGGCAGCAGGACGACGGCGCCGAGATAGATCGGATGGCCCCACCAGCGGGTGAGGATCTGACTCTGGATCTTCACCCGCTTCACGTACTCGTCGTCCGGCGGGACCTCGACGGGCGGCAGGATGCGGGAGACCTCGAGCCGGATGCGGCCGCCGAGCTTCGGATCGACATGGATCCGCTGCACCTTGCCGACCAGCGTACCCGGTGCGTCGTTGAACTGCTGTCCCTCCCACTCATCCATGTGGGCCCAGATGGTGTGCCGGTCTTCCCGCACGAATCGGGTGTAGACGCTGACCAGCGCCTGGGCGTAGTAGTCGCCGGCGGGGAGCTGATCGAGCGAGCGATAGGGATAGCCCAGCGACGCACGGGTGATCGGTGCAGGAGTGCCGGCCTTGAGCGCCTCGACGTCGCTCCCGAAGAAGGGCACGCTCACCATCCCTCCGCCCTGCAGCCTCGGCTCTTCCGTCGTGTCCTTCGCCAGGAAGACGAAGACCCGCCCCGTCACCGGTTCGGTGCGGAGCGAGCGGGGGACGACGATGTCGAACTGAAGTCCGGCGCGCTTCGGCTGCTGCGCAGAGAGCGAGAGTGCGGTGATGAGCGGGAATGCGACCAGGAGCCGGGCAGGGGAGAGCGGGCGCATGCGAGGGCCTCGGAAGCGGGAGGGGGCGATGGCTCGGTCCAATCTATCGCGACGCTCCGCGCAGCGTAGGTGGGCAACGTTGCTGGCGAGCGAGATGTGACAAGATGTCACGCGGAGGACGCGGAGGGAGCAGAGCGTCTCCGCGGGAGACCGCGCCGCCGGGAGCACGTCGCTGAAGCGACGGCTCGGCTGATGTCGCTGAAGCGACATCCCACTCACTCGAAAGGGTCCGATGTCAGTTTACTGACATCAGCCGAGCCGCGGCTTCAGCCGCGAGCGCGTTACAGGATCTGTTTCGGGACGATCCGCCGCGTCCACGCCTTGAATCGCTTCCCCATCGCCGCTTCGGCGTCGGGATTGTAGGTAGGCGTCGTCTCCCACGCATTGTCCGGCCGGAACTCCACCTCCATCCCCGCGAGCACGCCGGCCGCGATGGTGTCGGAGCGGATGACGGTGATGCATTCGGTGTTCAGGTTGGCGCTGCGCGGATCGAGATTGAAGGTGCCGACAACGGTGATGTGCCCGTCGATCACCATCGACTTGGCGTGCAGCCCGAAGATGGGCGGGTGCGCGAGCGTTCCCGCGAGTGCGCCGGTCATGATCGAGGCGCGCTCGACGGCGTCGGGACGGAATTCGAAGAGCCGCACGCCGGTCGCGAGCAGCGCGTCGCGGTCGCGCTGATAGCCGCTGAAGGCCTCGAGGTTGTCGGTGGAGGCGAGGCTGTTGGTGAGGATCCGCACCTCGACGCCGCGCTTCACCGCATCCCGGAAGACTGCTCGCCCGAGTTCCGTCGTGATCAGGTAGGGCGACTGGATGGCGATCGAATGCTGCGCGTGGCGCACCAGGTCGAGCAGGGTGTCGAGCGTGACGCCGCCGCCCCCGAGTCCGTGAGTGCCGTCATTCTTGCCTGGCACATCGGAAACGTAGCGCACGCTGTCGAGCCACTGGAGTCTGCCGGAGGCCTGGATCGCCTCGAAGGCGACGGGGATGCTGGCGACCTGCTGGCGGACCTGGGGCCAGTAGTTGGAGGGATTGCAGGCGTACTGGTGCAGCGCCGCGACGGTCGCCGTGGTGGCGCTGTCGGTCCCGGGCGCGGAGGCGTTCCCAGGCGCGGGGGCGTTCCCAGGCGCGGAGGCCTGGGCTACTGAGCCGATCGGGCGGCTGCGCGGGTCGTTCCAGAACTGCTCGAAGGTGCGCTCGACCTCGCGCGCGACCCCGCCGAGGAGGAGGACGTCGCGGTCGCGGAAGTTGTACTCGTGGTCGTAGTCGAAGTACTCGTCGGCGATGTTCCGGCCGCCGGTGATGACGATGCGGCCGTCGACGGTGAAGGTCTTGTTGTGCATCCGCTGGTTGATGCCGCGGAAGTCGGTGACGGTGTTGAAGAGCTTCCCCGGGAGCTTCTTGCCAAGGTTGATGTCGGGGTTGTAAATGCGGATCGCGAGATTGGGGATCGCGTCGATCGCGAGGAGCTGGGCCGCATCGGCCTCGAGCAGCAGATCGTCCACCAGTACCCGGACCTTCACGCCCCTTTCGGCGGCGCGGACCAGGTAGTCCACCGCGATGAGCCCGACGTTGTCGGCCGAGAAGATGAAGTACTGGACATCGATCGTCTTCTCGGCGTATTCGCTGAGCCAGGCGCGGGCGACCATCGCGCCGCCGCCATCCTCGAGGACGTACACGCCGGTCTTCGTCGCCATCAGCGAGTCCACCGCGTGAAGCTGCTGGGCGAGGTGGATGGTGGTGTCGCGATGGATCGTGGCGCAGAAGTCGGAGTCGGCCGCAGCGGTCTTTGCGAGCGGCGGGGCGGACTCGCCGGAGCAGGCGATCAGCAGGACGATGGGCAGCAGGGACAGTCGCCGAGGCACGGTGGGGCGGACTCCTGGAGGCGGTGGCGTTGGTGTGGGTGCAATCTATCGCGGGCCGGCAAACGCGGGCGACCAGCCGGTCGCCCCTGCGGCGCCCGCGTCAGCCCCCGCATCCCGCCAGACCCCCGACCCGGCATGACCTGCCGCACACTCCGCAGGGCCTTGCCGCACAACAACTTCGGCATTGGGATTCCCGGGGATGGCGCGGTACGCGGTATGCGTACCTCCCCACCCATGCGCCTCTCATTCTTCGTCGGTATCGCCGCAGTGGCCGGGGTCGTCGGCATGGGGGTTCACGCCTCGAGCCGGGGCCAGACCCGACTGGGCCCCTTCAAGGGGGACGCCCTCGACCCCGAGCAGTATCGCGCCTCGATCGTTGCGGTCGATGCGGTGCTCCTTGAAGACGGCCCCCTCAGCGAAAGCGGCCGCACCCACGCCAGCGACGCGCTCCTCGTGCTCGGCCGCCTGACGGCGGTGGACACCAGCAACACGATCGCGGTGACGCTGGCGGAGAATGCCCGCATGCTGTCGTCGATGGTGCAGCATACCGAGGTCGGCACCCCGATCCTGAACACCCGGCTCCGGCGCGAATGGATGCGTATCCGCGGCAGCATGTTCGCCGACGCCTCCTGGTTCCGTCGAAGCTCGGCCGATCCCGTGGCGACGACGGTGGCGGGCCCACCACCGCCGTCGAACGTGCATCCGGCGACGGCCGAGGCGCGCAGCAACCTGGAGACGGTGCTCTACTCGCTCGGCCTGCTCATCGAGAGCGGGCGGCGCGATCTCCCGAACCCCGGTGACAGCGACATCCACCGGGTCTATGTGAGCGACACCGAGCGGGAGCTCGCGGCCGCTGCCGCGCGGCTCGGTCCGCCGCCCCCGGCGATGGTGAGCGTGGACGTCTATTACCTGCGGGCGCGGGACTATACCGAGGGCACGATGCGGGCGCTCCGGAGTGCGGCGATGATCGAGCCTGGCAACCCGAAGCGGGAGGAGTGGCTCGCCGAGGCGGAAACTCAGCTCGCAAAGGCGAAGCAGGCGATGGAGAAGATGCTCCGGTAACGGTCCGAAAGTCCTCCCCCGTATTTCATCATCACTGTTTCATCCCCCTTTCGTACCGGAGCTGTTAGGGTGACGCTGAGGGGAACCGGGACCCGGCACGCGGGACCATAGTACCGGCAGGCACTCCAGGTGGTTGCGCGGCGGCCTCGGCGATCTTCGAGGCCGCCGTCTGCGTATGCCCGCCAGATCACCCGGAGGTCCACCATGAAAGGCCTGGCCGGAAGTTTCGCACTCTCGCTTCTCCTGCTCCTACCCGCCTGCAATGCGTCGGCGCCCACGGCGAGTACCGTGGAGAGCGCGGCGCTCTCCGGGGCCACTGATGGCTCCTGCCCTACCTGCATCTTCGGGCCGAGACAGTTCGGCTTTGAAGGCGGCGAACGGACGCGCACGACCTTCATCATCGAACCCGCTCCCGCCGGCGGCTGTGTACTCCGGGTCGAGGACGACGGCGAGCCGGGGACGACGGCCAGGGTATGGATGAACGGGAAGATCGTGCTCGACTTTGCCGCCCTGCTCGGGTCGGTGCGAGTCGCCGAAGTGCCCGTCATCGTGCTGCGCGGGCGCAACGCGGTGGACGTGGCCGTGCGTGGTGGGGCGGGGCATTCGGTGAATGTCCGGATCACCTGCGCCACCACTCCGCGCACCGCCGCGATCGTGATCTCCTCCGGCGACGGTCAGGCGGCTCGGCCCGGCGCAACGGTGGCGATCGCACCCTCGGTGCTGGTGACCAGGGCGGACGGCAGTCCGTGGCCGGGTGTGTCGGTGAGCTTCGTCGTGACCGGCGGCGGGGGCGCCGTTACGGCGCCGACTCAGGTCACCGGAGCGAACGGCGTCGCGACCGTTGGTAGCTGGACGCTCGGTACCTCCCTCGGGACGAATTCGCTGACCGCGACCGCGGCGGCGCCCGGTATCGCCGGAAACCCGGTGAGCATCAATGCGCTTTCGATGGACATCCAGACGATCTCGGGTGGCGGAGGGAATCACACCTGCGCGATCGCCAGCAACGGGAAGACCTACTGCTGGGGCGAGAACAACTGGGGACAGCTCGGGGACGGGAGCGCGATCGACCGCCACCAGCCGACTCCGCTCCTGAACGATCCCGGCCTGGCCAGTCTTGCCGCGACGATGTTCAGCACCTGCGGACTGACCCCGAAGGGGCAGGCCTACTGCTGGGGCAGTGGCGCCTATCTCTCGTATCCGTGGAGCCCAACACCCGTCGGTGGCGCGCTCCGGTTCGTGACTCTGAATCCCGGGACCTTCAGCGTATGCGGGCTGGCGACCAACGGGGTGGGCTATTGCTGGGGCGCCAACTACAACGGTCAGTTCGGCGACGGTACCACGACGCCACGGAGTTCTCCCACCGCAGTGGCCGGCGGACTCCAGTTCATCAACCTCGTGGTCGGCGACAAGCACGGCTGCGGGGTCACCACGACCGGCGAGGCCTGGTGCTGGGGAACGAACCAGTACGGGACTCTCGGTGACGGCACCACAACCGACCATTACCTGCCGGCGCCGGTTGCCACGACGGAGCGATTCACCATGCTCTCGCTGGGGAACTGGCATTCCTGCGGCTTGAACACCGCCGGCGAAGCGTTCTGCTGGGGCGTCAACGGACTCGGCAACGGCACCGGCGCGACCGAACTGCAGCCGGCCAGGGTCGTCGGCGGCCACACCTTCACGACGCTGACCTCGGGAGCCGCGTTCACCTGCGGCCTGACTCCCTCCGGTGCGGTCTACTGCTGGGGCATGGCGACGAAGGGCGAACTCGGCATCGGCCCGACGATGGCCATTTCGATCGATAGCCCGGTGCCCGCGATCGGCGGGCTGCTGTTCCAGCGGATCGCGGTCGGCTGGGAGCACTCCTGTGGACTCACCGCCAGCGGTACGGCGTACTGCTGGGGCGACAACGACAACGGTCAGGTCGGCGACGGAACGACGATCACCCGGTGGGCGCCGACCCCGGTGCTCGGCGGCCTCCAGTTCCAGGTCACCGGCCCGTAGCCGTCCGCACGACCGATCGGTGCATCACGGACATCGCCGGGGCGACCAAGTGGTCGCCCCGGCGCCATACAGAAACAAATCCCCCGCCGGGCCCGTTCAGCGGCTGGCCCACCCGGGTACCGCCGGTCCCGGAGGCTGGCGGCTGTCCGTACCCGGCGGCTATATAAGGAAGACCGACGTCCCGAGTGGAATCCCTCATGACACCCGAGACCGATGTGACGCAGGCCTTGCAGGCGCTCTCCGCCGGGGATCGCGCCGCCCTCGACGGCCTGATGCCCGCGATCTACGCGCGGCTCCGTGAGCAGGCCGACCGCGCGCTCCGCCACGAGCGGCCCGATCACACCCTCTCGCCGACGGCGCTGGTCCACGAGGCCTACCTCAAGCTGGTCCGTCTCGACCGGATGGTCTGGCAGGACCGGGCCCACTTCTTCGGCGCCTGCGCCAACGAGATGCGCCGGATCCTGGTGAGCCATGCGCGGCAGCGGCGGGCCGGGAAGCGCGGCGCCGGTGCGACCCATCTCCCGCTCGACAACGCCCTCGATGCCGCCCAGTCCCGGCCCGACGACCTGGTTGCGCTCGACGAGGCGCTGGAACAGCTCCGCCTGATCGACGAGCGTCAGGCCCGTATCGTGGAGTGCCGCTTCTTCGGCGGCATGAGTGTGGAAGAGACCGCCGCCGCGCTCGACATCTCCCCCGCCACCGTGAAGCGTGACTGGACCCTGGCCCGCGCCTGGCTCAACCGGGAGCTGAGCCCGTGAGCACCGCCTCCGGCCCGACCCGCGACTGGGCGCGCATCACCGAGATCTTCTCGGTCGCGATCAATCAGGAGGGCGCAGTCCGGGAGCGCTATCTCGATCAGGCCTGCGCCGGAGACACGGCACTCCGCGCCGAGGTGGAGTCGCTGCTCGCGCACGCGATCGACGGCCTGCTCGGTGAGCCTGCCGATGCGGAGCCCGTCCCCGAACGCACCGGGGAGATGTTCGGCAATTACCGGATCATCCGCCGGCTCGGACAGGGAGGGATGGGTTCGGTCTATCTCGCCGAGCGGGGCGGCGCCGGATTCACCCAGCGGGTGGCACTCAAGCTGCTGCGCCGCGACCTCTTCCACGCGCTGAGCGGAACGCCGGGACTCGAGCAGCGCTTCGCGCGGGAGCGGCAGATCCTCGCGCGGCTCGAGCATCCCGGCATCGCGCGGCTGATCGACGGTGGCTACGGCAACGGCGGGCAGCCCTTCCTCGCGATGGAATACGTGGAAGGGGAGTCGCTCACCGAGTTCGTGCGGAAGCGCGACCTCGATGTGGACGCGCGGCTCCGGCTCTTCATCGCGATCGCCGAAGCGGTGCAGTACGCCCATCAGCGGCTGGTGATCCACTGCGATCTCAAGCCGAGCAACATCCTGATCCAGGAATCGGGCGACCCGAAGCTGCTCGACTTCGGCGTGGCGACGCTGGCCGAGACCGAGGACGGGGAGCGGCCGGGCGAGACCTCCGGGCACCACTCCGGCTTCTGGTTCACGCCCGGCTACGCGAGCCCCGAGCAGGTGCGCGGCGAGCGGGTGACGACACTCTCAGATGTGTACACCCTCGGCATCCTGCTCTACGAACTGCTGACGGGGTGGCGGCCGTACGACGTCCATGATCTCAGTCCGGCCGCGATCCAGCAGGTGGTCTGCGAGCGGATCCCGGAGCGGCCGAGTCTCCGGGTGAGCGAACCGTCGCTCGCGCGGCGGCTCCGCGGCGATCTCGACACGATCGTGCTCAAGGCGCTCGCCAAGGAGCCGGAGCGGCGCTACCGCTCGGCCCAGGGGCTGGCGGAAGATCTCCGGCGGCATCTCGAGCATGAGCCGGTGAAGGCGCGGCCCGATACCCTCGGTTACCGGATCAGTACCTTTGTCAGGCGGAACCGGGCCGCGGTGTCGGGTGCCGTACTGGCGCTCGTCCTGCTCACCGCCGGGCTCATCACGACGACCTGGCAGGCGCGGGCCGCGGCGGCGGCGCGGCTCCGCGCGGAGTCGGCGCTGCAGCAGTCGGAAGAGGTGACCGACTTCGTGGTCGGAGTGTTTCTCCAGGGCGACCCGAACGTGGCGCCGGTCAACGCCGCCTTTGCCGAGCAGCTCCTGGAGCGGGCCCGAATCCGGGTGGATGAACTCGGCAGCCAGCCGGCGGTGCAGGCGCGGCTGCTCGATGCCCTGGGGCAGCTCTTCCTCAATCTCGGCCGCACCGAGGCGGCCCACACCGCCACCGCGCAGGGGCTGATGATCCGGCGGCGCACCTTCGGGAACCTGCATCCCGATGTGGCGGCGAGCCTGCAGCATCTCGGCCGGCTGGAGCGGGTGAATGGCCAGTATCAGCACGCGGAGCTGCTCAACCGCCAGGCGCTAGCAATCCTGCGCGAGACGACCGGGACGGAGACGGCGGCCTACGCCGACGCCCTGAGCGATCTCGCCTTCCTGCTCCCCTTCCTCGCGAGGGTGAGTGAGGCGGAGGCGGCCTATCGCGAGGTCCTCGCGATCCGCCGCCGCACACTCAAACCCGAAGATCCGCTGCTCGCCGAGACGCTGATCAAGCTCGCGTACACGCTGCACTCCCAGGGGAAGTACGCCGAGGCGGAGTCGGCCGCGCGTGAGGCGCTCGCGCTCAGACAGCAGGCGCTGGGACCGCTCAATCCCAGCGTGGGTCAGCTGATGATCAACGTCGCCGACCTGATCGCGTGGGATTCGACCCGCTGGGCCGAGGCGGAGTGGCTGTATCGCGGCGGCATCGCGATGGTGCGCCGCACGATGGGGGACCAGTACCTCGGCCTGGTGCACGGGACCGGCAACCTGGGCGAACTGCTGCAGCGGGAACGGCGCTTCGCCGAGGCCGAGTCGCTGATGACGAGGGTGCTCGAACTGCGTGAGGCGGGGCTCGGACCCGATCACTACATCGTCGCCCTCGACCGCGGCGCGATCGCCGACATCTGGGCAGACGAGGGCCGGCTGGACGAGGCGATCCGGGTCCGCCGGACGGTGGTCGATGCGGTGGAGCGCAGCATGGGGCCCGATCACCCGGCGGTGGCCGGCAGTCAGTACGAGCTCGCGGTGCTCTACATGAAGAAGGGGGACCTGGACCACGCCGAGCCGCTGCTCGAGCGGAGCATGGCCATCCGGCTCCAATTGCAGGGCCCGACCCACCTGCAGGTCGGGCGCTGCCAGGAACTGCTGGGGGAGATCGCGGTACGGCGCCACCAGTACCAGCGGGCCGAACAGGCGCTCACCGATGCGCTCAGGATCCTCAGCGCGATCGGAAGCACGCCGCCCGAGGAGATGGCGCGCGTCCGCGCCAACCTCGTCCTCGCCTATCGCGGACTCGGCAGGCCGTCGGAAGCGGCGCGGTTCGCGGAGGCCGGATCTCCCTGACAGGAGAGCAGGCCCGAGTGCCGCGCCGGATCGAAGGGCTCGAACTCGGCACTCCCCACCATGAATAATCCCCGCTGCGGAATCGCGAAATCGCCGAGGAAGGCCTGCTCGGGGAGCGGGCGCGGTGAACCGAGCGGCGTGCTGTGCACCGTCGCGACCGAACTGCTCACCATCCACACCCGCTCCGGCATCGCCATGAAGTACTGCCCGTTCGAGGAGCGGCCTGTCAGGCGGAGCTCACCCGCATTGAAGAGCGGGCCGGCGAGCCGGCCCAGCTTGCGGAGCAGATCGGGCCGCCGCCAGTAGTGCTCGGGCAGCACCATCCGCAGTGCCTGCAGGAGCAGGCTCGCGGGCGTCGCCGCGAGTGTGACCGTCCAGTCCACGACTCCCCCACCGACCCGAACCCGGAAGCTCCTGGGTCCGATCCAGCGGACGCTGATCGGCGCGACCACCGCATGGCTGATCGAACAGCCGAAGTATCGGGCGCAGGATGACTCCGGCAGATGGTCGGACCAGAAGGTCCAGTGCCCCTCGGCGTCACGGTGCCAGACGGAGGAGTAGCCGGTGCCGAGCGACGAGGCGGGAAACCGCCGGAGTGCCAGGACCTGTCCCGAGTCGAAGGGGAGACCCATCACGCCGTACCCGCTGAAGCGGTCGCCCGCACCAGGCGGGATGACGGGATCGATCTCCGTCAGCTCGGCGAGATCGCGCGGCTCGGCAAGGATGGGCATGGCGGTCTCCATGGTGCGGGGTGACTGAAGAGGTGCGGGGAGGTGGGAGGACACCACCCCGCACGCGGCCAGCATTCCGTCAGGTGCTCGTCAGGGCCCGCGGTCCGGTCACCGGATCGTTCCCGGTGCCCGGGATGAACATCGGGACGCGCTCACGATAGGTCGCATACTCCGGATGCTCGGCGATGAGATCACGCTCCTCGAACCGCACGCCGAGGAGGATGTAGAGCGAGAGCCCCGCGGCGAGCACGAGATGCGTCACGGTCATGTGTGGCGTCGCCCACAGCCCGAGGAAGAAGCCGAGATAGAGCGGGTGCCGGACCTGGCGATAGAGCCAGGGATTGCGGAACTGGATCGGCGTGTAGGGAATGCCACGGAACGCGAGCCAGCTCTGCCTCAGCCCGAACAGGTCGAAGTGGTTGATCGTGAAGCTCGAAATGAGCAGCAGTGTCCAGCCGAAGCCGAAGATAATGTAGAGCAGGATGCGGATCAGTGGGGTCTCGACCGACCAGACCACGCCGCCGACCGGCTGCCAGTTCTGGATCATGGCGGCCAGGATCAGGCTGGAGGCGAAGACGAAGGTCGAGCGCTCCGCCGCGTCCGGGATGTGGCGGGTGATCCACCACTTGAACGGCTTCCGCGCCATGATCGAGTGCTGCGCCCCGAAGAGGGCCACCAGCAGGACGTTGACGAGCAGCGCCGTGCCGAGCGGGCCGCTGCGCGGGGAATCGAGGGCGACGGGCGTGAAGCCGCCGACGAAGCCGATGAAGTACAGGAACGTCCCGAAGAAGGCCAGGTACGCCACGGTGCCGTAGAGCAGGATCGCTGCGCGCTTCATGTGTCCCCCAGGGGTGTTGGTGTCCGGCAGCCACTCGGTCTGCCATCGAGAGAAGGCGCGGAACCGGGACAGAACGGCTCATGAGCCGGGTGGGGGGTGGATTGCGCCTTCTCTTCAACACGCACGGTTCTGGGGGGGGCGGCGATGCGTCTGATCAGGGAGTGGCGCGCGGCGATCAGGAAGGGCGGGCTGCCGCGCCGGAGGCGCTGGCAGCTCGTGGCGGCCGTGGTGGGATTCTACCTGGTGCGCGACCTCCTGCTTTACGTGGCGTTGCCCGCGCTGCTCTGGGTGAGGGCGCGGTGACGACGGCCGGGCGCCGTCAGGGCTGCAGCGCCCGCTGCTTCATCGCCGCTTCGACCTCTGCGATCTCCCGCGGCGCCCGGCTGATCCACTCCAGCCCCTTCTCGGTGATCAGATAGTCGTCCTCGATGCGGATGCCGGTGTTGTCGGTTTTCCGGACCAGCGGCTGCGCCCTGGCGCGGAAGGCGCGGTTCTTCGGCGTGTCAGGCAGCAGATCGAGCGCCGTCTGGCTGATGTAGATCCCCGGCTCGATGGTGAAGGCGTCTCCCACCTTGAAGAGGTGCTCGCCGGTGTAGAACTGGGCCGGGTCGTGCACCGCGAGACCGAGCCCGTGGCTGATGCCGTGGATGGTGAAGAGCGTCGCCTGACGGCAGGCCCGCGGCTGCGCCTTGCAGTCGGCGGCCCAGGGCGGATCCATCGTGGCATCGGCACTCTCGATGTAGCCGAGCGCCGCAAGCCCACGTGCCCGGACTTCGAATGAGGAGTCCTCCGCCGCGCGGGAGGAGAGGCCCGGCTTCGAATTCCGTTCCGCCGCGGCCTGCGCATCCCGCACGATCTGGTACAGCGCCCGCTGTTCCGGTGAGAACTTGCCGGTCACCGGGATGGTGCGGGTGACGTCGGCGGCGTAGCCCTCGTATTCCGCGCCGGCATCCATCACGACGAGGTCCCCCGCCTCGATCGGCCCGCGATCCTTCATGTAGTGGAGCTGGGTCCCGCGCTTGCCACTCCCGACGATGCTGCCGTAGGCGACACGCGAGGCGCCGCCCCGGCGGAAGGCGTACTCGAGCGCCGCCTGCAGGTCGTACTCATGCAGTCCCGGCGCGGCCAGGTGCATCGCCGCGAGGTGGCCCGTCACGCTGATCTCGGCGGCCTTCCGGAGGAGCGCCATCTCCGCTGGCGTCTTGCGGGCGCGGAGCTCGTTGACGATGGGATGGGCGTCGGTGATCGCGAGCCCATCATGCCGCGCGGCGAAATCATGGAGGAAGCGGCCGCCGCGGGTGAGCGAGTCCGCCTTGGCGAAGTCGGCATCCTCGAAGTCGGCGAGCGAGAAGAAGGGAAGCCCCGCGCTGGCCAGCGAGTCGAGTACCGCACCGAGTGCCGACAGCGAGCGGGCGTGCATGCCGGTCTCGGTCTCGAGGTGGGCGCTGTCGGGGTGCTGACCGTAGTAGAGCGAGCGCCGGGGCTCCACCGGCGTGGTGAACAGTGTCGCCCAACCGGCACCATTCCGGCTGACCAGCACGAAGACGGCGTCGGGTTCGTCGTAGTTGGTCAGGTAGTGGAAGGCGGGGAGCTGGGTCGGCGGGCCGAAATCGGTGACTGGAGTGCGCGCCCCGAAGGCGACGACCACGCCGGTGCCGATCCGGGCCGCGAGCGAGTCTCGGCGGGCGGCATATTCGGCGGCGGGGATCTGACCGCGGACCGGCGGGGCGCCAAGCGAAGCAATCAGTGCCGAGAGACCAAGGGCTCGGAGCAGTGCGCGCGGGTGATGCATGGGGTGAGTTCCTGTCGATCGGGGCCAGAGAGGGGACCGGTCCCAATGTGCAGCCCGCGATCATCCCGCGCCAGCGACGACCACGCTGGCGGCGCACTCAACTGTCGAGCAGCACCGCCACCTTCTCCATAGAGGGGATGCGGGCGCAGACCACCTGGATCATGACGGTCAGCGGCACGGCGAGCACCGCGCCGGTCACCCCCCAGAGCCAGCCGAAGAAGATGAGCCCGAGGAAGAGCGCGGCGGGGTTGAGCGGAAGCTTGCGCCCGAGGAGCGCGGGGGTGACGAGGTTGCTCTGCACCACGTGGATCAGGAGATAGCCACCCGCACCGGCCAGCACCGGGGTGAGATCGGAGAAGGTCACCGCGCCGGCGAGCCCGATCGCGGCGAGGGTCGCCATCGCGCCGACGTAGGGGACGTAGTTGAGCACGCCGGCCATGACGCCCCAGAGCGCCGCGTTGGGATAGTGCAGGAAGCTGAGCAGACCCCAGGTGAGGAGTCCCACGCCGAGGTTCATGGCCGACGAGAGCCAGAGATAGCGCGACATGTGCGACGCGATCTCCCGCACGACTTCTTCCACCTCCACCCGATTGGTCCGGGCGGGGATGACGGTGACCAGCTTCTGCTTGAGGAGCGGGGCCGCGGCGAGGAGGAAATAGCTGAGAAAGAGGACGGCGAGCAGCTGGCCGATGAGGTGGGCGCTCGAACCCGACACGCGCTTGAGCATCCCCGGCTCCGCGACCTGCACCACCTGGCGGCTGGTGCCGGCGCCCGACGTCGCGCTGTCCATCTTGGCCGCGGTCTGCTGGATGCTGTGGAACGGCCGCATGAGCGCCTGGACCCGGGCCTCCACCTTGGCAAGATGGGCGGGCGCCTCGGCGATCCACTGTGCCGCCGGATCGGCGAGGAGCGAGAGTCCTCCGGCGAAGAGCGCCACCGAGCCGAACACCAGGATCCCGGCGCCGACCGATTCCGGGATGCGCCGCCGCCTGAGCCATGCCAGCGGTGCGCCGAGCAGCAGCGCGAGCAGGACCGACACCACGACCGGAATGGCCAGCTCCGCCCCCAGCTTGAGGGCGGTGACGGCCAGAATCAGAAAGACACCGATGGGCGCCCAGGCCTGGTTCGACTTCGCCTCAGCGTCCGGCAGCCGAGGCTCCCTTCCGGAAGTGGTCGTTGAATCCGGGGATCGCCTCCGTGAGCATCTCCACCGCGGTGGCGGTCGCGACGGCGCCGATCGCCTTCCGGATGTCGCCGAGCAGACCGTTGCCGATCGGGCGCGGCTCGTGGCGCGGCACCGCTTCGTCGGCGCCGGCCAGGCGCTGACGTCGTGGGGGGAGAGCATCACCGCGAGCAGCATCCCGCCACCGGCCGCTATGCCCATCGCGGCGAGGGGATGGGCGTCGACCTGCGCGCGCCAGTCGGTGAGCGTCCTGGCCTTGGCCGCGAGGGTCTCGAGATCGTCGCCGAGTTCCTCGCGCTGCCGGGCAATGCGCTGCTCTAGCTGTTCGATTCGTGCGCCCATATGCCGCCTTTCATCAGTGCGTCAAAGGCCTTTCCCCGCTCCTCCGCCTGGCGAGCGAGCCTCTGCTGCCCGGTCAGCAGCAGTCCGACGCTGCCGACTGCGCAGGAGACGCCGATGATCACCGCCGCTGCCCAGAGCGGCATCGTGGTGCCGAGCAGGTAGATCGTGCCCAGCAGAATGCAGCCGGCCGCGAGTTGCGCCAGTGCGGCCCCCAGCAGCAGGAACAGGGAATTCCCCGCGAGGGTGCTGACCTCCTCGACGAGCTGTGCCTGGAGCAGGCGCAGCTCGCCGCGGAGGATCAGTTCGAGATTCCCGAGGATCCGCTGAGTCACTGCGAGCGTCGAGCGCTGCTCATCCGCGACCTCGGCGCGCATCTCAGTCGCTCCGCATGGAGCGGGCGGCGAGGAAGCCGACCGCAGCGGCCACCGCGAGCGACTTGCCCGGGTGCTTGCGGACGAAGTCCATCACATTGCCCGCCATCGCCCTGGTGTCGTGGGTGCGGAGATAGTCGGCGGTGGCTTCGAGGCGATCCGCGGTCGAGTGCGCGGCGCGCGTGGCCTGCTGCACGCCGGGCAGGTCGTCGGCGCGGCGGTGCAGGCGCTCGGCCGCGGAGGCGAGCGTGTCCGCGGCGGTCTTGCGCCTGGAGTCGATCGCCTTCTCGGCGGAGTGCAGCATGCCGTCCGCCTTGTCGTTCACGCGCTCGGCAACCGCGTCGACGCGCTCGGCGAAGTGGCTGGAGGAGTCATTGATGGTCATTGGAGTCTCCGGGGTAGTCAGTGAGTCATGCACGCGGGAGGAGTGACCCTCCCGCGCGCTGGAATCGTTACGGCTTGAGCGGCAGCGTCGAGTCGCGCTTGGCCCGCCACAGGGTGGAATCGGTGCCAACACCGGCGCCGAGACCGACCTTGCAGTTGGTGCGCATCGCCGGGCGGTGCGTGCGGCCCGCGGAGGCATCCGCCTTCATCGCGACGGAATCGGCCTGGCTGTAGGCGAGGCTGTCGCCCGCGGTGGTCTCGCAGAGGCTGTCGCTCCGCATGGTGGTGCGCATCGGATCGAGGCAGTGCTTCCGCCCCGCCTGCTGGTTCGACTTGCTGCTGTCCATCGGCATGTGCTGCATGCTGGTGGAATCGCCGGCACCGGCCGGGGTGTTCAGGCAGGTCGTGTCGGTCGCGGTGCGTACCGGCATGGTCCTGGTGGTCTGGGCGTTCGTAGTCTGTGCGGCCAGGGAGAGCAGCAGCCCGGTGCCCAGCGCGGTGATGGTTCGGGTGAGGTACATGGAGATTGCCCCGTGATTGAAAGAGCGGAGTCTGCGGCGCGGAGAGCCCGGGGCGCAGGTAGACAAGCAGGAAGGCGCCGCAGACCCTGAGGTCCGCCGGCGCCTTCGACTCCAAGATCTGTGCTCTTGTCGACAAGGTACCGCGTGGTGCCCTTCGCTTGTGTACTGAGGCTAAGGGAAGCTCGCGGTCGCTGCAATCGATCCTAGGGTGAGGCCACTCCTCCTCCGGAGTCACGCGCGAAATCCGCCCGGGCGCGGGGATGCCCGATACCCGACCGGGTGCCGTGGCGCCCGGCGTGGCGGTTGCCTCGCGGGCGTGGCTCCGCCACTTTTGCCCCGTTCCCCAATTCAGTCCGCTCCACGCGCTCGGGCAGGGATGCCTGGATACCGCTTCAAGAGGTTGATCGGTGCGTCATACCCGTTCGGTCGGTTTCCTGCTCCTGGCTGCCGCGTGCAGTCATCCCGCCCCGGCACCCGCGCCAGCACCCGTCGCCGAATCGTCCCAGCGACCGGCCGAACCCATCATCCGGACCGTCACCGACACGGTGCTCGTGAAGGATCCGGAGCAGCAGCGGGTGGTGGACCGGCTGGAGCTGCAGCTCGCCGAGGCCGATGCCCGGATCCAGGAGCTGGAGAACCGGCTCGATGCCGCCCGCCAGGATGTGGTCCAGAGTCTCGGCCGCTCGCAGGGGACGGCCTCACGCGCCGCGGCGGCGTCCGGCATCGCCGAGACCGAACTCGCGACCCAGTCGCCGCGGGGCGCCTCGAGCGCGGACGTGGCCCAGGCGAAGAAGCTGCTCCGCATGGGGACCGAAGCGTTCAACGACGGCAACTACGCCGGCGCGCTCTATCTCACCGAACAGGCGAAGGCACTGGTGGCCCCCGCGCGGCGCTCGACGGCTTCCGATCAGCCCGCGCGCGCGGGGGAAAAGGCCTTTGCGACGCCGGTGCCGTTCAAGACCGCGCGCGGCGGCAACGTCCGCTCGGGCCCGGGGACCGGTTTCAAGGTGGTCTTTGTCGTGAAGGCGGGAGTCGCGCTGACCGGCTACTCCTACACCGACCAGTGGATCCGGGTGACCGACGAGGCCGGCCGCACCGGCTGGATTGCGAAGGAGCTGCTCGCGAAGCGGCGCTAGGGCCTCGCGGCAACCGGCGGGGCGAACGAGGCCCAGTCGGCGCGGACCACGCAATCGCGGCCCTCGCGCTTGGCGTGGTAGAGCGCGCCATCCGCGCTCGCGATCAGCGATTCGAGGCTGACGCCCTGCGCCGGGTAGCTCGCGACGCCGACGCTGACGGTGATCTGTCCGCCCTTCACGGTGGCGTGGCGCACGGCTTCGCAGATCCGTTCCGCCACATCGACCGCCCTGTCCATGCCGGTCGCCGGCAGCAGCACCACGAACTCCTCGCCTCCGTAGCGCGCCGCGCAGTCCACCTCCCGCACCGAGCCCTGGAGCACCCCCGCGACCGCGATCAGCGCGTCGTCGCCGGCCTGATGGCCGAAGGCATCGTTGTAGGTCTTGAAGTGATCCACATCCATCATCAGGAGCGCGAAGGCGTCGCCGCTCCGGCCCGCCCGTTTCAGCTCGTGCTCGAGGACCTCCATCAGATGCCGCCGGTTGTACAGGCCGGTGAGGGGGTCCGTGAGCGACAGCCGCTCGAGCTGGGCGTTCTTCTCGCGCAGGCGCTCGTTGATGCTGTCGACCTCATGCATGCTCGCCCGGAGCTGCGCGACCATGTCGTTGAAGACCCGGGTGAGATAGCCGAGTTCACCGCCGGTGACGACCGGGAGGGTGACGTCGAAATCGCCGCCGGCGACGCGGGCCGAGCCCCGGGTGAGGCGCTCGAGCGGGCGGACCAGGAGCAGGCCTAACAGATAGGCCAGGGTGCCGACCACCGCGAAGAGGCAGGCCAGCACCAGCACCGTGATGTTCCGGAAGCGGTTGATCAGGCTGTAGCCCTCGGCCTGGGTCAGCTCCGTCAGCACGCCCCAGTTCGACCCGGCCACCAGGCGGAGCGTGCCGATGACCGCGGTGCCTTCGGGGTTGCTGTATTCGACGACCTCGCGCGACTCGGTGTTGAGCCGCCGCATGGCACCGACGTCCACCTTGCCCCGCACCGGGGTGAGCGAGTCGGAAGCGGAGCTGAGGATGCGCTCGCCGGTGTAGCTCACCAGGTAGGCGGTCCCGGCATGGCCCCGGGCGAGGCGCTGCAGCGTGGCGGCCGCGGAGCGGAGGTCGAGCCGCCCCGCGATGGCGCCGAGACTGCGGCTGCCCGCCGGCTTGATCGGGACCGCGATGACGACGGTCATCGTGCGCCCCAGCGAGTCCCACACGGGGGTGCCGATCACCGGATCACCGGACTTGAGCTTCGTGACCCAGTCCTGCGGCAGCGCCGTGATGCCGCTTCGCGCAGGGCTGCTCGCGACCTGGCGCCCCGCAAGATCGAAGACCGCGAGTGCGTCGTACTCGGCGGCGCGCTCGCGCACCGAGCTCAGATAGTCGCCGAGGCGGCCGGTGCCGGCGCGGCCACCGGTGGCGATGCGCTCGAGGTTGTCGGTGACTTCGTAGGAGTTGGAGAAGGTCCGGAGGTCGAACTCCCGCTCCTTGAGCCAGAGCCCGAATTCGTTCGCGGCCTGCGAACTCACCCCGACGAGCTCGGTGGCGATCGTCTGGGTGAGGGCACGCTTGCCCTGCGAGTAGGCGAGCCAGACGGTGGTGACCGAGGTGACCACGGTGGCCAGCACGGTGAACGCCAGAATCTTGCTGCGGACGCTGTCGAGCCGGAGGCGGCTCAGCTGTCTGGCGGTGATGCCTTCCCAGGAATTCACGCAATCTCTCCGTACACGTCTCAGGATTTCCCGGCGGCCAACGGCGAGGCTCCGAGGCCGGGGCCTGCCTGCAATTCGGTCATATGGGGAAGTCCCATGCCACCATCATCGGGCGATACTGAGCAGGGCATGAGGGGCCACTGGCCCTGCATACCCCCGTCCGCTGGCCCTGCAAGCTGTTCTCCGGCAACGGGATGCGGCCGGGCCTGGACGCCGGGTGCATGGGGTGGCTGCCGCGACGGAGGGGGGCGCGGAGCGGGGGGGCAAGGCGGTCCCATGCATCCTGCGAGGCGATGGCGCCCAGCCCGACCAATTGAACGACCGAGCGGTGGCATCCGTCCACCGTCGCGTCGCCGAGATCGCGACGTGGTACAGGGAGCCGATCGAAGACCCACGGAGGTGATCGGCGTAGAAGTCCCGAGCCCCGTCGCTCCAACGACCGATTGCAGGCCGATGTGACGCCGTCGTACACTCGTCCTCACGGTGCGCGGTCAGATTGGCGCACGACGTGGTGAGGAGAGTCACCGTCGATGCTGTGAGCGCACCGTATCCTCTCCGACCTCGGATCGCATGATCCGATCGAACACGAACCGATGAGGATCCGATTCCATGAGTCGATATGCTTCCATGCTGCGGTTGAGTGCGCTGGCGCTGCTTGCCGGACTCGCCGGCTGCAGTGACAGCACCAGCCCCGCAGGCACCGGCCACCTCTCCCTGGTGCTCAAGGACGCCCCGGGCGATGTGCTCGCCGCGGTGGTCACCATCAGCGAGATCGACCTGCAGGGGAGCGGCGGGACCACGGTGCTCATGAGCACGCCCGTCACGACCAACCTGCTCACCCTGGCCAGCGATGCCGCGACGCTGCTCGACAGCGTCGTGGTGCCGGCGGGGACCTATTCACAGCTCCGGTTCAAGATCAGTGGCGGGTATGTCGAGGTGGACAACGGCAACGGCACGTCGAGCATCTACGCGTCCGATCCGGCCTACGCCGGGCTCCCGCAGGGCGCGACGGTCACCGGATCGCTGCAGATGCCGAGTCTCGCGCAGAGCGGGCTCAAGATCACGCTGCCCGGTGACAAGCTGACGATCGCCGATGGTGGCTCCACGATCCTGGTGATCGACTTCGATGTCTCGCAGAGCTTCGGTCAGCAGGCCGGCAACTCGGGCATGTGGGTGATGCATCCGGTGATCACCGGTGCCAGCATCTCGCTCACGGGCAGTGCGGCGGTCAATCTGTCGCTCGGCGCGCAGGTGACCCTGCCGATCATCAACCAGGTCCAGCTCACCCTGGGGGACTTTACCGCCACCTTCACCGGCAGCGATGGGATCGCCCGCACGGCGACCTTCACCGATGCCGACGGCGATGGCGTTTACACCGCGAACCTGCTGCATGTCGCCCCGGGGGATTACGCCGTGACGATCACACCGCCAGCGGGACTCACGACCTTCACGACCAGCCCGACGCTGCCGGGCACCGTCACCGTGGCCGCCAACGGCTCGGCGACGGTGTCCTTCACGGTGACAGCGGCGAGCTGAGCGCGACAGCGGACTCGCGGTCATAGCAGCACAGCGCGCCCCGGCCAGTGGCCGGGGCGCGCTGTGTGTCAGCAGGCGGCGTTTCGGGGCGGTCGGGGAGTGAGCAGCAGCCTGCGGAATCGCGGGTCGCTGGCGATGGGATCCAGCGGGGCGTCACAGCGCAGATGGAGCTGGAAGTGCAGGTCGTGCGGCTGCTCCACCCGGGTGAGCCAGGCCAGTGCATGGCCGGTATCGCGCAGTCCGACGTAGGCTTCCGCGATATCGATCGCGGTATGCAGCGGTGTCGGGTGGTAGCTGGCACCCAGTGAATCGGCGCGACCGAGCAGCTGTCGCGCCTCGCTGGTCCGGCCGGCGCGCGCCTCGGCGAGGGCCCGGCCGGCGAGGGCGTTGACGATTTCGATGTCGTCGCCCAGGCGCCGCGCGGCGTCAAAGGCGTCTGCGCCCTTCGCGAAGTCGCCGCGCTCGACCGCCACGTATCCGCGAATGGTGCGCGCGAAGATGTAATCCGGATCCAGGGTGATCGCACTGTCCGCCCAGACCTCCGCGCTGTCGAACTGACGCCGCCAGAAATATCCCTGTCCCCGGAACGCCGCCCCCTCGGCATAGGCCGGTGCGACCGTCGTACTGCGCGTCCACGCTTCCATGGCCGCCGACATGTCACCGCGGTCGGCGAAGATCATGGCCGCGGTCTGCCAGGCCGCGCCGGACATCGAGTCGAGGCTGATCGCGCGACGGATCGCGCGAAGCGCCGGCGTCATGTCGGTCGGATCGACGGAGCGGCGGACCATGGCCTGCGCGACCCACGCGTCGGCAGAGGTGGAGTCGGCGGCGAGCGCCCGCTCCACGGAGCGGACCGCGAGCGCAAGGAGACTGTCGTGCGGAACGCCAGGCAGGGTGAAGTTCCGGAAGTAGGCGCGGACGTACGTCTTCCCCAGTCCGCTCCACGCCGGCGCGTAGCTCGAGTCGCGCCGGATGACGGCGCCGTACTCGGCGACGGCCTCGACCGTTCCCGCACTGGTGCGCCGATCAAGCCCGCGCTGCGCCCGCGCCATCGTGGCGGCGCGTTCCGCGCCGGTCGATGCGGACGTCGCATGGCGCGGAAGCATCAGGTAGAGGACCAGCACCACCGCGCCGGCGGCGGCGAGCCAGAGCCAGGGTGACATGCTTCTCGGCGTCACGTGCGCTGGTTGCTCGGCACGGAGGGCGGCGCCGAAGGCCGCGGCGGAGGGGAAGCGGTCCGCCGGCAGCTTGGCGAGCGCGCGGGTGATCGCGGCCTCGGCGGCCGCCGGCACGCTGTCGCGGAGCGCGCGGAGCGGAGTAGGCGGGGCAGTGATCACCCGGGTGATGATGGCCTGCGCCGTGGTGCCGGTGAAGGGAGGCTCGCCGGCCAGCATCTCGTAGCTCACCGCGCCGAGGCTGTAGATGTCGGTGCGCGCGTCGAGACGGCGGTCGGCGGTGGCCTGCTCGGGACTCATGTAGCGGGGCGTGCCCACGCTGAGCCCGGTCTCCGTCAGGCGGTCGCCCGCGGCCTCGCGGATCGCGAGGGCGATGCCGAAGTCGGTGAGCATCGCCTCGCCCTCATGCAGCAGGATGTTCTCGGGCTTCACGTCCCGGTGAATGACACCCTGCTGGTGGGCGTAGTCGAGCGCGGAGGCGATGTCGGCCGCGATGGTGAGTGCCTCGCTCACGCCGAGCTGGTGCTCGCGCTCGAGGCGGGCACGGAGCGACTCGCCCCGGACATACGGCAGCGCATACCAGAGGAAGCCACCGTCCTCGCCGGAGTCGAGCAGCGTCAGGATGTGGGGGTGGTCGAGCTTCGCGGTAACCTGGATCTCGGCCAGGAATCGCTCGCGGCCGAGGACGGCGGCCAGCTCCGGGCGCAGGACCTTGATCGCGACCTGACGGTCGTGCCGAAGGTCGTGCACGAGGTAGACGGTGGCCATGCCACCGCGGCCCAGTTCACGTTCGAGGCGATACCGGTCGGTGAGGGCCGACCAGAGGGGGGAAGGAGCATCCACCAGCTGGATCTCCCGTGAGGGGGATGACTGAATCTCGGACGGAATTCCGCTCTGCGCCAGAGTGGATCGAGGATGTGTGGTCGCATGGGCGCGGCGCACCGCGACCCTGCAAACCCTCTCATCGTTCGTTCCCGGCACTTTCATGTCAGCGACGGTAAGGTTGACCCTTCGCTCAACGTCACCCCGGTGGCGACGAGACTCCGCAGTGTGCCAGTGGGGCCCCCACAGGGATGACGACCTGGCGGGTACGTACCCGCGCCGCGAAGGGGGTCTCCATGTGGTCCAACCTGCCATTGCCCTCCGTTCACCACGCCTATCACCCGCTTGACGCACCGCTCCGCTCGGCGCGACGCCTGCTGGCGCTCGCCGCGCTCGGGATCTTCACGCAATCCTGCGCCGAGTCTGCGGTGGCCCCAGTCGATCCCGCGGGAATGACGCTGCTGGTGCTGGGTGGGGATCATCAGACCGGTCCGGCCGGTCTCGAATTGCCGATTCCGCTCACCGTGAAGGCGGTCTCGCCTGCCGGCGTCCCGCTGGCGGGAATCGTGGTCAACTTCCGCGTCACCGCCGGTGGCGGCAGCGTGTTCGCCGGCTCGGCGCTCACCGACCGGCTCGGCCGCGCCAGCGACTACTGGACGCTCGGCCCCGTCGCCGGCGTGCGGCAGTCGCTCGAGGTGCGCGGGGTGACCGCGCTCGGCGACAAGGAGGTGTTCGCGACCTTCACTGCCACCGCGACGGCGCGCACCCTCCTGGCGGCGGGTTCCTTTCAGACCTGCGGCATTTCCAGTGATGGCCAGTCCTACTGCTGGGGCGACAACACCGCGGGCGATCTCGGCGATGGCACGACCCTGCCGCGCAATGTGCCGACGCTGGTGAGCGGCAATCTCCCGTTCGTCTCGTTGTCGGGGGGCTACTGGCACAGCTGCGGGCTCACCGGCACCGGCCTCGGGTACTGCTGGGGCTTCAACAGCTTCGGCGACCTCGGCGACGGGACCAATGATACCCGTCATGTGCCGACGCCGATCGCCGGTGAACATCGGTTCATCCTGCTTGAGACCCGTACCTGGGGCGGCTGCGGGCTGGTTGCGGGAGGCGCGGCCTGGTGCTGGGGGAACAACGACAACGGCGTCGTCGGCGATGGCACGACGATCCACCGCAACACCCCGGTCGCGGTGATCGGCGGGCTGCGCTTCACCACGATCCTCGCGGGGGCCAATGCGACCTGTGCCCTGGTGAGCGGCGGTCAGGCGTACTGCTGGGGCCAGAACAACGAGGGCCAGCTCGGCGACGGCACCTTCACCAACCGGTACCAGCCGACCGCCGTGTCAGGCGGCTACCGCTTCACGGCGCTGGCGCTCGGCTACGGGCAGACCTGCGGCCTCACGGCGAGTGGTGCGGCCTACTGCTGGGGCGACAACCGGTACGGCCAGCTCGGTGATGGCACGACCACGTCCCGGAACCTCCCGGTGCCGGTCGCGGGCGGGCTGACCTTCACCTCGCTCATGGGCGGCGGTTTCCACACCTGCGGCCTCCTGACGTCCGGTGCGGCGATGTGCTGGGGCCGCAATAGTGCCGATCCGGTATACGGGGGCGGCGGACAGCTGGGAGACGGCACCACGACCGACCGGCTCCTGCCCACGGCAGTCGCGGGCGGTATGTCGTTCAGCGAGCTGGCTGCCGGCGAGAGCCATACGTGCGGTCTGACGTCTGGCGGGAGCGCCTGGTGCTGGGGCAACAACGCCCGCGGGCAACTCGGCGATGGCAGCAATACGAACCGGCTGGTGCCGGTGCCGGTGACGGGTGGACTGCTCTTCACCGCAGGGGGCGCCCGTCGTTTCTACCCGGGTGAGGTGGAGCTCCACTGCTCGAGGGTCTCGAGATCCCGTTCCCGGTTGAGCGCCTGCCGAATCGCCGGGCCGCGGAAGAGGCTCTGCCGCAGGAGGTCGCCGCGATTCCAGGCGAGGCTGACGAGTCGCAGCAGGTAGCAGGGATAAAGGAGCGGCGATCCCGCACGCAGGCCGTAGATCTCCTCCATGCGCTCCCTGGGAAGGAAGAGGGCCGAGACGAGGAGCTTGATGCGTTCACTGGGCGAAGCCTGGTGCGCGAGCTTCTGGTACGCCGTCGGCACCACGGCATACAAGGTGAGGATGTAGCGGCGCGCCACGCCGACGATCTCCTCGTCACGCGCCTCGTGCGGCAGCATCGCAAAGACATCCGCCGGCACGGGCGTGCCCAGCAGCTCGGTCGTCAGGCGAAGGGTGGTAAAGAGCACGCCAGACGCCCCCCAGGCGCGCGCCCGTGCCGCGAGCAGCGACCAGTCGAGCCTGCTTCCCTCGGCGAAGATCAGCGTGCTGATGTCCACCAGCCCCTTGAGCGCCGCGCGCCGGAAGTGGTGCTGGTGCGAGAGGTGGATGGTCAGGTGCAGCAGCAGATCCTCGGCCGAGAGCAGCCGAACCGGCGCTCCGTCCAGCATCGCGGGCACGGAGCGCTGCCAGAGGCCTTCCACGTCGATCTGGAAGGGTCCCGTCGGCCGCTGGATGTTCCAGTGCACCTCGACCTCGGGTGCGCCATCCTTCCGCAGCTTGGCCAGGTGATGGTTGGTGCGACACCACTCCTTGATGCCAGGCCGCGGCAGGGGGCCGAAGCCGTGCTCGAGGAAGACGCGCTCGGTTTCGGCCAGATGCTCCGTTCGCACCATGATGTCCACGTCGGCCATGCTGCGGAGCCCGGGGTCGGCATAGACGTACCGCGCGAGATGCATCCCCTTGAGCAGAATCACCGGAATGCCCCGTGCCGCGAGCTCGGTCACGATACGGCTGGTCTGTCGGAACAGCACGGCGTTGCGTCCCGCGGTCTCGAGATAGGAGGAGCGCAACCGGTCCCAGACGGCGGCCGGCACCCGGGCGGCGAAAGGACTGTCGGCCATCCGGCGGTAGGTCACCCCGCGCAGGTGGTGCCGCGTGGCTTCGTCGGCGAGGCAGTCCCACTGATGGTCGCTGAGCGTCAGGCTGAGGCCACTCTCGTCACGGAGCAGATCGAGCCAGGCGCGCTGCGCCTCGGCATCGCAGGGCGAAGTGTCCAACGTCGTGCTGGTCATCGGTAGGCCCTCGCCTGCGTCTCGAAGAGCCGGGCATAGACGCCGGCGCGTTCCACCAGTTCGTTGTGCGCCCCCGCTTCCGCCACCTGCCCGTTCACGAGGACCAGGATCCGGTCGGCGTGCCGCACTGTCGAGAGCCGGTGACTGATCACGACGGCGGTGCGCCCCTCGGCCAGCTCATGGAACTGGTCGAAGACTTCCGCTTCCGCCTTCGGGTCGAGTGCCGCCGTGGGCTCGTCCAGCACGAGGAGCTGGCTGTCCCGGAGGAAGGCCCGGGCGAGCGCCAGCTTCTGCCACTGGCCGAGACTCAGGTCGGTCCCCTGCTCGAACTGCCGCGAGAGGACGGTGTCGTAGCCGAGGGGGAGCCCGCGGATGATGGCGTCCGCTCCAGTCCGGCAGGCCGCTTCGGCGATGCGTGGCGAGTCCGCGGGGAGCGTCGCGTTGCCTAACCAGATGTTGTCGCGGGCGCTGAGCTGGTAGCGGGCATAGTCCTGGAAGACGACGGCGAGCTCCGCGCGCACATCGGCGAGGCGGAGGTCACGGAGGTCGGTGCCGTCGATCCGGATGATGCCGCGGGTCGGGTCGTACAGGCGGCAGAGCAGCTTCACGAGCGTGGTCTTGCCGGAGCCGTTCTCGCCGACCACGGCGACGTGCTCGCCCGGGTGGATCGTGAAGCTCACGTCGGTGAGGACGTCGGTCTCGGTGCCCGGATACCGGAAGCTCACCTGCTCGAACTCGATGCCGCGCCGGAGCGGGCGGGGATAGGCGCGCGGGTGCGCCGGGTCGACGACCGTCGGCCGGAGCTCCACGAACCGCTTGAAGTCGGTCAGGAAGAGATTGTCCTCGTACAGCCCGGCGAGCCCGGCCAGCAGGTCGCGGAAGAAGTCCTGGGCGCGCTGGAAGGCGCCGAAGTACATGACCATGTCGCCCACGGTCACCGCACCGGCGAGGGCGCGCCGCGCGATCACGAACATCGCGCCGAACACCGCCGTGACCGAGATCAGCTGGGCGATTAACTCGAGGCCGGTCCGTCGCCGCGCGAGCTGCAGCTTGTCGTGCATGCTCTTCTGCCGAAGCGCCCGATGGCGTCCGCGCAGTTCGTCGCCAAGATCGAAGAGGCGGATCTCCTTGGCGGACTCGATCGACGTGAGCAGGCCGTTGAGATACCGGGTCAGCCGCTGCAGCGCCGTCTGCTCCCGCATCCAGCGATACAGGCGGCTGGAGTACCGGACCTTCACGAAGAGCCCCGGCAGCGCCGAGGCGAGGAGGGCCACGACCAGGAGCCAGTGGAAGGCGATCAGAAGGCCGACGACCGCGAGCAGCGAAAGCCCGCCCTGCATCACCTGCGCGCAGGACGCGACGATCGCGGCCGGGCGATAGGGCGCCTCGGCCTGGGCGCGATGCATCGTGTCGTGGTACTCGGCGTTCTCGTAGAACTCCAGATCGACCAGCACCGACTTCTCGTGGAGCACCTCCTGCACCCGGTCGCTGAGCTTCGCGCCCTGCACCTCGGTGACCAGCGCCGAGAGGAGTCTGAGCCCCGCGGCGGCGACGGCGACGGCGCCGGCCAGCGCCAGCAGGAGGGTGAGGCGGCCGAGATCGCGCGGCCCGCCGCCGAGGGCGTGCGCGACCGTGTCGATGACTTCCTTGGTGAGGTAGAGCGCGACGAGCGGCACCACGCTCGCAAGGACCAGCAGCAGGATCTGCAGCGCGGTCCAGCCGCGGCCGCTCTGCCACACCAGCGCGAGCCCCTGGCGGAGGGGGCTGAGGTCGAACAGCCGGCCGGTGTTGCGCTCGTCGCTGGTCATAGAGAGGAGTAGGTCGTCTCGAACCAGCGGATGAACCGGCCCATCATGATGCCGCGCGGCAGCAGCAGCAGGTAGTCGTTGCGATGTCTGTTGGTGAGCTGGGCCGGCCAGAACTCGACCAGGCTGCGGAGTCGGGGAAGGTCGAGACAGCGGTTCGCGGTCTCGGAACGCTCGAGCAGGTCGAGTTCCGCCGCAAAGAGCGCGCGCAACGACGGGAGCCATTCGGCCCAGTCCGAACTCTGGCCACCGATGGTGGTGCGGTGGCGCACCTGGTCGGGGAGCTTGCCCGCCATCGCGCGGCGGACGAGCGAGCGGGTGACGCCGTCGTGCAGGTACTGCGATCCCGGGACGGAGAAGCAGTATTCGATCACGCGCTGGTCGCCGGTGGGATCGCGGGTTTCGATCCCGAACCAGGGGCGGAAGCCGCTGTAGGTGTCGAGCACGTCGGCGCCGCCCCGCAGGATCGCGATGCGGTAGTCGATGTCCCCGAGCCGTCCCACGCTGGATTCATCGCGCCGGGCCGTCTGCATCCGAGCGGCGAGCCCGATGCTCCGCGCAAAGTCGCCATTGACCGCCGAGGCCGCGGAATCCCAGGCCGGCAGTGGTTGAGCCCCAGCCAGGCGCCGGGTCATGGCCGAGAGCATCGGCGGTGCGAGAGGGGCGAAGACCCGGTTCCGGAAGACATCCCGGCGCCCCGTGCCGGTGGCGCGCGCGAGTGCACAGGCCTCGTGCCACGCGTGGGTCCAGTGGCCGTGGCGCACCGCGTCCGGCAGCGATCGGAGGCCGTTGTAGCTGATGGTCGCATTCCCCTTGTGTCCCGCGAGCATCACCCGGAACCCCTCCTCGCTCGCGGCCGCGTAGATGCCGTCGAACCAGGCGACGTTCACCGGGTTGCGCGGCGGCGAGCCGGTCATGAGAAAGGAGGTTTCGATGTCGTCGAAGGGGGTGCGACCGCCGGTGCGACGGATCCGGAGGTCGATGTTCGGATGCAGGCGGGCGATCGCTTCGACGTCGCCGGATTCATCGGCGACCATCCCGCGCGCCACCGCTCCCTGGAAGCCGGCTCTCGGGGCGGCGTGATAGGTGGGCAGTGTCCGTCCCTCCGCCCGGAGCTGGGTCGCCGCGACGGCCGCGACGGAGGAGGAGTCGAGGCCCCCGCTCGCCATGATTGCGAGCGGACCCGCCGAGCGCAGCCGCGCCCGTACCGCCTCACCGAAGACCTCCAGAAAACCCTCTTCGTACTCCCGATCGGAATGGAGCCGGAGCACCCGCTTCGGCTCCGGGGACCAGAACTGCTCGAGACGCATCCCATCGACCGTGGCGGTCAGTGTGTGTCCGGGCGGCAGGCGCAGGATGCCCTCGTAGAACGTCCCCTCCTGGCTCGGCAGCAGCACGAGGAACTCGGCCACCTTCTGCAGGTTCAGCTTCGCGCGGATCTCCGGGAGGAGAGTCAGCGCATGCGCGGAGGTCGCGAGCGCGAGCTGTCCTGGGGAGTGGTGGTAGAAGAGGACACGCATGCCGACGCCGTCCCGCGCGGCAAAGAGCGTCCGGCGCTTCTGGTCCCAGAGCACGAAGGCGAAGTCACCCACCAGCCGTCGCGGCGCGGCCTCTCCCCACGCCTCGTACGCGGCGAGGATGAAGGCCGCATCGGGGAGATGCGCGGCCTCCGCCGCGGCAATGCCAAGCGCCGCGCCGAGCTCCACCCGGTTGTCGATGCGGGCGTCGGCCACCAGCACGCAGGATCCATCGCGGGAGAGCAGCGGCGGACGGTACCAGGCATCCTCCGGCGTGACGTGCCAGGGCCGGCACCCGAGGGCGACCGGGCTCTCGATCCGCTCGGGCGCCCAGCTCGTGGCATCGGTGCCGTACTCGGCGAGCCCCTCGAGCAGCCTGCCGATACGCGCCGGGGTGACGGGGGCGCCGTCGAAGCGGAACAGGGCGCAGATGGCGCTCATCGGTGGCTGGTGTCAGGCAAAAGAGGCCACCACGGCGAAGCGATCTTCACGCGGTCCGCCGGTGACGATCATGCTGCCGGCCGCGACCCAGGCGTGGGCGTCGTAGCCGCGCGACGGGTCGGCGCCGAGGTAGAGCGTGCTGGGGATACCGCGGCGGCGGAGCATCCAGTGGGCCGCGATGGCGCGCGGGAGGCAGACCGGATGCCATGGCAGATGCCGCTCCGCGGCGCCGATCGCCCAGCGGATGCGGGCGACCTCCCACCTGGCGGCGGTGTCAGGCTCCGCCGGGCTCACGGCCATGTGGCGACCGAGCCGCGGCGCCAGGCGGCGGAAGGGGAGGACGCGGATGAGCACGCCGGCCAGGGTACAGAGCGCCAGCGATTCGATCAGCGCCGTGCGCTCAGCTGGCGGGAGCCGGATGAACAGGAGTGGTCGCCGGATCATGGAACCGAACCAGTTGGGCACGACGCAGCTCCTCCAGGAAGGCTCCCACCTCGCGCCGGCAGACGTCGGGCGCCACGTCGAATTCGCTCATCAGCGCTTCGCAGAGCTGCCTGACGGAGCGCGGCTGTTCGAGCAGCGCCCAGATCTTCGGGCCCACCCCCTCCAGCCCGAAGTACATGCCCTGGTCGACGCTCATCATGACCACCGTCCGGTCCACTTCGACCGCGACCGGCTCCTCGTTTCGCGTGACCAGCGTCTCCGAACCGATCTCGGCTTCGGTGCTCATCGGAACCTCCTCATGCGGGATGGAGCATTGCGGTGGGGCGCTCCGCGGCGTGCGTGACCAGCTCGGCCATCGCCGGGAGGAACCCGAGTCCGCGGGGCCGGATCAGCCGGCTGACGGTCAGCCCGCGGGCAACGCCGCCGACCAGACGGAAGACCTGCGACGTCAGCCCCATGGCACGCGCGCTCGAGAGCAGATAGGTCTGGTCGACCAGCGCCGCGATCGCCTCGAGGCCCACCAGCGGCTCGACGCGCGGTGGCCCCTCTCCGTCGGTCAGGATGTAGACCCGGTGGAGCGGAGCGGGCGACGTGTGGTGGAGCGACGCGTCCATGGGGAGGTGGAACTTCCCCCGGCCGCCACCGGCGGGTTCGAGGTCCGATCCCCGGCACGACGTTCTTCCCAGACTCGTTGCGTCGAGCTTGAGCCGCGCGGCGCCGGGCCAGACGCGGAGTTCGCCGCGGGCCGCGGGGGCCATCACGCAGAGATCGTCGCTCACGAAGCCGCACCCCTGACGGATCAGCTCGGCGACCAGGGTGGACTTGCCGGCGCCGGAGGGGCCCGCGAAGGCCACGCACCCGGCGTCCAGCGGCAGCGCCACGCAACTGGCATGGAGTGGAAGAGTGCCGCGCTGGTGGAGGATGACACCCATGAGCGCGCCCGTGAGGTAGAGCCGGACATCCTCGGGCTTCGCCCCGGGCTCCGCGTCCACCCGGATCAGGGACCCCCCGAAGGCGGCATAGCGGCCGACACCACGCACGCCGAGCTTGAGCTCGCCATCCTCGACGACTGCCCGGGCGCTGTACGAGTCTCCCTCGAGCGGGACATCCCCCAGCGGCTCGCGCCGGATGATCACGTCGGGTTCTGCGTCAGCGATGACCGGCCAGCCGACGAGGTCGATCGCCGACCGCACGCGCAGGCCGTAGACCCAGAAATCACGCACCGGGGTCGCGTCGGGGCTCAAGACCAGATGCCCCCCGGCCGATGGTGCGCCGGAGGGCATCGAGTCAGATCGCGCTGGCATGGTCTGCCGCGATTCAGCTGTGGAACTCGCCACCACGGGCATCAAAGTTGGAGCCCGCGCCACTGAGAGTCTGGCTGACCTGCTTGCCGACGAGTGTTGGGGTCATCCAGGTGGCCTTCTGGGTCTTGGTCATACAATCCGCCTTTCAAAGACGGCCGGGGAAACTGGCAATCAGGTGCCTGGTACGCCGGCCCCTGTCCTGGTCGCTTCGGAGAAGTCCTCTGCGCCATCGGCCAGCACTTCGTTACATCTGCTCGAACTTCTGCTTCCGCCTCCGGCTCACGAACCCCATCCCTGACATGCTCAGGAGACCGGTGGCCAGCAGGGTCATCGTGACCGGCTCGGGCGTCACCGTCACCACCGACGCGCAGTCACGCGGATTGCGGGAGGGTACCGGACATGCGCCGGGTACCACGCCCCCGTTGCCGGGATGATCCAGGCCGAGGCCGTGATCCCCCGGGACGAACTTGTACGTCGTGTTGCGGCCTTCGCCGGCCCAGTCCTGCCACGACGCATTCCTCTCGCCGACGGACAGGCCATCCTTCAGCACGCTGAGATGCACCGCCATGCAGGTCGTGAAGCCGGAGGGATTGCAGTCGCTCCCCGGCTTGAACCCTTCAGCCTGCGCGGCGCTCGTACCGACCAGCGCGCAGGCCGCAAGCACACCCATCGTCCTCTGCAATCGTGTCATGCTGCCTCCTTCGAAGGCGCGTCCCATGCGGGCGGCGCGATTCTTCACCAGCAATGTGTCCGACCATCACCCGACGATCCGGGCCCTTTCGCGTCACGTCTCGCGTCCGAGGGGCCGAATCGAGGATGGATGTTAGAGGGAGCCGGAGAGGCGGGGTATTGCTCGTTGGTATGATCGGAGGGCTAGTGCCTACGGACTACGTCTCGAAAGGGCGCAGTTGAGCGTCGCAGTGGATGATTATCGCTGCGTCTTCCTCGGAATCGTCACCCGGGCGGGTGGATGGATGCCGTAGGCCTTCGCCATGTCACGTTCGTTGAGCGAAAACGCCACGCGACCGCGTGAATCGAGGTAGAGGAGCGGCTTCCCTACCGGGACATCGCCGAAGGTCTTCACGAACGGAAAGCGGAGCCGCCGGGCGTCGATCTGCACGGGGACCTGATCGCCGAGCCTGTACCCCAGGTCGCGGAACTGCTCCGCGGTGATGTCGGTGATGAGGTTCCCGTAGGGATCGTCGAGGGCGATGACCTCGCCCGCGATGCCGCTCCGGCTGGCCACGGCGATGCGGGGTTTCAGACGCACCAGCTCGGTGACCGCCGGCCCCGCTTCGGTCCAGTTCCACCCCGAAGCGAGATACGCCGCGGTCGGCGAGAAGATGTCGCGCCCGTGGAAAGTGGAAGAGATCCGGTCGCCGATCATCCAGACCGGATTGCTGATCTCGTGCGCGCCATCGAAGCCGTCCCGGTCGATCACCGGTGTCACGATGCCGTTGTCAGGCAGCACGAAGTACTGGCCTCGGCGACTGCGCACGATGAGCGCCTTCCGGTCGGTGCCGACGCCGGGATCGACGACGACGACGAAGACCGTTCCCTCGGGATAGTAGGGCGTGACCGATTCGAGGTTTCGCGCCGCTTCTTCGATGGAGTAGGGCGTTACCTGATGGGTGATGTCCATGATCCGCACCGTCGGCGCGATGCCGACCATCACCGCCCGGCAGATGGCGGCGGCGTCATTCGCGGTGCCGAAATCGGTCATGAAGACGATGGTCGGCGGTGGCGCCGCATAGCCACCCCCGAGGGCCGCGGCCGCTGCGCTGTCGCTCTGCGCCCGGAGCGTGCCCGTCCAGACGCCAAGCAGGCAGGCCAGCACCGCGGCGTGGTGCCGGAGCGTACTTGTCAGGCGCGACGCGGAGCGGGCCGGCATGGTTCGGCGCTAGTGCCGGGTGGAGCCGGCGGACTTCCGGCGGTGCGGCATCACCCGGATCGGCCCGGTGATGACGTCGTTCTGGAGATGCAGGCGCAGCTCGGGGCCGGGCAGGCGGATCGGCGCGAAGATGGTGTAGGGATCCGCGGTGCTGTAGTCCACGGTATATCCGAGGTCCGCCATCGAGGCGATGCTCACCGCGCTCAGCGGATTGAATCCGAGATTCACGTAGCCGGTCATCAGTTCGTTGCCGAAGGTGGTCTCGCGCCAGTGGCTGTCGGCGGTGCCGGGACCGCCCTGGTCCTCGACCGGCACCTTCGCGCCCACGTGGGTGATCCCGCCGAGCGAGTCGAAGGCGGCAATGGCGAACGGCCCGGTGAAGGAGGGGTCGAGTCCGCCCTGGCTCGAGGGATTGGCGAGGAGACCGAGTGAGCTCCAGAGTGTGCCGTAGCCCAGGACATGCCCCATCTCGTGGGTCACCACCGCGGAGAGGAGGCCGGCGCTGTCGATGACGGCGAGGTCGGCCACGTCGAAGGTCATCTGGCCGATGGCCGGCAGCCCGCCGACGGAATGCAGGAAGCAGGGGGCGGCCTGGCCGAGGATGCCGCCGGGCCCGTCGATGTCGGCGATGGTGACGAAGATCAGCAGGTCGTCGATCGGCCGGTCGATCGCCGGGCTCCCGCCGCAGCTGTTCGCGGGCAGCGAGGCGTAATCGTCTGGGAGGTCGCCGGTGATGATGGACTCCCACCGCTGCCGTGCCAGGTTGAAGGCCTGGGCCTGGGCGGGCGAAGGCGTCCCGTTCACGTACAGCAGGTCGATGCTGAAGGGGCCGGAAGTGCGTGCGGTGAAGCTGGTGCTGAGCGCCGTGCCGGGCACGGTCGCGGTGACGCCGTAGTTGCCGGGCGCGGAGCCGAGGGTGAGCGTCGTCGCGGCGAAGCCGTTCCGATCGGTGGTCGCGGTGTCGGGCGCGACGACGGCGCCGCTGTCGCTGGTCCCGAAGTGCACCAGCACGCCACCCACCGGCCGGTTGAGGGCGTCGGTCACCTGAACGACCAGCGGTGCCGGCAGCATCTGCGAGGCGATGCCGCCCTGGCCATCTCCCTGGACCGCGCTGATGTGGGCCGCGGTCTGGTGCACGCTCACGGTGGCGGTGTCGCTGTGCGAACCGGCGGTGACGGTCACGATCGCGGAGCCGGGACCGGTCGCGGTCGCGAGGCCGTCCCCGTTCACCTGGACGACGGACGGATCGGAGCTGGACCAGATGAACGACATCTGGATCAGGTGACCGTGCGCGTCGGTCGCGGCGGCGGGGAAGAGATGGTTCTGCCCGACGGCGGTGAAGTTGAAGCCGCTCTCGGCGATCACGACCTTTGCCGGGACGCCGGGGGAGAAGCCGTCGTCGCCGCAGCTCGCGAGCGCGAGTAGGCAGAGCGGAAGCGTCAGGGCCTGCAGGGCGGAGCGGGTCGTCATGGGGGGCCGCCTCACAAGCCGTACGCGGAGAGGGGGAGGGTCAGCACGAACGTCACCACATTGAGCGTCGGCGTGTACGCCGTGCCCAGGATGACCGTCCCGTCCGCGGAGGCGGCCTGGACGTGGTTGAGCGAGTAGCCCTGCGGGATGGTGACGCCGGCGGCCACGGCGACCGAGTCGAGCGACTGCATCCCGCTGGCCTGGGTCCAGACGAAGGCGCGCGGCAGGGTAAAGAAGGGAGAGCCGTCGGTGCCGAAGATGAGCCGGCCGTTGGCGGCGATCGCATTGGCGAAGGTGCCGCCGGTGAAGCCGCCGCTGTCAGGAAGCTTGCCGATGTTGACCACCCCCGTCGCCGCAGTCCAGTAGAAGGCGCTGTCGGCCCAGGTGCCGGCCACCATCTTGCCGTCGGCGCTGATGGAGAGAATTTCGCCCGGCGCATCCGGCGTGAAGCCGGTGAGCATGAAGCCGGTGCCGTCCGCCTTCCAGATGGCCGGCGCACGATCGACAAGGCTGGTCTGCGCCCAGCCCGCGGCGGTGGTGCCGTCGTCGGAGACCACGGTGGCGCGATTCGCCGGCGGGTTCGGGCTGCCGGGATAGCTCTGGCCGAGCAGCTGAAGCGGCGTGATGATCCCGGTGCCGCCCGCATCCCAGCGGAAGGCTTCCGCGTTGCATCCGTTCCAGACCAGTCCGACGATGATGTGCGCGTTCGCGCTCACATCCCAGGCGCCAGCGTAGTCTGCGCCGCAGCCGCTCAGGTAGGGCGAGCTGAGGTCGGTCCACTCGCTCGCCGCGGTCCAGAAGCCCGCCTGCACCGGCTCGTTGTGGAGCGCGGTCACCGCGCCGGTGGCGGAGATAGCGCTCGCGAAGGTGCGGAGCGGATCGCCCACCCTGGTCTTGAACTCGAGCGCGCCGGTCGCGGTGTGATAGAAATAGAGATCGCCCGTTGCCGAGGCCGCATCCTGGATCGCCGCGAGGTCGCCGCTCGGCGTGAGATCCACCGGCATCGCGAGGTTCACGAAGCGAATCTCCGGCTTCGGGCCGCCGGAGGGGCCAGTCGCGGGCACGTCGTCGCAGCCGACGAGAGCGCCGAGCGCAAAGGCGGAGAGAAGGAGCAGGGGAAGGGGCCGTCGGGTGCCACGCCGGCCGGTGTCGTGCAGGGTCATACGGCGGTTGCCTCGGTGACTGGGCGTCGGCCCATGCAAGACGCGCGGTCGTGACTTGCTTCGGCGGCGTGAATCCAGCGATCCGCGTCCGCGGGATCACGATCCAGCGACGACGACACTCGGAACAGAGGGAACGGTTGGGGCGCCCGGGCTCGCCGGCGCCGTGACATGAGGGGCGGCGCCGAAGCGGGGATAGGAGATTGTAGGCCCCGGCGGGAGTGGTGTCAACGCGGCGAGCGTGTGCTAGGCGCCGAGCACCGCCCGCGCCGCGGCAATCGTGCGGGCGACATCCGACTCGGTGGTCTGCCAGTTCACCACGCTCACCCGCATCGCCCGCTGCCCGCGCCACGTGGTGCCGCTGAAGAAGGCCTCGCCGGTCGCGTTGATTGCCGCGATGACCGCATCGGTGCGGCGGTCGTGATCCTCGTCACTGGCACCGGGGCGCGGGTCGAGGAAGCGCACCAGCCCCTGGTTGAGCGTGGGTTCCCACAGCACCTCGGCACCGTCGAGCGCACCAATCCCGGTCACGATCGCGTGGCAGTGGGCGGAGCACCGATCCACCAGCGCCTCGATGCCGGAACGGCCCAGCTCCCGGAGCGCGGCGTAGAGCGCAAAGCCCCGGCTCCGGCGCGACCACTCCGGGTTCCAGTCGATCTCGTCCCGCGCACGACGCTCGGCCGCGATGTAGGAGGCGCTCACCGTCATCGCCGCGCGATGCGCCTCTTGATCGCGCACCAGCGCGAGGCCGCAGTCGAAGGGGACGTTGAGCCACTTGTGGCCATCGGTGGCCCAGCTGTCCGCGCCCTCGACGCCGGTGAGGAGGTCCCGCTTCGAGCGGCTCGCCCGTGCGATGAGGCCGAAGGCGCCATCGATGTGGACCCACGCGCCGGCGGCGTGCGCGACCGGGATCAGGGTGTCGAAGGGATCGAAGGCGGCGATGTTGAGATCGGCGGCGTTGAGGATCACGATCGCCGGGCCGCCCCGCTCGGCGAGCGCGCGCTTGAGCGTCGCCGGTGCGATGCGGCCGTCCTGGTCGGTCTCGAGGGCGTGGAGGTGCCGGGTGCCGATGCCGAGGAAACGGATGGCGCGGGTGACCGAACCGTGGCTCTGCTCGTTGACGAGGACCCGGATCTGCGGCGCCCCCGAGATCCCCTCGAGACCGGCATCCCACCCGATGCGGGCGAGCACGGCGTGGCGCGCGGCGGCGAGGCAGGTGAAGTGCGCGAGCTGGCAGCCGGACGTGATGGCGAACGAGGCGTCGCGCGGGAGATCGAGCAGCTCCTTGATCCACGCTCCCGCGATCTCCTCGACGACTGCCGCCGCCGGTGCGGTGGCGTAGAGCGCGGCGTTCTGGTCCCAGGCGCTGGTGAGCCAGTCGGCGGCGAGGGCGGAGGTGAGGGATCCGCCGATCACCCAGGCGAAGAATCGCCCTCCCGCGGAGCCGAGGTGCCCGCCCTCGGTCATGGCGACGAGATCGTCGATGATCCGGGCCGGGTCGGTGCCCGATTCCGGAACCGGAATCCCCATGCGGGCGCGGAGCGTGGCGAGATCGGTGACCGAGGCGACGGGGCGGTCCTCGAGGCCGTCGAGCCAGGTGGCGGCGTGCTGCACCGCGCGCTGCATCGCCGGGGGAAGGGGAGCGGGAGTGCTGAGCATGGGACGAAATGGCTCCGTGCGAGTCCGGGGGGTGAGAGGCCGGACAAAGATGGGCGATTACCGGCGTCCGCGCCTCCCGTTTCTTGCGGTGGAATCCGGGGCTGGCCGACGCCGGCAGTGACGAGCTCCCGGCGACGCTGGCGAATCGCCCTCGCTCCAGTCAACTTGATTCATCCGCACTGAGTCACCCGCCCGGCGATCCGCACACCAAGGAGAGCAGAGATGGCCCGTACCCCATCAGGCGTGCTGCCGCTGGTTGGCGCCCTGCTGATTGCCACGCCGGTCGCCGCGCAGGTCGCGCCCGCCGCGCAGTATCCCGCCTATCCGAGCGAGACTCCGGCCACGCTGAACGTGCCGAACGACGGCTTCGACTACGTCCGCCGGGAGGTGATGATCCCGATGCGGGACGGGGTCAAGCTGCACACGGTGATCCTCGTGCCGGACGGGGCGAAGGGGGCGCCGACCCTGCTCACCCGCACACCGTACGATGCCAACGCGCTCACCACGAACGCGCACAGCTCCCATCTCGCGTCCAGCCTCTACGGCTACGACAACGCGACCGATGTGATCGTCGACGGCGGCTACATCCGCGTGGTCCAGGATGTCCGTGGCAAGTACGGCTCCGAGGGCGACTACGTGATGAACCGGCCGCTGCATGGCCCGCAGAATCCGACGCCGGTCGATCACTCGACCGACACCTGGGACACGATCGACTGGCTGGTGAAGAACATCCCCGAGACCAACGGCAAGGTCGGGATCCTCGGCATCTCCTACGACGGCTTCCTGCCGCTGATGGCCCTCATCAACCCGCACCCCGCCCTCAAGGTGGCGGTGCCGATGAACCCGATGGTCGACGGCTGGATGGGGGACGACTGGTTCCACAACGGCGCCTTCCGGCAGCAGAACATGCCGTACATCTACGAGCAGGTGGTGACCCGCGACAACTCGGCGCGGTGGTGGACAAGCAACTTCGACGACTACGACATGTACATGGAGGCGGGATCGGCCGGCGAGCTGGGCAAGCGCCGCGGCCTCGAGCAGAGCGGCTTCTGGCGCAAGGTGCTCGCGCACCCGAGCTACGACGCCTTCTGGCGGGACCAGGCGATGGACAAGCTGCTCGCGGCCCAGCCGCTCAAGGTGCCGGTCATGCTGGTCCACAGCCTCTGGGACCAGGAGGACATCTATGGCGCCCCCGCGGTCTACCGCGCCATCAAGCCGAAGGACAGCGGCAACAACATGGTGTACCTGGTGCTCGGCCCCTGGTATCACGGCCAGGAGATCGGGGAGGGGAGCGAACTCGGTGCGCTCCGCTTCAACAGCAACACCGCGCTCTACTTCCGGCAGCAGGTGCTGCGGCCCTTCCTCGATCAGTACCTGAAGGACGGCGCACCGAAGGCGGACATCGCTCCGGTCACCGCCTTCGAGACCGGAACGAACACCTGGCGCCGGCTCCCGGCGTGGCCGGCCGGGTGCGCCTCGGGCTGCACCACGAAGGCGACGCCGCTCTATCTCCGGAGCGGGCTCGGCCTCTCGTTCACGGCGCCCGCCGCCGGTGGAGCCGCCTACGACGAGTACATCTCCGATCCCGCCAAGCCGGTGCCGTTCCGCGCCCGGCCGATCCAGCCGGTGGGGTACGGCGGGGAGTTCACCTGGGAACACTGGCTGGTCGACGACCAGCGCGAGGCGTCCGGCCGTCCCGATGTCGTGGCGTTCACCTCGGAAGTGCTGACGGCGCCGGTGAAGATCAGCGGGCAGCCGGTGGCGCATCTCATCGCCGCGACCGACGGCACCGACGCCGACTGGGTGGTGAAGCTGATCGACGTCTATCCCGATGAAGTCGCCGAGCAGCCGAAGATGGGCGGATACCAGCTCATGGTGGCGGCGGACATCTTCCGCGGCCGTTACCGCGAGAGCCTCGAGACCCCGAAGCCGATCGCGCCGAACCAGCCGCTGCTGTACCAGTTCGCGCTTCCAACGGCGAATCATGTCTTCCTGCCGGGCCACCGGATCATGGTGCAGGTGCAGTCGAGCTGGTTCCCGCTCTACGACCGGAACCCGCAGACCTTCGTGCCGAACATCTTCTGGGCCAAACCAGGCGACTACCGCAAGGCGACCGAGCGGATCTATCACGCCGCGGGGCAGGCGAGCTACGTCGAACTCCCGCTGGTGACGACGCCCTGACCGCTCCCGTCATTCAGGTCGTCGGCATCCGGCGCAGCTACGGCGATCTCGTCGCCGTGGACGACGTCTCGTTCGACGTCCAGGACGGCGAGATCTTCGGCCTCATCGGCCCGAACGGCGCCGGCAAGACCACCACGATGGAATGCGTGGAGGGACTCCGCCGCCCCGACCGCGGGCGCATCACGGTGCTCGGCCTCGATCCGTTCCGCGACGTGTATCAGTTGCAGGAGCGGATCGGGGTGCAGCTGCAACAGGCCCAGCTGCAGAAGCGGATCAAGGTGTGGGAGGCGGTCCACCTCTGGGCCTCGCTCTACAAGAAGAAGACGACCGACGGGGAGCGGCTGCTCGAGCAGCTCGGCCTCACCGAGAAGCGCAACGCCTGGTTCATGACGCTGTCGGGCGGGCAGAAGCAGCGGCTCTTCATCGCGCTCGCGCTGATCAACGATCCCGAGGTGGTCTTCCTCGACGAACTCACCACCGGCCTCGACCCGCAGTCGCGCCGGGCGATCTGGGACCTGGTGCGCGACATGCGCGACCGGGGCCGCACCGTCTTTCTCACCACCCATCTGATGGAGGAGGCGGAGCGCCTCTGCGACCGGGTGGCGATCATCGAGCATGGCCGGATCATCGACCTCGACTCGCCGGCGCGGCTGGTCGCGAAGCACTGCCCCGAGCGTTCGGTGATTGTCGCGACCGGTGATCAGGGGGCCGCTGAGTGGTTTGCGGCGATTCCGAATCTGGAGGCGGCGAACGAGGCGAAGGGGGAGTTCACCCTGCGGGGTCACGGCGAGGAGTTCGTCACCGACGTGATCCGCTGCATCTCGGAGCACCGGATCCGGATCACCGAGTTCCGCACCGTGCTGCCGACGCTGGAGGATGTCTTCCTCCGGCTCACCGGCCACTCGATCCGCGACTAGGCGCCCCCACATGCTGCGCGGACTCTGGCAACTGGTCTGGCTCGAGCTCAAGATCTTCCTGCGCGAGCCGATGGGGGCGATCGGCACGATCGTCCTGCCGGTGCTGGTCTATTTCATCTTCGGCAAGGCCGCCGGACCGAAGCCCGAGGCCTCCCCCGCGAGCAGCATGCTGCAGGTTCCCGTGCCGGTGCTCGCGGCGCTCCTGATCAGCATCAGCGCCGTCCTGTCGCTGGTGACGATCATCGCCGTCTACCGCGAGGGCGGGATTCTCCGGCGCCTGCGCGCGACGCCGCTCCGGCCACAGACGATTCTCTCCGCCCACGTCGTGGTGAAGCTGCTGCTCACGGCGCTCACGCTGGTGGCGGTGATGCTCGCGGGGCGGCGCTTCGCACCGATCGGCGCCGGGGTGCCGGTCGCGAGCTTCCTCCTCGCGCTCCTCATCAGCACCTTCAGCATTCTCTCGATCGGCTTCATCGTGGCGAGTGTGGTGCCCACCGCGCGGTTCGCGCAGCCGGTCGGCGGCGCGTTCCTGTATCCGATGATCGCGCTCTCCGGAATCTTCATCCCGGTGGAGGCGCTGCCCCCGGCACTCAACCTGGTCGCCCGCTGCATGCCGCTCACCTACTCGGTATCGCTGCTGACCGGCATCTGGAACGGCGATCCCTGGAGCGCGCACCTCGGCGATCTCGCGGCGCTTGCGCTGGTCTTCGTGCTCTGCACGGCATTCTCCTCGCGGGTGTTCCGCTGGGAGTAGGCAAAGGCGTCTACTCGCTGTCGGGGTCACCCCTGAGCTGATGCCAGGTACGTTCCACCGCCGGCTGCACGAAGAACTCCTGGAATGCCTGCCGCTTGAGCCGGTCCTCCCCCGCAAACGTCGCCTCCCAGTCCTTGAGCGTCACGCTCCGCTGCACCTCCTCGAGTGTGGCGCCGCTATCCACCTGCGCCTTCACCCGGCGCACGAGCGCGTTGAGCAGGTCGCGGAGCTGGTGAACGTAGGTCGCGTCATGCTGCATCGCGCCGTGACCGAGGAAGAGGGTCTGCGCATCGAAGGCGGCGAGGCGATCGAGGGTCCCCGCCCACTCTGCGTACCAGGAGCCCATGCCGAACGGCGTCGGGGCGACGACGAGGTCACCGGTGGCGAGGATCCGTTCCGACGGAAGCCAGACGACGACATCACCGCGGGTGTTGCCGAGCCCGAGGTAGTGGAGCGCGATGGTGCGGGCGCCGCGATGGAACACGAGGCTGTCGGTGAAGGTGAGGTCGGGGAGGACGGGGCAGACCTTCGGAATCTCCTGCACGTAGAGCTCGAGTTCGGGCAGTACCTCGTTCCGGAGGAAGGCGAGCCCTGCGGGCGAGCCGGCACTGCCGTCGGGGTTCTTCCCGGTGCGGGCGATCTCCTTCACCTGCGCGAGTGAGGCGCGGTTCTCGGCGACGACCTTCGGAATGTCGGGGAAGGCGCGGGTCTCCGCGTCGGCGCGGGTGTTGGCATGCGCGACGAACTCGACCCCCGGCCAGGCATCCCGGAAGACGCTGTTGCCGTAGAGATGGTCGCCATGCCAGTGGGTGTTCACCACGTAGCGCACCGGTTTGCGGGTGAGGCGCTTGATCTCCCGGACGATGGTCCGCGCCGAGGAGGGGTACAGATCCGCGTCCACCACGACGACGTCACGATCGTTGATGATGATGAGGACGTTGGGTTCGGGAGCGACGGCGGCCTCGCGCCAGAGGAAGCCGTAGACCCCGTCGGCGAGCTGCACGACGCGGTGGGTGCGGTAGGCGGGTTCGGCGGCGAGCGGCGTGAGCCGGGAACTGGTGAGCAGCAGCAAGGTGAGGAGTGACAGGCGACGCACGGTGGTCTCCGCGGCGAGTGAGTTCCGCCGCGTACGGTGGCGCCGCACGAGTGGTTTCGTGAGGCGCGCGGGTGTGACGGGGCTGTGATGGCCTGGTGGAGGGTTCGTAACGTCGGCGGAAGATTGTGCGGTCGGCCTCAGCTCGCGCCGACCAATTGGAACGCTGCCCAGAAGCGCGGGTCGCGGAACTCCGGCCGCGCGCGTACGTCGCCCTGGGCGCGCCGGAGCGACTCCGCGCGCGACGGCTTGTCGCTGTCCTCGAGCCAGTGCGTATAGAAGCGCTGCATCAGGAGCGAGGTCGCTTCATCGCTGACGTTCCAGAGACTGACCAGCACGCTCCGCGCTCCGCGTGCAAGGAACGCACGCTGCAGGCCGACCGTCCCCTCGGCCTGCTTCAGATCGCCGAGTCCGGTCTGACAGGCGGAGAGGACGACGAGCTCCGCGGTGAGTGTGAGCGCCGGATCGTCGAGCAACTCTCCGACCGTCAGCAGGCCGTCCTGTCCGGCCCCCGGGGCGAGCGCGACGAAGGACTCCCGCGACTGCGCCTCGGTCGCGTAGGCATAGCCGTGCGTGGCGAGATGGATGAGTGGCGCACGAGCGAGCCGGGCCTGAATGGAGGACTCGCTGGCCGCCGTGTCGGTGAGCGCCGCGACCTTGAGCCGCGACGCGACCCATCGTCCCTCCACCGCTGCACCCGGGAGCTGGCTCAGTTGGACCGCCTGGTCGCGGGTCCGCACCGTCGGCATCCGTGGATTGCCGACCACGATCGTGCCGGGCCAGCCTCCCGGTGGCGGGCGGTCGCCGGGCGCGCCGGCTCGCTGCTCCGCGGCGAACAGCACGGCAAGCGACGGTGCGTAGCGCACCGCAACTCGCTGCCCGAGTGGCAGTGAGTCACCGGGGATGGTCAAGGCGCCGAAGGGCACCATGGCGAGCGCGCCGTGCGGCACGATCACCAGCTCTCGCACTCCTTCGAGGTAGTGGAGAAGGCGCGGCCCCAGGATCGCATCGGCGAGCGCCTTCCCCGCGGCGGCCGGTGAGGCTGCACCCCCCGATGCTCCCGACGCGCCGGCGGTACCGGAGCGCTCGAGATCCTCGAGCGGTGCCGAGCGGGCCGAGAGCCGTGCCGCCACCGTGCCCCCGGAGACACCGATCGCCGCGCGATACTGCGCGACCAGATCGGTCAGCGCGTCCCGCGGGATCGGGAGCGAGAGCAGGACTCCGCGCTCGGCGCCGGGTGCCGTCACCCAGAGGAGCAGGGTGTCCCGGGTGACGAGATAGACGGCGAGCGCGGTGCCCGGTCGCGCCGTCACCCGCGTCACGTCCCACGCTTCGTCGCTGAGGGTGGCGGCGGATTGCGTGGCCGGTGAGCCACCGTGCATGAGCTGCAGCAGTGCCTGTGCCCGGCCCCGTTCCGCAACGCCGAGGGCGGCGCGTGCGGCGACACCGGGATCGATCCCTTCCTTGGCTCGGGCGATCCAGGCAAGCGCCCAGTCCTCGACGACGTCGGTGGCATTCTCCCGATAGACGACCCGGTCGGCATCGCCGCCAGCCGAGGCGGCGATCGCCGTGCTCAGCGTCATGGCGGAGTCGTAGTAGGCGACGGCGCGTGCGAGGTTCCGGAGCTTCGGATCCCGGTGGTAGAGATGGGCGAGATCAGCGAGGGCGATCACCTCGTAGCCGCGGGCGCGGACCGCGCGCAGACCGGTGAGGGCGGCCTCGAGCGTGCGGCGGGCGGAATCCGCCTGTCCGGTGAAGCTGAGCATCTGGCCGAGCTTGCTCAGCACGATCGCCTCTCCCGGCTGGTCTCCGGCGGCGCGACGGAAAGTGAGCGCGCGGCGGTAGTAGCGGAGCGCGGAGTCGGGCTGCATCGGGCCGAACCAGCTCGCGATGTTGCCGAGGGTGACGCCGGCGTTCGCGGTGTCCTTCGCCTGCAGCTGCCAGGTGAGGCCCTGGCGGTAATACCAGAGGGCCGAATCGCGGGTGGCGGGCTGATGACTCAGGATGTTGCCGATGTTGGTGGAGGTGGTGCCGGCCAGCCGGAAGTTTTGCCCGGTGAGCGAGATCGGAAGCGACTGACGAAGGTGCGCGAGTGCCGAGTCGGGGCGGCCCATCTCGTCGAAGGTGGTGCCGAGGTCGTTATGGGCGACCGCGAGAGACGAGCTGTCGCGGAGCGTCGTCGCCAGCGCGATGGCGCTCCGGAGAACGGTCACAGAAGAGTCGAGCTGGGTGACGCGGTAGTAGGCCTCTCCCATGCTTCGAAGGATCAGGAGTTCGAGCCTGCTGTCGCGGGCGGCGCGGACGAATGGCAGCCCGGTGCGAAAGGCGACCAGGGCGGAATCGAACGCGAAGAGTTCACTCTCGACGAACCCGACGTTGGCGAAGGCCTTGCCCGCGGCGGCCGTGTCGCCGAGTGCGCGCGCGAGCGCGGCCTCCTGCCGGTACGCGCTAACCGCCTCCGGGCGGCGGTGGGCGTAGTAGAACATGTTGCCGGCCCCGCCCCAGTCGGTCTGCGCCATGCCAGAGTCGGGCACGGAGAGTCGCGCCAGGGCCGCCTCGGCGAGTTGGGGCCCCGCGTCCGCCGTGCGGTTGAGCGAGTAGTAGGCCCGCGCCAGCCGCTCGAGGGCGAGGGCGAGCAGCGCATTGTCATGCAGCGACCGGAAGGTGTCTCGCGCCCGGGTGAGTGGTGCGAGCGCCGCATCGCCGCGGTGGAGGTCGGTGAGGACCGCGCCGAGCAGCGACATGGTAGCGCCCGCGAGCGCCGAATCGTGCATCTCGAGTTGAATCGGGAGTGCCTTGCGCAGCACGGCGACGGCCGAATCGAGCTTGTTGTCGCCCGCCAGGCCGTTCGCCATCAGCTGCAGGGTGGCGGCGTAGGCGCGCCGGTCTCCGCTCAAGTCATAGAGGAGAATCGCGGTCTCCCAGTAGCCGCGGGCGGTGGCGTATCCCTCCGGGGTGCGCAGCATATCCTGCTGCACGGCGGCACGGATGTACGGCATCGCGCCGGGGAGATCGCTCGTGTCGTGGGCGGCGCGCAGAATCGCCGCGAGCCGGGCGAGCTGCTCGCGCGCCAGCTCCCGCTTGCCGGCCGCGGCGTACATGATTGCCGCCCGGGTGTGCGGATGGTCTGAGCCCCGCCACGCGTCGGGCGCGGGAACAACGCGGGCCGCCTCCGCGAAGCTCGCCGCCGCCGAGTCAGGGCGGTTGAGCCACTGCCACGCGAGACCGATGCGATAGAGTGCCGAGCCGGTACCGGAGGTGTCGGCCGTCGCCTTGGCGGAGGCCAGGGCGCTCGCCGCACTCACTCGGCTCGCCTCGAACGCACGCAGGGACCACTCTGCGCCACTCCGAGTCAGGTACGCGCTGGTCAGCTCTGCGCTGGGACCGAGTGGTTCCAGGGTGCGGATCGCCCGGCCGGCGACGACCCGGGCGGAATCCGTCACTCCCATATCCAGGTAGACCATGGCGAGCGAGCTCTCCGCGGAGCCCTGCTGCACCGAGTCCCTCAACTCGACAAACAGGAGTGCCGCTCGGCGCAGATACGCGACCCCCGAGTCGGGTTGCTGCAAGGCCTGGGCGAGTTCCCCCAGTCGGAGCGCGGAGGAGGCTTCGCCCCGGAGACTGCCGATGCGGACCGAGCGCCGATACGCCTCCCGCCATGCCGCCGCAGCGTGCGCAGCACCCTCCGAGGTGCCGAGGACCCAGGTGCTATCTCCGTCGTGAAGCAGTGCCTCCACGGAATCTTCGGCGGGCGATTGTGCCTGCGCCTGCGCCGCCGCCTGTCGTGGGGCGAGCCAGGCGAATGCGATGAGCACGAAACCGGCCGCGAATGAAAGACGGCGTCGGCGATGATCAGTCAAACGGCAGCACCCCCACGACGCTCAGGTTGAAGTACAGCTTCGGGGAGCGATAGCTGTCGGTCGTCTGCAGCGACTCTTTGTCAGGCAGGATGTCGCTCGGATGCTGGCGGTCGAGCACGGTGTGCCGGCTCCAGACGACACCCGCGCCGAGTTTCACGAAGCTCCACGAGGCCCCGATGCCGACCCCGAAGGCACGGAGATGTCCGGTCGGATTCACCATGATCTCGGGGAGCCAGAGGGCCCGGGTGGGGCGGCCAAGCGGATTGGCGCCGAGGCCCCGCCAGGCGAGCCCCAGGGTGATGGCCCAGTCGAAGCGGTCGTCCTCGGTGCCGCGGCGGATGATCTCCTCGCCGCCGGTGACGGTGCGGGTGCCGTAGCGGGCATACCGCGCCCCCGGCGCGTAGTAGACCGCTGCCCCGAGGGAAGGCTGCAGCAGCCGATCTGGGACGAGGGTCACGCGGGCCGCGGCATCGCCGAGGCTCGCGACCCGGGAGAGTTCCGAGGCCGACTGCGTGCTCACCGAGAAGGCGACCAGTCGCCGTTCGTTGGAGCCGAGCTCGATCTGCCCGCCGCGCCAGGTGGCGCAGGCGGAGGCGACGTGGATCGCGAAGGCCTCGGTCTCGTAGGCGGCGTCGGCGAGGTTGCGGTAATCGCCGGCTGCTTCGCCGCCGGAGTTACCGATCCGCTCGATCGTGGCGCGCAGGTCGGCGTAGCGCTCGTCACCCAGCGCGGACTTGCTGCGGACGAGGGACTGCTCCAGCTCCCGGTTCGCCGGAATGAGATCGCTCGCGGCCTCGAGCAGCCGCCCCGCGACCGGCCACCCCACGGCCCCTTGGTGCGCACCGCAGCGGTCGACGTCGAGCCCCAGCGAATCGCGAAGCGCCGTGGCGAGCAGCTCGACCGGTCCGCCGGCCCGCATCCGTTCCAGCGTCGCAAGCGAGAGCGCCATCGCCCGGTGCAGCCCCTGCGGGCCATGTACCGCCTCGTCGATGATGACGAGGTCACGTTCGACGCGGCCCGCCATGGTGACGGTCTGCTGCAGCTCCGCCGGCATGGTGAAGTCGATCTTCGTGGGCAGCTCGGTGGCCGCGGCGCCGTTCATCTCCTTGGCGTGCGAGAGCACGGTGCCGAGCAGCGACGGGAGGTACGGCTCGATCGGCGCGAGGAAGGACTTGAGCGGGTCGAGCAGGCTGCTCCGCTCGGTCTCCGTCTCGGTGCCGTAGTTATAGAGGGCGGTGTTCGTGCCCACCACGCGGAGTTCGATCGCGTGGCCCGGTCGCACCGCGACGGTCGCGCCGCTCGCGACCACCACGGTGTCGGTGCGAGCCGCCGACCGGGGCCGGATCACCCGGATGCGTCCGGTTGCATGATCGAGTTCCACGGCATCCTGGGCCTGGAGGGTGTGCGCAGCCAGAACGCACAGGGATAGCAGGAATGCACAGGGCCTGAAGGCCATGAGGACGGGTCCCGGTGAATGACGGTGATGGCGGCGGATGACGGATTCTTGAGCAGGAGGGGCGTTCGGTCAATGGCCCGGGTGAAGGGTGAGCCGGGCTTCATTCAAGCACCTCGCTTGCCCGGGTCACGACCCCGCGCCAGCTTTGGGGCTGCTGCACTTCCCCTCACCTCACCCTCCTCGAGTCTTCCCATGACGATCGATCGCCGCCACTTCACCGGTCTCCTCGCGGGCATGCTCGGTGGCAGTGCGCTCCCGCTCCACGCCCTCGCGGCTCCCGCCGCGGCCGCCGAGCCCTGTGATCTCCCTCCGCCGGTCCAGGCACTCAAGCCGATGACCGACGGCGTCATCCCGATCAGCGACGAGGAGCGGCAGGCGCGGATGGCCAAGGCGCAGCGGCTGATGGTGGAGCAGAAGATCGGTGCGCTGCTCTTCGAGCCGGGTACCGCCATGGATTACTTCACCGGGATGTCCTGGGGGGTGTCGGAGCGTCCCTTCGTGGCGGTGCTGCCGGCGCGCGGCGAACTGGCCTATATCTGCCCCGGGTTCGAGGAGGCGCGGGCCCGGGAGCGACTCAAGTTCAGCAGCGACGTGCGCGCCTGGCAGGAGGATGAGAGCCCGTACGACCTGATCGCCGGCATCCTGCGGGATCGGGGGGCGGTCACCGGGCGGGTCGGCGTCGAGGAGCGGCTGCGCTACTTCATCGTCGATGGCGTGGCCCACGCGGCCCCCGCGGCGAAGCTGGTGAGTGCGGTGCCCGTGACCGCCGGCTGCCGGATGTACAAGTCACCCGCCGAGCTCGCCCTCATGCAGCGGGCCAACGACATCACCATGGCCGCACTCAAGGTGAGTCTCGGCATGCTGAGGGAGGGGATGACGCAGTACGATCTGCAGAGCCTCCAGCGGCAGGCGCTCCTCCGGCTCGGCGGCGACGATCCATGGGTGCTGGTCGGCTTCGGCGAGGCGTCCGCCTTTCCGCACGGCAGCGTGAAGCCGCAGCAGCTCCGGGAGGGGGACATCGTGCTCATGGATACCGGCTGCGCGGTCGAGGGCTATCAGGCCGACATCACCAAGACGACGGTCTTCGGGAGGCCGACGCCTCGGCAGACGGAGATCTGGAACCTCGAACGACGGGCGCAGGACGCCGCCTTTGCGGCGGCGCAGATCGGCGCGACCTGCGCTTCGGTGGATGCCGCCGCGCGGAAGGTGATCACCGACGCCGGCTTCGGGCCGGGGTACAAGGTGCCGGGGCTGCCACACCGCACCGGGCATGGCATCGGCATGGATGGCCACGAGTGGACCAACTTCGTGAAGGGGAACGACACCGTCATCCGTCCAGGGATGTGCTTCAGCGACGAGCCGATGATCGCCATCTACGGCGAGTTCGGCATCCGGCTGGAGGATTGTCTGTACATCACGGAGCAGGGGCCGCGGTTCTTCTCTCCCCAGAGTCCCGCGATCGACCGGCCCTTCGTCTGAGCGGAGTGGCAGGGGCCGGAACAGCAAGGGGCCTCCGGATACGGAGGCCCCTTCTGTTTGTCAGGCGCGGTTCAGCTGCAGTGCGCCGGGCCGAGGAGGCCGTTGTTGAAGTTGTCGAGCGTGGTCATCCAGCCGAGCACCTGGTTCTTCTCGGCCTTGGTAGCGCTGGCCCAGTCACCCGAGTCGTGGGTGCTCAGGTAGGCGTCGGCCGCCGCGATGGTGCTGGCCACGGCCGAGCCGCTCACGCCGTTGGCGATGCTCAGCTTCGCGCCGAGGAGCTGGGCGTAGAGCTTGTTGATGCCGTTCGATGCGGCGAAGACGTTGTTCGACCCGTTGAAGCTGAGGAGCTGCACGGCGAGCGTGGCGCTGGTGACGCTGATGCTCTTGCCGGTGCCGTTCCCGATGCCGATCGGCAGGAGCGGGGTCACGACGTCACCCTGCGGACCGAAGCCCGCGTGGGTCTTCCAGTAGCCGATGGTGAAGGTGCAGCCGCCGCTCGGGATCGGGAGGTTGTAGTAGGTCCAGGTCGCGCCGGCGGTGCCGGCGTACTGCGTGGCCGGAACGCTCATCGTGCTGGTGCCCGTCACGGTGGTGGTCACCGGGGTGGCCAGCTTGTCGGTGATCGTGGTGACGTCGATGTGATCGAGATAGAAGCCCGGATCGGCCGAGATCTCGGTGGTCGAGCCGCCGAAGGTGCCGTTGAGCGGCTTGAACGAGACGACCACGCAGTCGCCGTCATTCAGATGGGCCGAGCTGGTCGAGGTGACGGCGCCGTTGGTCGGCGAGGTCGTCGCCGAGGTCACGCTGAAGTCCGCGCCCGAGCCGACCTTGCAGAGGGTGATGGCTTCGGGGGTGGGCTGCGACGGTGTACCGGGCGGCGGACCGACGACGACGGCGTGCTGAAGCGAACTGGTTCCGGTTGGCGTGTTCGCCGCATCGGAGCAGGCGGTCATGACGGCGAGTGCCACGACCGAGGCCGAGGCTCCAAGCATCCTGGAAATGGTCATGTCGATACTCCTTCGTTCGAGGGGTCAGGCTGAGGACAGGCGGCCCTGTCGGGGAATGACTCCGAGGCACTCGGAGTCTCATGCGCACGGGTCGCCGTCCTGGTAAACGGCCCCTGGGGATCGAGCTTGGCGCATGGAGTGGGACCCGACGCGGACCCGGGATGGCAATCGCTGTGCCCTGTTCATGTTGTGACTAACCCCAACGATGGATGACACATAGCCCGGGGCCAGGATGTCGTGCATGGGGTACGTCGGACTCCCGCAACAACATGAAGCACCGCCGATCTTTGCGGTGCGACTCAGAATCCTTCGCTTCTCTCCGTAGATCTCCGGACCACCCTTCCGCCCTTGGGGGCTCGAGCCCCGACCAGCACCCGCCGGGAACTCCTCCATCGGTTCACAGCCGGTTCATCCCCCCGGCCTACATTGCCGCGAAGGAGGGAGGACCCCATGGACCACAAACACGGATTGCCGGTGGATGATGCCCGTTTCGCGCTGCTCCGCAGCGGGCGGGTCGTGGCGACGCCGGGTCGCTGCGTGCAGTGCGGGATCTGCTCCTACAACTGCCCGATCGGGATCGACGTCCGGAGCTATTCGCGCCAGGGCCTGCCGATCGCGGACGCGCGCTGTCTCCGTTGCGGGGCGTGCGTCGCGCGCTGCCCGCGCGGAACGCTGGCGCTGGCAACGGGCCAGGCGGCCTGATGCCGACGCGGCACCTGCTCGTCGGCTCGGGCATCGCCGCGCTCTCCGCCGCGGAGGCGATCCGGCGGTGCGACGCCTCCGCGCGCATCACCCTCGTCAGCGAGGAGACGCATCCCTTCTATACCCGGCCCGGTCTCGCCTACCTGCTCAGCGGCGCCGTGCCCGAGTCCCAGCTCCGGATCCGTTCGGAGAAGGAGATCACCGCCCTGCGCATCGAGCGCGTGGTCGGCAGGGTGGCCCAACTGGTTCCCGCGCAGCACGAGGTCGTACTCGGCAACGGCCGCGTGCTCGGTTACGACCGGATGCTCCTCGCGCTTGGCGCTGCTTCCATCGCCCCGGAGTTCCCCGGGGCCGGCCTGCCGGGCGTGGCGCGGCTGGACGGGCTCGACGACGCCCATCGCATCCTCAAGCGGGCGCGCCGCGGTGGCCGGGCCATCGTGGTCGGCGGCGGCAGCACGGCCCTCGAGCTGGTCGAAGGCTTCCACGCCCGCGGCATGCACACGAGCTACTTCCTCCGCGGCGAGCGCTACTGGGGCAAGGTCCTCGATTCCGTCGAGTCCGCGATCATCGAGGAACGGCTGGAGGCGGCCGGCATCGAGGTGCACCGGCACACCGAGGTCGCGCGGGCGCTGCCGAACAAGAAGGACGAACTCGGCTGGGTGGAGACCCGCGCCAAGGGGCTCGTCCCCTGCGATCTCCTCGCCATCGCCACCGGCGTGCGACCGCGGACCGAGCTCGCGCGCGCGGCGGGGCTGTCGGTCGACCGGGGCATCCGCGTCAACGAATTCCTGGAGACCAGCGACCCGGACGTCTATGCCGCCGGCGACGTCGCGCAGGTTCACGATCCCGTCTCGGGACGGGCGCTGCTCGACACCCTCTGGTCCAGCGCCGAAGCGCAGGGTCGCGTGGCCGGGGAGAACATGGCGGGGGGACGGACCGCGTACCGCAAGCGGATCGCCTTCAATGTGACCTGTCTCGCCGGGCTGATCACCACGATCGTCGGTGATGTCGGCGTCGAGGGGGAGGACGCCGATCTGCTCACGATCACCCGCGGGCAGAGCGAGGCCTGGTCGGGTGGGAAGGAATCCTGGAGCCTGATGGATCGCCGTGGTGCCGACCGGGTCCGGATCCAGCTCGGGGATCACCAGATCGTCGGGGCCGTCATCCTCGGTGACCAGGCACTATCCGACATCCTCACCCAGCTCATCACGGAGCAGGTGGACATCACGCCGATCCGGGAGGCGCTGGTGCAGCAGCCGGCCACGATGCTGGCCCAGCTCACCACCTTCTACCAGGCCTGGGAAAGGACGCGCCCCGATGTCCACGGCGGCACCCTGGTGGCGTGCTGAAGTCGCCGTCGCGCTCGCGGCCGCGGGCGCGGGCACGGCGCTGTATCTCCTCGCCTCACGCGGCGGACTGTCGGCCCCGGCGGAACTCGTCGGTCATGGGTTAGGCATCCTCGGCGGACTGCTGATGCTGGTGGCGCAGACGGCCTATACCTGGCGGAAGCGCCCCGAACGCTCCGGCCCCGGACCCACCCGTCTCTGGCTGCAGATCCACGTCGTCGCCGGCCTCGTCGGACCCTACCTGATCCTGCTGCACACCGCCTTCCGCTTCCGTGGTCTCGCCGGCGTGCTCACCCTGCTGATGCTCGTGGTGGTGTTGAGCGGATGCGTGGGGCGCTATGCGTACACCGCGGCACCGGTCGCTGCGGGACGGGATGACAAGTCGAGGCCGCTCGCGATCTGGTACCTGCTGCACGTGCCGCTGACGGCGGCGCTCTTCGGACTTGCGCTGATGCACGTCGCGGGTGCGCTCTACTACACTCACCTGCTGCGCTGAGCCATGCGCTACCTGACCACCGGAGTCACGCGCTGGGGGCTCATCGCCGCCGGGCTGTCGCTGGGCGGAACGGCGCTCGCCTTGGCGCTCTGGGGTGGGGCGCTCTTCAGCCCCGGCCCCTTGAACGCCCAGCACGACGGGGCGCCACTGGGCGGAGTACAATCGCACGCCGAACTCGAGTCGCGCTGCAGCGCCTGTCACGCATCGCCTGGCAGTGCGACCCCGATGAGCGCGCGCTGCCTCGATTGCCACACCGACATCCAGCTCGAACTCGGCGATTCCACGACGCTCCATGGCGCCTTCACCGGCGCCAGGGCCTGCCTGAGCTGCCACACCGAGCATGGGGGGCGCGCGGGAGCATTGACGCGGATCGGTGATCCCGGCGCGCACGATCGGCTCGGTTTCTCCCTCGCCGCCCACCGGCGCACCGCAGCGGGGGCCGCGTTCAATTGCAGCGACTGCCACAGCCAGGGCACCTGGCGCTTCGAGCCGTCACGCTGCGTGAGCTGCCACCGTGACTACCAGGCCGACTTCGTCGCCGCACACGTCCGTCGCTGGGGCGAGGACTGCGGTGCCTGCCACGACGGGGTCGACCGCTTCTCCCCCGGCCGGTTCGACCATGACACGACGAGCTTCCTGCTCGAGGGCGCCCACCGGAAGGTGAGTTGCGACGAGTGCCATACCGCCGTGCGCGGGCTCGCGGCCTTTGCCGATGCGCCGAAGGACTGTCACGGGTGTCACGAACAGGATGACACGCACAAGGGCGAGTACGGCAACGACTGCTCCGGCTGCCACAGCACCGACACCTGGAAGAACGCCAAAGTGAATGGCAGTCCCGCGGTGCACGAGAAGCTCGGCTTCTCGCTCACGGCGCATCGGAAGACCTCGGCCGGGAAGGCGTTCACCTGCCGCGACTGCCACACCGGTGGCTCCTTCCGTCAGGCGGCGACGGCCTGCATCGACTGTCACCGGGACGAGGAGCCGCGCTTCATGGCGCGGCACCAGCAGGACTTTGGTGACGACTGCAGGAGCTGCCACGACGGGAAGGATCGCTACGGGAAGGGGGTCTTCAGCCACGACTCCACCCGCATGCCGCTCGATGGCGCGCACCAGCGGATCGGATGTGGGGAGTGTCACGAGGGGGCGCGCAAGCCGGAGGACTTCAGGCGAGGTGCGGCCGACTGCCTGAGCTGTCATCGCGCGGACGACCGGCACCGGGGCCGGTTCGGGACCGACTGCGCGGCCTGCCACAACACGCGGACATGGGAGGGGGCCCGCTTCGACCACGAGCGGACCACGGCGTCCTGCATCAGCTGTCATCGCGCGGACGACCGGCACCGCGGCCGGTTCGGGACCGACTGCGCGGCCTGCCACAGCACGAGAAGCTGGGAAGGCGCCCGGTTCGAGCACCACTTCCCCATCGATCACGGGGCGCGGGGCAGCAGCTCGTGCGAGACCTGTCACGCCGATGCGCCGAACTACAAGACCTACACCTGCTACGGCTGTCACGAGCATTCGCGCGACCGGGTCCTCCGGCAGCATCGCGAGGAGGGCGTGCCCCGCGATCTCGACAACTGCGTGCGCTGCCACCGCGGGGGTGGCGAGCACGAGGGCCGAGGGGAAGGGGGCTGGGAGGGGGAGGGTGACGACGACGACTGAGTCGTCTACTCCCCCCGCAGGACCACCATCGGCTCCGTCGCCGCGGCACGCCGCGCCGGCAGGTAGCTCGCCAGGAGCGCCACCGCCGCGAGGATGGCGGGCATCAGGAGATAGGTGCCGGGATCGAGCGGACTCATCCCGAACAGCAGGCTCCGGAGCAGCGGCGTGGCGAGTGCGGCGAGTCCCAGTCCGATGACGACGCCGAACACCGTGAGCCGCATCCCCTGGCGCACGATGAGCGCGAGGACATCCTGGCGCTGCGC
>JBGASX010000109.1:0-11165 GCA_044229445.1 Gemmatimonadales bacterium | reverse complement strand
GCGCCCTTGTTGCCGACCCGGCCCAGGTTGTCGAACTCGCTCTGGACCTCACCGGCGGAGGAGATCACCGGCTTCAGGATCAGGGCGTCGCTGGTCACCTTGTTGAAGTAGGTGAATTCGAGCGACAGCCGGCTCGAGAGAAGGTCGGTGTCGAAGCCGAGCTCCAGCTCCCGCGACCGTTCGGGCTTGAGGTTCGGGTTGCCGAGTCCGCCGATCGTGAGGCCGGCGATGCCCTGGCCGTCTTTCTTCGCGCTGACCGGCGAGAAGAAGCGGACGGCGTCGGTGGTCCCGGGCCGGCGACCCGAGGCGCCGAGCGCGGCGCGGAAGCGCAGGGTGTTGAGGGCGCTCACGTGGAAGAACGGCTCGTTCGAGACCAGCCAGGAGAGGCTGGCCTTGGGATAGGTCGTCGTCTTGAAGTTCCGGCCGAAGGCGCTGTTCCCGTCGAAGCGGAGGGCGCCATCGAGGAAGAGCCGCTGCTTGTAGGAGATCTCCTGGTCGACGAAGAGGCCGAGGGAGCGCGCTTCGATGCTGGTGCTGAGCGCCTCGGTCTCCCGGGCGCCGGTAATCGTGGAGGAGCCGACCGCGAGCCCGCGGCCGGTCGAGAGCGTGCCCTCGGTCAGGTCGCGGAAGAACTGGCCGCCGACGGTGGTCTTCGAGCCGAGGCTCGCGCTCAGGTGGGTCTGCGCCGTCGCCGCGAGATCGACGCTCGTCTGCGAGATCTGGAAGCGATTGTCGTGCAGCACGCCGTCGTTGTTCTGGTCCTGCGGGGCGACCTGGCCCGTGGGGAAGAACTGGAGGTCGCGGCGGTTGGTGACATCGTAGCCGACGGTGGCCCGGGTCGAGAGCCAGGTCTGCGGCCGCCAGGTGTAGGTGACGCCGCCGGTGAAGCGGCTCACGCCCTGGGAGGCAAGCTCCGCGAAGAGCTGGGCGGGCGTGTAGTACCAGCCGCTCATCACGTCCGGCGGATTGGTGGAGGTCTCCGCGCTGCCGGTGATGGTCAGGACGCTGTTGTCGTTCTCCACGAAGCGCGACTTGCTCGAGAGATAGCCGACCGTCGCGCTGATCTCCGAGTTGCGGCTGACGTTGGCCCCGACGTTGGCACGGACGCTCACCCGCTCGAGCGCGTTCGGCCGAATCTGGTTGGCGGGGACATCCCCCATCACCCGGCGGATGGAGTCCTCCTCGAGCTTGGGCAGCCGGAAGACGCCGTCCTCGTTCTCGTAGGTGCCGGAGAGGAAGTAGTTCATCTGGTCGGTGCCGCCGGAGACGCTGCTGCCGTACTGCTGGCGGAGCCCGGTCTTGAGCGGGCGGGTCGCCGGATTCTGCAGCGGCGAGTACTTGAGCACGCCGGTCTGGGTGCAGCTGCCGTCAATCTGCGCCTGCAGGGTGCAGAAGTTGTTCCAGCTCGCCCCGGTCGCCGCCGTGGTGTCGAGCCCGAAGTAGTTGAGCGGGTACTTGTTGCCGTCGTGGACCGCGCCATTCTCGGCGAAGAAGTTCCACTTGGCCCGGCCGGCGTGACCCTTCTTGGTCGTGATGCGGACCACGCCGTTCGAGGCCTGGATGCCATAGAGGGTCGCGGCCGCCGGGCCCTTCACGATCTCGATCGACTCGATGTCATCGGGATTGAGGTCGTTGAGCCGGGAGGGGCCGTTGGTCCGCGGGTCGCCGGCGCCGAAGCCGCCGATGTCGAGTGTGCTCGAGGAGGCGGAACTCTCCAGCCGGACCCCGTCGATGTAGTAGAGCGGCTCGTTCGAGAGCGAGATGCTGTTGGCGCCGCGAATCCGGATGCGCGCACCGGTGCCCGTCGTCCCGCTGCTCTTGAGCACCTGCACCCCCGCCGCCCGCCCCGAGATCAGGTCGGTGACCGAGGTGATCGGCTGCTCCGCCGCGATGCCGGCGGCATCGATCGAGGAGACCGCGTGACCGACCTCGAGCTTCCGCTGCTCGCCGGTGGCGGTGGTGACGATCTCGTCGAGCTGCACCGGGGCCACCGGAAGCGCGAAGTCGAGCGCCGCCGTCTCGTTGGGGGCGATGGTGACCGAATGCACCTGCGGCTTGTAGCCGATCCGGAGCGCGCGGACCTCATAGCTGCCCGGCGCGATGCTCCGCACCGCGAACTTCCCCGAGGCGTCGGTGGTGACGATGATCGGCGTGCCGGTCACGAGGACCCGCGCGCCCTCCAGCCCAACGCCGGTGGACTGGTCGGTGACGGTGCCGTTGATCCGGCCGTTCTGCGCCTGCGCGCTCGCGGGCGCGGAGGCCCCCACGAGCAGCGCGGTCAGCGCGAGGCCGATGCGAGCGCTCCTGCTCTCTAGCATTTGGAACATGCGAAGCTCCCGGACTGAGGGATCCACTGCGGGGATGCGATGATGGCGGCCGGGCCGTGGCCGACGGCAGCGTGTGACACGGAGAAGCGCGGGCGGCACCCGAGGGATGGTGCCATGCGCAATGTGCTATTCGGGGCGCGGGGCGTCAAACGGTGTGTCCGCGTCGTCGTGCTCTGCAACGCGGGGCGGGGCACGACCCGGAGTCAGGGGACGCCGGGCGGAGCGTGCGGCGGGGTTACAGCGTCTTGGTGAAGATGACCTGGTCGTCGCCAGGGGCGTAGAAGTCGGGGACCCGCGCAACCGCCTGGTAGCCACGCGCCAGGTAGAACTCCCGGGTCGGGGTGTAGTCGGCCCGGCCGGAGGTGTCGATCGAGATCAGTCGGGCGACGCCGGCGAGGCGGCGTTCCATCTCCTCGGTGAGCGCCGTGCCGACGCCATGGCCCTGCGCCGCCGGATCGACGGCGAGCCAGTACAGGTCCCAGGTCCGCTCGGTGCACGGGGTCGAGCCCCAGCAGATCCACCCGACCAGCCGCCCCTCGAGCTCCGCCCCGAGGCCGTAGTAGGGACGGGCCTCCATACCCGTCCCGGCCGCGGCACCTCCGCTCGGCCCCGGATGGTTCACGCAGTCCGCAAAGACTTCACCCGCGATGCCGAGCTCTTCCTCTCGGAAGACGCCGGTCTCGCGGGTGATTTCAAGAACTCGGTCCGCGTCGGCGCTCGTCAGGTCCCGGAGACGAGGGCGAACGCGGGGACTCATGACGGCGGAACGCTGGCCGTGGCTCCGTTGCCGTTGGCGGGAGCCCCGCTGGCGAGTGCCACCGCGGCCTGGCGCGAGGACGAACGGGACAGCGCCTCATCGACGATGCGGCAGACCAGTTCGTCGTACTCCCAGCCCTGCGCCTTGGCCATGCGGGAGAGGCCGGCCGAGTCGGAGATATCGGGGTTCGGATTCACTTCGAGCACGAATGGCTGTCCCGCCGCGTCCACCCGGAGGTCGACCCGGCCGTAGCCCTCGGCGCCGCAGAGATCCTCCCACGCCTGACGGGCCACCGCGATGATCCGCTTCTGGATCTCGGGGGTGACGTCGGCGGGACAAACTGGCACGGACCCGAGGTCCTCGGGGCTGCCGGTGTCCCACTTGGCGGCGTAGGTCAGGATCGGCCAGCTGCCTTCGGGCATGTTGTCGAAGCAGAGCTCCGCGATCGGCAGGACCTGGTCGCCGATGAAGCCGACGTTGAACTCCCGCCCGGCCACGTACTCCTGGATCAGCACCTCGTCCCACTGCTCCACCATCTCGGCGATCCGCTTCTTGAGCGCGCGCTTGGTGGTGCAGACCGAGCCGGAGTCGATCCCGTTGCTCGCGTCCTCGGCCGCCGGCTTCACGATGACCGGCAGCGTCAGGTCCGCCGGCACCTTGTTGCCGTTGGAGAGGACGTACCGCGGGATCGGGGTGCCGTTGCGGGCGAGCAGGGTGTTGGAGATGTGCTTGCGGTGCGCGACGGTGACCGCCCACGGCTTGCAGCCGGTGTAGGGGACGCCGGTCAGCTCCAGGGTCGCGACGACGAAGTCTTCGAACTTGGAGTGCCCGCCGATGCCTTCACAGAGGTTGAAGACCGCGTCGGCGCGGCGAACCTTGGGAAGCCAGCTGAAGTCGTTGGGGGCTCTGACGGGGACCAGTGAGGTCTCCCAGCCACGGGTGCGGAGGGCGGATTGTACTTCCTTGGCGCTGTCCAGGACCGAGGCGACGTCTTTCGGTTCCCAGGTGTCCCAACCACCATCGAACAATATGGCAACTTTCAAGCAGCGGCCTCCGCGAGCAGGGAGCGACCGCTGATTCGCCGCCAGGCGATATCCGCGACCGTTCGGATCAGTTCGTCGTAGCTCATCCCCGCGGCGCGCGCCGCCTTGGGGAAACAGGAGTTGTCTCTGGGATCCGGCAGGATGCCAGGAAGGGGATTGAGCTCCACGACGTTGGGGGTGCCGTCGGCGTCGCAGCGGACGTCGACCCGGCACCAGTCCCGGCACTCGAGCGCGTGATACGCGCCGAGCGCCGCGTTCCGAATCTGGGTGGCGAGCTTCGCGGGGACCCGCGCCGGACATTCGAACATCTCCAGCGGGTCGGTCGGGTCGTCCCAGATCCACTTGGCTTCATAGCCGTAGATCGGGGGGGCGCCCTCGGGCAGTTCGTCGAACCGCATCCCGACGATCGGGAGGCAGCGGGCTTCCTTGCCGTTCCCCATGATGGCGACGGTGAACTCGCTGCCGGGGAGGTAGGTCTCGATCAGGACCGGCTCGCTGTAGGTGCTGAGCAGGTAGTCGACCTGCTTGAGCAGCTCCCGGCGGTCCTTGCAGAGGCTCTTCACACTCACGCCCTTGCCCGAGCCCTCGAAGGCCGGCTTCACGAAGAGCGGGAACGGGAGGGTGCAGTTGCGGGCGTCGGCGACCGTCTTGGCCAGGATGAAGGGCGCCGTCGGCACCCCGCGCAGCTGCATGAACTCCTTCGCCCGGCTCTTGTGCAGCGCCAGCGAGAGGGTCAGCGGGTCGGAGGCCGAGTACGGGACGCCGAGGAATTCGCAGATCGCGGGGACGTGTCCCTCGCGATTGGGGCCGTAGAGGCCTTCGGCGATGTTGAAGACGAAATCAGGCCGGGCCTTCCGGAGCCGGGTCGGGAAGTCATCGATCGCCTCGAGGCGGATGATCTCTCCCAGCGGGGAGAGCGCGCGCTCGACGGCGTCGATCGTCGCGGGCTCATCCCATTCGGCGTAGAGGTCTGGCTGAGGAAGGTCGTAGCGGAGAGCCCGTGTCGATCCCGGGGCCGTCGGGGAGGCGCTAGTGGCCCCGGCGGACTTGGCCGGAGCGGCTGGTCTCAGATTGAAGGCGAGTCCGATGCGAACTGCCAAACGGGTCCTCTGAGCGTCTGGTCGTCACGTCGAGTGCTGCATTGGCCGCTCAAGAAGAGCGAGCCGACGTGGTGTGAAGCACTTACGGATTCAAAAGTAAGAAAGTCATCGTATTCGCACAATAGTTTTTTCGGTACTTTGTTGACGAAAGTTGAGTTTGATGGCGACGACAACGCGTGAATGCATCGTGATGGACGCGTTCGAACCGCGATCGGCGTCATGCGAAGGCCGCATTCGGCGTGCGATTCAGGTCTCCTGGTCCGTTCGAACTGCTCGGAACAGCCTCGATCGGCCGCCCGCGCGTTGCCGCACCGGAGATTTTTCCTCGTGAAGCTCCCGGAGGCGCCGTCAATCGCCTGACTGCTGCAGAATGACAGAGGGGGAGTGCCAGATTCCTCTGGCACTCCCCCTCGTTGCGTCGTCCCGCCCCGCGCCGACGGCTCTAGACCTTGTGATAGCCCACGCGACCAGCCTCGGTGCCGTCCGCGGCGGGATAGATCTCGAAGTCGGCGAAGAATGAAGGCGCCTCCTTCTGCAGGGCGCGCAGGCAGCCCATGGCCATCCGCCGGATCTCCAGCTCCGCTCCCTCGCCCAGCCGGAGTTCGAGCATCGTCCGCCAGGCGCGGATGTTCCCGCTGACGACGATCTTCACCTCGGTGGCGTTGGGAAGGACGCTCCGGGCCGCCTCACGGGCCATCTTCCGGCGGTGGACCTTGTCGGTGACCCACTCATACTTGGCCATCAGGTGCTCCACCGACTGGATGTAGGCGGCCTGCGCCGCCTCGACCTGCCGGGTCCACTCCGCCTCGAGCTTCGTATCGCCGATGATCGCCGGCGGCATCACGAAGGCCGCCTGGGACTCGTCCACGTACCGCTGGGAGAGCTGCGAATACCCGAAGCCGGCCCGGTGCCGGACCAGTTCGTGGCTGCACGACCGGCTGATCCCCTCGATGAGCAGGACGTAGACCGCATGCTCGAAGACCGAGCCATGCCCCTGCTTCAGGATGTTCTCGAGGTAGTCCGCGGTCGTCCGCCCCGCCGGGTTGTGCTGGCTCATGTAGCAGATGCGACCCGCGAACTCGGCCAGCCGCTCGCCATCGGTGGATTCGCCCTTCCACTGGACCGGCATGTGGGCCGGCTCCACGAACTGGGGGCGGGCGACGAGGGTGATGCGGGGGGCCTTGAGGATTTCCATGGGTCTACGCTGTTGGGGTCTGTGCTGCGATGTCCATCCGGCTCCGGGCATAGCCGCCGGTCCGCTCGATCTCGCGGAGGGCGAGGGCGATGTCGTCGGGAATGACCGCCGCGTCGGGGCCGAGCTTGAGGCCGCCCAGCGCCGACTCGCCCAGGTCCACCTTCACGCCGGGGTTCAAGATACCATCGGGGTCAAATGCCGTCTTGACCCGCCGGAACAGGTCCACGATGGCGGCGCCATACTGCGCCTCGAGCAGCGGGGCGCGCAGCCGGCCATCGCCATGCTCGCCACTGACGGTCCCGCCCAGCGCGATGGCGGCGGCGTTGACCTCGTCATAGAGCGCCCGGATCCGGAGCGGCCAATCCGGCTGCGCCACTTCGGGGAGCGCGTTCACATGCACGTTGCCGTCACCCGCATGACCGAAGACCACCACCATGATCCCCTGCCGCGCCGCCGCCTCACGGATGGCCCGCACATAGGCGCCCAGGGCGGCGAGGGGGACGCAGCCGTCCTCGATGACCTGGAGCGAGCGGCGATCCGACGGCAGTCCCGCGAGGATCGGGCTCGCCGCGTGGCGGAGGGCCCAGAGCTCCTTCTCCTCCTCCGCGGTCAGCGCCGTCGCCACGTCGGTCGCCAGCGCCTTCACCGCACGGACCGCATCTCCCGCGGCACCGCGAGCCGCCTTCTTGTTCGCGCGCTCGAATTCCACCAGCAGGATCGCCTCCGTGCCGGCCGGAAGGTCGGCGACCGCCTCCCCCTTCTGCTCGCGGGCTTCCCGCACCAGGTCGAGGAAGGTCCGGTCGAGCAGTTCGATCGCGGAGGGCTCGAAGGCGTTGAGCGCCTGCACCGCCTCCTCGAGATCGTCGAGCGAACGGAGCGCGATCCGGACTCCGCTGCGGGCGGCCGGGATCGGGTCGAGCCGCCAGCGGATCGTGGTGATGAAGCCGAGGGTGCCTTCGGCGCCGATGAGCAGCTCGAGATCGTCACCGGTCGTGAGCCAGTGATCGAGCGCATAGCCGGCAGTGTTCTTCCGGACCCGGGGAAAGCGGGCCCGGATCTCGTCGGCGGCGAGCCGGATCGCGGGGGCCGTTCTGAGGTGGAAACGATTCACCGCGGTGGGCAGGCCGCGATTGATCGCGCCCTGGCTCACCATGGGCCCGCTGGCTTCGCCCCGGCTGAGCCAGCCGACCTCACCATCACCGGTCACCACCTCCATGCCCATCACCCAGGGCCGGACCGGCCCATACCGCACCGTGCGCGCGCCCGCCGCGTTGGTCGCGACCATCCCGCCGAGCGTCGCCCAGCGGCTGCTCGACGGATCAGGCGGGAGGCGGAGCCGATGCTCGGCGGCGGCCTGGTTCAGTTCCCCCTGGGTGATGTTCGCACTGGTGATCGCGGTGCGGGAGACGGGGTCGACCTCGAGCGTGCGCGGCATGCCGTCGCGCAGATCGACTACGACCCCATGACCCACGGCATTGCCGGGGATGCCGCTGCCGGCGCCGCGGGCGGTGAGGGGCGTCCGCGTCGCCCGGGCCCAGGCCACGAGCGACTGCAGTTCGCTGACGCTGGCCGGAACCGCGACACCGAGCGGGATAAGCCGATAGATTCCCGCGCCCTCAGAGTACGCGGCGCGCGCCCTGGGATCGGTGTTGACCAGCGGAGCAGGTTCCGGCGAATTCGACATGCCCAAACGTAGTGGCTCTCCCTTGACAAGGAATGGCAGGCGGGGAAAGGCTTATCAATAATGTCGGAAATCCCGAAGGCCCAGCTGATCCACATCGACGTTGACCGCCGCCTCGGCCACGAGTGGGACGAGTGGGACGGGAAGCCGCTGCCCAATCTCGGCGACTTCGACAGCGAGCCCGGTCTCTTCTTCGTCTGGGCCGGCGGAACGCTCGTCTCCGTCCTCACCGCCGTCGCCACCATCCTCTACCTGCTGAGCCCGAGGCTCGGCCTCATCGCTCCGGTCATCCCGACCGCGCTCTGGCTCGTGCTCGGCGCCGTCGCCATGACCACCTGGGCGTGGTTCACCCTGGTCATCGGGTCGTTTCTTGTGCGGCGTCCCCTGCTCCCGGAGCGCCTGGTCGAGCGCGGCCCGCTGCTCTGGCTGATGCGCTGGACCTCGGTCTTGGCGGATCGCTTCGGGCGGAGGGACTGGGTGGAGAATGCCGCCGTGAAGATCTACGACTTCTTCGCCGCGGCGCGGAATCGCAAAGTCGGGAAGGGTGAACTCCTGCTGCTCATCCCGCGCTGTCTCTCCAAGGCGGCGCTCGACGGCGTGCTCGCGATCGCGGGGAAATACGAGGTCGCCGTCTTCGTCGCGACGCGGGGGCAGCTCGCCCGGCGGGTGATCCGCGAGCGCCGCCCCCGTGCCGTCGTCGCGGTCGCCTGCGAACGCGACATGGTGTCGGGACTCACCGATGTGGCCGGCAAGGTCCCGGTGCTCGGTCTCACCATGTCGCTGCCCGCGGGCCCCTGCAAGGATGCCGGGCTCGACCTCGCCAAGCTCGAGCACTGGGTCAAGACCTACGTCGCCTAGCCGACGCTCGGCGCCTTACGGCGCCGTCGAATCCGCCGCACCAGCCCCCGCATACAGCTTCGCCAGCTCCGTCACGATCTCCTCCATCCGCTTCCCCACCGGATGGTCCGTCGGCACCTGCCGGTCGAGATCGCGCGGCGAGCGACTCGCGTCCGCCAGCGGACGGTAGATCGTCTCGACGGTGAGCCGGCTGTGACCCGAGCGCGTCGGGTCCACCCAGGCACGCACCTGGACGACGTTCGGCCCCAGCCGCCGCGCCGAGGTCGGGCGCTTGGTGCCGGCATCGAACCAGTCGGTCTCGAGGTAGCCGTCGCGCACCTCGACCTTGCTCACCGGCAGCGAGTCCGAGCGGAGCACGTCAGCCAGGGCGCCTGTGGCACTCTTCACCTCGAGTTCCAGCTCCGCCTGCGCGGCACCGGTCACCGGGGGGAAATAGGGCCGCGTCGTGGCGGGTGAGCAGCCAAAGGCCGCGAGTACAATCATCAGCAGCGCCGGACGCACTCGTGCGCCATGCAGGGGCAGCGTCATCGGTCAGGCCTCCGGGTCGCCGCTCGCGACCTTGCCGAACCACTCCTCGATCGCCATTTCGCCGCCACTCACCGCCGCACGCCCCTGATCGGCGTGGGGAAGATCCTCCTGCAGCAGGTCGATCCGCTTCCACCCCGCGAACGGCGTCGCGACGTCGGGGTGCGGCACGTAGCGCGACGATGCGACGCGCTCGTAGCGGTGGACATAGCGGGGGCAGTTGGGGAAGAGATGGGTTACCGCGACCCGCACCACGAGCTGGGCCTCGTGCCAGGTGGCGAGCAGCGGATCGTTCGCGGTCACCGTCGCGGTCCCCTGGACCCGCAGCCGGAACGGCTTCTCGAGATCCATGAACAGGAGGCCGACGTTCGCCTGGCCGGCGATGTTCCCCATCGAGTAGAACATCCCATTCCCGTCGTAGGAGGGAAAGGCGAGCGTCGTGGCATCGAGCACCCGCACGAACCCCGGTGCGCCGCCCTTGAACGAGACGGTGGGGCGTCCCTCGTGGTCCACACTCGCGAGCCAGAACAGGTCCCGGCTCTCGATGAAGGTGCGGTCCTGATCGGTGATCTCGCTGTGATGCGCGATGACGGCCAGCTTGTCGGCGATCCGCCGGGTATCGAACTGATCCTGCAGTGCCCGGTGCTCTGGGCCGTAGAGGCTGGTCATCGCGTGGCTACTCCGTGGGAGCGTGAGGGGTGACGCCCGGTGCTACAGGTCGACCGGCGACGCCGGATCCTGGCTGTAGTCGTAGAAGCCGCGGCCCGACTTCCGCCCGAACATGCCCGCCGTCACCATCCGGCGGAGGAGCGGCGGCGCCGCATAGCGCGTCTCATGATACTCCTCGAACATGATGTCGGCGATCCGGGCGAGCGTATCCAGTCCGACGAAGTCCGCGAGGGTGAGCGGTCCCATCGGATGCCCCGCGCCCAGGCGCATGGCGGTGTCGAGGTCGGCGGTGCTGGCCACGCCGTGCTCGCGGGCACGGATCGCGTCGAGGATGTAGGGGACGAGCAGCAGATTGACGATGAATCCGGAGATGTCCTTCGCCGCGACCGCTTCCTTGCCGAGGCTCTGCACGAAGGCCCGGGCGCGGTCGAATGTGGTGTCGCTGGTCCGTACGCTCCGCACCACCTCGACCAGCGGCATCATCGGCACCGGATTGAAGAAGTGCAGTCCGACGAACCGGTCGGCCCGGGCCGTGAGGGCGGCCATGCTGATGATGCTGAGACTCGAGGTGTTGGAGGCGAAGATGGTATACGCCGGGCAGCGCGCGTCGAGATCCTGGAAGAGCTGATTCTTGAGGGCCAGATCCTCGGTGACCGCCTCGATGATCAGGCCGCATCCCGCGAGAGCGGTGACGTCGGTGGTGAAGCTGAGCCGTCCGAGGGCCGCGTCGCGGTCCGTCGCGGCCAGCTTGCCCTTCTCCACGAACTTCGCGAGCGACTTCTCGATGCCCGCCTTCCCCTTCGCGAGCTGGGAGTCCGCGGTGTCGCGGACGATGGTCCGATACCCCGCCACCGCGCACGCCTGGGCGATGCCGCTGCCCATGAGGCCGCAGCCGAGTACGCCGACACTTTCGATGGTCATCATGGATTGAGTGCCTTTCGCACTTCATCGAGCAGGGCCCCGACCACGCCGCCCCCGCGCGGCGGCAGGGCATGCGAGGGTTTCACGTC
>JBGASX010000108.1:0-10969 GCA_044229445.1 Gemmatimonadales bacterium | reverse complement strand
GTGGCGGACGCTCCACCCGCTGGTGGACTGGGTCAGCCGCAACTGGCACCGTCCCGACTCCAGTATCTGGGAGGTCCGGGGCGAGACCCGGCACTATCTCTACAGCAAGGTGATGAGCTGGGTGGCGCTCGATCGCGGTGTGCGGATCGCGCGGGAGCTGAGCCTCCCCGCCGACCTCGCCCGGTGGGCCGCCGCCAGGGACGCGGTGCATGCCGAGGTGCTGGAGCGGGGATGGAATCCTGCCAAGCGGTCGTTCGTGCAGGCGTACGACCATCCCGAGACGCTCGATGCTTCCCTGCTTGCGATGGGGCTGGTGGGCTTTCTGCCGTGGGAGGATCCGCGCATGGTGGGGACGGTGCGCGCGGTGCAGCGCGAGCTCACCTCCCCCGACGGCGATCTGGTCTACCGCTATCGCTCACCGGACGGACTCGAGGGTGACGAGGGCGCCTTCTCCATCTGCACCTTCTGGCTGGCCGAAGCGCTGCACCGGATCGGCGACGTCGCGCAGGCCAGCCGGATTTTCCGTCGCATGCTGACCCATGCGAACCACGTCGGCCTCTACTCGGAGGAGATCGACGCGGGAACCGGCGAATTCCTCGGCAACTTCCCGCAGGGCTTCACCCACCTCGCGCTGATCCACTGCGCGGTGGCGCTCGCCGAGGCGACCACACCGGGAGCGGCCTAGTCCTCCGTGGTGTCCGGCTCCGAGACGCTCTCCTCCTCGTCGGCACCGGGCGCCTCCTCGGCGAGCTGATCCACCTCGCGCTTCAGGCCGTCCACCTGCTTCAGGAACTCGGCCGGCTTGACGCTGGGGATCCAGCGCGCGCCGATGGCTTTGAGCGGCGTGTCCTCGAAATGGCTGCCGTAGTCCATCTGATCCCGGTGGCCCGACAGGGCCACGATCCCCGCAAGCCCGCCGATGACGCCCAGCGACCAGAGCAGCCGCGGCCATTGCGCCATCCCCGACACCCGGGCCAGGTGCGCGGCGAGCGTCAGGACGGCGATCGCCAGCGCCAGCGTGCCGGCGAGCACATCCCAGCCGTATCCGCCAGGAAAGAAGAAGCTCGCGTACTCGAAGGCGCCGGAGGAGACGATGAACCCCATGAGCGCCAGACAGGCGATGGCGAAGTGCTCCAGGAACCGGAAGCGCTGCTGCGTCACCCGGCCGACGAGTGCCCAGGTGCCGGCCCATACCACGACCACCAGCAGCATCATCAGGGAATCGCCCGCCATCCCCGCCGGCGTGACCCGCGTCGTCTTGCCGAGATACTCGTTGATCGCGACGAGCACGCCGGTTCCCGCGGCGATCGCGAGTGCGGTGAACGGGGCGTCGCTCAGCCTGAGCCCGCCGCTCGGCGGGGCATCGACCAGTGCCGGGGGGACCGGTTGAGTCTCGTCGAGGACGCGGATCGTGGTGCGGCCGAGACGGAACTCGGCGCCCGGGCGCACCGGATACCGGACGACGCGCTGGCCCGAGGCCGCATCGAACGTCCCGTTCACCGTCCCCTGATCCACGAGCAGCAGCGTGCCGCTGCCATCCCACTCGAGCAGCGCATGCCGCGGATCGGCGTAGCGATCGTCCAGGATGACGTCGTTGTCGAGCCCGCGACCGATCGTCGCGGGAAAGGCGCGGAGCCGCACCCGCTGCCGGACACCACGCCGATCAAGCACCTCCACGATCATGGCGTCGCTCTCCCGATGCTCGCGAGGTAGCGCTCGATCACCCGGCGCGCGTTCTGGAAGGTGACGCCGGAGAGGGTGAGCGTCGTGATCAGTCCCTGATGCGCATCGCCGAGCGTCGCGGCCTTGAAGAAGGCGTCGTAGAGCCCCGGCAGCTTGCGATAGCGACGGGTGCAGAAGACCGTCTTGAGGGTGAGCGATCCCTGCTTGACATTGTCCACCGCGCAGCGCTGGGGCGTGACGACCTCCCGCCCCTGGTAGCTGAGCCCCTCGCCCGCGAACTGACGCGTCAGGAGCGAATAGAACCGAAGCCGGTTGAGCTCGTCGCTCGAGAGGACCGTGTGCTTCAGCTCCAGCACGCCGGACCATTGCTCCCCCGAGATGAAGATGTAATCGTCGGTCGAGCACTGATGCGCGATCGTCTCATAGGGCCGCGAGCTGCCATGCGAGGCATCGCCCCAGCACTTGAAGAAGGCGGCCGGCCTGGTCGGCACCCGGTACCCGCCGAGCACGATGGTGGGCGTCGAGTCGGCGAAGAGCCGCGCGAGGTAGACATCCTGGTAGCTGAGCATCTGCTGCGCCACCGTGGCGAGCAGGCTGTCGGGGCGCTGGTAGCCGGGCCGGCGGGCCTCGTCGACCAGCGCGATCACCCGGTCCACCGGCACGAGGAAGCTGATCCCTTCGCCGGCGGTGGACACGTTGACGCCGACGACCGCGCCGGCCGCGGTAACCGCGGGGCCGCCGCTCATCCCCGGGTTGATCGAGCCGGTGAAGTGGATCTTGGGGTAGAGCGTGTGCTCGAGCAGCCCGTTGTAGGTCCCTTCGACGATGCTGAGGCCGAGGTCGTGGGGGTGGCCCATCGAATAGAGCCGGGTGCCGCGGTCGATGGTGACGGGAGCGAGTTCGAACCAGGGATCGTTCCCCACCGGGACCTTGAGTACGGCGAGATCGTGCACCACATCGATCGCCAGGACCTCGACCGCGCGGGTCGAGTCCCCGCCGTCGATCACTTCCACGCGGTAGCGGTCCGGCAGGTTCACCAGTTCCGAAATCACGTGATAGTTGGTGACCACGTGGCCTTCGCCTGACACGAAGAAGCCGGAGCCGATCGCCGACTTCGCACCGGAACTCTTCTCGACGCTCTGGATCTTCACCACCCGCGGCGCGAACCGCCGGTAGACTTCCGCCGCGTCCGGCCCGCCCCCCTGCGCGGTGAGGGCGCGGGCGAGGACGAGCCCCGAAACGGCGAGCGCCCCGGAGATCCGGAGCGCTCGGTGGAGAACCAGTCGGACGGACTCTCCGACGACGGTCACCGACTCTTCTTCTTTTTCTTGGCGGCCTTCTTGGCGGCCTTCTTCGCCGCCTTCTTGGCCACCTTCTTTGCCGGCTTCTTGGCGGCGGCCTTCTTCGCGGGCTTCTTGGCGGTCTTCTTGGCGGTCTTCTTCTTCGCCGCAGCCTTCTTGGCCGGCTTCTTGGCGACCTTCTTCTTGGCCGCAGCCTTCTTCTTCGGGGCCGCCTTCTTTGCGGCGGGCTTCTTGGCCGCGGGAGCGGCTGCCGGTGCCGCGGGCGCCGGAGCGGGTGCAGGCGCGGACGGCATCGTCGGCTCCATCGGCGTCGGTGCCGGATCCATCCACCCAGAGTCAGTCCAGCTCATCTCCATATCGTGCAGCTCGGCCATGGGCGCTCCCTCCAGAGGCTACGGCAGCGCGTGATTCGCCGCCGGTGATGTTGGCAGCGGCTGCCCGCTGCGTGAGATCGTTGATAAGATGCACTTCTTCTGAGGCTTTGCAAGGCGGCAACCGCAGTTGGTGTGACTACGAGCTCCCCGCGTCCCCTGAGACGCGTCGCCGGGCCTGGCGGTCGCGACCGATTCTCGTGCTGTCCTGTATCATATTTCACAGCAACGACTTGCGCGATGTGACCGCGCCGCAGGTCGGCCCCGAATCCCCGTCCTCGTTCCCCACGATTGTGCTGCGCGCACGCCTGCCTAACGCCGGCCGCAACCTCCGGCGCGGTGCTTGTCCTCCTGCTCCGCTTCGGTGCTCGGACGCGCTCACCGGCCTGGTGATCCGCCGCGACCCATGACCATCCCGCGCCTTGGAGAGGACGCCCGGGCGGCGCACTCTGCCTTCCCTCTCGCGAGTTCGCCAGAAGGCGCCGAGCGGCGGGGGTGGGCTGTCGTGCTAAGTGTCTGATGTGTAATGGTTTGTGGCTTCTCATCCGGTGGTCTGCCACTTGCACTTCCGGACCCCGTGAACCAGCCCACTCGACCCATGCGAATCTTCCGCCTAGCGGCCGGACTCCTGGTGCTTCTGCTGACCGGAGTCTGCCGGACCGCCTCCGCGCAGAACGTGACCGAACTCTACGTGACCCCAGACACGCTGCGGCTCGATGCCGGCCAGCGTCAGGGACTCACCGTGCAGGCCTTCGATGATGCCGGCAACGTGATCCTCGCCGTGCGCTACCGGGCGGCCGATTCGCTCGTGGCCCGGGTCGCCTCCAATGGCACCGTGACCGCGGCGCACGCGGGCCAGACCCAGGTGGTGGTGCAGGCCGGCAAGAAGTCCAGGAGCATCGCGGTGATCGTGACCGGCGGGGCGGCCGAACCCGCTCCCGTGCCGGGGAGCGGAGCGCAGGTGGCCAACGAGATCGTGCAGCTCATCGCCGAACCCGCCTCGCTCGCCCTGCTGCCGACGGAACATGGTCGCGTGGCGATTCGGGCGGTCCGCGCCGACGGTGGCGTCGTGCTCGCGCCGAAGCTGCAGTGGCGCTCGACGCGGATGGAAGTGGCGGCGGTGACCGACAGCTTCGGCACCGTCATCGCCTCCTCCAGCGGGCAGACGAGCGTGCAGGTCACCGCCCCGGGCGGTGCGACCGTGAGCATTCCGGTGACCGTGGCCCTGACCGGCATCGCGCTCGATCAGGATCAGGTCGTGTTCTCGCCGAACGACGTGGACACCCTGGTGGCCTTCGTCCCCGACCAGAACCGGCGGCGCCTCCACCCGAGTGATCTCCAGTGGAGCAGCAGCGACGACGCGATCATCGAGGTCAATGGCGAAGGGGTGGTGCATGCCCTCGCCGCCGGGCGGGCCGAGGTGGTGGCGCGCGGGTTCCTGCAGGAACGGCGGGTCCCGGTGATCGTGCATCAGCGGGTCGCGCGCTTCGTGGTGTCGCCGCGCCTGACCGAGACCATCCGGCTTCCGGTTCAGGCGACGCGTGAGTTCACCCTGATTCCGCAGACCGCAGACTCCCTCCCCATCGAGGGCGTCCCGCTCACCTGGGCCGTCGCCGACACCGGGATCGCCAGCTTCGATCCCGCGAGCGGCGTGCTCACCGCCCGGCGCGCGGGGACCACGACGCTCACCTTCGCCGCGCGCGGGTTCCAGCCGAAGGGCTGGACCATCGATGTCATTCCGGGCACGATCAGCTTCGGCCGGAGCGAACTCTCGCTCCGCCCCGCCGAACGACAGCAGCTCGCGCCACAGTTCTCGGATGCGGAGGGCAAACCGCTGATGCCCGCCACCGGCCTCTCCTGGATCACGAGCGACGCCGGCGTCGTGAAGGTCACGGCGGATGGCGCCCTCGAGGCGATGGCGCCCGGCCGCGCGCTGATCACGGCGCAGGCTCCCGGCGGCAAGCCGGCTTCGCTCACGGTGATCGTGACGGGGGACCTCCTCGTGGCCTCCTCGCGGGGCGGACGCTTCGGGATCTACGCGCTGGTCGCGAACACCCCGGAGACCTTCTTCCCCATTCTTGCCGACAGCGCGGTCAACTATCTCGACGCGGTCTATTCCCCCGACCGGAGCCGGCTGGTCTTCGCGTCGGATCGCTTTGGCGGCGGGAACTACGATCTCTTCGTCGCCGATGCCGACGGCAGCAATCCGATCCGGCTCACCACCGAATCGGGCGTCGACCTGCAGCCGGTCTGGACGCCGGACGGCCGCCGCATCGTCTTCGTCTCCGGGCGGGGCGGTCCGCGCCAGGTCTACGTGATGAGCGCCGATGGCAGCGAGGTGCGTGCGCTCACTGCGCTCCCGGGCGGCGCCGGCGAGCCGGCGATCTCCCCCGACGGGAAGACCGTCGCCTTCACCGGATTCGCCGGTGGCGCGGACGGCCAGTCGGACATCTACACCGTGCCGATCGAAGGCGGACAACCGGTCGCCCTTACCGCGACACGGGATCGGCGCGAGACGCGGCCCGCGTATCTCCCGGACGGCGAACTCACCTGGGTGCTGGCGCGGCGCGACCGGAAGGATCCCGATCAGGTGCTCCGCCAGGCCGCGACTGGCGGGCTCCCCGCGGCGCTGGTGACGAGCGAACTGTCGCTGACCGATGTCGCCTTCTCGCGCGACGGCTCGCGGGTGGCCTGGATCGCGAGCCGGCCGCTGGAGCGGAACCGGAACCTGTCCAGTGGCGTTCGCTCACGAGCGGCGCTGAGACCAGCGTGCGGCTCCTCCCCGGCGAACGGATCACGAGTCCCGCCTTTTGAAAGCACTGACCCTGACCGCCATCGGCGGTCTGGAACATCTCGAGTTGCAGGACCTGCCGGCCCCGGCGATCGCGGGGCCGGATGACGTCCTCGTCCGGGTGCACGCCGCGGCGCTCAACCGGCTCGATCTCTTCGTCGTCGATGGTCTCCCTGGCGTCCGCTATGTCTTCCCCCATATCGTCGGATCGGATGGCGCCGGCGTGGTCGCCGAAGTCGGTCGTTCGGTGACCACGGTGAGCCCCGGCGACCGGGTCTTCCTCAATCCCGGCGTCTCCTGTGGCACCTGCGAGTGGTGCACCCGGGACGAGCACCCGCTCTGCACCGAGTTCGGTGTTCTCGGAGAACATCGTCCCGGGACGATCGCCGAATTCATCGTCGTGCCGGCCCGGAATCTCGCGCCGGTGCCGAAGGCGATGACCTGGGCCCAGGCGGCCGCCTTTCCGCTGGCCACGCTCACCGCGTGGCGAATGCTCACGACCCGCGCGCGGCTCACCCAGGGCGAGACGGTGCTCATCTGGGGCATCGGTGGCGGCGTGTCGCTCGCCGCCCTCCGGATCGCGAAGCAGCTCGGCGCGCGGACGATCGTGACCAGCGGCTCCGAGGCGAAGCTCGCCCGCGCGCGGGAACTCGGCGCCGACGAAACGATCAATCATGCGACCGACGATGTCGCGAAGGCCGTCCGCAGCCTCACCGCGCGTCGCGGTGCCGACGTCGTGGTCGACAGCGTCGGTGAGAAGACCTGGGAACAGTCCCTCCGGTCGCTCGCCCGCATGGGCCGGCTGGTGACCTGCGGCGGGACCACCGGCCCGATGGTGACGACCGATGTCCGCAAGCTGTTCTGGTATCAATGGAGCATTCTCGGCTCCACCATGGGGAGCCAGTCGGAGTTCCAGGCGATCGCCCGGGAAGCCGAGGCTGGGCGTTTGTGGCCCGAGGTCGATAAGATCTATCCGCTCCTGGAGGCCAGGGACGCCTTTCGCCGGCTGGCGGAGGGCGCGCAGCTGGGCAAGATCGTCATCGAGGTTGGGACATGAACGAATTGAGTGATCGACTGCTGCTCGGCTGGAACGAGCTGATGGATGTGCTGCCGGGACTGCTGGCGGCCGCAGTCATCATGTTCGCGGGGTATTTCCTCGCCCGGCAGCTGCAGCGCTGGACCGACAAGACGCTCGAGCGGATGCACTTCAAGCGGCTGGCCGACGCCGGCGGCTTCACCGAAGCGGCGGGACGGGTGCGCCTCGATCCGGTGCACGCGGTCGGCAAGCTGGTCTTCTGGCTGACGATGCTGGTCGTGGTGCTGCTCGCCAGCTCCGCGCTCGGCCTCGAGAATGTGCGCGAGATGTTCAGCCGCATGCTCGGCTTCATCCCGACGCTCATCTCGGCGACCGTGATCATCATCCTCGGCATGATCGTCGGGGAATTCGTGCGGGCGCTGATCGTTGCGTCGGCGGGCGCGGTCGAAGGGGTGATCACCGTCGCGAAGCTGACCAAGGGCGCGATGGTGATGATCGCCGTCTTCATGGCGCTGCAGCAGGTCGGCGTGAGCGAGGAGATCGTTACCTCGGCGTTCACTCTGGTGCTCGGCTCGATCGCGCTGGCGGCCGGACTCGCCTTCGGCCTCGGCAACCGGCAGCTCGCCGGAGAAGTCACCCGCAAGTGGTACGAGGAGGGACGCCGCCGCTATCGCCGGCGCACCGATCCGCCCGAGCCGCTGCCCCCTCCCGAGGGGGAAGCTCCCGCACCGCCCGAGACGACGCCGGTGCCCTGAGCTCTGGCTCGCGCCGCCAAACGAACGAGGGGTCGCCGACCTGGCGACCCCTCGTGTCTTTCCGGGCGTTGCTGCGCCGCCCGCCTACTTCACCGAATAGCGCGCGATCGTCTGCCGCCCGTCGTTCTCGCGGAGGATCACGTAGACGTGGCCCTCGGCGCCGAACCCCGCGAGCGATGCGCTCTTGGGGAGCTGCACCGTGCGGAGCTGCTTGCCGTCGCGCCCGACCACGTCCCACACCGGGATCGAATCCTCGAAGGGACGCGCCCGCTGCAGCCACACCTCGCCGGCGGGATTGGTGAGGCCGGCGATGAAAGGCGGCTTCTCGTCGGCAAAAGGATAGCTCAGCTCGATGCCGGCCGGCGCGCCCATCTGTGCCATCTGGCGGCGGAGCCGCTCGAGGAAGAAGTCCTTTTCCGCCTGACTCACCGGGATCTTCTCGAAGCTGCGGCTCGGGCCCTTGCTCCACTTGCCGTCCGGCGAGAGCCAGTCGACGGCATTGTTGGAGGCGCGTGCCGCCCAGAGTGATCCATCCGGCAGCGTGCCGAACAGGTCGCGACCGGAGAAGATCGTCGAGACGATCTTCATCTGCTCGCCGAACTGCCCGCGGCCCCAGACGGGAAGCTTCAGCTTCGCCACGGTGTCGGCCACGGTATCGCCCGGGGTGATGCGCAGCACGCTGAGGCTGTCGAAGGCGAGTTCCTGGCCCGGCTCGAGTCCGCCGAGCACCGAGCGGATGTCTTCCTTGTAGCCGTGCCACTTCGAGTCGTAGTTGATCGGCTGGTTGCTGCCGCCGACCCCGCGCCCGCCGAGCACCCGGATGAACTGACCCTTCGCGTCCCAGATGGTGGTACGCTCGGCGGCGAAGTCCACCAGGCCGATGGTGTCTCCGCTGAAGCGGAGCACATAGCCCGGCAGCTTGTGCTTGCCCGGCGCCGGATCATCCGGCCTGATCGTGTCGGCGTGCTCGCCGATCGGCGTCGTCTCGCCGCTCTTGAGATCGGAGTAGAGGAAGGTCTTGTCCTTCAGTTCGGCGAAAGCGACCCGCCCATCGGAGAGCTCGACCACGTTGCTGAGCTGCTGGAACGGGCGGTTCAGCGTCGCCTCCGGCTTGTCGAGGACGACGAGCGGGGACTTCGCCTCGCGGCACCCGGCCGCGAGCAGTCCGCTCGCGAGCGCCGCCGTACCCCAATACCTGACCTTCATCGCGTGATCTCCGGAAGTGCTGCTGAGAGGTTATGCCTCGCGCTTGGCGGCAGGAGCCGTCGCGCGGAAGAGGAGGAGGCGCATGCCACCTTCGAACGGTTCGCCGACGAGCGCATAGCCACCGCCGAGGGCGAGGAGATGCCCGAGTCCGCGGTGCGACACCGTCTGCACCAGATGCCCGGCGTGGTCGACGACCTGGTAATTGCGGATGCTGTCGCCGATGGCGCGGTTCTTCACCAGCCAGACGAGGCCGTCCGGCGCGGTCAGCGCATTCTCGAATGGCGGCTTGATCGCCGTGAAGGGGATCTGCGACACCGTCGGCCGGAGCCCCGGGTCGAACTTGTTGAGAAAGATCTCGCGGTCGTTCTCGGTCAGCGGCAGGACCGGGTCGGGGAGTTCGTCCCCATCGATCACCTTGCCGGACGGATCGCGCCAGTCCACCCGATTCTGGGTGATCCGGGCGATCCAGAGGGTGCCGTCGGGGAGCACGCCCCAGCGGTCCTGTCCGGAGAGGAGCCGGCGCTCGAGACGCCGGCGTCCGTCGCTCTGCACTTCGACGAGATCGAACGGAGCCAGGCGGGCGATCGTATCGAGCCGGCCGGTGGCAGCGGCGACCTTGAGAATCGCGGCCGAGTCGCGATTGCCGCTCCCATCAGGGCCGGGGGCGGGGCGCAGCTCGAAGTACCAGTTGCCCGAGGCGTCGCGATCCCGGGGGAGGGCGCCGCGGAGCGCGTCGACCGCAGGCATCGCGCTGCCGATGGCGCCGGCGAGGGACCAGCTCGTCAGCCGGCGCATCAGCCAGTCGGTGATGTAGAGCGAGTCGCCGGCGCGGAACAGGTGGAAGGGCTGCTTGAGTTCCTTCGCCTGCACCGGAGTGAAGGGGCTGAGCGCGTGCTTCGAGAAGTCGGCGACGCTCACTGCGCGGTCCTGCGGCGCGATGACCGCCCAGCGGGTCCCGTCGAGCCACGCCGCGGTGGTGACGTCGCCGTAGGGCGCGATGATCGTGTCACCGGTGGGTTCGAGGTTCCAGGCAACCACCTCCGGCTTCGGCGCCGGGCAGGCCGCGAGCAGGACGGAGAGGCCGAGGAGCAGGCGGACGGGGACCCGGGCGGGACGTGGTGTCGAAGGCATGGGGCGGGAAATGTAATGCCCGGGCGGCGCGGCGGGATGGTGCGGGGGTGCGGGAATCCGGTCCTCGGCCGACCCATCGCCGGGGACAAGCTTCGCGGGATGACACCTCGCGGCCGGCATCATGGGCGCGCCCCGCGCTGTCGGGGTCACGATCTCCGGGCCGGAGGGTGGTACTTCGTCACCTGCTGCGTGGCCGGTCGGGAGCACTTGCTTGCTGAAGTGCAGGGACCAGGTCTGTACCTAACGAAGGCAGGATTGCTCGTCGAGCAGGCGTGGAGGAAGAGTCTGGAGATGCGTGCCGAGGTCTCGAGCGGGCCATGGGTAATCATGCCGGATCACTTCCACGCTCTCGTCCTGGTGGAGGCAAGCAGGGGCGCTGAGCGGGCGAGTGGAGGCACGGGGAGGCTGCATCGTCCGCCGCGATCGATCAGCACCCTGATTTCCGGATTCAAGGCGGCGTCCACCGCCGAGGTGAATCGCATGAGGGGGACACCAGGACACCGCCTGTGGCAGGCGGGATACTATGATCGGATTGTGCGTGACGAGGCCACGTGGTGGAAGGTCGCGCGTTACATCTGGGCGAACCCACGTCGTTGGATCGCGACCCATCCGCCGGGACGGGACACGTAACCACGTGGGATGGTTGCCCCATCCCGGTAGGCGCGCACGGCCGTGCGCGCCTACCGCGCCCGTCG
>JBGASX010000107.1:0-11268 GCA_044229445.1 Gemmatimonadales bacterium | reverse complement strand
CGATCGCGCGGCTCATCGGCCCGGCATCCACCACGTGCCGGTAGCCCAGGGAGCGGAGGATGCCGACGGCGGCGGCGGAGCGGGCCCCGCTCGCGCAGTACACCAGCACCTGGGCGTCCTTCGCGATGTCGGTGCGTTTCGCCATCGCGGTGGCGAGACCCTGCACCGGCACACACTCGGCGCCATCGAGATGTCCCATCCAGAACTCCAGCTTGGTCCGGACGTCCAGCACCACATCGAAACGCTGCTTGCGGTAGGTCGGCATGATCAGAAGGCGCTCGTCAGCGCGAGTCAGGGATGAAGACACTGTAGGCTCCGCGGAGGTCGCCGGCCTTGAAGTCGAAGGCGCGATCCTCGGGATACTCCTCCCGCACGAAGGCGGGCCGGGCCTCGCGGGCGCCGTGACAGAGCAGACAGCTCGGCTCGACCGTGATCCGCCGGAGATAGCGGGTCCCGGCGCGGCCGTTGACGTAGGTACGGAGCGTGACCGCGCGGAGGGTGGAATCCTCCGCGAACTGCTGGAGCATGCGTGCGGCCTCGGGGTCGGCGGCGTTGGCGGGATTGCGGTACTTCACCGCCACCTGGCGGCCGATCCAGCCGTGCTGGGCGCTCGCGTCCCTCATCGCCTGGCCTACCGGACGGCAGACCTCCACGAAGGTCTGCTTGCTGGCGGGCGCGCCGGTCTGCAGGAAGGTCCTGGCCAGCGACGATCGCAGCGCATCGACCTGCTCGATGGTGAGGACCGCCGCGGCGACGCCGGAGTCCGCCTGCGCCTCTGCCGGGGCCGCGCTGCCGAGCGCAGTGACCGCGAGCACCCCCACCAGCCACGCCTTCATCGGCTCTCCTCCTGTGCTTCCACCGGTCGAACGATGTATCTATATATTACTGTATAAGCATATAACGATCTACTGCCCGACGACAGTCCCGCGGCACTCTCCGCCCCCGCTCTCCGCGTTCACGCTCGCATCATCGTGCCTTCACGTTCCCCACGGCTCTCTCGCGGGGACCTCTGCTACCCGTCTCCCTCGCCGCGCAGCTCCGCCGCGAGGCGCCGGGTCAGCCGCTCCCGTTCCGCCGCCGGGATGTAATTCAGGCCGAACGGCTCCCCTGGATCGGTCACGACCGCGGGGCCAGGCGCCGGGCGGCCGCGGCGGCGGAGTGCGGCGACAAGCACCGTCCCGGCGACCAGGAGCAGCAGTCCGGGGCCGATCCATCCGAGGAGGTCGAAGCCCTGCCAGGTCGGCTCGCCGAGCACCGGCTGCCCGAAGTCGCGGGCGAGTTCGCGGCGGATGACGTCGGGAGACTCGCCGGCGGCCATCCGCTGCCGGATCACCGTGCGGAGGGAATCGGCGTACCAGCTTGGGCAGCTCTCGAGGGTGAGTCCGGGGCAGAAGGGACTCTGCAGCGTCGCGATCAGCCGCCAGGCCGCCGTCTCCCGGGCGGAGAGGAGGTCGGGGCTCGGGACCGAATCCTGTCCCGCGAGCGCGGCGATCCCGAACCAGAGGAAGATCGCGGCCGGCGGGATGTGACTGAACTTCATGGTGCGCTATCCGACGGTTGAGATGGACTCCCGCCGATCAGCCTCGCCTGCGTCGGCTCCTCCCTGGTCGGGGCGAGCGTGCCACGGGCCACAGAGCGGTGCCGTGAAAGCTGATCGTGAGTGAAGCCTGACTGCGCGTCAGGCGTCGGGATCGACCGGCGTGGGGTCGATCAGGAGAGAGCGGGCGGGGCCTGCGCGAAGGGAAGGACGTGCCTGAAACGAAGGGTAGGTGCAGCGGGGGCAGCGGTAGCGATGCGCGCATCCAGCGCCACAACGTGGAGCCGTGGAAGGCGCGGCGCCGCGGCGAGAACCGAGACCGAGACGCCGCAGGCGTGGCCGATGCAAGTGCACGGCCCGGTGTGATGCGAGCTCGGCCCATGTCCGGAGTGGCCGTCGTGCGCGCTGGGCATCGCGCCTGACATGTCCATGCCGGCCATGGAGGCGTGGGCCGAGTGCGGTGCGACGGGCTCATCCGCTCCGCACCCGCACAGGAGGCCGGGGACGGCGGAGTTCGCGGCGAAGCAGACCGCGAGACCGACTCCAAGCACGCGCCGAAGGATCGACATCATACGGAGCGAAGTCTGCCCGAGGACCGAGACGAAACGCAAGTCATGAACGGGCGCTCATGTACGGCAGATGACACGGCGCTCAGGCGGAGGCCGCGGGGTTGGGTGCGCGCAGGAACTCTTCGAGCTCCCTCGGCGCTGGGACCCGCCCGCTGAACTTCACCTGGCCATCCACCACGAGCGCTGGAGTACTCATGACGCCGTAGGTCATGATCTTCTGGATATCCTCGACCTTGTGCACCTCGGCATCGGAGCCCATCCGCTCCAGCGCCGTCCGCACATTCTGTGTCAGCTGCTGGCACCGGGCGCAGCCGGTTCCCAGGATTTCGACTCGCATGGATGCCCCCTCACAGCACGGCGTTGAACAGGTATCCGACAATGATGATCCCACCCGTCACCACCCCGACGAAGACCGCGATGAGCTTCGGCTGCAGCACCTTGCGGAGGATCACCATCTCGGGGAACGACAGTGCGATGACCGACATCATGAAGGCGAGCACCGACCCGAGCGGCGCGCCTTTCTCCATCAGGGCCTGCACGATCGGGATGATCCCGGCCGCGTTCGAGTACATCGGCACACCGAGCACCACCGCGAGCGGGACCGACCACCAGCGATCGCTGCCCAGCAGCTTCGCCATCGCGCCGGTCGGGACGTAGCCATGGATGACCGCCCCGACCGCGATGCCGGCCACGACCCAGGGCCAGACCCTGCCCACGATGTCGGCCACCGCTTCACGGCCGGCGGTCACCCGGTCGCCCCAGGTCAGGCGGGGCGACTCGGCTGCTGACGTGGGCATGGCCGGCATCGCGGTCACCCACGGCTCGATCCAGGCTTCAAGATGCAGTCGCCCGATCATCCAGCCGGCGACGATCGCGATGGTGAGTCCCGTCGTGAGGTAGAGGAGGGCCACCCAGGGGCCGAACAGCCCGGCGAGCAGAACCAGCGCGACCTCATTGACCATCGGTGCGGAGATCAGGAACGAGAAGGTGACCCCGAGAGGGACGCCGCTCTTCACGAACCCGATGAAGAGCGGCACCGCCGAACAGGAGCAGAAGGGGGTGACGATGCCGAGACCGGCGGCGAGGACGTTGCCGACACTCTCGCGCCGGCCTGCCAGGATCTCGCGCGTGCGCTCCGGGGTGACGAAGCTCCGGATGATCCCCACGCCGAAGACCACCGCGACGAGCAGCAGCAGCACCTTGGGCACGTCGTACAGGAAGAATGCGAGCGACTCCCCCAGCCTGGTCCCTTCCGCGATGCCGAACAGCTCGTAGGTAAGCCAGTGGGCCGCGGTCGCGGTCTGACTGTAGAGTGCGAGCCAGAGCGCTGTCGCGGCGACGCCCCAGATCATCCGGTGCTCGGGCGGGACCTCGGAGCCGGGCAGGTGGGACAGGGGAAGCGGGGGGCTGCTCATCGCACGATCCCAGGGCCGCTGACGGAGTGCTCTTCCTTTAGAGCGCGAAGAGTGCACATGCTGCAGTATCAAGTGGGGCGGCTGCATGCGGCATGAGAAGGGACTGAATGTTGTCTCATGAGCGCCGGCAGGGGGCGGGCATGGGGGTGGTGAAGGTCCTCCTGCGTCGTGATTCCAGTCCCTCGCGGCCCATGTCCCCCATCAACGAGGCCGGCGCGGCGTGGCGACCCATGCCAGTTCTACTGGCGCAGGGGATCGGAGGGTCGCAGTTTATGCGCGGACGTCAGGCGAACCCCATTCGGGAGCGCGGAATGCCGAACAGGATCAGGCCTGTCGGTTCACTCGTGGTAGGGCTCGCGCTGCTCGGCTTTGCGGGGTCGCCCGGCGGCGTCACGACGGCCGTCCCCCGCACCACGCCGGCCTGCGACTCCCTGGTCGCCGCCATCGCCGCCGGCACGGCCCACCCGGTGATCCGCGGGCCGGTGCCGCTGCAGATCTTCGTGCCGCCGCCCGCGCCCGGCGATCTCCATCGCAAGCCCTTCACCGTCACCTGGAAGGTCTCGGCCTCCGGTTCGGCCACGGTGGACTCCAGCACCGTGCCGGCGACGACCGATTCGCGGTATCGCGCGCGACTGCTGCACGCGCTCAGCGAGTATCGGTTCCGTCCGGCCAGCGCCGAGGGCTGCGCCGTGCCGGCGGTGTACCAGTCGACCTTCGATCTGCAGTGATTCGGACAGGTGGTGACGAGCGGGCGGGTTGCCGCCGCCGGTCCTTGCTCTCGCTCCCGGCCAGGCCAGTTCACTGGCCTCAGCCGAGCCGTCGCTTCAGCGACGACTCGGGCACCAAGCGTCTGCGCGGCGCCCTGCTTCTGCTGCTCGCCCTTTCGGGCTGCACTGACCCGGTGCCGGCCAACGTGTACGTGCCGGCCGGCGGTTATCGCCAGGTGCTGACGGTCAACGCGGAGCTCGACTCGTCAGGCAGGGTGCGGGCCGGGAGCTGGCTCCTGCTCCACGCCCACCGCTCGACCGGTCCCTGGCAGGCGGTGCCGAAGAGTCAGGCCGACACCACCGACTGCTGGTGGCGGCAGGCCCCACCGACCGATGAGGCCGAGGTCGCGAGCAACGTTGTCTGGACGGTGGCACCGGCCGATAGCTTCCAGTTCAATCAGCCGACGCCGCCCGCGTGGAAACGGCGCCTCAAGCTCGGCCGCCCCGGGCACTACCGCCTCTGGGCGACCTCCCGCGGCTGCCGCACGCCGCTGGTGAGCGATACGATTCAGGTCGAGGTGGTGCCCTGACCGCGGCGCTCCACCACTGATTCCCGGCTGCCTTCTCTTCCACCCGTTCCTTCCCTCAGGAGCCCGCATGGCCACCGTGTACCCCGGCCGGATGATGGCCGAGCTCGATGGCGACTTCGTCGTCTTCCTCATCGGCATGCGCATCAATCGTCCGTGGAAGGTCCACAAGTGGCTCCCCGTGGCGCGCGCCATGCCCAGGATGATCAAGGAGCTGAGCGCCCATCCCGAGTGCGGCTGCCTGGCCGTCGCCGGGAGCATCAGTGTGATCGTGCAGTACTGGCGCTCGTTCGAGCACCTCGAGGCGTACGCCCGGAGTCCCGAGCATGCGCACTGGCCGGCCTGGACCGACTTCAATCGCACGGTGCGGGCGTCGAGCGGTGACGTGGGGATCTGGCACGAGACCTATCTCGTGCGGGCGGGCGAGTACGAGAACGTCTACGGATCGATGCCGCGGATGGGCCTCGCCCTCGCCGGCCGGCATCTCCCGGTGACCGCGCACAAGGATGGTGCCCGCGACCGGCTCCGTCCCACCTGAACGACCTCCGCAATCAGGTCATCCGCCATGCCGCGCCCCCTCCGCTACTCCATCAACATCACCCTCGACGGGTGCTGCGATCATCGGGCCGGCATTCCGGACGAGGAGCTGCACCGGCGCGCGGCCGAGCTGCTCGAGCGGGCGGACGCGCTCCTCTTCGGTCGAGTCATCTATCAGATGATGGAGGAGGCGTGGCGTGGGCCGGCGCCGGCGGCGGTGACCCAGCCGTGGATGGCGCCGTTCGCCCGGACGATCGACGCAGCCAAGAAGTACGTCGTGTCGAGCACGCTCACGCAGGTGGACTGGAACGCGGAGCTGGTGCGCGGCGATCTGAAGGAAGCGGTCGAGCGACTCAAGCGGGAGCCGGGGAAGGGAATCCTGACGGGCGGCGTCACGCTGCCGCGGGCGCTGGCGGAGCTGGGCCTGATCGATGAGTACGAGTTCGTGGTGCACCCACGGATCGCGGGTCACGGGCCGACGCTCTTCGCGGGCATCTCCCGGTATATCGACCTCGAGCCGGTGAGCCGGCTGGAGTACGCCTCGGGAGTGGTGGCGATGCGGTATGTGCCGAAGCGCAACTCAGCATGGTCGTGAGCCGCTGCGTCCGCCGTCGCGCGTCCCGCATGAGCTCCATGCCGAGATCCTCCAATCTCGCGAGGGGCCGACGCACGGCCTGACTGGCGGAGACGACGCCCTGGTCGCAGCTTGGGGGAGTCGTCAGGCCAGCCAGCGAGGAACGCCGTGAACCCCAAGGCCGTCGGACTCCTCACCGCTTCCCTGATCCCCGGTATCGCGCCGACACCGTGAAGGCTCCCATGCGTGCATCGCTGCTCCTGTTCCTCCTCCTCGCTACCCGCAGCGCGACACTGGCGGGGCAGGCGACGATCCAGACGTTCGGCAATGACACCTTCACGCTGAGCCTGCCCGCCGGATACCAGTTGCTCGGACAGAGCAGCCCCGGCTCCGGCTTGCGTGTGTTCGCCTACGCCACCGCGCAGCGGGCCAACGGCACGCGCAGCCTCATCCAGGTCTCGCTGATCGACCTGGACCAGGCTGCTCCGGGATCGCCACCGACCGTGGACGAGGTTGCCGCCGCCATGATCGGGGGCGTCCGCCAGCGGAGGGAGCAGTGGGAGCAGACGGAGAGCGCGGTGGAGGTCGCCGCTGTTCCCGCGAAGCGCATCGCCTGGTCGGGGACCAATGCGCCGTCGCCGGAGCGTCCCTCCCAGCAGCCGGCATCCGCAATGCATGGCGCCATGATCGTCGGGATCAAGGGCAACATCGCCTTCACGCTGCACACGCAGGACGTCGACCCGTTTGCCCTGACCACGGTACCGGAGTGCGAGCAGGCGCTGATGGGCTTCACACTGGCGGTGCACCCGCAGTGACCTGACTGCGTGCGTGCGCCGCAACAGCCGGTTCGGCCCAACGTGACGACTCAACCCGTCCCGCCACCGGGCGACTCCCGGGCGTCCGACATCTTCTTCGGGCTCGTGACGCTCACGGTCGCCGGCTTCTTCGGCTACTTCGGTGTGCATGGGGCCTGGGCCTACCTGCACGGTTCCCGTGAGGCGCCCGCCGACCCCATCGCGTGCGCCATCGGCATCGCAGTATTCCTCTGGCTCGGCCACGTCGCCTTCCGGTTGCTGGCGGGCTGGCACCTGGAACGGCCACTCCTGCCCGGGGTGTTCCTGCTGCTCGGATCCGTGGGTGCCATCGCCGGGGCAGTGTACTCCGTGATGATCGCCCGGCTCGTCCATGAGCCGCTCATCGAACAACTCAAGTTGGCGATCGTCTTTGGCGGCGCCGGGCTGGCGGGGCTCCGCCTCTGGTGGCAGCGGCGCCGCGGCCCGCAGTAAGCTTCGCCCAGCCGACGGACGCAGCCACATCTTCCGCGGAGCCCCCATGGACATCAGCGGCATTCCCTTCCAGACCACCGACTGGTCCCAGGTGCCGCCCACCGAACATCGCGGCGAGCAGGGGATGGCCTCCTGGCGAACGAAGACCCATGGCCGCATCCGGGTCCGGATGGTGGAGTACACGCCGGGGTACGTCGCCGATCACTGGTGCGAGAAGGGGCACATTCTGCTCTGTCTGGAGGGGGAGCTGCTGACCGAGCTCGCCGATGGCCGCAGCTTCCGCCTCACTCCCGGCATGACTTATGAAGTGGGCGACGGGATGGAGCCGCATCGCTCCTCCGCGCCGCGGGGCGCGAAGCTCTTCATCGTTGATTAGCGTGCGGGGATTGGTTCGGTCGGTTATGCAATCTCCGTTGCCGCTCATCCGCTTGCGCGGGCGCGCAGCGCCTCACAATTTGAGCGAAGCCTTCACACCGCCCAGGCGTTCGTGACCATGCCCCCCGTGTCCCTCTTCCAGTCCCGGTTCAGCCACCAGCTCGAGCTCGAGCTGGCGGAGGATGCGGTGCTGGTGACCGACCGGGCGATCACCACCTCACGCAAGTACCGGGTGCCCCTGGAGGGGCTCGCGCTCATCTCGGAGGAGGTGACGGTCTGGTCGCGCCGGCGGCTGGTACTGACCTGTGTCTGCCTCGTGCTGGTCGTCCTGGTCGGCCTCACCCGGCTCGGCGGTGGCGATGTCGGTGTCGACGCCGAGCTCTTCTATGCCGTCCTCGCCGCACTGGGACTCTGGTCCTTCATCGGGTCGCGGCAGAGCTACCTGGTCACGAAGGGCACGCCGCCCCTGGTCGTGATGAAGAACCGGCCGACGCCGCAGGCGGTGACCGAGTTCCTGGAACAAGTACAGAGCCGGCGCCGGGATCATGTGGCCGCCCGGTTCCTGCTCGGCACACCCGAGTCTGCCCTGGTGGACGAGCTGCACAAGCTCTCACTGCTCCGGCAGAACGGCACCATCGGCGAAGGGGAGTTCGAAGTGCTCAAGGCGGACATCATGCGGCGGGCGAGCCCCTATACTCCCCCGCCGCCTTCCATGAACTAGACGGTACGCCCGGCGCGCCTCCCTATCCCTGCCGGGTCCTGCTCCGCGTCCGCGGTGCGACCTGATGCCCCTGCCGGCAGCCGTTCGACGCCGAGGGCAAACCGACCAGACTGAAACGCGCCCCGCCCCCGGTGTGAGGCACGATTGCGGGGGCTCGTCAGGCGAGCATATTCTCTTCTGACACACCCACCGTGTCGTCCCCACCCAGCCGATGGATCACGGTCGGTCAGAACAGGTGCAGGAACGGACGCCGGTGACGCCTGGCGCGGGTCCGGGAGTTGCGCCAGTACGCTTGCGCGGTCCATCGACCCCCCAGCACAGGTCACGCTCATGCGACACTACGCCCTCCGCCTCGGCCTCCTCGGTCTCGCCTTCACGCTCGCCTGCGGCGACGACACCGGACCCGGCCACCAGACAGTGTCCTTCATTGCTCAGGTCAATGGAATCTCCTGGCCGAGTGACACCGCGGTCGCCATCGCCTTTGGCGCGCCGGCCGATACGGCGCTCTCCGTTGCCGCGGTGCGCACCGTCTCGGCGGCCGAGGAACAGCAGATCTCCTTCGTGCTGCATGGGTTCAGCGGCACCGGCTCGGACACGCTCGGCGATTCGACTTTTGCCGGCGTCGGAGCCTTTGCGATTTCGCAGGTGAGTGGCGGCGTGGTCACCGGGTCGACGATCTATCGCACGATGGCCTCGGCGCCTGGCACGGTGACCATCACTCGGCTCAACCGCGCCGACAGCACGGTGAGTGGGAGCTTTGCCTTCGAGACCGCACTCACCCCCGACACGGCTCCGCATCGCCAGGTCACCGGCTCCTTCACGATCCGGCTCGAATTCATCCCGGTGTTCGTCGGGCCATGATGCGGCCTGGGGCCGTCATGCGAGCGGCGCTCGCTTGCGCGGGCGCGCCCCGGTGTTCAGCTTCCGAAATGAACTCCCTCAAGCATCGTATCCTCCCGCTCCTCCTCCTCTGCGGCAGCGCCGCTCCGCTCGCCGGGCAGGGCCAGCCGACCTTCACCACGCCGCCGGAGCTCCCTCCCACGCGGAGCTACTCCCAGGTAGTCGATATCCCGGCGGGGAGCCGGCTGATCATTCTCTCTGGCCAGGTGCCGCTCGACTCGACGGGACAGCTCGTCGGCGGCGCCGACTTCCGGGCGCAGGCGGTGCAGGTCTTCGAGAACCTGCGCCGCGGGCTCGCGAGCCGAGGGGCGGGCTTCTCCGATGTCGTGAAACTCACCTTCTTTATCAGAGACGTGCAGAAGAATCTCGCGACCGTCCGCGAGGTCCGCGACCGGTATATCAACCCCGCCGCGCCGCCCGCCAGCACCCTGGTGGAGGTGAGCGGACTGTTCCGTCCCGACGTCCTCCTCGAGGTCGAGGCGATGGCCGCGGTGCCCGGCTCGAAGTGACCCACGCAGGCGACGATCCAGCGACGAAGGAGAGCTGATGTGCCGCAACATCAAGACGCTGCATAACTTCGTGCCGCCCGCGACGGATGCGGAGCTCCGCGCCTCCGCGCTCCAGTTCGTGCGCAAGCTGAGCGGCTTCAACAAGCCATCGAAAGCGAACGAGGCGGCGTTCGAGCGCGCCGTCGATCAGGTCACGGCGGCGGCCACGCTGCTCTTGGCCTCGCTGGTGACGACGGCGCCGCCGCGGGACCGGGAGGTCGAGGCGGCCAAGGCGCGGGAACGGAGTGTGGCGCGGTTCGCGCCAAAGGAGCGGGGGAGCACCGGGTGAAGCGCGTTTCCGGCGTGCTCGCCCTGCTGCTCGCCGCTCCCCTTTCGATGGCGAGTGCGCAGGCGACGCCGCCTGAAGAGATCGCGATCGTCCGGTCGTTCCGCCTGACGCGCCAGGCGCCCACCGCATACTGCGGCGAGGCGCGGACGAGTTATCCCCGCACAACCTTCGAGGACACCTACGACTTCAAGGCGGTCGCGACCGCTGCGCCGACCGGCCGGGTTACGAGTGCCAGCGGGCCGGTCGTGGGAACGCTGCACGCCTGTTTCGGGGCGTCCCCCGATTCGACCAGCACCACCTTCTATGCGGAGGGGACGCTCTACGCGACGCCGTTCGTCGGCCACGGTTCGTGCCTGACAACACGGCGCGATTTCCCGGAGCCCGGGATCCGCGTGCTCACCTGCCACCTCGACCTCACCGGGCTCCCCGCCGGATATGTCGGCGGGCAACTGACCACCAACAGCATCGCCTCGCGCCGCGTGCTCGGCGGCGACTCGGATCCACCCGGATACACCCAGCCCTCGATCGCGACGGTGCGGCTCTGGCGAGCGCGGCGACTCAGTGCGGGACCGACCGCGGCGACGGTGCTGCAGCGCGCCGTGGCCGGGGGAAGGACGCAGACCCTCCTGCGCCGGCGCCTCGGGGACGTCCGGGTGCGGCGACTGGTCCGGCTGGCGGACAGCCTGGCCGCCGCACCGCTTGCCGAGTTTCCTCCGTCCTGGGAGTTGCGGCGGCTCGCGTTCGTGGCGGATTCGCTCGCTGTGCTCTCCGGCGACCAGCAACCCGACGGGCTCTACTGGCTGCGCGCCCTGCTGCAGGCGCCGAGTCGGGAACGGCCGCCAGCCTCGGCGACGAGTACCACGGTGGACAGTCAGCGGCTCCAGCGCGACCTGGTCGCGGCCGAGTCGCTGTATGCCGAGCTCAATTCCCGGCTCGAGCATCCCGAAAGCCTGGGTTCGATCCCGAATGTGCGGATCCTCGATTACGCGGAAGGCGACTCCACCAGCAGGCCGCTGCTGGGCGCCGGCTGGCGTGTGGTGCATGATGCCCTCCGAGCGGCGGGCTTGCGGCCTGCGGATCTCCGGCACTAGTGCCCAGGAACCGCCGCCTCGCTCCGACTGGCGCGGAAGGCCTGCCGCTCGCAGCTTAGGTGCGGATCGGGACCCTGCGGGTCGTCATTACGCTGGCGCATTCCCGACACGACATCCCGAGCGGCTACCACC
>JBGASX010000010.1:0-84898 GCA_044229445.1 Gemmatimonadales bacterium | reverse complement strand
CGGTGAAGCGGGTAATCACGCGGTAGGCACGCTGCGGGGCCAAGGCATGCCTTGGCCCCGCTGTGCGCGCCGACCGCCCTGCCTCACGACACCCGCCGCGTCTTCCGCTTCATGAAGTCCATCAGGATGAACTGCCCCAGCGTCATCGTGCTGGTGAAGTAGGCCTTCCCGCGACAGATCTCCGAGACCTTCTTGACGAACTCGATCAGCGAGCGCTCCCGCGCGAGCATGAACGTGTTGATCATGATGCCCGAGCGCCGGCAGTTCGAGACCTCGCGGTAGGTCGCCTCGAGGATGCGCGGGTCGAGGCCGATCGAGTTCACATAGACCTGGCCGTCCGGCAGCGTCATCGCCGACGGCTTGCCGTCCGTGATCATGATGATCTGGCGCATGTCCTTCTTCTGCGCCATCAGGATCCGTCGTGCGAGCGTCAGCCCCTCCGCCGTGTTCGTGTGATACGGCCCCACCTGCACCGAGGGAAGCGCGGCGAGCGGGATCTCCTCCGCCGTGTCGTGAAAGAGCACGCACCGGATGGAGTCGCCCGGGAACTGGGTGCGGATCAGGTGGGTGAGGGCGAGCGCGACCTTCTTGGCCGGGGTGAACCGGTCTTCGCCGTACAGAATCATCGAGTGCGAGCAGTCGAGCATCAGGACCGTCGCGGCGGACGACCGGTACTCCGACTGATTGACCATCAGGTCGCCGTAGTCGAGCTCGAGTGGGACCTTGAGGCCGCCGCGGGCGAGGGCCCGCGTGAGTGTCCCCGGCACATCGAGGTTCATCGCGTCGCCGAACTCGTACGGCTTGCTCGCCGCCTCCGCCTCGACGCCGGTGGCGAGGTGCGGCGTGTCGTGCGCCCCCGCGCTCGCCTTGCCGACCGTGCCGAGCAGCTGCTTGAGCAGCTTGAAGCCGAGGAAGTCGGCGCCCTTCTCGGTGAGCGAGAACTGCACCTGCTGCGCGGCGGAGCGGGCCTGGCCATTCGGGCCGAAGACCGAGGTGTACCCGGCCGGCATCTGCGGCGCCTCGGCGAGGTTGAGGTAGCCCGACTCGCGCAGCCGCTCCACGATCTGGTCGAGGAGCTGGGCCAGCTGCTGCTCGATCTCCTTGTCCTTCGCCTCGTCGCCGGTCGATTCGCCGCGCAGCAGCTTCATCATGTCCGGCGTGAGCTGCCCGGACTGCATCAGCGCCTTGAGGATCGCCTCGCGGAGCGACTCGAGCGAGCGGTCGCCTCCCTGGTCCTCGCCCCACCAGTTCTCCCCCGCGAATCCGGACTGCAGCAGGAAGTCACCGAGCTGGTCCAGCAGCGCCTGGAGGTTCACCGATTCGGCGAGACCCGGGACGAACTTGGAGTAGGTGGTATAGCGCATGAAGTCGCCGGCGATGGAAACGTTGGACGGAAACCCGCCACTCGAGACTCGGAACTCGGTACTCGGAACTTGGCGCCACGGCCTGCTCTTTCGTAACCCCTTCCCCCGTTCCCGGTTCCCCTCGTACCCTTCCCGCGTGACCCTGCCAGCCCGGAACCCCTTCCACGCCCTCCGCCACCGGAACTTCCGGCTCTTCTTCACCGGGCAGTTCGTCTCGCTGGTCGGGACATGGATGCAGGTGGTGGCCCAGGGCTGGCTGGTGCTCGAACTCAGCAACTCCGCCTTTCTCGTCGGGCTGGTGACCTCGCTCGAGTCGCTGCCGATCCTGCTCCTCACGCTCTACGGTGGGGTGCTCGCCGACCGGGTGGACAAGCGGCGGGCGATTCTCCTGCTGCAGGCCGGGATGCTGCTCGAGTCGCTCGCCCTCACCGTCCTGACCGCGACCCATCACATCACCGTCGGCTGGGTCATGGTCCTGGCGCCCATCCTCGGCATCTGCACCGCCTTCGAGGTTCCGATTCGCCAGGCGTTCATGATGGAGATGGTGGGCCGCGAGGATCTGGTGAACGCGATCGCGCTCAATTCCTCGATCTTCAATCTGACCCGCATCGTCGGACCAGTGGTGGCCGGCGGACTGATCGCCGGCCTCGGTACCACGGCCTGCTTCGCGGCCAACACGGTGAGCTTCCTCGCCGTCATCGCCGCCTTCCTCGCCATGCGGCCCCCGTTCCCCGGAGCGATCACCACCTTCCGCCAGGAGCAGCCGACCTTCCAGGATGGGGTCCGCTACGCCTTGGGCGACGGCGAACCGCGGGCCCTTCTGATGCTCGCCGCGACGCTCAGCATCTTCGGCCTCAGCTCGACCCTCGCGATGCTCCCGGTCTACGCGAAGGAGGTGCTCAAGCAGGGGGCGGATGGCTACGGCGGGATGATGGCGGCGATCGGTGTGGGTGCGGCGTCGGGCGCGATCGCGATGGCGGCCTTCGGGCATCGCGTGAACCGCCGCAAGCTGATCAGCGGTGCCGCGCTGCTGTTCTCGGTCAGTGTCGGGGCCTCGGTCATTCACGGCTCCTATCTGCTGGCGCTCTGCGGGCTGGCGGTCGCCGGTTTCGGGAGCGTGCTCGCGGCGATCAGCACCAACACCCTGCTGCAGACGGATGCGCCCGATCACCTCCGCGGCCGGGTCATGGGGTTCTATTCGTTCGTGGTGCTCGGACTTGCCCCATTCGGTTCCCTGCAGGCCGGCTGGGTTTCCGAGCACTTCGGTGTGCAGACCAGTTTCGTGGTTGGGGCCGTGATCTGCGCCGTCGCGGTCCTCCTCATCGGACCGCACCGGCGTTCCGGCTTGCCCAAAGCGGTCCCCGCGCCGTAACGTGATCCTGAGACCTGACCCCTCGCCCCCGATCCCATGCTGATCACCATCTCGCGGCAATTTGGCGCCGGCGGTTCCGAAGTAGCGCGCCTCGTGGCCGACCGGCTCGGCTGGAGCGTTGTCGACAACGAGATCATCGACCGGGTCGCCCGCCGGGCCGGACTGACCCCCGAGGCCGTGGCGGAGCAGGACGAACGGATTCCCGGTTTCGTCGAGCGGCTCGGACGCGCGCTCGCGGCATCCTCCCAGGAGTATGCGGTGCCCGAACTCGGCGTCGCGGTGCGCGCGGAAGAGCCGAGCCTGGTGCGACTGACGGAACTGGTGGTGCAGGAAGTGGCGGCGGAGGGCAGGGTCGTGCTGGTCGGACGGGCGGCGCCTGCGGTGCTGGGCACCGCGATCGGTGCGCTGCATGTCAAGCTGGTCGCGCCGCGCCCGTTCCGGATCCAGCTGGCGCAGAAGGCGGAGCAGGTGAGCGCCAGAGAGGCGGAGAAGCTGATGGACCAGACCGATGCCCAGCGGGCCCGCTATCATCGCGAGCACTATGGACGCGACTGGGATGATCCGAGCCACTTCCACATGCTGCTCAACACCGGCCTGCTCGGACTCGAAGGCGCCGCCGACGTCATCCTCGCCCAGGCCCGCGCGATGGGCTGGTAGGGGCGACCGGCCGGTCGCCCCTACCAGCGATCATCCGAGGTTCATCCCCTTCCCATACCCCGGGTCCTTCCGCTCCGGCTTGGCGCGGGTATAGCCCAGCTCTTCCGAGCGGCTGATCCGCTTCTCCGCCGCCAGCGACTCGAGGATCAGCTCACAGGCCGCGACCAGTACCGGGGTGTTGTCCCGGGCCGAAAGCCCGCCGGCGACGGCGGCATCGATGAGTCCCGGGACGACGCTGAAGCCCTTGAGGCAGAGATCACTGCGCTCGTCGCCCTGCACCTTCAGGGCGCCGCCGCCGTCGAACCACCGGACCACGTTGTCGAGACCGACCTCGCCCATCCGCTCCTCGATCGTGCTCCCCGCCGCCCGCCGGATGATCTCCTTGGCGATCGCCTCGCCGCCCTGCAGCTCTCCCTCGTATTCCAGCTCGAGCTTTCCGGTGATCGACGGCAGCGAGGCGTAGATGTCGCTGACCCGCGGGACCACGACCGGCTCGCGATTGCGGAGCGAGCGCCGTTCCGCATTGGAGACGGCGTGTTCGAGCAGGCTGATCGGGAGCCGCTGGCTCACGCCGGAGCGCTTGTCGACCCGCTTGTCGTCGCGGGCCTCGAAGGCGACCCGTTCGACCAGCTCGAGCATGAACTCGGGGATCTCGACCGGGCGGGCGCCGCGCGAGGTCCAGGCCTCCTGTGCGGTGATCGCCATGCCCAGTTCAACGGAACGGGGGTAGTGGGTGATGATCTCCGACCCGATCCGGTCCTTGAGCGGCGTGATGATCTTGCCGCGCGCGGTGTAGTCCTCGGGATTCGCGGTGAAAGCGAGCATGACGTCGAGCGGCAGCCGCACGGGGTAGCCTTTGATCTGGACGTCGCCTTCCTGCATGATGTTGAAGAGACCGACCTGCACCTTGCCGGACAGGTCGGGCAGCTCGTTGATCGCGAAGATGCCCCGGTTGGCCCGGGGCAGCAGGCCGAAGTGCATCGTCAGCTCGTCGGACAGCAGGTGCCCGCCTCGCGCGGCGCGGATCGGATCCACGTCGCCGATCAGGTCGGCCACCGTCACGTCGGGCGTCGCCAGCTTCTCGATGTAGCGCTGTTCCCTCGGCAGCCATGCGATCGGGGTCGCATCCCCCATCTCGATCAGGCGTTCACGCGCATACTTCGAGATCGGGGCGAAGGGGTCGTCATTGACCTCGCTGCCCGCGACGATCGGGATCCGGTCGTCGAGAAAGCGGGTGAGCTGGCGCAGGATCCGGCTCTTGGCCTGGCCGCGGAGCCCGAGGAGAATGAAGTGGTGCCGGGCGAGGACGGCATTGGTCAGCTGCGGGAGAATCGTGTCTTCGTAGCCGACGATGCCGGGGAAGAGCGGCGCGTCCGATTCGAGCGCCCGGAGCATGTTGCCGCGCAATTCGTCCCGGACCGTGCGCCCGCGCAGCGGCGCCTCGGCCCAGGGAGAACGCTTGAGGTCACCGAGAGTCTGAGGAAGGCTGGTCATGCTGGATGATAGAGAGGGGAGAGGAGAGGGAACAGGGCGCGTCACGAGACTGCCACGCAGCGACTCGGCATGTCGTACCCGGTCGGTGGGTCGCCGTTCCCCGGTGAGCCGCCGGCGAACCCGGAGCATTTGGCGGGGAGTTCCGGCGAGCGGGGGTGCCGGTGTCGCGGCTGATGATCGGGCCGGTCCGGACGACCGAATCGAGATTCCCCGAGCGGGCCGATGTCGCGGAAATTGGGCGTCAGGAGGTGGTCGCGGGCAGGCCGCGACCCGGTGTGGCCCGGACCGGCCTGGCCCCCTCGGCCCCTCCCGTCTCCGGCGAAGCTGGAGCGCGGGCCTGGCGGCGCCAGAATCATGAAGCAAGTGTAACCCGCGCAGTTGCTTGACAATTCGTCCCTGCTTGGTAACTTGACCGCGGTTTTTTCGGGTCTCGGCGAAGGCCCGGCCAGCCGATTCTGCCTGTCCACCATCAATAGTCCTGAGGAGTCACCATGAAGAAGTACATGCTTCTGTCCGCCGTGCTCATGATGGCCGCGTGCGGCAAGAAGGAAGAGGCCGCCACCCCGGCCGCCGACACCACCACCGCCGCGCCCGCCCCGGCTCCCGCCGCGACCGATTCGACGGGCGCGAAGACGGACACCACCATGGCGCGCGACACCACCCACAAGATGTAATTCGGCTCACGCCGACTGGGTGAGAATGAGGAGGGCCGCCTTCGGGCGGCCCTTTTTGTTGCCGGTGAGCGCCGTCGCCAGGAGGACTCAATCGTGAAGGCTGGCCGCGTCGAAGGGCAGGGCCACCACCGAGGCTTCATGCCCGGCCGCCATCACCGTGTTGCCCACCGCAACTTCCCGGCGGAGCACCGCCAGGCCGGCGGTCACCTGGGGAAGCACCAGCAGCGAGCCGATGGTACCGACCGATTCGCCTTCCTGATCCACGACCCCGTCGCCGCTAAGGTCCGGTACACCATCCCAGATCAGGCCGCGCAGCTCACGGTTGGTATGCCCGCGGAAGTGCAGCCGGGCGACCGTTTCCTGACCGGTGTAACACCCCTTGGTGTAGGACAGACCCTGGATGTCGTCATACCGGACCTCCTGGGGCAGGGTCTTGTCCTGGATCTCCGCGCCCAGGCGAGGCCATCCGGAGAGAATGCGCGAGGCCTCGAGGTCATCCAGATCCCCTGGCAGCGCGCCGGCGTTGCCGAGCGCACGCTCGGTATGATCGATCAGCGAGGAATTGCCGATCAGCACGGCCCGGAACGGTGCCACGGCATGGGGCCGGGCGAGCAGCGACTCGTCGCTGCCCGTCCCTTCGAGCACGGCGCGGCTGTCTCCGTCTGGGACGGCGAGCCCGGCCGCTGCGAGCGAGACGATGGCCAGATCACCGCACAGCCAGAGCGCCTCCCGGCCTTCCGTCAGGTCGTTCACCAGCGCCATGCGCGCGGGCATCGAGCGGCGCAGGACGCCAAGCGTGGACTGGTGCGCGGCGGGATCGCCGACGAGCAGGAGCCGCTGCGGACTCGCCCGCACCACCCACATGTCGGCGATGATCATCCCCTTCGGCGTCAGCGTCGCGCTGTAGACGAAGGAGCCGTCGCCCGGTTTGACCAGGTCGTTGGTGAGGACGCCCTGCAGGCAGGCGAGTGCGCCGGGTCCCTGCACCTCGATGACCGAGACCGGGGCGCGGACCATCACGGCTCCGTGCCGCAGTCTGCTGAGGCGGGAACTGTCGATGGCGATCGGCGAAAGCATCATGACGTCCATGGCAAGTCGCGCGGGTGGTACCCGCTCAGGTTGGTCCACACCAGATCCGCACCGACGAGCTCGTCGGCCGGGTGGGACGTCGCGATCATGGCGCAGCGGATCCCGGCGGCATGCGCCGCCTTCAATCCGGGGAGAGAATCTTCGATGACCATGCACGACTCGGCCGGGAGGTTGAGCGTCTCGCGGGCGCGCCGGTACCCCTGCGGATCGGGCTTGCAGGCGTCCACGTCTTCGGCGGCGACCATGAATTCGAAATGCCGCCGGAGCCCCGCCTCCTTCAGGACCAGTTCGATCTCCCGGCGAAGCGCACCCGAGACGACCGCGAGCCGGTAGCCCTCCTCCGCCGCCTCGCGGATGAACTCCGCCGAGCCAGGCACCAGCTCCATCGAGGTTCGGATGGCCCGCTCGTAGAGCACCGCCTTCCGCTCGATTGCCTCGTGGAGGAGCGCCGGGGTCGGCTCGCGGCCCATCCGTGTGAAGGTGAAGCGGAAGCACTCCCGGTCATCGAAACCGAGGTACTCGCGGTAGTAGCCCTCGCGGTCCAGCGGGAAGCCATAGCTGGCCAGGGTGGCGATCAGGGCTTCGCAGTGCTGCGGTTCGTCGTCGACGATGACGCCGTTGAAGTCGAAGATGATCGCCCGGGGCATGGAGGGATAAGATAGTGAGGGTCGGTGACGAGTGCGGAGTGTCCTCCTGGCGCGCGGTGAACTTCCCTCGCTTCATCCCCGCCTGTCGTCACCGCCATAGACGCCGCCCGCCGCGTACGACCAGTCCAGCAGCTCCACCGGATGCGCCACGCGGATGGGGAGCCCCGCCGCCAGGAGGCCTCCGCCGATCTGCATCAGGCAGCCGGGATTGCCGGTCGCCACGATCTCGGGCTGCGGGGAGGCGTCGCGGAAGCTCGCGATCTTCGTCTCGAGCACGGCGCGGGACATGTCCGGCTGCAGCATCGAGAAGATGCCCGCACTGCCGCAGCACCGGTCCGCACCCGGAAGTTGCCGAAGCTTGAGTCCGGGGACGGCCTTCAGCACCGCCAGTGGCGCCTCATGCACCCGCTGGGCATGCTGCAGGTGGCAGGGCGCGTCGTAGGCGACGTCGAGGTCGAGGGTCCCGCCGGTCCGCGGCCCCTGCGCGGCCAGGAGTTCCGTCACATCCCTCACCTTGGCACTGAACGCGGCTGCCTGCTCGCCGCCGACGAGGTGGCCGTAGTCCTTGAGCAGCGCGCCGCAACCCGCGCTGTTGATCACGATGAAGTCGGCCGAATCGGCAAAGGCGGTGAGGTTCGTTCGGGCGAGTGCCTGTGCCCCGGGGCGATCCCCGGCGTGCTCGTGCAATGCGCCGCAGCAGACCTGCCCTGCGACTTCGACCACCCGGTAGCCGTTGGCCTCAAGGGTCCGGCGGGTGGCATCGTGGACATGGCTGAACAGGGCATCCATCACGCAGCCACGAAACAGGGCGACGGTGCCTGGGGCCAAGGTTTGCTCTCGCGCTCCTGCTGGCCCTGCCCCGGTCGCACGCCCTGACCGGCCTTCCGCCGCCGGCTGCGTGGATGCGACCATCGCCATCCCGAATCCGGTGCGGGATGCTCCCACGAGCCGCTTCGCGATCCCGAAGGTCCGCAGCAGTCGCGTCGCGCCGAACAGCGTCCTCCAGAGCCAGTTCCGCTGGAATACCGCGAGAATCGCGGCAGCCGGTGCGCTCAGCCCGCGTTCCCGGACCAGGAGCTCCCGGGCGGCTTCGAGGCCGCGCCCATACCCGACGCCTGACGGACAGACCGGCTCGCACCCCCGGCAGCCGAGGCAGGCATCCAGGTGCTGGAGCAGCGCGGCGTCCGTCGGGCGCAACTCGCCCCGCTCGAGCGCGCGCATGAGCACGATGCGTCCACGCGGGCTGTCGGCTTCATCACCGGTGGCCAGGTACGTTGGACAGGCCGGGAGACAGAAACCGCAGTGAACGCAGGGATCGAGCGACGCGAAGGGAGATGGGGCCGACGTCACGCGGTGCCCTCCAGTGCGACCGCGATCAGCCCCTTCGGATCGAAACTCTCCCGGAGGCGCCCCACCAGTTGTCCCACCCCCTCGCGATAGGCGCCGAAATGCCCCACAGCGCGCCGGGTCGCCCAGGGAGCCCGCTCGAGCGTGACCGGCACCTCCCGCTCTGCGGCCCGGCGCCTGAGCGTGCGGAGCGCATCGACGGCCGCGTCGCCCGCCCACCGGATCGAACCGGTCGCGAGTCCGGCGGACAGCAGCCCGTCATCCAGCACCTCGGCGAGGAGGTCGGTCGCGTCGTCGATGCCGTCGAGCAGCGCACCGAGCCGGAGCGAGACCGGGCCGCCCAGCGGCGCGCGTGCGACCAGGCTCCAGAAGGCCGCGGCACGCTCGGGGCTCAGTCGCTCCCACTCGAGTTCCGATTCCGTGCGCAGACGCTCGGCCTCGGTCTCGATGCCTTCCGCCGTCCCGACGAGCCGCGCGGCCAGCGTCCACTCCGGCAGCGCGGCCAGCGCAGGTGAGAGGAGCTCGAGGCTCACCAGTCCGATCTGCGCCTGCACCGCACGGTAGCCCGCACCGCTGAGAGCGTGGCGGCCCCCGCGCGCGACGAGCGTGATGTCCGCCGCGGGTTGGGCGCGGAGCCGCAGATGCAGCTCGGTGATGACCCCGAAGCCGCCGAAGCCGCCGACATGCAGCTTTGTGAGGTCGTACCCTGCGACGTTCTTGACGACCTGGCCGCCCGCGGTGACCAGCCGACCGTCGGCGGTCGCGACCGTGCAGCCGAGGACGTGATCGCGGACCGGCCCGTAGCCGTGGCGCAGCGGGCCGGCCGTCCCGGTCGCCACGACGGAGCCGATGGTCCGGTCCGGGCGTCCCGGCGGATCGAGGGCGAGCCAGAGGCGGTGGGCCTGCAGCTCGGCGCGCAGCACATCGAGCGTCAGGCCGGCCTCGACCGTGGCGACCAGATCCTCGGGACTCACCCGCACCACGCGGTGGATGCCCCGCGTGCTGAGTGCCAGATCGGCGGGCGCGTCCGGCGGCAGCCAGCTTCCGTTGCCCTCGAGCCGGAATCGCCAGCCCTCCTGCTGCGCCGCCTGACACACCAGGGCGAGCGCATCGTCGCTCTCGGGAACCGCGCGCGGCAGGCCGCGTGGATCACGCTCGACCCCTTCCGGGCCGAGCAGCGTGCGCAACCGGTCGAAGATGGCCTCGCTCATGCCACGCCTCCTTGCCGCCACTCGCGGCAGGTGTGCAGCGGGAAGACCTTGCCCGGGTTCGCCCGGGCATCGGGATCGAACACCCGCCGCACCTCGCACATCTGATCGAGCGACGCCGGGTCGAACGCCTTGGGCATGTATTCCATCTTGTCGCTGCCGACGCCGTGCTCGCCGGTAATGCTGCCACCGGCCGCGAGGCAGGCCTGCATGATTTCGCGGCTCGCCTGCTGGACCCGCTCGTACTGGCCCGGGTCGCGCCGGTCGAAGCTGATGCAGGGGTGGAGATTCCCGTCGCCGGCATGAAAGACGTTGCTGATCTGCAGGCCCAGCCGGTCACGGATCTCCGCGATCCGGTCCAGGATCGCCGGCAGCACCGAACGGGGAACCACGGCGTCCTGCACCGCGAGGTCGGGCGCGATCCGCCCCAGCGCCCCGAAGGCCTTCTTCCGGCCCTGCCAGAGGCGCGCCCGGTCCGCCGTCGAGGTGGCACCTTTCACCTCCCGCGCGGCATGGGCGCGCAGCAGCGATTCGACTACCGCGCTGTCGGCCGCCACCGCCTCGGGAGAGCCGTCGAGCTCGACGAGGAGCACCGCCGCAGCATCGGTGCGCGCGCCGGTGGCGTAGATCGACGCCTCGACCGCCTTCACGCACGACTGGTCCATCATCTCGAGCGCCGCAGGGACGATGCCGGAGGCGATGATCGCCGAGACCGCCTCACTCGCGGCACGGAGCGCCATGAAGTCGGCGAAGATCGTCCGGATCATCCGGGGGATCGGCTCGAGCCGGACCGTGATCTCGACCGCGACCCCGAACATCCCTTCGCTGCCGACGAACAGGCCGACGAGGTCCGGACCCCACGCTTCCCCCTGCGGGGAGCCGATCCGCAGGAGATGCCCGTCCGGCATCACGATCTGCAGCGCGGTCACATGGTTGGTGGTGACACCGTACTTGAGGCAGTGCGGTCCGCCGGCGTTCTCGGCCACGTTCCCGCCAATGGTGCAGGCGCTCTGGCTGGAGGGGTCCGGGACGTAGTGGAGCCCGAGCGGGGCGACGGCCTCGGACAGGCGGGCATTGATGACCCCCGGCTGGACCACCGCGCGCCTCGCCTTCGCATCGACGGAGAGGATCCGGTTCATCCGGGTCAGCGTGACCAGGACGGCCGCCTCCTCTGCGAGGGCACCGCCTGACAATCCGGTGCCCGCCCCCCGCGCCACAAACGGCACCTGCAGCAGGTGCAGGAGGCGCAGCACGGCGGCGACCTCCTCCGTGCTGGCGGGAAGGACGACGATGCCGGGGACGGACTCGTGCGTCGGCAGGCCGTCCGCGGCATAGGTCGCGAGTTCCGCGGCACGGTGACGGACCCACCGTGCCCCGACGATGCGTCCGAGTGCCTCGATCAGCTCAGCCTTCATGACCCGGAGACCAGGTCCGGTCCATGATGGCCTTTGCCATTCGATCGGGCACGCACATGGACCTCGGCGTTGCTTCTCGCCTGGCGCACCGCCGGCGGCATCAACGCGAGCACGCTCCGCACCCGGTCGCGCGTCGAGCGCCCCGCCAGCAGTCTCCCCCGCGTCTCCAGGTCGGTCTCGAGCAATGCGGCTGCCTCGAAGGAGAGCCGCTCGTCGTCGTCCGACCAGGCCGGGGTCTCCCCGGGACGATCCGCCAGCACCGCGAGGGCTTCGCGCAGTTCCTCCGCGAGGCGCCGCAGTTCCGTGCGTTCCGCGGGAAGCGGTGCTGTTCCCGCTTCGTCGTCGAAGTGTTCGACCGCCGCCATCAGATAGGGCGTTCCCTCATCCAGGAGACTCCGGACCCCGAAGCGCCGCTCTCCGAGGACCACGATCGCGGAGCGGCCATCCTCGAGCGGCTGCGCCGCCCGAATCAGCGCGACGCAGCCGAGAGTGCCCGGACGTGGCGTCGGGTCGGCGGTGATGCCGAACCGCTGAGCGCCCTCGAGGCAGTCTGCCAGCATCTGCCGGTAGCGGGGCTCGAAGATGTGCAGGGGAAGCGCTTCACCCGGGAGGAGGACCAGGTTGAGCGGAAAGAGCGGAAGGCGGACAGGCATGGAGGGAATGTAGGGACATCAGGGGAGGGGGGAAAAGGGAAGCGGGAAGAGGAACCTCCTCTTCCCGCTGCACAGGCGAAGGACCGCCGACCGGATTACGCCGCGACCCAGAATCCCTTGAGCCCCTTGACGTCCGGGGATTCACGCAGCTTCTCGAAGGCGCGCTCCCGGATCTGCCGGATGCGCTCCCGCGTCACACCGAGCAGTTCGCCGATCTTCTCCAGCGTCAGCGCCTCGCTGCCCTCCTCGAGGCCGTAGTAGAGATAGAGAATCTTCCGCTCGCGCGGAGTCAGGTAGCGGGTGAAGATCCGGTCGATGAACTCGCGCATGAGCGTGGCGTCCGTCCGTTCCTCGATCTCGCCGCTCTGCGTGCCGGCGAACCGCTCGCCCATCGTGCCGCTGGTCTTGTCGCTCCGCTCGACCGGGGCATCCAGGGAGAGTTCAGCGGAGGTCATCCGGCGGGCCGAGCGGATGTTGTCGACCGAATCGTTGAGCGCGGTGGCAATCTCCTCGTCCGTCGGCTCGCGGCCGAGTTCCTGGGAGAGGAAGGTCTCGGCGCGGGACATCTTGATGAGGGCCGAGTTCTGGTTGAGCGGGATGCGCACACTCCGGGTCTGCTCCGCCAGCGCCTTGAGCACCGCCTGGCGCACCCACCAGACCGCGTAGGAGATGAACTTCACGCCATGTTCCGGATCGAACTTCCGCACCGCCTTGAGCAGCCCCTCGTTCCCGATGGCCACCAGTTCGGAGAGATCGAGCCCGTGCCCCTGGTACTTCTTGACGTACGAAATGACGAAGCGGAGGTTCGCCGTGACCAGGCGTTCCGCCGCTTTCTCATCTCCCTTCAGCGCGAGCCGGGCGAGGCGCTTCTCCTCGGCCGGGTCGGAAATCATGGGGAGCTTCTGGATGTCCCGCAGGTACTGGTCGAAGGACCCAGTGGCGGTGGGACGAAAAAAGGCGCTGGCCCGGCCATCATGCGACGCTGCCATGAATGCTCCGCGAGGCTTGCCCAACTGGTTGTCGGAAGAGGAGCGGTCGTGCAGGGGGTGACCGCTGAAAGGTGTGCGAATATAGGACGCGACAAAAAACTGGTCAAGCAGAATCTGCTATCCACATCACAAATCGTTTATTCGCATCCCGTTGCGGCGTTTGTCCACGCCTGGACGCTTCTCAGGCCTCCCTACCTTGTGGAAGGTGGATGGTAAGTTGTTGCTGCTATGGCGTTTAAAGTGCTATTTGCAGTGGAAAAGCAATGGAAAACGGCCGAAGAATCCGGTCAGGCGAGCCCCGCGACCGCCGACGCAAGCAGGTCGTGACTGACTGGAACGGTCCACTGGCCTTCCCCTTCATGCATCGCGCCGAGGGTTACCGGGAGCGCCAGCCGGACCTGGCCCTCGCGGTTCTTCTTGTCGTGCAGCATCGCCTCGAGGACCCGGGCCACCTGGACACCGCTGCCGGCGCGGACCGGAAGGCCGAGCGCGCGCACGAGGCCGAGCACCCGTTCCGCGAGCCCGGTGGGCGCGAGGCCCATGCGCTCCGCAATCCGGCACTCCGCGATCAGGCCAAGCCCGACGGCCTCACCGTGCGGCAGGCGGTAGCGTGACTCCTGCTCCAGGCCGTGGGCGATCGTGTGCCCGGCGTTCAGCGTGGCACGGATCCCGCCTTCGCGTTCGTCCTGACTCACGACCGCCGCCTTGATCTCGACGCTGCGGTGCACGAGGTGTGTCAGGCACTCGAGATCCCGGCCGAGCAGCTTCCGGGCGTTCGCTTCGATCCACTCGAAGTAGCTCGCATCGGCGATGAGGCCGTGCTTGATCGCCTCCGCGAGGCCGGAGCGGAACACCCGGTCGGGGAGGGAGAGCAGGGTCAGGGGATCGGCCACCACGATGGCGGGGGGATGGAAGGCGCCGACGAGGTTCTTCCCGAGCGGAGTGTCCACGCCGACCTTGCCGCCGACCGAAGCGTCCAGCATGGCGAGCAGCGTGGTGGGCACCTGCGCGTAGGGCACGCCGCGGAGATAGGTCGCTGCCACGAAGCCCGCCAGGTCCCCGACGACGCCGCCGCCGAGGGCCACGATGGCCGCGTGACGATCGAGGCCCTGGGTCAGCATCTCGTCGGTCAGGCGGAGCCAGGTCTCGCGAGTCTTGCTCTCCTCACCGGCGGGGAAGGTGAGCCGTGCCTCGCAGCGGAGCCGGATCCCCGCATCGCTGGAGCGGGCGCCGAGGGCGCGGGCCTCCGTCGTGGCGCGGGTCCACTCGTCGTAGTAGCGGCCCACGACGTCGTCGGTGATCAGCACCAGCTTCCGCTTGCCGAGCGGGCCCTGCAGCAGTTCCGGGAGCGAGAGCAGGATGCCGGGCTCGACGCAGACGTCGTACTGTCCGAGCGCGTGATGGACGGGGACGACCGGCATTACCAGGTCACGTCGCCGGCGCCTTCGCGATGATTGGCCAGGCGCGCGAGCGTGAAGAGCAGGTCGGAGAGCCGGTTCAGATAGATGACGAAGAGGTCGGCGACTTCGGCTTCGTGGGAAAGCTTGACCACGTTCCGTTCCGCGCGCCGGCAGATCGTTCGCGCGAGGTGCAGGGCCGCCGCCTTCGGCGTGCCGGCCGGAAGGACGAAGGCCGTGAGCGCCGGCAGTTCCCGGTCCGCCTCGTCCATGATCCGCTCGAAGAGCTCGATCCGCGCCGGGGTCAGTTCGGCCTTCTCCAGCGCCTTGCGCACCTTCTCGGGATCCGGCGTGGCGAGCTGGCCACCGAGGGCGAAGAGATCCCGCTGGATGCTCTGCAGCAGGTCGTCGAAAAAGTGGACCGGCGTGGTGGCCCGGACCACGCCGATGCTCGAGTTCAGCTCATCGACGTCGCCGTACGCCCGCACCCGGGAGTGATCCTTGGGGACGCGGCCGCCACCGAACAGTCCGGTCTCTCCGGCGTCACCGGTCTTGGTGTAGATAGTCATGGAAGGAAGGTACCCATCCCCGCGTCGGGGCGCTTCACGGTGTCGAGGCTTCGGTCAGCGGCGCTTCTCGTACAGCAGGACGTCATCGATCTCTTCCTCCCAGACGGTCCCGGCCACCCGCATGCCGACCTTCTCGGCGACCCGTCGCGCGGGAATGTTGTCGGGAGGAATGCTGGAACAGACCCGGGTGACGCCCGGCTGGGCGAGCGCCCAGCCGACGAGCGCATTGGTCGCTTCCGTCGCGAACCCGCGATGCGCGGCGCCGGGGTAGGTGGCGTAGCCGATCATGACCGCTCCCTCCGGGTCTGGCGGTCCGCCGAACCCGATCGCCCCGGTCACCTGCTTCGTGGCGCGGTCGACCGTGAGCCAGGTCCACCACCCCTGGCTCGCCGGATCGGCCACCAGCCGGTCCCGCACCAGCGGAAGCACCTCTTCCATCAGCGGCGGCGGACGGAGCGGTGTTGGGAACTGGAGCCCGGTGAGCGCGCGCAGGGTGGCCTCATCGCCCCGGAGCAGCGCATCGATGGCGCGCGGGTCGAACGGGATCAGATCGAGACGGGGAGTCGAGAGCGTCAGCATGGTCCATCCATTTCCGCCGCCGCGACGACGGTGTTTCCGCGAGGTTCGAGGATCACCCAGAGTACCGTGCCATCCTCGACGTTGACCTGTTCCAGCCAGAGATAGTCCCGCTTGAAGGCGAAGCCACTGACTGGCGCCAGCCGGCGCCAGTAGAGTGCCGGCGTGATGCCCCCGTAGGCGCGCGAGAGCCGGTTGCGGCGGTACTCGAGCAGCGTGGGCCGGAAGACGATCTGCCGCCAGCCCCCGCTGGCATCCCACACCATCACGATGGCGGCCTGCAGCGGGACGCCCCGCTCGGTGCGGACGCCTTCACGGAGCGAGACGGCGTACCGGATTCGCCCGTCGTCGAGACGGAACGCCAGCACATCCGCCGCGTCCTCGTCATCAAGCCCGTTCACCGAGCGGGGCAATCCCGCCTCGTGACTCAGCGGGCGGTCGCGGGCGGAAAGCTCCGCCGACAGGAGCGAGTCCATCGCCCGGGAGGTCCACACGAGCAGGCTGTCGGTGAGTTCCGCGCTCGGTGGCGCCACCGGTTCGCGCTCATGGGCGTCCGTCCGGCTCAGCCAGTCGTCCGGGGCGAAGAAGGCGCCGACCACCGGGCCGCGCATGCGGGGGCCGTCTCCGCTCAGTTCGTCCACCAGCAGCTCGGCCTGGGTGCCGCGCCAGCCGCAGGCGCTGCCGTGGAGCAGGACCGAGGTGAGCCGGACCGGGGTGTGCCCATCGGGCGAACCGACGAGGATGCCCTGTTGCGAAGGACTGCCTGACACACCGCCCATGTCGACCACCACGGTCCGGCGGCTGGCGAGCCACTGCCAGATATCTCCGCGGCGGTCGTGGTCGGGCCGGCTTCGCCGTGCGAGCTCGGCGATGAGCGCGGTGTCGCTCGAGAGAAGATGGATCTGCCGGCGGGTCCCCTCGCCGACGAAGCTGCCGGCAATCCGGCCGAGCGAGTCGATGCGGGCGTCACTCGCGATCGTGGCTTCGTCGAGCGGCGCCGGCGGCCGCTCGGTCGCGAGTCCGTCGATCAGATTGCCCAGTGTGGTGCACCCGCCCAGGAGGATGGCCAGGACGAGCGCGGACCCGCGGTATGAAGGACGCATGCGGGTAATGTCGGCGAGGATGCGGCCCCGCGAAAGAGGGGGCTAGCGCGAAAGCGCCGCGAGCATTTCCTCGATCCGGGTGAACTTGAGCCGGGGCCGGCCCTCGGCCGCGCCCCGCTCCTTCTCCAGCGCATCCAGTCGCTGCCACCCGGCCCAGTCGACGACCCGGATGCAGCGTGCGGCAAGCAGGCCCTCGATCGCCGACCGTTCGGGTGCCGCGGGCGTGTTGAGCGTGCTGGCGGCGTGGTCGGCGAGCAGCATGTCCGCGCTCTCGACCGCGTCCGGCTTGTTGGTGCCGATGACGCCGCTCGGCCCGCGCTTGATCCAGCCGACCGCGTACTCGCCGCGCGCGACCGCGCCCGGCGCCGTCACCACCCGTCCCTGCTCGTTGGGGATCACCCCGCGCCGAGCATCGAACGGTACGCCCGGCACTCCGGTGCCCAGGTAGCCGACCGAACGGAACACCAGCCCCGTGGAGACCGTCTCGGTCGTCCCGGTCGCCTCGGCCTTCACGTCGCCGGTCTTTCCGGGTACCAGCCGGTTCTCGCCGAGCACCATCTGCCGCACCCGCCCGTCGCCGATGAGTTCGACGGGCGAACGGAGGAACCGGATGTGCACCGTCTTCGACTTGCCCAGCTTCGGCTTCGCCGCGAGCTGCCGGAGGGTTTCGAGGTTCTTCTCCGCGGACTTGTCGTCGCCCGAGGCGAGCGCCGCCTGACTGGCGGGGTCGAGGATGAGTTCGTCGGCGCGCACATCGACATCGGCATCGGCGAGTTCACCCAGCTCCTTGATTTCCGGGTTGGTGAAGGCCGCCTGCACCGGGCCGCGCCGCCCGATCATGTAGATGTCACGCACCCGGCTCTGACGCAGCGCCTCGAGCGCATGCCCCGCGATATCGGTGCCGTGCAGTTCCTGGGGCGTCCGCGCGAGAATCCGGACGACGTCGATCGCGACGTTGCCCATCCCGATGACCGCCACACTCGTCTGCGACAGGTCGAACTGGTGGTCCCGGTAGTCGGGGTGCCCGTTGTACCAGCCCACGAACTCCGTCGCCGCATGGCTGCCGGCCAGGTGCTCCCCTGGCACACCGAGCGCGCGGTCGCTCTGGGCACCCACCGCATAGATCACGGCATGGTAGTGCTGCAGCAGGTCGTCGCGGGTCAGGTCACGGCCGATGGTGACGTTGCCGTAGAAGCGGAACGCCGGATTGGCGGCGATCTTCTCGTAGACCCGGGTGACGGACTTGATCTTCTGGTGATCCGGCGCGACGCCGCCGCGGACCAGCCCGAACGGGGTCGGGAGCCGGTCGAAGAGATCGATCTCGGCCTGCGGCTGCTGCTTGAGAAGGTGCTCGGCGGCGTAGAAGCCCGACGGCCCGGAGCCGACGATGGCAACGCGCAGTGTTGTGGTAGGCATGGCGCGGAAAATAAGGCGATCTGGCGCGAGCGGCAGGGTTCGGACGTGATCAGGAATCGTCGGGTGGATTCAATGGCGAGCGGCTAGCTCCCCTTGGGTCGCCAGAAGAAGCTCAGTACTCCCGCGCCCGCCTCCAGGGCTCCGATCTCCAGGCCGAGAACTCCGCTCTTGGGGAAGCTGATGGTCATTCGCCTGGCGTCCCCGGTCAGCAGCAACGAGGCGAGTTGCCCCAGCCAGGGCTCGTGGCCGACCAGCGCGACGATCGCATCGCGTGACGGCCTGCCGATGGCGGCCGACAGGGAACGGAGGCTCGGATCGGCCGCGAGGGCGGGGCACGCCGAGGGCGCGGGGCACCTGGCGAACTCCGCGGTGAGCTGGGCCGTCTGCCACGCCCGGAGCCAGGGGCTTGCCAGCAGCAGCGTCGGCGACAAGCCGCGCTTCGCGAGGCGTCTGGCCACCCGTTCGTGGCGTGTGCGCCCCTTCTCGGTGAGCGGGCGGAGCGTGTCGTCGGGCCAGCGGGCCGGATCGGCGTCCCCGGCGTCGGCGTGGCGAATCAGCAGCAGTTGCATGCGGCTCCTCTCGAGGTCCTCGCCTCTCACTTCTTTCGGCTGACCGCCCTCGCCATGCTGACCACCACGCTGTCGATCTCGGCGAGCATGCGCCGCCCTCCCTGCGTGTGGTGGTTCGCCTCGACCGAGAAGCTGTAGCTGTGCCCGTCAGGCAGCTCGAAGTATCCCGAGAGCGTGTTCACCCTGGAGATGCTGCCGGTCTTCGCGTGCACCCGTCCTTCGATGGGCGTGCCCAGAAAGCGGTTCTTGAGCGAACCGGTATTGCCGGACTGCGGCAGGCCGGCCTTGAAGCTGGCCTCGAAGTGGGGATGCCGGCGGATGAAGCCGATCATCTTCGTGAAGGCGAGTGGAGCCACGAGATTCGCGGCCGAGAGTCCCGACCCGTCACTCACGGCGAACAGGGTCGAGTCGATGCCGACCGAGTCGATCAGGAAGCGCCGCTCCACCGCGATGCCTTCGTTCCAGCTTCCGCCCTTCCCGAACTGCCGGCCCAACTGCTTCAGCAGCATGTCCGCGTACCAGTTCTGACTGGTGTTGAGAATCGGGAAGATCCACTCCCGGAGCGGACGACTGGTGGTCTCCGCGAGCGGTACCCCCTGGCGGGCCGCGAAGTACTTCATCGAATCGGTGGTGCTGCGGGTGGTGCCGAGGACGCTGATGCCGGCTTCCGCGAGCGCGCGCCGGAAGGCGCGCGCGGTGAAGAGATTGGGGTCGGGCATCGCGAAGGATTCCCTGGCGCCCCTCGAGTCGAGTGCCACGGTCCCCTCCGCCCAGAGGTGCAGGGTGCCCGGGTCACGGTACATCCGGTCGCCGATGTCGCTCTCGCCCCCGATCGCCACGGTGCGGGTGCGATTCTCCAGCATCACGTCGCCCAGGTCCGGATCGAGCGTGAGTGACGCGGGAGCATCCTCCGCGATCCCCGGTGCCCAGCTGATGTCCACGCTGTTGTCGTTGAAGCCGAGTCCGGCGACCGGCGCGGCATACCACCAGTTGAGGTCGTAGCTGCCCCAGTCGGGATGGATCAGCTCACCATCGAACCAGCTCCCGTCGCCGACAAGGTCTCCCTGCACGACCCGGATGCCGCGAGCCTTCAGACCCTCGGCGAGGTCCCGGAGCCGAGTGAACGGATCGCGGTCGCAGGCGCCCGCCAGCGTGGTATCGGTCGCGTAGCAGCGCCGTCCCATGGTCGGATCGCCGCGGCCGTAGAGCACCAGGTCCCCCGTCAGGATGCCATCGGTCACCGGCCCCGCGGCGTAGAGACTCGTGCGCACGGTCCAGTCGGGGGCGAGCAGCGCCGAAGCGACTGTCGTGACGACCAGCTTCGTATTGCTGGCGGGGATGAAGAGCTTGTCGGCGTTCCTGCCGTACAGAAGCCGACCCTGCTCGTCCACGAGCGCGACGCCCCACAGGTTGCGGTTGAAAGGCGGCGCATCGAGCAGGGAATCGAGCTGGCGAACCGCGGCCTTGGACAGCTGAGCGTTGAGCGGCGCGGCCAGCGCAGCCAGGACTGAAAAGACGGCAATTGTACGCTTCAATGTGACCCCGCTTCCGCAGCGTTGACTATGTGATGTAACCCCGCCATCCTACAGCACTTGGACCATGTCGTCAAATCTTCCGCGCCCCCGGTGCGAGGCCTATAGCTCTGTCTGATTTTGTGACGCGTCGTTTCGCCGCCTTTGCGCTGATCCCGGCGCTGCTCGGCGCCGCCATCCCTGCCGCCGCGCAGGAGCCGGCGCCGGTGGTGCGGAGCCTCGCCTTCGACGGCAACCACGCGATTCCGGACTATACCCTCAGCATCGCGATCGGCACCACCAATTCCAGCTGGTTTGCCCGCAAATGGTTCGTGCGGTGGCTGGGGCTCGGGGAGAAGCGCTATTTCGACCCGGTCGAATTCCGCCGAGACGTGCTCCGCCTGACGCTGTTCTACCGGCAGAGCGGATTCATGGAAGTGAAGGTCGACACCCTGGTGCGGCGATCGGGGCGGGACATCCACCTCCGCTTCCTGATCACCGAGGGTCCGCCGATCGTGGTCCACTCGATGAAGGTGACCGGGCTGGATACCATCGCCGACGCGCGGGATCTCGCCGTCGATCTGCCGCTGCGCGAGGGCGCGCCGTTCAACCGCTTTCTCTTCCAGGCCAGCGCCGACTCGATCATCGCGCGGCTCCGCAACCGCGGCTATCCGGCGGCCGAGGTCTTCCGCAACTATGCGGTCGACCGCGAGAAGCGCTCGGCGACCGTCTCGCTCGATGTGGCTCCCGGCCGGTATTCGGTCTTCGGGCCGATCCGCGTCGAGGGGGCGACCAAGGTCGACACAACCTTTATCCGTCAGCTGCTCTCGACCCGTCCGGGCGAGCCGTTCGCGCAGCAGGACATCTTCCAGAGCCAGCGCAAGCTCTACCAGACCGAACTCTTCCGCCTCGCGACGGTCACCATCGACTCGTCCCGGTATCAGGCGGACAGCGCAGTGGTCCCGATGGCGGTGCTGGTCTCCGAGGGCCGGGCCCACCGGATTCGCAGCAGCCTCGGCTTTGCGACCAACGACTGCTTCCGGGGCGGCGCGGGGTGGACCAGCCGCAACCTGTTCAATACCGGCCGTCTCTTCGATCTCTCGGCGCGGGTGTCGAAGGTCGGCGTCGGACGGCCGTTCGATTTCGGGCTGGACAACTCGCTCTGCAAGAGTCTGCGCAGCGATACGATCGGTTCCTCGAAGGCGAACTACAACGTCACCGCCGCGGTGCGCCAGCCACGCTTCTTCACCCCGACGATCACCGGGACCTTCAGCGTCTTCGCCGAACGGCGCAGCGAATTCGAGATTTATCGCCGGGAGGAAGTCGGTACCAGCCTTGCGCTCACCCGCGAGACGGTGCGACGGGTCCCGATGTCCCTGGCCTACCGGCTCTCCTACGGCGCGACCGAGGCCTCCGCGGCGACGTTCTGCGCCTTCTTCAACGCCTGCTCGCCCCAGGATGCCGTGCGGCTCCGGCAGAAGCGGCTGCTCGGCATCGTGACCGCCGGGGTGTCCTGGCCCCGGCAGAACAATCCACTCGATCCGAGCCGCGGGCATCTCTACGCCTTCGACGTCAGTCACAGCTCCCGGTTCACCGGTTCGGCGGCGCTGCAGAGCTTCACCCGCCTGACGGGGGATGTGGCCTGGTATCAGACCATCGGCTCCGGCGGCACCGTGCTGAGCTGGCACCTCCGGGGCGGGGCGATCTTCGCGCCGCGCGTGTCGCTCGACAGCGCGAGCGGCAACTTCATTCCGCCCGATCAGCGCTTCTATGCCGGCGGCCCCAACGATGTGCGGGGCTACGATCGCAATGAGCTCGGCCCGGTCGTCTACGTCGTCAATGCCGTCGACACGCTCGACGTGACCGGCGCGCGCACCCTGGCGCAGGTGGATTCGGGCAATATCCGCCCCCGGTTCTCCGCGACCGGCGGCAACACCCTCGCCGTCGGCCAGCTGGAGCTGCGCATTCCGGCGCCGATCTGGGGCGAGCGGCTCCGGCTGGCCCTCTTCGTCGATGCGGGGACGCTCTACGAGCGGGGCAAGACCAATCTCGCGCCGGTGCGCGTGCGGGTGACCCCGGGGGTGGGCCTCCGCCTGAGCACCCCGCTCGGCCCGGCGCGGTTCGACGTCGCCTACAATGGCTACGATCAGCCCCCCGGTGCGCTCTACCTGCAGCTCAACAACAGCCTGACCCTGTTGCGGCCCGATTTCGTGCAGCAGCGGAAGAGCCGTCTGACCTATCACTTCAGCTTCGGGCAGCCGTTCTGATGCGGCGCCACCTCGGCCGGTTCTCGGCGGCGTTCCTGCTGGCACTGGTGCCGGCGGTGCTCGGGACCGCGACCGCGGTGATGTACACCGGTGCCGGCACGCGCCTGCTCGCCCGGCTGGCCGGCGAAATCCTTTCCGGGCATTTCCGCGGCGGCTTCGAGATGTCGCGGGTGAGCGGCACCTTCCTGAGTTCGCTGCAGCTCGACAGCGTCGTCATCCGCGACTCCGCCGGCCAGACCTTCGCTTCCGTGGACCGGATTCTGGTGCGGTACGCCCTGCCCAATCTGCTTGCCGGGCGGATCGTGTTCAGCCATGCCGAACTCGATGCGCCGGACATCCGGGTGGTCAAGCGCGCGAACGGCCGGCTCAACTACCAGGAGATCTTCCGCCTGGGCGAGGGGCCCCCGGGCGGGGCCTCGCCGCTCATCGAGGTCCACGATCTCCGGGCGCGGCGCGGCCGCATCGAGCTGCGACTGCCCTGGAATCCGCCTGACACGGCGCGCACCCCCTCCCAGGTGGCCGCCGCGCTCGCGGCCGACCGGGAGAAGCCCGGGCGGGTGGTGCTCGAGACGCCGGACGGACTGCGGCGGGTGACGGAACTGCAGGCGCTCAACGTGCGGCTGCCGCTCCTCCAGATCAGCACGCCGGAGCATACGCCGCTCACCTTCGACATCGACTCGCTCTCCACCCGCATCAGCGATCCGGCGATCACCGTCGTCGATCTGGCTGCCCACGCCTGGACCCACGACGACAGCCTCGGCTTCACGATTCACCGGGCCGCGCTGCCCGACAGCCGCCTCTCGGGTGGCGGCGTCGTCACCTGGCCCAACGGCCCCGTGCTCTATGATTTCTCGCTGACCGCACCGCGGCTCAACCTGCGCGACCTCGACTGGGTGTCGCCCGATCTCCCGGAGATGACCGGACGCGCGCTGATCACGGCGCGCTCCCGTTCCGAACAGCTGACGGCCTACACGCTCACCGAACTCGATGTGCAGGGTCCGAAGGGGAGGATCGCGGGTCACGTCACCGCGCTCGTCGACTCCCATCGTGGTCTCGGGGTCGAGGACATGGCGCTCAACCTGACCCGCCTCGACCTCGACGTGCCGCGGCCCTACCTGGACACCCTCCCGCTGCAGGGAACCCTGGATGGTCGGCTGGACGGCGCCGGCTTCAAGGACGGGATCGATATCGACGCCGATGTGATCTTCCGCGATGCGCTGGTCGAGGGGGGCGCGACGTCGCACCTCGCCGGCACCGGACACCTGATCCTGGGGGGCGCCGAGGGCACGATCTTCGACACCATGGTCGTGACCGACGGCGACGTGGATCTGCGCACTGTCCACCGGATCACGCCCGGGGTGGAACTGCGCGGCCGCATGGCCCTGGCGGGCGTGCTGCGGGGACCGTGGCACGACGTGACCTACCAGGGACTGCTCCGCCATCGCGACGGGGACCTGCCCGAAACCCGCGCCGAGGGCACGGCCACCCTCGATACCCGCCAGGAGATGCTGGTCTTCTCCACCCGGCTCAACTTCGACTCGCTCAGCTTCGACGGGATTCGGCCCAGCTATCCTGGCATTCCGGTGCAGGGCGCGGTGCGCGGGCTGGTTGCGGTCGAAGGGACGACCGAGCGCTTTCACGTCGTGTCCTCCGTCCAGGGCGGCCTCGGTGCGCTCGCGCTGCAGGGCACGATCGTGCGCGACTCGCTTGCGCTCCAGGCGGAGAGCCTCACCGCCCGCTTCGCGAGTCTCGATCTCGCGCTGGTGCGCGGCACCGGACCGCACACCCGGCTGTCCGGAACGATGAGCGCGGATGGTCGTCTCGATTCACTCGCGGGACCATCGGGTGCGCTCGGGATCGATCTGAGCCAGGGCCGCGCCTTCGATTTCACCCTCGATACCCTGCATCTCCGGCTGCGCGGCGAAGCGGGCTATGTCGTCGTCGATACGCTGACGGCCGGGTGGCCGTCGGGCCAGATGGCCGGCAACGGGCGCCTCGCCTGGCGCGGCGCGGACGACCGGCAGATCCACGTGGAGTTCGTGGCGGACAGCCTCCTGCCGTTCGAAGACATCGTCAATCGCTATGCCGGGCCGCCCGCCGATACCATCGTGGCGAAGCAACGGCTGCAGGGGCGAGTCAGCGGCGAGCTCGAGCTCTCCGGGAATGCGCAGGACCCCAGGCTCCTGATCCGGGCGCGCGGGGAGGAACTCTCCTGGCGCGGCACCCGTTCGCCGGCACTGGCGTTCGCCTTCGGCTGGAAGCGGGCCGCGCGTCCGGAGATCGGTGCGGCCTTGCGAGCCGATACCGTCGTCGCCGGAAGCTGGGCGGCGCAGGAGGTGAACCTGGTCGCGGCGGGGTTCGAGGATTCGCTCCACTGGAGTGGCGGGGCCCAGTTCGGCAACATGGCCGGCCTGACGGCGGGTGGTGAGTGGTGGCTGCCGCCTGACAGTGCGAGCGTGCTCGCCCTCGACAGCGCGATCGCGACCCTCCCGCGCCACGAGTGGCGCCTCCGCGACCGGGCAACCATCGTGCAACGGGGCGGCCGGTTCGACCTCTCACCGATCGCCCTCGATGCGACGGACGGCTCCGGCTCGCTCCACCTGACGGGGAGCGTGCCGCGCACCGCTCCGGGAGCGCTCACGGTGAGCGCACTCGGCGTGGATCTCAATGACGTCTACGCGCTCCTCGAGCTCGACACCACCGGCGTCGCCGGGACGGTCCAGGTCGATCTCGAGGTCGGCGGGACCGCGGCGAAGCCGACACTGCGCGGCACCGGGACCCTCAGCGATCTCGCCTTCGGGGATCTCGGCTCCCCGTTCGTGCAGGGCGTGATCGACTACGCCGACAAGCGGCTCGACGCGAACCTGCTGCTCTGGAAGACGGGGGAGCCGGTGCTGCGGCTCGAGGCCCAGCTCCCGCTCGACCTGGCCCTGCAGTCGGTGCCGCATCGCCAGGTGGAGGGACCACTCTCCGTGCGGGCCATCGCCGACAGCACCGACCTCGCCGTCGCCGAGGCGTTCACGCGCAATCTTCGCCGGGTGCGCGGCATGCTTCGCGCGAATGTCGAAGTCGGCGGAACCTGGGAGCACCCCCGCCTCGGCGGCAACGTCGAGATCCTCGGCGCCTCGGCCAGCGTGCCCGGGCTCGGGGTCACCTACAGCGCGGTCAACGCCCGCGCGCATCTCTCCGGCGACTCGATCACCATCGACACCCTGACGGCGCGGAGTGGCGAGGGAACCCTGCGGGTCTCCGGCGGCCTCCGGCTCGATCAGCTGACCCGGCCGGTGCTGGATCTGACCCTCCGCGCGCAGCGCTTCCGGGCGATCGATGCCCGGCGCTTCGTCACCCTCGACGCCTCGGGCACCGTGCGTCTCACCGGACCGATCTGGCAGGCGCACCTTGGCGGCCGCGTCACGGCCGACGCGGGCAACCTCCATTTCGCCGATCTGCTCACCAAGCGGATCGTGGACCTCGAGAACCCGGGCGATTCCGGGCTGATCGATCTCGATCTCGTGCGCACCGAGAAACTCGGCGCCAACTTCCAGAGCCGGTTCCTCGATTCGCTGACGATCGACAATCTGCAGGTGCAGATGGGCGAGAATTTCTGGCTCCGCTCGAGCGAGGCCAACATCCAGCTCGACGGGAACCTGACCGTCAACAAGATCCGCGACCGCTATCGCTACGATGGGACCCTGAACGCGGTCCGCGGGAACTACGCGCTCCGTCTTGGCGGGTTCGTCACGGTCGACTTCACCGTCGAGCGCGGCACGGTGCGCTACTTCGGCACGCCCGACCTGAATGCCGATCTCGACATCGAAGCGAAGCACGTCGTCACCGACATCGAGAGCAATGAGGACATTCCGGTCATCGCCAAGATCACCGGCACCATGCTGCAGCCGAAGCTGGAGCTGACGAGCACCCCGACGCCGCAGCGGCCCAGCCTCTCCCAGACCGAACTGGTCTCGTACCTGATGTTCCGCCGTCCCACGTTCAGCCTGCAGGGACAGGGCAACCAGAGCAGCCAGTATGCGGCGGTGCAGGCGGGGCTGTCCTATCTCTCGAGCGCGCTCTCCAGCGAGCTGCAGCGAACGCTGATCAGCGACCTGGGGGTGCCGATCGACTTCATCGACATCCGGACCGGCGGCGCCGGGACCTCCGGGCTGTCCAGCCAGAGCGGTTCCGCCCAGGTGGCCCAGGTCGCCGCCGGCTGGCAGATCGGCCGCCGCTGGTTCGTGACGCTGGTGGCGGATCTCTGCACCAATGCCCAGCGCTTCTACCCCAGCGCCGAATTCCGCATCAGCCGGGCCCTCCGCCTCAAGGCCAGCGTCGAGCCCGCGTACAGTTGTCAGGCGGCCGTGATCAACCCGGCCCTCTCGACCAACAAGTACCAGGTCGGCCTCGACGTGCTGTGGGAACGGGAGTACTGACCGTGACACGCGCCCTGTTCATCGCCAACCCCGCCGCCGCCCGCACCCAGGACGCCACGGTCGAGGCCGCCGTCGAGATCCTCCGCCAGGGGGGCTGGACGGTCGAACTCCGCGCGACCACCGGTCCCGGCGATGCCCGTCGCTTCGCGACCCAGGCGGTGGCGGATGGCCTGGAGGTGGTCGTGGTGTTCGGCGGGGACGGCACCACGATGCAGGCCGCCGCGGCGCTGGTGGGGAGCCGGACGGCGCTCGGGCTCATTCCCGGAGGCACGGGGAACCTGCTCGCCGGCAATCTGCGGGTGCCGGCGAATCCGCTCCGCGCGGCCCGCGCACTGCTCGATGCGAAGCGGCGGCCCATCGATCTCGGCTGTATGCAGCGGGCCGACGGTCCCCACTACTTCGCCGTGGCCTGCGGCGCGGGCTACGACGCCCGTGTGATGGCGGAGACCTCGACCGCGGATAAGCAGCGCTGGCGCTTCGCTGCGTATGTCGCCACGACCTTCCGGCTGCTGCCCCTCCTGCGGAGCACCCGGCACCGGATCACCGTCGATGGCGTGGAGTACGAGGCGCGCGGGGCGATGGTGCTGGTGGCGAACTGCAGCGAGGTGATTCCGCCCTACGTGAAGCTCCGGAGCGGCATCGCCCTCGACGACGGTCTGCTCGACGTCATCGTGATGAACGCCGACGGCTTCTTCCAGGGTGTGCGGGCGATCTGGGAACTGCTCCGGGACGGCCGGCCGCTGGCGAGCGGACAAGGGGCCGTGCGCTATGCGAGCGGACGCCGGATCACGATCGCGACCGATGTCGAAGCCCCGGTCCAGCTCGACGGCGAGCCGATCGGCGCCACGCCGTTCACGGCGGAGATCGTGCCGCACGCCATTCAGGTGCTCGTGCCGGCGAGGAAGGGCTGAGATGTCGACCCCCGTCGCCGCTCTCGGCCGCGTCGCGCATCTGCTGGCGCGCGCGCCCGATGCCGCGGGGGCAATGGCCGCGGCCGCCGAGGAGGGGATGCGGGTCTTCGGGGCCCAGCGGGCCGGCATCTTCCTGATCGACGAACAGCAGACCTCCATCGAGGCGCCGGTCGCCATCGGTCTCTCGCCTGCGTACATCGCCTCGATGCGCGCCCGGTTCCGCGAGGCCCATTCTTCGAGCACCGTACTCCGCGGTGATCCGTATTTCCAGCCCGATGCGCGGGAGGACCGCACCAGTCCGATTCACGACGTCGTCCTTGCGGAAGGCTTTGCGGGAGTCGCCGCGCTGCCGCTGATCTACCAGGAGCGGGTCATCGGCTGGCTCGCGTTCTACCACGATGCGCCCCGGGTCTACTCGGCCGACGAGCGCCTGCTCGCGTCCGCCTTTGCCGATCAGGCCTCGCTCGCGATCGGCATGCGGCGGCTCCTCGATACCCTGGTGCGCGTCAAGACGGAATGGCAGACCGCCTTCGACGGTACCGGCAGCGGACTCGCGCTGGTGGATGGCGGCGGCCAGATCGAGCGGGCCAATCGCTTCGTGGCGGACCTGGCCGGTGTCGGAGTGACCGACCTCCCGGGACTCCCGCTCCCCCGGCTCTTCAGCCGCTGGCCGGAGCCGGAACAGGATCCGCTCGCGCAGGCGCGGACGCGCGGTCACCGGGTGAGCGTCTTTCTCGATGCGATCAGGGGCCAGCACATGGTGCTGACCGCCGCGCCTCGCGCGGACGGTGGCTTCGTGGTGGCCCTCGACGACCTGACCCATTATGTCCGGCTCGAGGCGCGCTACAGCCGCCTGGTGGAGACGACCCAGGAGGCCATCGTGCTGTCCGGCGCCGACGGTCGCGTGCTCTTCGCCAACGCCGCCGCCGCCGAGCTCTTCGGCCTCCCCGTGCCGCAACTGCTGGGGCGCACGCTCACGGCGCTGCTGCCGGACGAAGCCGGAACGTCCGCGGTCGCCGCGCCGCACGCACCCCGGCGCTATGAATCGCTCGTGCGCCGGGGCGAAGCGATGCGCATCGCCGATGTCTCCATCGCCCCGCTCGAGGAGCGGGGCACGCTGACCGGCGCGGTTGCCGTCGCGCGCGACGTCACGCGCGAGCGGCTCGCCGCCGAGGCGCTGCGCCGCTCGGAGCGCCGGTTCCGGGCGCTCTTCAACCGGGCCCCGCTCGCCATCGTGACGCTCGATCGCGAGGGGCGCTTCCTCGCCGTGAATCGCGCCGGGTTCCGCCTGGTCGGCCTCGCCGCCCCGAACCCCACCGCCCAGCTCGCCGACTTCGTGGCCCCCGAGGACTGGTCCCGGGTCGAAGCGGAACTCGCCCGGAGCTTCCAGGGCGAAAGCCGGCAGTTCATGTTCCGGCTCCGGCGGGGTGACGGTGCGCTCCGTCAGGCGGACGCCGTCGTCGTTCCGGTCGAAGAACGCGGCGGCCTCCACGCCCTGCTGGCGATCGTGCGCGACGTGACCGAGGAGATCGAGCTGCGCGAGCGCCTGAGTCACTCGGAGAAGATGGTGGCGCTCGGCGGACTGGTCTCGGGCGCAGCCCACGAGCTGAACAACCCGCTGGCCGGGATCGCCGCCATGGCCCAGGCCCTCCTGATCGACCCGCAGCTGCCCGGCGAGATCGCGTCCGGCATCGAGACCATGCGCGGCGAGGCGATGCGCGCCGGCCGGATCGTGACCGGGCTGCTGACCTTCGCCCGGCTGCGGCCGCTCGAGCGGCGCGACACCCATCTCAACCTGATCACGCGGGAAACCTTCGCCGCCACGCCCGGTCTCGCCGAGCACGGCGTCGTCTGGACCCTGGGACTCGATCCGACGCTGCCGGCGGTGACCGCCGATCCCGACCAGATCCGCCAGGTGATCACCAACCTGCTCATGAACGCCGCCCAGGCCATGGCCGGCAGCGCGGCGCCGGCGGCCACGGTGCGCACCTGGTCGGATCGCGACTGGGTGGGCTTCGAGGTGCTCGACCAGGGCCCCGGTATCCCGGAGGCCGCGCTCACCCGCGTCTTCGAGCCATTCTTCACCACCAAGGCACAGGGACACGGGACCGGCCTTGGACTCTCGATTTCCCACGGGATCATCCGCGCGCATGGCGGGGAGATCCACGGGGAGAACAGGCCGGAGGGCGGCGCGCGATTCGCCTTCCGGCTACCGAAGGACCCTACCAGGATTGCGAGGACGGGCCATGCCTGATTCCGTGCTGCTCATCGACGACGATGTGGACGTGCTGCGCACCGTGGGCATGGTGTTCGAACGGGCGGGGTATGAGGTCTCGCGCGAACTGAATGCCGAAAGCGGTCTCGCGGCCTACGATCGCTTGCACCCGGAGGTCGTGGTGCTCGATCTGCACCTCCCGGGGATGAACGGACTCGATGCGCTGGTTCGCTTCAAGGAGCGGAACGCCTCCGTCATCCTGCTCACCGGACATGGCGATGTCTCGACCGCGGTCGAGGCGATGCAGCGCGGAGCCGAGAACTTCCTCAGCAAACCGGTGGACATGGGCCATCTGGTGGCGGCAGTCGCCCGGGTGGCGGACAAGGTCCGGCTCCGCCGTCTCAACGAACTCCTCCTCCTCCGGAGCACCCCTGGCGAAGGTCTCGATTCCCTCGGGGATTCGACGGCGATGAAGGATCTCGGCCGGCAGGTCGGACTCATCGCGCTGTCGGAGCGCACCCCCGTGTTGCTCCGGGGCGAGACCGGCGTCGGCAAACGCTGGATGGCGGCGATGATCCATTCTCTCAGCCCGCGGGCCTCCGGACCGTTCGTCGAGGTCCAGATCTGGGGCAAGACGCCGGCGGGGCTCGATGCCGAACTGTTCGGGACCGAACGCGCCAGTGAGCAGGAGGCCCGCGAGCGGCGGCCCGGCCTGGTGGAGACCGCCGAGGGCGGTTCGCTCGTCATGCCGGAGATCGGTGACCTGCCCGCGGAACTGCAGCCCAAGCTGCTCCGCCTCCTCGAGACCCGGAGTTTCCGGCGCGTCGGCGGCGTGCGGGAGCTGGCCGCGGACGTCCGGATCATCGCCGCGACCAGTCGCGATCTCGATGCGATGGTGGAGGCCGGCACCTTCCGGGAGGACCTGGCGTACCGGTTGAGCGTGATGCCGCTGCTGCTGCCCGCCCTGCGCGAGCGGAGTCGCGAGGATCGCCTGACACTCGTGCTGACTCTCGTGAACGAACTGCAGCGGGAGGTCACCGGCGCTGCGCCGGCGATCGGTCCCGAGGCGCTCGAACGCCTCCTCTCGCACCCCTGGCCCGGCAACACCCGCGAGCTGCGCAATGTCCTCGAGCGGGCGCTCATCCTCTCGCGCGGCCAGCCGCTCGTCGGGCTGGAGCATCTGCCCGGCGACTTCCGCAATCGGCCCGGGCCCGGCGATCGCCGCCACACGCCGATGACGCTCGACGAACTCGAACGGGCTCACATCGAGCGCACGCTGCGCCACCATGTCGGCAACCGGACCCGCGCGGCACAGGAACTCGGTATCTCGCGCGCCACGCTGATCAACAAGATCAAGCGGTACGCCATCACGACCTGAAGTCCCCAGCCGGTCGCCCGGCGCCTCGTCGAGGCCCCGGGGACCGACGCAACGCGGGAGGCGGTATGAAAAAGGAAGAGCTGAAGGAACGGGATGCCATGAACTGCCGCGCCTGCGGGCGCGAGGAACGGGCCTCGGAGGGCTATCCCTGCGAGAAGTGCGGCACGTTCATCTGCATCGTCTGCACCTTCCAGGGGGTCTCGCTCTGCAAGGAGTGCCAGGCCAAATGACCACGACCTCGCTCATCGGCCGGGCCGGGGTCGCCCCGGTCCTCCGCGAGCCCAACCTCCGTTCCGAGCAGGTGACTCAGCTCGTCCTCGGCGAGACGGCGAAGGTGCTGGAACACCAGGGGGACTGGCGCCGGGTCCGGCTCGACGTGGACCGCTACGAAGGCTGGGTGCACATCGGCTATGCGCTCGAGACCGATCATGAGATCGCCCGGGGATGGCGGGAATCCGCGCTGGCCTGGAGCGAAGGCGCGGTCATGCGGACCGAGGACGGAGTGATTGTCAGGCTCCCCCTCCGCGCCCGGGCAGGCCTCGCATCGCCGCGCATCGACCTGCCCGACGGCCGCCGGGGTGTCCTCGGCGTCGGGACCATCACGCCGCACGCGCGGGTGATCGTGCGCGCGCGCGCGATGTCGCCAGAGCTGTGGGCGCTCCGCGCCTTCGCGGGGACACCCTATCAATGGGGAGGTGTCACGCCCTGGGGCGTCGATTGCTCCGGACTGGTCCAGACCACCTTTCTCGCCCGGGGCATCACCCTCCACCGCGACGCCGCCCAGCAGGCGGAGCAGGGCGAGCCGGTGCCGCTCGGCGAGCATCGGCCGGGCGACCTGCTCTTCTTCTCGGACCGGGGTGACCGGATCACTCACGTCGCGTTCGCCGGGCCGAGCGATACCCTGATCCATTCCACCGTGGCGTGCGGCGGAGTCGTGCTCGAGCCGTGGGGCCCGGGCACCCGCGCCATGATGCTGAGGACCCAGCTCGTCGCCGTCCGGAGAATGGAGTAGATGGTGGCATCCACGCTCGTGCTGTTCGATATCGACGGAACGCTCCTGCTGACGGCGGGGGCGGGGCGGCGCGCCATCACGGCGGCGCTCGCCAGCCATGTGGACATCAACGACGCGTTCGAACGGGTCCGGTTCGACGGGAAGACCGACCCGCAGATCGTCGCGGAGCTGCTCGAGGCCACCGGCCATGCAGGCGCGGGGGACGCGGGGTTCATCCAGGAACTCTGCGGACGCTACCTCGCATTGCTGGAAGAGGAACTGCGGCAGCCCCGCTCGCTCACGACCGTCATGCCCGGCATTCCCGAGCTGCTCGATGCGCTCGAGCAGGAGCCTGATGTGGTGCTCGGTCTCCTCACCGGCAACATGCGCGAGGGGGCCGGGCTCAAGCTCCTGGCCGCGGCGATCGAGCCCGCCCGCTTCCGCGTCGGGGCCTTCGGATCCGATTCCTCGCACCGCCCCGATCTGCCGGCGATCGCGGCACGGCGCGCGGTGCCCCACTTCGGACGCGAACCCCGCGGCCGCGAAGTCGTCATCATCGGTGACACCCCCGCGGATGTCACCTGCGGTCGGGGCATCGAAGCCCGCGCCATCGGTGTAGCGACCGGAGCCTATCCGCTGAGTTCTCTCGAGGAGGCCGGCGCGCATGCGGCGTTCGTCGACCTCAGTGACACGCCGCGGGTGCTCGAGGCCATCCTTGGCGACTGAACTCGAAGTGAAGGCGGTCGTCGCCGATCCCGCCGCGATCCGTCGGCGGCTGCTCGCGGCCGGGGCGCTGCGAAGCTTCCGAGGCATGCTGCGCGACCGTCGCCTCGATCGAGACGGCGAGCTCGAGCGGCGCGACCAGGTGCTGCGGCTCCGCCGGTGGATCCCGGAGGAGGGTCCGGAGCACGCCGAGATCGGCTGGAAGGGCCCGACGGCGGTCAGCCCCGAGGGCTACAAGCAGCGCGAGGAGATCGAGGTGGTGGCAGGTGACGGCGCTGGCGCATTGCGCCTGCTCGAGTCGCTGGGCTACGGCATCACGCACGCCATCGATCGGTACGTCGAGGTGTATCGCATTTCGGGCACGGTGGCCAGGCTGGAGTGGTACCCGCGCATGGATGTGCTGATGGAGATCGAAGGGACGCCTGCCGGCATCGAGCAGCTGATCGGCATCGCCGGATTGCCGCGCGAGAGCTGCGTCGCCGACGCGCTGGTGCAGTTCGCCGCCCGGTATGCGACGCGAACCGGGCGGCCCGCGGTGCTGTGTGAGGCGGCGCTCGGTGACGAACCCCCCGCCTGGAGCGCCGCATGACGTCGCCCTCGACCAGGACAGTGCTGGAGATTCCCGAGCTCGGCCCCTCGCTCGGCCGGCTCATCGTGCCCACGCCTGCCGCGCAAGGCTCCCTGCACTGGATCGGACTCGAGGACATTCGTGTCGCTCTGGTCTCCCAGCTCTTCGAACTCGCCGGAGATGCCCGGCGCTGGGCGCGCGAGGGCGACCGCGAGCTTGCGCTCGCCACGCTGAATGGCGCGGCCTGGGATACCGCGTGGGGCAGTGCGGTGGAGTCGGTGGCCGAGCGTGCCGCCGCGGCGATCAGTGATCGCATGCTCGCCGCCGCCCGGGAGTCGCGCCTGCCGGCGCGCTACGCCCGGCATCTCCCCCTCGATGCGGCCGAAGTGCGTGCACTGGCGGCCCGCCTCGATCGCGGTAGCCAGCCGCTTCGTGAGAGTCTCGTCACCCTCGATCAGCTCGCCCCCGCCGCGCGCAGCGAACGGGCCCCGCTGACCGCGGTCCACGAGTGGCAGGCCGCCCTCCTGGCGAGTGCGCGGCGCCTCGAAGCGGCGTGGCTGGCGCTGGAGGAGGTGCTGCGGGAGGAGTGGCGGACCTGGGGGGCGGAAGTGGAGGAGGTCCGGGCCTGGCGTCGCCCGCTCTGGCCCCTTGTCGCCATCGGCGTTCTCGTGCTCGCGATCGCGAGCTACTTCGGACTGGTGCTCGGCGGGTACCTGCCCGTACCGGGACCGTTGTCAGGGATGGTGGAGAGGATCTGGGCTGCGTGGAACTGATCGGGGTAGGGATCGATCTCGTCGATATCGCCCGCGTGGAGCGGATGCTGCTCCGCCACGGTGACCGGGTCCTCGCCCGGTTCCTGACCGAGGGCGAGCGCGTCTACGTGGTGGGCCGCCACCGCCCCGCCATGCACATCGCCGCACGCATCGCGGCCAAGGAAGCGGCCTACAAGGCACTGCAGATCCTGCCTGGCGCGAGAGCGGTGAGCTGGCACCACCTGGAAGTGCAGCGGGAGACCGAGGGCCGTCCCTTCCTGACGCTCTCCGGGCTCGCAAAGGACCTGACGGAGCGCCACGGGCCGCTGCACTTCGAGCTGTCGCTCTCGCACTCCGACGCGACCGCGGGTGCGGTTGCGATTCTGGTGCGCTCCGGGCCGGCTACACCGCGCGCCGGTTGAAGAGCAGGCCGAGCGCCTTCGGGGCCGCCCGAAGCCGATCGAGCAGGGACGGGGCGAAGGCGAAGCGCAGGAAGGCGTCCCGGTTGCCATAGCTCTCGTGATGGTAGCCGAACCACCAGGGCTTCCGGATCCAGTCCAGCAGATCGCTTCCGACGTAGCGTGGACGGCAGGTCTCGAGCAGCCCGATCTCGCCATGCGTTCGTCCCAGCCCCGACTCCCTTTCCCCCCCGTGCGGGACCTCGGCGATCCCGACATGACAGGTGGCGTCGTTCACCAGGACGGCGCCCGCGTGGATCCGCCGCGCCAGCGCGACTCCTCGATCCCGGTCGCCGGTCCAGACACTGCCAGACAACCCGTAGGCGGAGTCGTTGGCGAGACGCAGCGCGTCCTCCGCGTCCCGGGCGGGAACCACCGGCATGACCGGTCCGAAGACCTCCTCGCGCCACAGCGGCGAGTCGAGCGGCAGGTCGGTGACGACCGTCGGTTCGAAGAAGGTGGGACCGAGGTCGGGACGGCGCCGGCCGCCCGTCCGGATCGTAGCTCCCGCGGCGGTCGCGGCGGCGAGCTGCCGCTCCAACTCGACGAGCTGACTTTCCCGGATCATAGGCCCCATGTCCACGCCCGGCTCCGCCCCCGCGCCGACGATCAGGGTACGGACCTTCTCGACCAGCACGGTTACGAACTGATCGTAGATGGGCTGCTCGACGATGACTCGTTTGGCGGCGACACAGGTCTGCCCGCCGTTGGTGAATCGCGCCCACAGTGAGCCGCTGGCTGCACGCTCGAGGTCAGCGTCGGCCAGCACGATGCAGGCGTCGCTGCCGCCGAGTTCGAGGCTGACGGGGATGAACCGCTCCGCCGCGGCGACCGCGACCTTCCGCCCGGTGCGGGCGCTTCCGGTGAAGAAGATCTTGTCAGGTGCTTCCGCGATGAGCGCGGCGCCGACCTCCCCCGCTCCCGGGACGAGCTGGCAGACCGCAGGCGGCACCCCGGCCTCATGCAGCAGCTCGATCCCGAACGCCGCCGTCCTCGTCGTGAACTCGCTCGGCTTGAGGAGCACGGCATTCCCCGAGAGCAGGGCGGGCAGCAGCTCCCCGAAGGGCAGCAGGAGCGGATAATTCCAGGGAGAGATGACGGCGATCACGCCCAGCGGCTCCCAGTGCAGGCGGCCGCGCTTGCCCAGGAAGGCGATGTTCCCATGCGGGATCCGCCGCGGCCGGAGGATCGAGTCGGCCCCCGCGAGGTAGAACCGCGCCAGATCCAGCGTGACCGCGACATCGGTGAGAAGTGCCTCGCCCAGGGGCTTCCCGTTCTCCCGGGTGATCAGCTCGGCCATCTCCTGCCGGCGGCTGTAGAGCAGTCGCTGGAAGTTCGCAATGATTGCCCGGCGCTCAGCGAGGGGGCGAGCGGCCCATCCCGGCTGCGCTGCCCTGGCACCCTGCATGGCAAGCACGACCTCAGCCATGGAGGCCTCGGGTGTCTCGGCGAAGACGGCCCCGGTGGCTGGATCGATCGCTGGAATCGTCGGCATGTCTGGAAAGCTAGCAGGCCGGTGGAGCGCCCGAATCGGGACGGTACTTCCAATTCCGATGCTCGCCCCGTAGTTTGACTCCTGTCAATCAAGATCGGTTGAGAATGTTTCTCATTTTGGTGACGTCAGCGCTTTCGAGCCTCTTCGCAGGCCCGGCCACTCCGCTTCCCGATCAGGGTGATCAGGCCCCGGCCGTGAGGCGGATCGCCGCGACCACCGCTCTGGCGGCCCAGGAATATGGCGTCGGCGTCCAGGCCGGTAAGGTCGTTGCGGCTGCGGAAGTCGAAGAGGCGAAGCTCTTCCTGAGCGAGGCGCGTCGAACCGCCGGGTTGTTGCCGGCCGACGCGTCGAAGCTTGCCATCGCCGGCCTGGATTCGATGGTCGCGATGGTCGCGCGTATCGCGCCGGCCGACTCGGTCGCGCTGCGATCGCGCCTGCTGGCGGAGGCCCTCGCCGCTCGGCTCGGCGTGACACTCGACGAGATACCGGTGCGTCAGCCCCTCCTGACCCGCGGAGCCGAAGTCTTCCAGTCGCAGTGCGCGAGCTGTCATGGGCCCGCCGGCCGGGGGGATGGAGTGGCGGGCGCCACGCTCACGCCGCCGCCTGCCGACCTCACGGATTTTCGCAAGCTGACCGCAGTCTCTCCGCTCGACTATTACCGACGCACCACCATCGGCGTTGCCGGCACCGCGATGCCGGCCTACGAGACCCGGCTGAGCGCCGACGATCGCTGGGCCGCGGCCGTTTATGCCACACTGCTCCGCCTCCCCGCGCCACGCGGCGAGGTCTCGGCGGCGCTCCGCGAATTTGCGGCCACTGCCCGCATGACGGACGCCGAACTGGCGGCCGCGATGGCGCCGGGACAAGGCGTTGATTCCCCGGAGGTCCGTGCCCGGATTGCGGCGGTCCGCACCTTTGGAACCGCGGAAACCCGCCCGGATGATGCGGCCCTGGTCTTCACGGCGGTTCGGTCCCAGCTCGACAGTGCTCTCGAGCATGCGGCCGCCGGGGAAGGGGAGCGCGCCAGTTCAACGGCCTTCGACGCCTACATGACCTTCGAGAAGGTCGAGCGCGGTGTGCGGGCGAAGAACGCCGGTCTTGCCGACGGACTCGAGGCGGATTTTGCCGCGCTCCGGACCCGTGCGGCCGGCGGCGCCACCGCCGCCGAACTGCGGGACATCCACCTTCGACTGCTCAGCGATCTGGAGAACGCTGAGCGGACGATTGGGGACCAGCTGTCCCCCCTCAACCTCTTCTTTCAGTCGTTCATCCTGCTTCTGCGTGAGGGACTGGAGGCCATACTGGTCGTCGGTGCCCTGATGGCGTTTCTCCTGAAGACCGGGGCGGGCCATCGTCGCCGGGACATCCACATCGGCGTCGGTGCCGCGGTCGGGGCGAGTCTGCTGACCGCCCTGCTGCTGGAGACCATCTTTCAGGTCGGTCGCACCAGCCAGGAGGCGCTCGAAGGTGGAGTGATGCTCGTCGCGACGGCGATGCTGTTCTATGTGAGCTACTGGCTGCTGTCGAAGATGGAGGTGGCGAAGTGGAACCGCTTCGTGAAGGGACGGGTTCAGGACGCCGTCTCCAGCGGTTCCGCGCTTGCCCTCGCATCGGTGGCGTTCCTCGCCGTCTACCGCGAGGGATTCGAGACGGTGCTGTTCTACAAGGCGCTGTTCCTGGCGGGCACCGGCTCGATCCTGCCGGTGCTGCTCGGCATGCTCGCCGGCGGTATCTCTCTGGCAGTGGTCTACTACGGCATCAACCGGTGGGGCGTGAAGATCCCCCTCAAACCCTTCTTCGGTTTCACGAGCGCCTTCCTCTATTACATGGCCTTCGTGTTCGCCGGGAAGGGGATTGCGGAGTTGCAGGAGGGCGGGCTGATCGGGACGACCGTGCTCACCTGGGCACCCCGAATTCCGGCGCTCGGAATCTATCCGACGGCGGAATCGCTTGCCTTGCAGGTGGTGCTGCTCGTGCTGTTCGTCGCCGGCCTGCTCTGGACGTTCGTGATCGAGCCACGCCGGCTGGCCGTCACCAGCGTGCTGGTGCCGGAAGCTGCAGGCCCGGCGAGGAGCGAAGCACCTGACGTGCTCTCATCGGCGATCCCCGTTGAGCGACCGATGCGCCTGGAGGCCGATATGATCCGGTCGCTGGACCGGATGGACGCCGATCTTGCGGCGCTGCGCGCCGAGGTGGAACGGCTCAAGGGGATGCTCCAGAAGTCGTCGCCCCGCACGCGCTGAACGCCCGCAGCGATCACAATGACAAAGGCCTGCCACTTGGCAGGCCTTTGTCGTCGTGCGGTGGCAAGCCGCCCCCTGAGTTGTGGACGGAGGCGAACCGGATGTTCGCTCCACTCTTCTTCGGCTTACCACTCTGTTCGGCACCTGATTCGGTTTCCAGATGCCACTGGGAGGTGACAGGCCGCCCCCTGAGTTTTTCGGGAACGAACGGAGATGTCCGCCCCACTCTTCTTCGGCCCGCCACTTTTCGATCGCGCCGTAGCGCTTCACTTCACCCATATAGCAGGCGGTGTGCCAAATATCACAATTCAGCTAAGTGACTCACAAAAAAGCACTTAGGCAAAAACGCCATATTTCGCCATAGGCAAAAAATGCCGGAACAGGCAAAATATTCCGGCATAAAGTTCCGACAGGAAGAAATCGCCGAGCTAGCCGCCAGCTGCCTTGTTCAGGTACGGGCCAGCGGCGATGTCCTCGCTCTTCGCCAACGTTGTCATCAGGAAGACTCCGCCGGCCACGAGCCCGATACTCACTGCCTGGGCGATCGTCAGCGGGCCGAAGATCCTGTCATCCTTTGCTCTTACGATCTCGATGAGAAACCGCTCCACCCCTGCACAAATCAGGTAAATGCCGAAGATCCAGCCGGTCGGGCGCGCCCGCAGTCGCAGCCGCCACAGCAGGGCAAACGCGATCAGCATCAGCGTCGCTTCATAGAGCTGGGTCGGGTGGACGGCCAGCACTGTGGCAGGGTCCGTGCCGGGTGCCATCGGAATGCCGAACTGCTCCTGGAGATTCAGCGCGGTGGACGGTGGCAGTCCTTGGGGAAACTTCACGCCCCACGGGAGGGTGGTGGGGTGGCCGTAATCATCATTGACGATGAAACACCCGATCCGGCCAAGGGCGTAGGCCGCGGCGAGTGCGGGAGCGCACAGGTGAAAGGTCCACCGGATGGGGACCTTCAGCCGCCAGCCATTGAGCATGACCGCGAGGAAGCCCCCCACGAACCCGCCATACCACACCAGTCCGCCTCGGGAGAAGAGGCTGCCGCCGTTGAGGACCCAGTACCAGAGCTTGGCGCCGACGATGCCCCCGACAACGGCGGCCACCGTGATGTCGGCCGCGTACTCCTCGTAGAGGCCGCGACGCCTGAGTTCGAGGGTGATCAGCCAGCCTCCCATCAGGAAGCCGACCATCATCATGATGCCGTAACCGGTGATCTCGAGGGGACCCAGCTTGAAGATCAGAGGGTAGATGTTCATCGGGCGGTTCCCGCCGGGGCCGAAGTGGACACGAGACCGGGGAAGGGGAGGTCTGCGCGTGGTTCGAGATCGCTGCCGCTCTGTTCGCCGCGGGCCAGGCGGAACGCGGCGGCGGCGCCAATCATCGCGGCATTATCGGTGTTGAGGCGGTTCGAGGCAACCACGACGCGGGCTGCACTGTCGACCCGGGTCTTCGCCAGTGCGGCGAGCGCACGATTGCACGCCACCCCCCCGCCGATGACGAGCGTGGAGTATCCCAGGTCACTCATCGCGGCGTAGGCCTTCTCCACGAGGACTGCGAGCACGGCGTCCTGGAAGGCACGGGCCAGATCGGCACGGTCCCGCTCGAGGTCGTCGCTGGACTGGACCGCCCGGAGGACGGCCGTCTTCAGCCCCGAGAAGGAAAAGCTGAAGCGATCCGGGCCGTCTTCCTGGAGCGTGTTAAGCATCGGACGGGGAAACTTGTACCGGCCTGGGCGCCCCGTCGCGGCGAGCCGCTCGATCTCCGGTCCCCCGGGATAGGGGAGCCCGAGCAGTGTACCCACTTTGTCGAACGCTTCCCCGGCTGCATCGTCGCGAGTCGTTCCGAGCAGCCGGTACTGGCCCCACGCGGCCACGTCGAGCAGCATGGTATGTCCGCCGCTCACCAGCAGGGCGATGAATGGCGGCTGGAGGTCGGGATCTTCCAGCGTGGCCGCGAAGAGGTGCCCTTCGAGGTGGTGGACCCCCAGGAGGGGCACGTTCAGCCGCCGGGCGAGCGTCTTTCCGTACATGACGCCGACCAGCAGAGCCCCGACGAGACCGGGGCCTGCCGTGACCGCGACGCCCTCCACCTCCGGAAGCCTCACGCCGGCCTCGACGAGGGCCTGATCGACGACACTGCCCAGTGTGGTGAGATGGGCGCGACTCGCCAGTTCCGGCACCACGCCGCCGAAGATCCGGTGAATGTCCTGCGAGAGGATCACCAGGCTGGAAAGCGCGACGGGACCGCTGCCGCACCGGAGGATCGCGGCGGAAGTCTCGTCACACGATGTTTCGATGGCGAGGAGGATCATCGCCCCGTGGCGGGGACGGAATCTGCCGGCGCCCGATCCTGCAGCGGAGTCGACGCGGGCCCGGCATCGCCGAGCAGGCGTCGGATCAGGGCGCGGTCGGCGGCGGAGGCCCAGTCATGGGCGCCGATGACCCGCTTCATGATCACGCCGTTGCTGTCCAGCAGAAAGCTCTCCGGGACGCCCGTCGTCTGGTACGCCTGCTGGATGTTGCCGCTCCGATCCTGGAGGACATCGAACGTCAGTTTCAGCTCGCCCGCGAACTGCCTGACGACTTCGGGCCCCTCCTGATCGATGCTCACCGCGGCAATCCGGAACCCTCGGCCGGAGAGGGAGTCGTACAGCTGCTGCATCGCCGGCATCTCGACGCGGCAGGGCACGCACCATGTCGCCCAGATGTTGACGAGGGTGACGTGCCCCCGGTAGTGCGTCCGGAGCGCGATGCTGTCGCCGGACTGCAGATTCATGGCCGTGTAGTCCGGAGCCTCCTTGCCGACGGCGACGGGCTGCACCTCGGGGCCATAGAAGACGAGCGCGGTCCCTCCGATGAGGAGGCCGGCGAGCACGGCCAGAACCAGGACCCACTGTTTCGACATCGGTTACACCTTCACGGTGCAGCAGCGCGTCAGCGCACGGACCGCTCCGGCGATGTCCGGCTGGCCGAAGACGGCCGTGCCGGCGACAAAGGTGTCTGCCCCGGCCCGCCAAGCGGCCTCGATGGTGTCCACCGTGATGCCGCCATCGACCTCGAGGGCCGCGCGGGTCTCGGTCCGATCGAGCATCGCCCGCGCCCGGGCAATCTTCGAGGTGGCGGCGGGGATGTAGGACTGGCCGCCGAATCCGGGATTGACGCTCATGATGAGCAGCAGGTCGAGATCGTCGAGCACCTCTTCCACCAGGCTCAGCGGGCTCGCCGGATTGAGCGCGAGGCCGGCGGCCATGCCCCGGGCGCGGATCTGCGCCAGCTGGCGCTGTACGTGGGTGGTCGCCTCGGGGTGAAAGGTGAACACGTTCACGCCCAGGTCGGCATACTCCGCGATGTACTGTTCGGGCTCCACCACCATCAGGTGGACATCAAGCGGGACTTCGGTGAAGCGACGCAGGGCCCGGATGACAGGGGCGCCAAACGTGAGATTCGGCACGAAGCGGCCATCCATCACGTCGATGTGCAGCCATTCGGCGCCGCCGGCGAGCGCGGCCTCCACCTGCTCGCGCAGCCGACCGAGGTCGGTCGCGAGGATGCTTGGGGCAATACGGACGGCCATCAGTTTCCCTTTCTGGTCACGACGAGGTCGACTCTACCGCCGCGGGGACTTCGAGTTCCCGCTTGCGGACGCTGTTCCAGTACCAGCCCTTCGGGGCGGCCTGGCACGACTCGGCCACCCGTGGCTCCGACGACAAGGCCGAGCGCTTCGATCTGTTCCCGCGCCTGGGCCAGGGACAGTCCCACCAGCGAGGGAATCGTCAGCTCGGCCGGCCCCGAACTTATCACCAGATCGATGGGGGTGCCCGCCGCGCGCCCGACGCCGGGGCTGGGTCGGCTCTGGACCACGATGCCGGCCTCGGTCGCCGCCGGCAATGTGTCCGCTCTACCCACGGTGAAGCCGGCCGCCCGAAGCACCCGCTCGGCCAGTGCCCGCGGAAAGCTTGCGACGTCGGGGACCGGGACATCGGGCGGGCCGTCGCTGACGATCAGAGCGATCTGGCTGTTGGGCGGCATCACGACGCCCGGTGGCGGATCCTGCCAGATGACCGTTCCCTTGGGGGCGCCGGGGTCGGATTGCTGATCTTCGATCCGCAACCGGAATCCCTGTGCCTCGAGCCGCTGCCTGGCCTCCGTCGCCCCGACATCGATGACGCGGGGGACGGCGTGCTCCTTCCGGATGAGCGGTGCGGGGAAGAGCCAGAAGATGGTGACGAGATAGCCGACCAGGAACATGGCGGCGACAATCCCGGCCTGTTTGACGAATCGCCGTCCGGCGATCGTCGACAGCAGCCCGCGCTCCCGTCCCGTTCCCCGCGGGCGGCGCAACGGCATCAGCCGATCCTGCGCAGGCGCGCGGCGAATGCCCCATCGACTCCGTGGCGCTGCGGCAGCAGCCGCAGGTCCCCATCCGGCGTCAGGAGTTCCCCGGGCACGGACTGGCCGGAGTCGCGTTGAAATTCGGGATGGGTCCGCAGGAAGGTGGCCACCTGTTCCTCGTTTTCCTCAGGCTCGAGCGAGCACGTGGCGTAAACTAACCAACCGCCGGGCCGCACGACGGAGGCGACCGACTCGAGCAGTCCGCGCTGCTGTTCGGCCAGCCGGGCAAGGGCCTCCGGTGCCACGCGCCAGCGGGCATCGGGGTGGCGGGCGAGCGTGCCGGTCCCGAGGCAGGGGGCGTCGAGGAGCGCCACGTCGACCGGCCGGCAGGGCGGGGCCATCGCCGATGCCACGACGGGGAATTCACGGCCACTCCCCGCGCGGCGCAGGTTTTCGGCAAGCCGTTTCACCCGGTCGCGGTGGAGATCACCTGAAAGAACGCGTCCGGCGACGCGGCCGAGTGCGATCGTCTTTCCCCCCGGGGCCGCGCAGGCATCGTAAATCGTCGCCCCTGGCGGAGCGGCGGCGAATCGGCTCACCAGTGCCTGCGCGCCGTCCTGCACCACGAACGCTCCCTCGGCGTATCCGGGCAGGTCCTGCGGACGGGCACTCTCCAGAACCAGTCCGGCATCGAAGGGAGCACGACGGGCGCTGGTGCCGCGTTCCCAGAGCAATCGCTGCAACGCTTCAAGGGACTGCCGGGCGGGCTGGAGGACGAGCGGGGGGCGAGTGTTGTTCCACTCGAGCAGTCGTTCGGTTTCCTCTGCGCCGAATCGATCGAGCCACCGGCGCACCAGCCAGGCGGGGTGGGAGTGCCGGTCCGCGATATTCGCGGCTTGGTCGGTGCTGGCCGCGGGAGGAGCGGCCCGTCCCCCCATCCCCCGCAGAATCGCGTTGGTGAAGCGGGCCGCCTTCTCCCCAAGCGCGGTCCGGGCCAGTTCGACGGTGGTGGAGACCGCGGCGTGCGCGGGGATGCGGTCGAGTGCGCTCAGCTGATAGGCGCCGAGGCGCAGGATGTCGCGCAGGTCAGTCGCGACGGAACTCCAGCCGCGATGCACCAGGGGCTGCAGCCGGGCATCGAGATCGTTGCGCCGACGGAGGACGCCGGCGGCCAGTTCGTGGGCCAGTCGTCGATCCGAATCCTCGAGACCGCGCAGCCCGCGGTCGAGTGCCTGTTCGAAGGGTTGCCCCTCCTGAACCGCGCGCAGGATGCGGTACGCGGCGGCCCGGGGCGCGACCCCGTCTGTCACTCGATCATCCCGCTCGACGGGCTGGATGGAACGGCGATCTCCCGGCGAGGCATGCGGCCGGCGAGGAAGGCGAGACGTCCCGCTTCGACGGCGTGACGCATGGCGGCACCCATCGCGACCGCGTCGCGGGCTTCCGCGATCGCCGTGTTCATCAGGATGCCATCCACCCCCTGCTCCATGGTGAGGCAGGCGTCGGAGGCGGTGCCGACCCCGGCATCGACCAGCACCGGGACCGACAGGCGCCGCTTGATGGTGCGGATGCTGTAGGGGTTGATCAGCCCGAGACCGCTGCCGATCGGCGAGGCGAGCGGCATCACGGCGGCCGCGCCGGCATCCTGCAGGCGCAGCGCCGTAATCAGGTCGTCGCTGGTATACGCCATGACCTGGAAGCCTTCCTTGACCAGAGTCTTCGTCGCGGTGAGCAGTCCCTCGGTATCGGGGAGCAGGGTCTCCTTGTCGCCGATGACTTCGAGCTTGATGAACTCGTTGAACCCCGCTTCGCGGGCAAGCCGGGCGTAGCGGATGGCCTCGTCAGCCGTATAGCAGCCGGCGGTGTTCGCGAGCAGGAAGAACTTCTTCGGGTCGAGGTGATAGAGCATCCCCTCTTCCTTCCGGCGGTCGAGGTCGACGCGCCGGACGGCGACGGTAACGACCTCCGCGCCGGCGGCTTCGATGGCCTGGGCCATCTCGCTGTTGCTGCGATACTTGCCGGTGCCGAGGAGGAGGCGCGAATGAAAGCGGTGGCCGCCGATGACCAGCGGCGGATCGATGAGCGAGGTGATGTTCGTCATGGGCGAAAGATAAGGGGGGGAACCAGTCTGGAGACCACCGACGCGTTACCCGCCACCCACGAAGTGAACCAGTTCGACCCTGTCCCCATTCGCCAGCGCGACCTCGCCGAGCCGGGGCCGGCGGATGATCTCGCGATTCAGCTCGACGACAACCATGCGGGGATCGAGGTCGAGGGCAGCGAGGAGGGTGCTCAGGGTCGCGGGGGCGGGAATGCTCCGCGGCTCCCCATTCACGATCAGGTGAAGCTCGGTCATGCGCCCTCCAGCCAGGGTGCCAGCAGTGCCAGCGTGGCCGCGGCGGGGTCGTCGGAATCCCAGACGGCCGAGATCGCCGCAACGCCATACGCGCCCGCCTCAAGGACCGCCCGAGCGCGCTCTGCGGTGACTCCGCCGATCGCAATGACCGGAAGGCCCAGGCGCGCGGTGGCCGCGACGAGCTGCAGGCCGGCGGGGCTCCGTCCAGGGTGACTGGCGGTCTCGAAGATGTTGCCCACCATCAGGAAGTCCGCACCGTCATCCCTGGCCCTCGCGGCTTCGTCGGCTGAATGGACGGAAGCGCCGATCCAGCCCTGCCAGGCGTGGCCGAAGGCGGTTCGTGCCTCATGGGGGCTGAGGTCGCCGGCGCCGAGCTGGGTACCTTGGGCTCCGAGCGCCGCCGCGATATCGGGGCGGGCATTGACGAAGGTGGAGGCCTCTGCGGGGCGGGCGAGCGCGAGGAGACGCTCGGTCACACTCACGAGCCGGGCGGCCGTGGCGCTGCGGTCCCGGGCGTGGATCGCCACGCAGGCGCCACCCGCGGCAATGGCCGCGGCCCGAACCGGGAAGTCCTCGCGCGCGAGCACGGCGGCATCGGTCACGGCATGCAGCCGAGGGAGCGGCCTCATGTGAAGCGCTGGCCGACCTCGACTCCGCGTCCGCGGGTCCAGGCGCCCACCGGCATCCGCTTCTTGCCGGCCGGCTGGACCTCCGCGATCTCGACCGCGCCGACGAGCGCGGCGATCTGCAGGGTCTCCCCGGCGAGGAGGACGGTTCCCGCCTCTCCGCCGGCGTTCACCGCGCGACCGCCGAAGAGCTTGACCTCCTGCGCGCCTAACATCGCCCAGGCGCCCGGTTCGGGGTCGAAGGCGCGGACCGTCCGCGCGAGGGTCGCCGCGTCGCGCGACCAGTCCAGCCGGGCCAGCGCCCGGCTTACCTTCGGCGCGAAGGTGGCCTCCGCGTGATTCTGGGGCTCGGCGGTGGCGGCGCCGGCCTGCTCGAGCATCAGCGCCTCGATCAGCGCCTCGGCGCCCAGTTCGGCCAGCCGCTCGGTCAGCTCGCCGGCAGTCTCATCGGCCGCGACTTCGGTCTCGATCCGATGGAGCACGGGACCGGAATCGAGTCCCGCCTCCATCCGCATGATGCTGATGCCGGTGGTCTCCTCGCCGTTGAGGATCGCCCACTGAATGGGCGCTGCGCCGCGGAGTTTCGGCAGGACCGACGCATGCACATTGATCATGCCGTGGCGCGGAATGGCGAGAATGTCCGGCTTGAGGATGTGGCCATAGGCCACGACGACGCCGAGGTCCGCATCGAAGGCGCGCAGCTCGTCGGCGAAGGCACCCACCGGACGCTCCGGCTGGAGCACGGGGAGTCGTTCCTCGAGGGCGACGACCTTCACGGGCGGGGGAACGAGCTGGCTGCGCGACCGGCCCTGCGGGCGATCCGGCTGGGAGATGACGGCGGCGACATCGAAGCCTTCTTCGAGCAGGGCACGGAGAGCAGGGACCGCGAACTCCGGCGTGCCGAAGAAGACGATGCGCATCAGCGCGACTCGGCTGTGTCAGGCTTGACGGCCTTGATGAACCCCGGGTCGTCCGCGTGTTCCTTCTTCCATCGCCCCATGAGGCGCTTGCGCTTCAGCATGCTCAGGTGATCGAGGAAGAGAATCCCGTCGAGGTGGTCGATCTCATGCTGGACCGCCCGTGCCGCGAGGCCGTCCAGTTCCTCGCGGTAGCGGTTCCCCTGCTCGTCGGTCGCCTCGAGGACGACGCGATCGGGCCGGGTGACGTCCGCGTAGATGTCGGGGATGGAGAGGCAGCCCTCTTCGCCGGTCTCCTTCCCGGACGCTTCGACGATCCGGGGGTTGATCAACACCAGCTTCTTGTCGTTCGTCTCCACCACCGCGATCCGGCGCGCCACCCCGACCTGATTGGCGGCGAGGCCGACCCCGTGGGCCGCGTGCATCGTCTCGAAGAGATCGGCCACGAAGCGCCGTACCTCGTCATCGATGGTCGCCACCGGCTTGCTCTGTTCCCGGAGCACGGGTGAGCCCAGAAGGTGGAGGTCCAGCACGCTCATCAGACGACTCCGGTTGCAGCCTGGTCTCCCACCTTCACGATGCGGGCGCGGTCCACAACCAGGGTGGAGGTGCCCGATTCGACGGTGACCCGGTCGTCCTTGACCTCCTTCACCTTCGCGATGATGCCGCCCATCGTGACGATCTCGTCGCCCTTCTTGAGGCCCTTGAGCAGTTCCTCGTGCTTCTTCCTCGCCTGCTGCTGCGGCCGGAGGATCAGAAAGAAGAAGACCAGGCCGATGGCGCCGATCTGCAGCAGCAGCATGGTCAGGCCCGTGGAGGGGCTGTCGGTCGGGGCCATAAGGGAAAACAGGGCAATCGTCACGGAGTTCCTCGCAGGTGATACCGCTCGAGCCAGTCACGGCGCCAGCGGTCGAAGGTGCCTTCCATGATCCGGGTCCGGGCGAGTTCGCCGAGGCGGATCAGGAAGCGAATGTTGTGAATCGAGATGAGCCGCAACCCGAGCATCTCCTCTGCCATGAACAGGTGGCGGAGGTACCCGCGCGGGAACCGGAGGCAGGTGTCGCAGTCGCACGCCGGGTCGAGCGGCTCATCGCTCAGGCGGAGCTTCGCGGCGCGGATGTTCACCTTCCCCGCGCTGGTCCACGCGCTCCCATGGCGCCCATTCCGTGTGGCCGCCACGCAGTCGAACAGGTCGACTCCCCTCGCAATCCCTTCCAGCAGGTCGTCCGGGAAACCGACGCCCATAAGATAACGCGGCACCGCGGCGGGGAGCGTGGGACCGAGTTCCTCGAGGACCCGGTACATCACCGGCTTGGGTTCCCCAACGGAGAGCCCGCCGATGGCGATGCCGCTCCACGGTCCGCGCTCGAGTGTCCCTTCGAGCGAGCGGAGCCGCAGGTCGGGATGCGTGCCGCCCTGCACGATCGGCCAGAGGGTCTGCTTCGCCTCGAGTCCACCGCGCGCGTCCGCGGCCCCGCCGGCCAGCTCGGCATGCCGGACCTTGCAGCGGTCCAGCCAGCGCAGGGTCCGCTCCATCCCCTCCTCGGCGAGGGCCCAGGGGGCCTGTCCCGGCACCACATGGTCGAAGACCATCGCCACGTCCGCCCCGAGGGCCCACTGGATCTCCATCGAAGATTCGGGGGTGATCGTGCGGGTGGATCCGTCGATGTGACTGACGAATTCGACGCCGTGCTCCGAGATCTTCCGCAGTCCTTCGAGCGAGAAGACCTGAAACCCGCCCGAGTCCGTCAGCATCGGCCGCGGCCAGGTGGTGAATCGGTGCAGGCCGCCGAGCGCGCGGACGACATCCTCGCCGGGGCGGAGATGGAGATGGTACGTGTTGCCCAGGATGATCTGAGCGCCGGCGGCCTCGACTTCGGCCGGATGCAGGCCGCGCACGGTCCCGTGCGTCCCGACCGGCATGAAGGCGGGGGTCTCGACCACCCCGTGTGGCAGGGTCAGCCGTCCGGCGCGGGCCGCACCCTCGGTGGCGTCGAGCTGGTACTCAAACATGGGGTGATCGTAAGCTGGCACGGGCGTGTGCGCCAATGCGCCCGGGCCTGGTGGCCGCAGTTGCGCGTGGCCACGTGATCACAGGATCACCATCGCGTCGCCGTACGAATAGAAGCGGTAGCGCGCAGCCACCGCGTGACGATAGGCGCCGAGGATCCGGTCGTAGCCGCCGAACGCACTCACCAGCATGAGCAGTGTCGAGCGCGGCAGGTGGAAGTTGGTGAGGAGGTGGTCGACGACCCGGAAGCGGAATCCCGGCGTGATGAGCAGGCGGGTCTCGGCGCGGCCCGCGCGGACGGTGCCGTCGTCGTTCGCGGCGCTCTCGAGGGCCCGGACGACGGTGGTGCCAACCGCCCAGAGCTTCCCGCCGCGGGCCCGTAGCGCCCTGATGGCTTCGACTGCTGCCGCGGCAATCTCGTACGTCTCTGGATGCATCGGGTGGGCCGCAGGGTCGTCCGTCTCGACCGGCTTGAAGGTGCCGGGCCCGACTTCCAGATCGATGCGCGCGATCTCCACGCCCCGCGCTGCGAGGGCCGCGAGGATCGCGGGTGTGAAATGCAGCCCTGCGGTCGGCGCCGCGACGCTCGCCTCGCGCTCGGCGTAGATCGTCTGGTAGCGCTGCTCGTCATCGGCCGTGGGGTCCCGCTCGATGTATGGCGGCAAAGGCAGCCGGCCGAAGGTGCGGATGGCCTCATCGGCGCTGATCCCGACGAACCGCACCTCCCGGAAGCCTTCGTCGAGCACGGCAACCGTTTCGATGGCCGCACCTTCCCCAAGCGCGATCTGCTTGCCGGGACGGAGCGCGCTGCCGGGCTTCCCGATCGCGATCCAGTGGTCGCCGAGCGCCGGGTGGATGAGCAGCACCTCGGCCGGCGCCCCACTCGGGCGGGTGCCGAGGAAGCGGGCGTGGCGGACCCTGGTCGTGTTGAGGACGAGGAGATCGCCGGGGGGGATCAGGCCAACAATGTCGGCGAAGGTCCCGTCGATGAGTGCCGAGGTGCGCGTCCCGAGTTCCGGGGGGTGCGTCTCACTCCGGGATTCGGAGGTCACGATGAGCAGCCGGCTCGCCCCTCGCTCGGCCGCGGGTTCCTGCGCGATCAGCTCGGGAGGGAGGAGGTAGTCGAAGTCCGCGGTGCGGAGAGGGCGCTCAGCGGTCAAAGATGGAGGACTGCGCGCCGGGCGGCGGCGGAAATCCGAAGCGCTGATACGCCAGCGGCGTGGCGACGCGACCACGGGGTGTCCGCTCGAGGAAGCCCTGCTGGATGAGATAGGGTTCGTAGACCTCTTCCACCGTGTCGCTGTCCTCGCCGACGGCGACGGCGACGGTGTTGAGGCCGACCGGACCGCCGCCGAACTTCTCGATGATGGTCTTGAGGATGCGCGCGTCCATGTCGTCGAGGCCGAACTCGTCGACGTTGAGCCGCGACAGCGCCTCCCGCGCGATGGGTCCGGTGATGGTGCCGTCCGACTTCACCTGGGCGAAATCGCGGACGCGGCGGAGCAGCCGGTTGGCCACACGCGGGGTGCCGCGGCTCCGCCGCGCGATCTCCATCGTTCCTTCGGCGTCGGCCGGTACGCCGATGATCCCCGCCGAGCGCGCGACGATGACCCGCAGGTCCTCGGGCGTGTAGAAGTGCAGCCGCTCGACCATGCCGAAGCGCGCCCGCATCGGCGGGGTGAGCAGACCGAACCGCGTGGTGGCGCCGATCAGGGTGAAGCGCTCGATCGCCATCGGGATGGTCTGCGCGTTCGGGCCGTCGGCGATGCGCACGTCGACGCGATAGTCCTCCATCGCGGGGTACAGGAACTCTTCCAGCACCGGCCGGAGCCGGTGAATCTCATCGATGAAGAGGATGTCGCCCGGCTGCAGCGTGGTCAGGATGCTGACGAGATCGCCCGGCTTTTCCAGCACCGGCCCCGAGCTGGTGCGGAGCTGCACGCCCATCTCCTTCGCGAGGAGCATGGCGAGCGTGGTCTTGCCGAGGCCCGGGGGGCCGAAGAAGAGGAGATGGTCGAGCTGCTCACCGCGGCCCTTCGCCGCGTCGATGGCGATGCGAAGCGACGCCTTCACCTGGCCCTGCCCGACGAATTCCTCCAGCCGAGCGGGACGCAGCGCGGCCTCGGCGCCGGTTTCTTCCGGCAGCGAATCGGGGGTGGTGATCTGGAGGCGGGTCATCGCAGTATGCCCGCACAGCCGTGCGGGCGTAGCCTCAGTCCTTGAGCCGAGCGTCCCAGCGAACCGGGCGGTCGCCAGGTTCGATGTTGTGCTTCGCCTTGCAGTGATTGCAGCGGTCGACCGTATGCTCGGTGCCGCGGGCGACGAGCATGCGATTGGTGCTGCCGCAGCGGGTGCAGATCCACTCGGCGGTCGTCGCGGGGACGGTCATGGTGTTGCTCCGGTAAATGGCGACGGGGTGCGTCGCCCCTGACAGTTACGAACGGGCGAGGCGCTGCAGCGCCTCGCGGATCACTTTCGCGGTCTCCGTGGTGCCGTCCGCGATCACTGCGCGGACCGCTTCCTCGGCGGCGGCCGCCGGATACCCCAGCCGGATGAGCGCCTGCACCGCCTCCTCGCCGGGCCGGGGACCGGCCGGGGGAAGGTCGAGCGGGACCTCCTTGAAGCGATCCGCCAGTTCGACGACCAGCTTCTCTGCCTTCTTCCGGCCGATGCCGCTGACGGTGGCCAGCGCCGCGATGTCGCGCGACTGGATGCTCCGCACCGCGCGCTCCGGGCCGAGCGTGGAGAGCAGCGCCATCGCGAGCTTGGGCCCGAATCCGGTCGCCGACAGCAGGCGCTGGAAGATGGTGCGCTCCGCTGACCGGTCGAAGCCGTACAGCGACCAGCTATCCTCGCGGATCACCAGCTCGGTGTAGAGGCTCACCCGGCTGCCCGCCGCGGGCAGCCGCTCGAGCACCCCGAGCGGCACCGTCACTTCGTAGCCCACGCCGCCGGCGGTCTCGATGAGGATGGCGTCGCCATCGCGCTCGCGCAGCGTCCCCGTGACGAGGGCGATCATCGCCGTCCCCGGATGAGATGGGTCAGCGCGACCGCGACGCCGTCGGCCGCGTCGGCGGGCTGGGGCGGAGACTTGAGCCGGAGCAGCTGCGCCACCATGAATCCCACCTGCGGCTTGAGTGCGGCGCCCTTGCCGGTCACCGTCTTCTTGATCATCGCGGGCGAGTACTCGGCGATCGTCGTGTCGGCCTGCGCACCCGCGAGCAGGATGACGCCGCGGGCGTGGCCGAGCACCAGCGTGGTCCGGACGTTCTTGGCGTGGAAGGCTTCCTCGACGGCGAGCACGTCCGGCCGATGCCGGGCGATCAGTCCCGCGACTTCCTCATGCACCTGGCGCAGCCGGAGTGCAAGCAGCGCGCGCGGTGTGGTCCGAATGACGCCGCATTCGACCAGTCGAAAGAGCCCGCGCTCCCCCGTCTCCACCACTCCATACCCGGTGGCCGCGGTGCCCGGGTCGATCCCCAGCACCTTCACCGGCCTGACCCCGTCAGTGCGACGCCTCGGCCAGGTCGCTCGCGTCGATGTCAAAGTTGGAGAAGACCTTCGAGACGTCGTCGAGCTCCTCGAGCGCCTCGAGCAGCTTGATCATCTGCTCGGCCTGCTTGCCTTCGACCTTGACGGAGGTCTTGGGCACCATCGCGATCTCCGCCGACTCGATCTCGAACTTCCGGGCCACGAGCGCGTCCTGCACCGCATGGAAGGTGGGCACCGTGGTGGAGATGACGTACTGCTCGCCGTCGCGTGCGAAGTCCTCCGCGCCCGCCTCGAGGGCCGCTTCGAGGGTCGAGTCCTCCTGATACTTGCCCGCATCGAGGAAGATCTGGCCCTTGCGATCGAACATCCACGCCACGGAATTGGTGGAGCCTAGGTTGCCGCCGTTGCGGCTGAAGACGAAGCGCACGTCCGCAACGGTCCGGGTCGGGTTGTCGCTGGTCGCCTCGATGATGATCGCGGCGCCTCCGGGCCCGTAGCCCTCGTACATCACCTCTTCGTAGATCGTGCCTTCGAGCTCGCCGGTGCCCTTCTTGACGGCACGCTCGATGTTGTCCGCCGGCATGTTCACGGCCTTGGCGGCATCGATCGCGGTCCTGAGGCGCGGATTGCCCCCGGGATCACCGCCGCCGGCCTTGGCCGCGACCGTGATTTCCCGGATCACCTTGGTCCAGGAGGCGCCCCGCTTGGCGTCGGTGATCGCCTTCTTGCGCTTGATCTGCTTCCATTTACTGTGGCCGGCCATGACGTGCTCCACGCAGAGATCGGGCTGGAAGATACAGGATGGCAAAGCGGTTGGCCATTCGGCTCTTCCTCATATTCCACCTGCCCGAGGCGCGGGATCGTGCCCAGTCTCTTGACCCGTCTCCTGCCACCCCGCTACTCTCCCCGCCCTATGCGCCGCCTCATCCTCGTAGCACTCGGGCTCGGCCTCATGGCCTGTGCCGAACCGCCCAAGAAGCAGGCCCAGGTGGGCGAAACGCTGCCCAATCTCCCGCTGCCCCCGAACGGGGAAGTCATCTCCCGCGAGGGTGGCGAGGACGCGCTCAAGTTTCGCTTCCGGAGCGACGTCCCCCCCGAGCCGATGCTGCAGTACTATCGCGATGTCCTGGGGAAGCCGCCCTGGCGCCTGGTCAGCGACACGCCGGCGCCTGATGGCTCGGTGACGCTGTATGCCGAACAGGAGGGGCCGTCGATCTGGGTGACGATCCGGAAGGCAGATGGTGCGGCGGGGTCGTTCGTGGATATCGCGGGAGCAAAGACGAAGTAGCGCCAGGGCCTGCCTTGGCGCTTCACCGATCCGGGTCCAGCATGTCCTCGAAGCGGAGCCAGTTGCGGTAGAAGTACAGGTCCAGGTAGCCCGTCGGACCGTTGCGGTTCTTTCCGATGATCAGTTCCACCGCGCCCTCCACCCCGTGCGCGGGCCGGTACATCTCTTCCCGATAGATCGCGAGTACCACGTCGGCGACCTGCTTGACGACCCCCTGGCCGCCCAGGTCGTCCAGGGTGGGCCGGGGATCGCGCCGTGCCGCCCGGTGCTTCGGAAGCTGCGCGAGCGCCAGGATCGCGACATCGCGTTCGAGGGCGAGGCTCTTGAGGGCGCGGATCGTGGCGGCGGCGCGTTCGTCGCCGTCGGCCTGGGGAATCGGACTCGCGGTCATCTGCAGGTCGTCGAGCACCAGCAGGCCGCGGCGGGGGACGGTGTCCAGCGCCGCGCCGACCTCCTCGAAGCGTTCTCCCGTGAGCGGGCGAATGATGAGCGGGAGGTCGCGGAGCCGGAGGGCCGCCGCGCCGACCGCCGAGCGGCTCACGTCGTCGAGCTCGCCGCCTCGCAGGGCGTCGACGGGTACCCGTCCCTCCAGCGCGAGCGCCCGCTCCATCAGTCGTTCTTCCGACATCTCTCCCGAGAGATAGACGACCGGGGTGCCCGCGGCGGCGCTGCGAAGCGCGATCGCCAGCGCGAACGACGACTTCCCCGCGCCGACGTCGCCGGCCAGGACCACCAGATCCTGGCGGCGGATCCCTCCGCCGAGGAGGTGATCGAGCGATCCGAAACCGGTCGCGACGGTGTCCCCGGGGCCGCCGCTCTCCGCGCGCGAATCGATGCGCGCGACCAGCGCCTCCGCGGGCGAGGCGGCGCGCTCCGAACTGCCGGATGGTCGTGTGGGACGCATGGACAGAAGATAGGAGGGCGGCGCCCTCAGCGGGACGGGCTGGCGACGGTCTGTCGGACCGCGCGGGCGGCCAGCTGGATCGCCTCGCCGGCGTCGGTGCCCGCGGAGTCGCGTGCGGGCGCGACGAGGGTGCTGAGCACCAGGGGGACCGCATCCACGCCATCCTGCTTCAGTTGCTGCAGGGCCGCCGTCAGGGCACGGCGAAGGGGCGGGGGCAGCGTCAGACTCGAGAGCCGCGCCTCGAGCGCGGTGAGTCTGCGCCGGACGGCGCGCTCGGAAAGCGGGGGATCGAGCCGCAGGTCCTGCGCGACGCGGAGGGTGAGCCAGAGAGCGTAGATTCCTTCGCGCTTGGGCCCGCGGCCGGTCCGCGGGAGCAGCGTCAGGAGGGCGAGCGCGGCCGGATCCCAGCCGGTCACAGGCCGAAACTCGTCAGGCGGGACAGCACCTCTTCCGGCACGATCTCCTCCATGCACTGGTGATGGCCGAGCGGGCAATGCGGACTGCCCTTGCTGCTGCAGGGCCGGCAGGGCAGCGACCGCTCGAGGACGGCGGACCGCGCCCGGTACGGAAAGAAGCCGAACTGCTCCACCGTCGGTCCGAAGAGGGCGACGACCGTCGTTCCCACCGCGGTGGCGAGGTGCATCGGTCCGGTATCGCCGCTGACCGCCGCGCGGGCCCGGCGGAGCAGGGCTCCGCTGGCCTGCAGATCGAGGTCGCCGGCGGCGCTCGCCGCCCTGCGGCCGGCCGAGGTGGCGATCTCGGCGGCGAGAATCCGGTCGCCGCTGCTGCCGACCACCGTCACGTTGTAGCCCCGCCTCACGAGGTCGGAGGCGAGGCGGCGCCAGTGGCGCACCGGCCAGCGCTTGGTGGCATGCGCCGCACCGGGAATCAGCGCGACCAGTGGTGCCTCACTCTCGAATCCCACCCGCGCAAGCCAGGCCTCGGCACGGGCTTCGGCGGCCGGACTGGTGAACAGCTCCGCCGGCCCGCCATCGGGTCTCACGTCGAGGGCGCTTGCGGCCTCGAAGTAGCGCTCCGGCACCGGCACCCGATCCGTGTACACGTCCCGGTGCTCGCGGATCAGCTGCCGTCTCGGACCGCGCCGGGCGTCGAAGCCGCTCCACGTGCCCGGCACGAGCAGCCGGAGCACCCGGGTGCGCACGCTCCCGTGCAGGTCGAGCAGGTGGGTGTACCGCGCCCCGCGCAGCGCCCGGGCCAGCGGCACGAGCGACTGCCCCGGCGACACCGCGATTACTTCGTCGAGGTGCGGATTGGCGGAGAGGAGCGGCGCCCAGCTCTGCTTGGTCAGTGCGGAGAGTGTGGCGGCCGGATGCCGGGCCCGCAAGGCCCGGATGAGCGGCGTGGTGAGCAGCACGTCGCCGAGCGAGCTGAACCGGACGAGCAGAATGCGAGGGGAGGGCACGTGCGAAATCTACGTCGGGCGAATCCGGAGGTAAGTCATGTGTGCAGGGCGCATGGCAGCCCGTTTCTGACTTCCGACTCCCGACTGTCTATCTTACCCGCATGCCACGCCCCCGCAGCATCCTCTGGGTCGACGACGAGGTCGAGAGCCTCTCCTCGCACATTCTGTTTCTCGAGGAACAGGGTTTCCACGTCGAGAAGGCGGCCCATGGCGACGATGCCCTCGTCATGCTGCAGCGGCAGCCGTATGGCGTCGTGCTGCTCGACGAGCAGATGCCGGGGCGCCGTGGGCTCGAGCTCTTCCGCGCCATCCGCAGCATCGATGCCTCGATGCCGGTGGTGATGGTGACCAAGAGCGAGGAGCCGGCCACGCTCAAGGATGCGATCGGCGCCGAGATCTCCGATTACCTGGTCAAGCCGGTGAACCCGCGCCAGGTGCTGTCGGTCGTGACCCGCCTGCTGGAGGGCGACCGGATCCGTCAGCAGCGGTTGTCCCGCGACTTCGCGACCCGCTTCCGCGAACTCGAGGCACGCCGCAACCACGACATGAACTGGCGCGACTGGACCGAGATCGTGGTCGAGCTCGCGGAGTGGGAAGTGCGGCTCGGCCTGGCCGACGAGCCGGGGCTCTCGGAGGCGCTTCGCACCCTGCAGGAGAGTTTGCGCCAGGACTTCGCCGGCTTCGTCGAGCGGCAGTATCCCGGCTGGCTCAAGGGCAGCCGGGCGGACCGGCCGCCGCTCAGCGTGGACATCGTGCCGGAGTTCGTGGAGCCCGCGCTCCGCCAGCACGGCAAGGCGCTGCTCGTCGTGGTCGACTGCCTCCGGATGGATCAGTGGGAGGCGATCCGGCCGCTGATCAGCTCGCGCTTCGACGTGGAGACCTCGTACTACTTCTCCATCGTGCCGACCGCGACGCCGTTCGCGCGGAACGCGATCTTCAGCGGGCTGCTGCCGAACGCGCTCTCAACCCGGTATCCGCAGTGGTGGCGCGACCAGGACGAGACCAGCCTTAATGCGCACGAGGCCGAACTCCTCACGGCGCAGCTCCAGTCGCACTACGGCCGCCCGGTGCCGGTGCGCTACGAGAAGGTCTTCACCGCCGCCGACGGCGAGGCGCTGCTCACCCGCCTCCCCGCGCATCTCTCGGCCGATGGCGTGACCGCGCTCGTCTTCAACTTCATCGACCAGCTCACCCACGGCCGGACCGAGAACTCCACCCTGTTCGAGGTCGCGCGCGACACGCCGGCGCTCCGGAGCCTCACCCGGACCTGGTTCGAGCGCTCGGCGCTCTGGGGCGCCCTGCGTGAGGCCGAGCGCCGCAACGTCCCGGTGCTGCTCACGACTGATCACGGCTCGATCCACTGCCATACCCCCGCCACGGTGTACGCACGCCGCGACGCCACCGCGAATCTGCGCTACAAGTTCGGCGAGGATCTGCGCGCCCAGGATCGCGACGCCGCGATCGTGGTGGATGATCTCACCGGCTGGGGACTCCCCGCCAAGGCGCCAGGCACCCGGATGCTGCTCGCGACCGGCGACCGCTTCTTCGTCTACCCGACCAAACTCCGCGAGTACCAGGCCCGGTATCGCGGCGCCTTCCTGCATGGGGGCGTGACGCCGGAGGAGATGATCCTGCCGATCGCGCTGCTCACGGCGAGACGCGGTGGCTGACGGCAGCACCCGGTCCGCCCCCTCCGCGTCTTCCCTGACGCGACTGCTCGGCTGGCTTCGCCCCTACCGGCTGACGCTCGGCCTCGGCGTCATCTCCACCACCGTCGCCTCGATTCTCGATGGCGCCACGCTGCTCTTCCTGATCCCGCTGCTCCGCCATCTCTTCGGCACCGCGGGGAGTCTCGGCGCGACTCGCACCGGTCTCGAGGGGCTGGTCGACCGGCTGCTCGCGCCGGTGCTCGCCGGGGCGACACCGTCCGGCGTCACCGTGCGTCTCGTGGCGCTCCTCTGGGCGGCGCTGCTCGGCAAGAATGCCCTGGCCTATCTCTCGGGGCAGCTCAGCGTGGAGGCGCAGGAGGGGCTCGTGCGCGATCTCCGCGCGGCGCTCTTCGAGCATCTGCTCCGCCTCGATCTCGGCTGGATCGAGCGCACTCGCGGGGGGCAGGTCATCGCACGGATCATGCAGGACGCCGATCAGGCCAAGGGGGCCATCAGCGCGGGGCTCGCCTCGTTCTTCCAGAACCTGGTCCTCATTCTCACGACGCTCGCGGTGCTGGCGCAGCTCTCGTGGCAACTCACCCTGCTCACCTTCGCCGCCGCGCCGCTCCTGCTGGTGGGGATTCGCCAGCTGCTGAGCCGGCTGCGGAAGCATGCGCGTGCCCGCGCCGATGAGGCGGGAGAGATGACTGCGACCGTGGCGGAGCGGCTCGGGGCCGTGAAGCTGGTACGCACCTACGGCGGAGAGGCGGGGGAGGGGGCGCGCTTCCGCGCCCAGGCGGATCGCTATCGCCGGCACGTGGCGCGGACGCAGCGCTTCGCCGCGCTCACTGGCCCGGTGAGCGAACTCTTCGGCGGGCTGCTGCTCGTGGTGCTCATCGCCGCCGGCGCCTCGCCCGGCTTCGTGGGCGGCGGGCTCTCGCCCGAGGGGCTGATGGTGTTCATCGTGGCTGCGCTCCGGGTGATGTCCCCGCTCAAGGCGATCACCCAGTTCCCGGGACAGATGGCGCAGGCGCTTGCGAGCGCGGAACGGGTCTTCGAGGTGCTGGACCTTCCCTCCGCGGAAGCCGAGCCCGCCGGCCTGCCCGCGGCCCGGTTTGCGCGCGAAGTGCGCTTCGACAAGGTGGGCTTCAGTTATGGCGAAGGACCCATTCTCGAGGACATCAGCTTCACCCTGCCGCGCGGCAGGATCGTGGCACTCGTCGGTCGCTCCGGCGCCGGCAAGACCACACTTGCCGAGCTGCTGCCCCGGCTCCGGGAGCCAACCCAGGGTACGATCCTGCTGGACGACGTGCCGCTCGGGACGGTGACGCGTGCCTCGGTGCGCGCGCTGATGGGGTTCGTCGGTCAGGAGACCGTGGTCTTCAACGACAGCGTCTTCGCCAACATCGCCTACGGCCGCCCCCAGGCGACGCAGGCCGAGGTCGAGGCGGCAGCGCGCGCCGCCAACGCGCATGCGTTCATCGCGCAGTTGCCGAATGGGTATCAGACCCTGCTCGGCGAGCGCGGCACCCGTCTCTCCGGCGGCCAGCGGCAGCGGCTCGCGATCGCCCGCGCGGTCCTCCGCGATCCGCCCATCCTGATCCTCGACGAGGCCACCAGCGCGCTCGACAGTGAGTCGGAGCGCCTGGTACAGGATGCGCTCCACCGCCTGATGCGCGACCGGACGGTGCTCGTCATCGCCCACCGGCTCGGCACGGTGCGTCACGCCGACGAGATCCTGGTCCTGGACGAGGGCCGCATCGTCGAGCGGGGCACCCATGAGGCGCTGCTTGCCGCGGATGGTCTCTATCGGCACCTGGCGAGCAGTACCGAGTTCCGAGTCCCGAGTTCCGAGTCGATCCCCGGCTAGTGCGCCTGCGAGGTTGCGAACCCAGCACGGGAGTTTCCACCACTGGCGCTTCGAACTCGGAACTCGGAACTCGGAACGCTTCGCTATAGATTGTCTCCCGGACTCCTATGCATGCTCCCTTCGCTGGTCTCCGGATCCTGTTCGTCGCGGCGGTGGACGATGCTGAACTCGCCCACAACGCGCTCCGCCGTCGCGCCCTCGAGCGTCTCGGCGCCAACCTGCTGCACCTGGATCCGGACCGGGCCGGCTGGCTCGAACGGCTGGTTCGGCGGGACCTCGAACACCGCATCGAGACCGCCCTCGACCAGCACAGCCCCGACCTCGTGCTCATCGCCGGAGATGGGCTGCTCTCCCCGGACAGCGTGGATACGCTCCGCAAGGGACGCAGCGCCCGGTGGGTGCAGCTGCTCGATGACGAACTGAACGACGCAACGGCCGCGAGCCGCGAGGCGATGGAGTACAGTTACGTCTTCGTCGGCGCCAGCGGGGCCCTCGAGGCGTTCGACAGGCACGGGGTGAAGCACGCACACTATCTCGCGCTCGGCTGCGATCCGTCCGTGCACAAGCCCCTCAGTGCCCGCGGGCCCTTCCGAGCCAATGTGGTCTTCGCCGGGACGGCGACGCCGCGCCGGGAGCGCTACCTGCAGGAGCTGGTGGAGTTCGGGCTCGCGCTGTGGGGACCGGGGTGGCGGAAGACCTCGCTGCGTGATTACTGCCGCGGTGAGCTTCCCAGCACCGAGGACTTCGTGCGCGCCTACGCGGGCGCGACGGTCGCGGTCAACGTCCACCGCACCGGTGCCGAGGATCGCAAGCATGATGGCAGCGGGGTGAACCGCCGCACCTTCGAGATCGCGGCGATCGGAGTGCCGCAGGTGGTGGACGCCCGCACCGACCTCCCCCAGCACTTCGAGGAGGGCACCGAAGTCCTGGTGTATACCACGCCGGAGGAGCTGAAAGGCCAGGTGAAGCGCGCGGTGCAGGAGGACAAGTACCGCGATCGCCTCGGGGCCGGCGCCCGCCAGCATGCGCTCCGGGAGCACACCTATATGCACCGCATGTCGGCGCTGCTCGAGGCGGTGGTCGGACCGGGCGACACCGGAACGCCGAAGGGCCAGTAGTCCGGCGAGACCCCGTCCTTCAGGCGGTTCGCACCCCGGGCGGGAGAGTTCCCGCCGCCAGGAACTCCCGATACATCCGCAGGTACCCTTCCGCCATCTGGCGATGCGTGAAATACCGCTCCGCCCTCGCCCGACACGCCTCCGGGTCCTTCCCGGCCATCGCCGCCAGTCGCGCGAGCAGCTCGTCGAGCGAGTCACCGAACTCTGCGACCTCGGGCGAAAGTACCTCCGGCAGGGACCCGCGTCTGGTGCCGAGGACTGGGGTGCCGCTGAACAGCGCCTCGATCAGGGTGAGACCGAACGGCTCGTCCCACTGCGCCGGCATCCAGAGGAGGCGCGCGCCGGCGAGCAACTCCACCTTCTCGGCCCCGTCGACTTCGCCCACGAAACGAATCCGGCGCGAGAGGGAGGGACGCCACCCGCCCGCGACCACCAGCCTCCGTCCGGCCGCGCGGGCGCCGTCGATCGCCCACTGGTACCCCTTGCTCCGGTGCAGCCGGCCGAGGAAGAGGTCGTAGTCGTCCTTGTGGCGGCGGAAGCGGAATTCGGCGGGGTCGAGGCCGTTGTAGACGAAGGCGGTACGCTCGTGCCGGGCCGCATGGTCGGCGCTGACGTAGATGGTATTCTCCGGGCGCCGGGTCCCGGGCCGCGTGGTGCCCTCGAGCGTCCAGACCCACGGAATCGCGGGTGACGTGTGGAGCGGATAGAAGGCGTGGAGAATCTCGGTGCCGGGCGGCAGGTGTGGGGTGAGGTCAAAGGCCCGATCGCCGAATCGCCCCGCGGCGATGGGGACGACTTGCGCCTCCGGCACCCGGGTGCCCTGGGGGGCGAGCAGCGTGACGCCGTGCCCGAGCTCCGCGAGACCACGCGCCAGCGCCACCACGACACGCTCCGTGCCGCCGTAGCCATGCACCGGCAGCCTCGTGTGATGGGCCAGCGCGATCCGCATATCTTTCCGCCCTCTCTTCTGCCCGTGACGAACCCCTGATGCGCGTCGTCGGTTTCAGCCTGGTGGCCAACGCCGTGCGGCTCGACTTCCCCGTGCTCGAGGCGCTGCGTTCGATCCTGCCGCTGGTCGATGAGCTGATCGTGAACGTCGGTCCCTCCGGTGACGGCACCCGCGACCTGCTGGCGAGTCTCGCGGATCCGCGCCTCCGGCTGCTCGACGGCTCCTGGGATGCGACGGCGGGCAGCGCGATGCTGGCCACCGAGACGCAGCGCGCGCTGGATGCCTGTCGTGGCGACTGGGCAATTTACATCCAGGCCGACGAGGTGCTCCACGAGGCGGGGCTCGCTCCGCTCCGCGCGGCGATGAGCGCGGCGCAGGACGACCGGACGGTCGACGCCTTGCTGGTCGACTTCGTCCATTTCTACGGCGGGGAAGAGTGGGTGGCCGGCGGCCGGTCCTGGTACCGGCGCGAGGTCAGGGTCGTCCGTCCCGGGATCGGAATCCGCAGCCATCAGGACGCGCAGGGTTTCCGCCGGAGCGATGGGGCCGGGAAGCCGCGGGCACGCCGCTCGGGGGCGACCTACCACCACTACGGTTGGGCTCGACCTCTCACGGCACTGGCGGAGAAGCGGGAGATCGACAACGCGCTCTACCACCGCGGCCAGCCGGGACGGGCGCCACTCGGCGCCGCGTTGCCGTGGGAAGTCGGGCTGTGCCGCTTCACGGGCACCCACCCCGCCGTGATTCGCGACTGGCTGGCGCGGCGGCGACCGGAGATGCCGCCGGAATTTCTGCCCCTCCCCTGGAGCGCCCGCCACCTGCTGCAGCGCGCCTCGCTCGGGATCGAGCGCCTGACTGGATGGCGCCCCTTCGAGTACACCAACTACATCGAGGTATAGCCCTGGCCTTCGAGCAGCAGGGCCAGCCGGTGCGCGTAGGTGTGCTGCGCGAGGGCGTGCGCCCGTCCCTGCGTGGCGATCCGCCCCCGCATCGCCGGATCATCGAGTGCGGCGCGCGCGATCTCGGCGCCCTGACGGGCGTCGCGATACCAGAGCGCGTGTTCCCCGTGCCGCGCGAACTCCTCGATGTTGTCGACATACTCGCCGAGAAAGCAGCCCCCCGCGCCCAGCACCTTCCAGAGCCGGTTCGAGGTGCCGCCATGATGCTCGTGGCGCTGGTCGTCGAGTGCGTGCACGCCCAGCGAGAGGGAGCCTCCGCGCACCACCCTGGCAAATTCCCGCCCGCGCACCGCCCCACCGGCCACCGGCAGGTCGCGCGGCGCGTGCTCCCAGTGGGGTCCGCGGATCTGCAGCGCCCCCACCTCGGCGAAGGCGCGCAGGATGTCGTAGCGGCGGGGATATTGCCCCGAGCCCACGAAGGCGAGGTCGCAGTGGTACCCTTCGGGCGCGGCATCGGCGGGGGCGTCGATCGCGGGATCGAAGCCCTGCGGCAGGAACTTCACCTCGGGCGCGCCCGCGGCGCGGAGTGCCTCCACCTGGAATCCGTAGGTGGCAAAGCACTGTTGTGTCAGGCGGGCCAGCCGCACGACCGGTTCGGGGAGCGGGGTCAGCGCATCGAAGTACCAGAAGGCGGAGCGGCGCCCGCGGAGCAGCGCCTGCAGCGGCGCCTCCCCCATGCTGATGGCGTGCCGGGTGCAGAGCACGAGCTGCGGCGCGAAGCGGTCGGCCTGCCAGCGCAGGAACCGGTCGCCCCAGGCGCCGAGCCGGCGGCGCCACGCCAGCGCGTCGAGGATCCGCGCCTCGTGCCCCAGCGCGAGCGCCGCGCGGGCGATCGCGGTCTCGGTCCGGTCACGGCCGGCGGCGCCAAGGATGAGGATGCGCATGGGTGAGCGGAAACTTCGGGTACTGCAGACGCTGCATCAAGGCGGCGGCTCCGGGTCGGTGATGTCGGTGCTCCGGATCGCCCGGGGCATCGCGTCGCGCGGACACGAGGTCGGGCTCGTCTGTCCGCCCGGCTCGGAGATCGAGCGCGATGCCCTGGAGAGCGGCCTCGAGGTGCATCCCATGCCGCTCGCCCGAGGCGGACGGCTCGGCAATGCCCGCGCGTTTGCCGGTCTGCTGGCGGAACACCCCTTCGATCTCGTCAACGCGCACGGCTCCCGCGATCGGGAGGCGCTCACCTGGCTCCGTCTCACCCGCCGGCTACGGGTGCCGCTGGTCATCACGCGCCACTCCTACCCGCGCACCGCGGTCCTCGAGAACCTGCTCGCCGGGCGGGCTGCGGAGCGGATCATCGCCTTCAGCGAGCCGGTGGCCGATCTGCTCGCGCGCCGCGGGATCCCGCGGGCAAAGCTGCGGGTGATTCATGGCGGCCTGATGACCGACCGGATCGACCGCGCGGTGACCGACGCAGAGCTCGAGGAGTGGCGTGCCCGTATCGAGTGGGAGCCGTCGCGCCGCACGGTGGGCATCGTGGCGCGGCCCAAGGATCAGCGCGTGGTGCTCGCCGCGCTCGCCGCGGTGCAGACACCTGTCCGTCTCGTGCTCGCGGGCCTCGACGGCGAAGCGCTTTCAGCGCCCCTCGGATCCATCCCGCCGCGTCATGCGGTGATCCGCCTGCCGTTCATTTCCGCCATACGGCCCCTCTACGATCTCCTCGAGGTCGCGCTGCACCCGTCGCGCTATGACGCCTTTCCCCAGGCGGTGCTCGAGGCGATGGCACTCGGCAAGCCGGTCATCGCCTCCGCAGCAACAGGCAACGCCGTGATCCTCCAGGATGGCCTGAACGGCCTTCTCGTCGCCCCGGACGAACCCGCGGCCTGGGCCTCGGCCATCGACCAGGTGCTGACCGACCCCGCGCTTGCCGCCCGCCTCGGTGCGGCGGCCGTGCGCCGGGCACGAGAGGACTTCCCCTTCGATCGAACCATCGACCGGACCCTCGCGCTCTACGGTGAGGTCCTCGGATGCTGAGCGACGTCTCCCCCGCGCTGCTGCTGGTGCACGACTTCCCCCCGATCGGCGGCGGCATCGCCCGCGCCATGGGCGAGCTCGCGCGGCATGCGGCCCCCGGCAGGCTGATCGTCTCGACGGGACAGGAGTCCGGGAGCGAACGGTTTGACGCCTCGGTGTCCTCGAAGATCGACCGCCTCGACGTGCCGAGCGAGCGCCTGCGTCACATCACCGGACTGGCGCGGTGGGCGATGCGCGCGCGAGCGCTCGCACGGCACAACACGGTCCGCTTCGTCTGGGCCGGCAATCTCAAGCCGGCTGGGCACATCGCCCGCTGGCTCGCGGCGCGCGACCGGCTTCCCTACGGGCTGCTCGTCTACGGACTCGACCTCAACCGGATCCGGCTCCAGGCGCAGCGTTCACCGATGAAGCGCCGCGTCGCCCGGGGGATCATCGGGTCGGCCGCCGGCACCGTCGCCATCAGCGGCTGGACCGCCGAACGCTTCCGGGAACTCGCCCTGGAACTGGACCTCCCCGACGCGGCCGGGCGGGTCCGCGTCGTGCCGCTAGGTGTCGATACCTCCCGCTTCCGTCCCGATCCCGCGCGCCTCGCCCTCCGGGAGCGGCTCGGCCTCGGCGGTCGCGACCGATGGGCGCTGACCGTCGCCAGGTTGGTGCCCCACAAGGGCATCGACGTGGCACTCGAGGTAGTGGCGGCACTCACCCGCGCGGGCCACGATCTTGGGTATGCGGTAGTCGGCGAGGGGCCCGACCGGCAGGCGCTCGAGGGCAGGGCTGCCTCACTCGGCATCGCCGATCGGGTGCGCTGGCTTGGTGGACTGCCTGACGAAGCGCTGCCCGGATGCTACGCGGCGGCGGATCTCTACCTCGGCCTCTCCCGCGAGGAGGGTCCCCAGGCCGAGGGATTCGGCCTGGCCCTCCTCGAGGCGCAAGCGTCGGGGCTCCCGGTGGTGGCGGGGCGGAGTGGTGGGACCGCGGACGCCGTTGCCGACGGCCGCACCGGGCTGCTGGTGCCCCCGACAGAGGTGCCGGCCGTCATCGCCGCCGCCCGGCTGCTACTGGACGACCGAGTCCGTGCCCTCGCCATGGGCGCGGCGGGGCGGGAGCGGGCGGAACGGGAGTTCGCGTGGGAGCGGGTGCTCGGGGATCTCGACGCGTCGGCTGCGGCGTTTATCGCGGGGCAGCCACCGGTTGGCCCTGTGCGAGGCGGGCGCTGATCGCGTACGTGGGGCAGTTGCGGACGTAGAAGCCGTCGAGCGGGGACCACGACTGCTGCGGCTGCCGGACCCGGGCCCGCCCTTCGTCGTCCATCTCGAAGACCCACGGCGCATGCATCACGCAGGCGCCGCACCCCGAGCAGCGCTCGCGATCGACCCGGATCTCCACCCGGCGCTGGGGGTGGATGCCATGCCCCTGCGGATCGAAGCGCTCGCCGAGCAGGTCCAGCAGGTCGAGCGTGGCGCGGTAGCCTTCCTCGATCAGTTCCCGATTGTGCCCGAAGCCGAACATCGAGACGTGCTCGACCCGCGGATGCACCAGGACCAGCGGCGGTGCGGTCCACTGGCGGAGCCGGCTCTCCATCATCGTCTGCATCACGATCTCGAGGCCGCGCACATAGGTGGCGGCGAAGCCTTCGTCCTGGACGTTGCTGCGGAGCGCACTCGTCGCCCCGACGTCCACCGCCATCACCGGTCCGGCGCCATGCGAGGCCGCGACCTGGACCGGGACATTCTCGACCACCGCGCCATCGACGAACCATCGGCCGTCGATCTCCCGCGGCGGGAAGATGCCCGGCAGCGCGCAGGAGGCGAAGACCGCATCGGCGACCCGCACGTTCCGCAGTCCCGGCAGGCCCCACAGCACCTGCATGCCGGTGTTGAGCTCCACCGTGTTGATGACCAGCGGCCGGACCAGCTCGTCGAAGGTGCGGTCGCCGACGAGGGAGTGGATGAGTTCGTCGAGCGGCTCCCGCCGGTAGATCGCCGGGGCCCGCATCCGCTTGAAGGCCATGTCGACGTGCGCGACCTGGAAGACATCCTTCCGCCGCACGCCGAGCGCTCGCTCGGTCATCTCGGCGAGCGGCATGCCGGCCGCCCAGCCCGCAGCGACCAGCGAGCCCATGCTGCTGCCGACGACCAGGCCCGGGGTGAGCCCGCGTTCCTCGAGGGCCCGGAGCACGCCGATGTGCGCGAGCCCCTTGAGCCCGCCGCCGCTCAGCACCAGGGAAAATGGAGTCTGGAAAGTCATCGCCTTGCTTGCATGGTCACTGTGCCAGTAACGTACGCCCGCTGCACGCAGCGGGGAACCGCGCCCCGCGATCACCGACGAAAGACCGCACCATGGCCGAGATGCGTTCCACCGCCGAGCCCGCCCCCGCTTCGTACGACGTCCGCGCCCTGCGCGAGGCCGAGTTCCCCTGGGCCGATGGCACCATCTACCTCGACCATGCCTCGATCGGCCCGCTGCCCGAGCGGACCCGCCACGCGGCCGACCGGATGAACCTCCGGCGGGCCCGGCCCTTCGAACTTACCCACGACGACCTTTTCGGTGCCTTCGCCGCCTCCCGGGCCGCCTTTGCGCAGCTCATCAATGCGGAAGCGGACGAGATCGCGCTGACGACCAACACCACCTTCGGCCTCTCGGTGGCGGCGCGGGCCATCCCCTGGAAACGGGGTGACGTCGTGCTGGTGAGTCAGCGGGAGTTTCCCGCCAACGTCTATCCCTGGAAGCGGCTGGGCGACCTGGGCGTCACGCTCGAACTGGTGCCGGTCACGCCGGAAGGCTGGCCCGACGAGGCCCAGCTCCTCGCCCGCCTGGCCGATCCGCGGGTGCGCTGTCTCTCGGTCTCGCTCACCCAGTTCGCCAACGGGTACACCGTCGATCTCGCCCGCTTCTCGGCCGAGACCCGCGCTCGCGGCCAGTACCTCGTGGTCGATGCGATCCAGGCCCTCGGCCACATCCCGCTGGACGTGCGGGACATTCAGGTCGACATCCTCTCCAGCGGCGGCCAGAAATGGCTCCTCTCCCCCTGGGGGAGCGGCTTTCTCTACGTGCGTCGCGAGCTGATCGCGCACCTCGACCCCACGGTGACGGGGTGGATGGCGTTCGAGGGGACCGACGACTTCACCCGGCTCACCGACTATCGCGAGGCGCTCCGCGCCGATGCCCGGCGCTTCGAGCTGATCACGCTCCCCTTCCAGGACTTCGTGGGGATGCTGCAGTCGGTCAGGCTGCTCCAGGAACTCGGCATTCCGGCGATCCGGCGGCACATCCGCAGCCTGCACCAGCCGCTCCTCGAGTGGGCGGCGCGGCGCGGCGTGCGGGTGGCGTCCCCGCATGGAGCGCGGGAATCGGGTTTCGTCTGTCTGGCCCCGCCGCGCCTCGAGGAGTCGTACCGCGCGCTCCGCGAGGCGCGGATCTACTGCAGCCAGCGCGAAGGGGCGCTGCGCCTGAGTCCCCACTGCTACAACACCGTGGACGAGATGGCCCGCGTGACCGCCGTCCTCGACCGGCTCCTCTGACCCCGACTCCCCCGCCTCCCATGCCCGCATCCTTCGCTGACGCACTCAAGGCCGGCTACGGCTTCTCCGGCGCCTCCCTCACCCTGGGCGCCGCGCTCGACGGCCAGGCCGTGATCGCCGAACCGAAGATCCGTCTCCCGCTCGCCATGATGAATCGCCACGGCCTGGTCGCCGGCGCGACCGGCACCGGCAAGACCAAGACGCTGCAGCTCCTCACCGAGCAGCTCTCCGCGGCCGGTGTTCCGGTCTTCGTCGCCGACATCAAGGGCGACCTCTCCGGCCTCGCGATGCCTGGCGAGAAGAGCGACCGCGTCACGCAGCGCGCGACCGATGTGGGCTGGACCTGGACGCCCGCGGGCGCACCCGTCGAGTTCGTCAGCCTCACCGGCAAGCTCGGCGTGCAGCTCCGCGCGACCGTGGCGAGCTTCGGGCCGCTGCTCCTCGCCAAGGTGCTCGGGCTCAACGACACCCAGACCAGCGTGCTCACGATGGTCTTCAAGTACTGCGACGATGCCCGGCTGCCGCTGCTCGACTTCAGCGATCTCCGCGCGGTGCTGCAGTATCTCTCGGGCGACCAGGGCAAGGAGGCGCTGTCCGGTCTCGGCGGGATGTCCGCCGCGACGGTCGGCGTCCTGCTGCGGAAGATGGTGGAGCTCGAGATGCAGGGCGCCCAGGCCTTCTTCGGCGAGCCCGAGTTCGACGTGCGCGACCTGCTCGTCACCACCAAGGAGGGCCGCGGCGTCGTTACCTGCCTCGAGCTCTCCGACGTGCAGGACAAGCCGATGCTCTTCTCCACGTTCATGATGTGGATGCTGGCCGAGCTGTATCACAACCTGCCCGAAGCCGGCGACCTCGACAAGCCGAAGCTGGTGTTCTTCTTCGACGAGGCGCATCTGCTCTTCAACGACGCCTCCAAGGCGTTTCTGCAGCAGGTCGAGCAGGTGGTGCGGCTGATCCGCTCGAAGGGAGTTGGCGTCTACTTCGTCACCCAGACGCCGAAGGATGTCCCGACCGACATCCTGGCCCAGCTCTCCAACCGGGTGCAGCATGCGCTCCGGGCCCATACGCCGGACGACGAAGCAGCGCTCAACGCCACCGTCCGCACCTTCCCGAAGACGACCTACTACGACCTCGCGGAGACGCTCACCTCGCTCGGCATCGGCGAGGCGATCGTGACGGTGCTCGATCCGCGCGGCGTGCCCACCCCGGTCATCGCGACCCGGCTGATTCCGCCGTCGTCCCGGATGGCGCCGCTCACGCCTGACGAACTGCAGGCGGACATCGCCCACTCCGACCTGCTCGCCGAGTACGGAAAGTCGGTGGACCGCGAGAGTGCGCGGGAGATGCTCGCGGCGCGCCTCAACACGGGCACCCCGGCGGCGACGGCCGGTACTGCGCCGGCGCCAGCCGCTCCGTCAGGCGGTGGCGGGCGAGGTGGCATGTCGGCGGGGGCGAAGATCGGGACGGCCGTCGTGGCCGCACTCGGCACCACGATGGCGCGCACGGTCGGGAGGGAACTGATCCGCGGCGTCTTCGGGATGCTCACCGGCAAGGCGCCGCGGGGGACCAGCAGGACGAGATGGTAGATCGCGCCCCGACTACTTCTTGGTGACCTGCTCCTCGCGCAGCACCTTCTTGGCGAAGAGGAAGACCAGGAAGGCGACGATCACGAAGTTGATGAGCGAGGCGAGCACGACGCCGACCTGAAAGGGGCCGATCACCAGCTTCTGCCAGTCGCCGCTCGGCAGCACCAGGCCGACGACAGGCATGAGCAGGCCGTCCACGATCGCCTTCACCAGCTCGCCCGCCTTGCTGCCGATGATCACGCCGATGGCCAGGCCGATCACGCCGTACTCTTTCAGGAACTTCATGAATTCGCCTTGCATGCGCAGCTCCACTCGCAGGGGGTGAATGGGGAGGCGCCCCGGCCGGACCACGGGCCGGGGCAGCGCGAATATTGAGGCGGGAGGGAGGGAGCGCCAGTGGCGCAGGCCGGACCGATCCTGGCGATGGGGCAGCGTGTGACCGGCGTGACAGCCGGACCGTCAGGCCTCGGCGACGATCAGCGCGTAGTTGCGCTTCCCCTTCTGGAGCAGCACGTACGAGCCGGCGCGGAGGTCGCCGGTGCCTAGCTGGCGGTCCGCCTCGCCGACCGGGGCGCCGTTGATCGAGAAGCCATTCTGCTGAATGCCGCGGCGCGCTTCCCCCTTGGAAGCGGCGAGCCCGGCCTGCACCAGCGCATCGACCGCGGAGACCCCCTCGAACGCCCCGCGCGCAATGCGGGTGGTCGGGATCTCTCCCGCCAGCACCGCGAAGGTCCCCGCATCCACCTCGTCCAGCTTCAGGCCGCCGAAGAGCAGGCGGCTCGCCTGGATCACGCCGGCGGTGGTCGCTGCGCCGTGGACTCGGGTGGTGACATCCTCGGCCAGCATCCGCTGCGCCGCACGCTTGCCGGGATCGGCCGACTGCGCCGCCATCACCGCCTCGATCTCGGGGAGCGGGAGGAAGGTGAAGAAACGGAGCAGCCGTTCGACATCCCGGTCGTCGGAGTTAAGCCAGAACTGGTAGAACTGGTACGGCGACGTCTTCGCGGGATCGAGCCAGACGTTGCCCGACTCGCTCTTGCCGAACTTGCCCCCCGCCGCGTTGGTGAGCAGCGGGAACACCAGGCCGTGCGCCTGCGCCCCCTCCCGCCGGCCGATCAGTTCGGTGCCGGCAGTGATGTTGCCCCACTGGTCGCTCCCGCCCATCTGCAGTTCGCACCGCTCCGTCTTCCACAGGTGCCAGAAGTCGTAGGCCTGCACCAGCATGTAGCTCAGCTCGGTGTACGAGATGCCGGTCTCCATCCGGCTCTTCACCGAGTCCTTCTGCAGCATGTAGTTCAGGGTGAAGTGCTTGCCGGTATCGCGCAGGAACTCCATCAGGCGGAGATTGCGGAGCCAGTCGCCATTGTCGCGCACCCGGGCGGCGTTGGCCCCCTCGAACGTCACGAACTGCTCCAGCTGGCGCCGGATCCGGGCGGTGTTGTGGTCGATCTCCTCGACGGTCAGCATCGGCCGCTCCGACCGCTTCCCGCTGGGGTCGCCCACCATCCCGGTCCCGCTTCCCACCACGATGATCGGGGTCCCGCCGAAGCGCTGCAGCCACGCGAGCCCCATCACCGGCACCAGGTTGCCGACGTGGAGCGAGTCCGCCGTGGGATCGAAGCCGACGTACCCCGTCACCGGGCCGGCCGAGAGCCGCTCCGCCAGGCCGGGGGTGACGTCGTGGACGAAGCCGCGGGCGATGAGGGCGTCGAGGAGGTTGCTCATGGCGCCGAACCTAAGGGACGCCGTGCTCGCCGGGCAAGCAGGGCGGGGCGCCTCCCCTGCCTGGAACGCCGTCCGCCGCGGCCAACCGGTGAGCGCGATGTGAGCCAGGCCATACCCGGCACCCCGGCGCCCGCCTAGATTCCTTCCCCATGCCTCCGGGTCCCATCAATACGCTGCTCCGCTGGTGGTACACGCCCCGCATCCGCAGTGCCTTCATCACCACCGTGCTTGCGGTGGGCATGCTCGGTACCGGGGTGCTGATCGGTGCGTGGACGCGCGCCTGCGCCAACAACGCCTGCCCCTCGATCGCCAAGGTGACGGGTACCTGGGACCCGGCGCAGGCCTCCAAGGTCTACGCGGCCGACGGCCGGCTCATTACCGATCTCGGTGAGGAGCGGCGGACCGTCATTCCGATCACCCAGATCTCCCCCGCCGCGATCGCCGCCTTCATCTCGGTCGAGGACAAGCGCTTCTACGAGCATGGCGGGGTGGACTGGATTCGCGCCTTCGGCGCCGTCCGGCGGACCCTGGTCTATGCCCTGACCCGGCGCGGCCGGGTGCAGGGATTCTCGACCATCACCATGCAGCTCGCGGGCAACCTCTTTCCGGAAGACATCAACCGGCAGGACCGCTCGGTGAAGCGCAAGCTGCGCGAGATGCACGTCGCCTTCGAGCTCGAGCGCAACTTCTCCAAGGACCGGATCCTCGAGCTCTATCTCAACCAGATCAACCTCGGCAACGGGGCCAACGGGATCGAGGCGGCCGCCCAGCGCTACTTCGGCAAGTCGGCACGCGACCTCAACGTCGCCGAAGCGGCGACCCTGGCCGGCATTCCCCGTTCGCCGACCCGCTACAATCCGCGCCGCAACCCCGATCTCTCCGTCGAGCGGCGCAACCTCATCCTCGACCTGATGGCCGACGAGGGGGTGTTGACCGAGGACGACGCGGAGCGGTGGAAGGCCTACCCGCTGCTGCTGTCGACCCGCTCCGACTTCAGCGAGGTCGCGCCCTACTTCACCGAGTACGTCAGGCAGCAGCTCCGCACCCGCTTCGGCTCGGAGCTCTACAAGGGCGGCCTCCGGATCTACACCACCGTCGATCTCGACGTCCAGCAGGCGGCCGAGCGGGCGCTGGCCAAGCAGCTCGATGAGATCGAGCGCGACAAGGCCCGCTACGGCAAGTATCCCCGGGCCACGTACACCGACTATCTCGAGAAGCGGGGCGACGACGCCGTCTCCCAGGCGCAGTCACCGTATCTGCAGGGGCTGATGGTGGTCCTCGAGGCGCGGACCGGCAAGATCCTGGCGATGGTCGGCGGCCGCGACTTCAACGACAGCAAGTTCAATCGCGCCATCCAGGCGACGCGCCAGCCCGGCTCGACCTTCAAGCCGATCGTCTACACGGCCGCCCTCCGCGCCGGGCACCCCTGGTCGGAGATCGTGGAGGACTCGCCGCTCAGCGTCGAGCAGCTTCCGGGGGAACCACCCTGGGAGCCGGCCAACTACGACAACCGCTTCGCCGGACCGATGTCGCTCAAGGAGGCGTTCTACGAGAGCCGCAACATCCCGGCGATCAAGATCGGCATGGAGATCGGTCCCCAGGCGGTGATCGGCGAGGCGGCACGCTTCGGCATCAGCACCAAGGTGCAGCCCTATCCGGCGAGCTACATCGGCTCCTCCGAGGTCATCCCGCTGGAAATGATCTCGGCCTTCAGCGCCTTTGCCACGATGGGCACCCGCACGACGCCCTACTCGATCGACCGGGTCGAGGACCGGAAGGGGAATGTCCTCTGGGCGCCGAAACCCCGGACCGAGCAGGTGATGGACTCGACGCTTGCCTGGCTCATGCTCGACGGTCTGCGCGATGTGGTCCGCCGCGGGACCGCGGCCAGTGCCGTCGGCGCCCAGCTCGGCCCGATCCCGGCCGGAGGCAAGACCGGCACGACCAACGATGGCGCGGACGTCTGGTTCATCGGCTTCACGCCGGACCTCGTCGCCGGCGTGTGGATCGGGATGGATGCCCCGCAGAAGATCATGGACAACGCCCAGGGCGGCCGGCTCGCGGCGCCGGCGTGGACCATGATGATGAAAGAGGTCTACGAGCGGCGGCCGGCCCCGGGGGCGTGGCCCCGCCCGGACGGCCTGACTGTCGTGGACGTGGATCGACAGACGGGCAAGAAATTCACGCCCTTCTGCCCCAAGGATTCGCTCGCGGTGGAGTCGTTCCTCCCGGGAACCGAACCGAAGGACTTCTGCCCGATTCACAATCCGTGGGGAGCGGGCGCGAGTCCGCTCACCCCGGGCTCGCCACGGTGAACGGCGTCGTCCAGCGCTACGCCGCTCCGTGGGTGCTGCCGATCGATGCCCCACCGATTGCCGACGGGGCGGTGCTGATCGGTGGTGATGGACGAATTCTCGCGGTCGGGCCCGAGGCGGCCGTACCGTCGCCGCCAGGGGTCGTGCGCGAGCGGCTCGCGCATGCGGCGATACTGCCGGGACTCGTCAACACGCACACCCATCTCGAGCTGACCGGCCTCGATGGCCAGGACAGCGCGAGTGAATTCCCCGCCTGGATCGCCCGCATCATCGCGCTCAAGGCCGCACGAGGACCCGCCGATTTCCTGGCGGCCGCCCGCCGCGGGATTCAGGATTGCTGGGCCGCGGGGGTCACGACCATCGCCGACACCGGCGACTCGGGCGCGGTGATTCAGGCGCTGTCGGAACTCGGGGCGAGCGGGATCGCCTACCACGAGGTCTTCGGCCCGCACCCCGATCAGGCCGACTCGGCGATGGCCGCCGCGATCCGGCGGATCGCGGAACTCAGCCGCCTGGTGGGAGGCCGGGTGCGGCTCGGGCTGTCGCCCCACGCGCCCTACTCGGTCAGCGGACCGCTGTACACCCACATCGCGGAACTCGCCGGTGACTACGGCATGCCGCTCGCCGTGCATCTGGCCGAGTCAGTGGATGAGTCGGCGCTGCTCGAACGGGCGGAGGGTGGCTTCGCGGAGGCATGGAACCGCCGGGGCATCCCGCTCCCGGCGATGCCCGGGACGTCCCCGGTCCGCTGGCTCGATCAGCTCGGCGTGCTCGGGCCGCAGACGCTGTGTATTCACGTGGTGCAGGTCAATGACGCCGATCTCGACCGCCTCGCGGTCCGCCGCGTGGCGATCGCCCACTGCCCCCGCTCCAATCAGCGGCATGGCCACGGGACCGCGCCGGTGCGCGGGATGCTGGACCGCGGACTTCGGGTGGGGGTCGGGACCGACTCCGTGGCCAGCGTGAGCCCGCTCGACCTGCTCGCCGAAGTCCGGGCGGCGCGCGCCATCGCCGGGCTGAGCGCGGCGGAGGCACTGCGGCTCGTGACAGTCGATGCCGCGCGCGCGCTCGGCCTCGACGGCGAACTGGGCACCCTGGCGCCGGGGAAGTGGGGCGATCTCGCGATGTTCACGCTGCCCGGGGTGGTTGACGCTGCGCAGCTGATGGATACCGTATTGACGCGGCAGAACGGCGATGTGAACCTCACTGTGCTGGCCGGCCGCGTAGTCTATCGTCGAGGAGTCGCTCGCCCATGAAACTGCAGCGCCACGCCGCGATCGTTCGCACCGTTCGGGAGAAGCGCATCGAGAGTCAGGACGGGCTGCGCGAAGCGCTCGCCGCGGAAGGGATCATGGTGACCCAGGCGACGCTGTCGCGGGACATCCGCGAGCTGGGGCTCGCCAAGCTGGTCGACCCGCAGGGCGGCTCGTTCTACGCCAACCCCCACGAGGGCTCCCTGCGTCCCGATCTCGGCCAGATCCTGCCCACGCTGCTCGTGAGCATCGAGAGCACCGGCCCGCTGATCGTGATCAAGACGGCGACCGGCGGCGCCCCCGCGGTCGCGGCGGCGCTCGATCAGGCCGGCTGGAAGGAGATCATCGGCACCCTGGCCGGCGACGACACCCTGCTCATCATCGCGAAGAACCAGCGGATGCGGCAGCTCGTGGAGGTCCGGCTCGCCGCGATGACCAGCTAGCCGGGTTGCTTGCGCCCCTGCCGGGGGGGCCGCTACGATTGGAAAGTCTTTCGCACAGCAGGAGTAGAATGGTGCGCTGTCTGGCGTTGAACGCGTCGTTCGAGCCCCTCACCATGGTGCCCGTGCGCCGCGCCTTGCGGCTGGTGATCGAAGGCAAGGCCGAGATCGTCGAAGCGGAGGGAGCGGACGTGGTGCGCAGTGAGCGCCTCGTCCTCCCCAAACCGGCGATCATCCGTCTCGTCAAGTTCGTGCACGTCCCTCGCCGGTTCCGCCGCCAGGTCACCAACACCTTCCTCTTCGCCCGCGACGCCTACCGCTGCCAGTACTGTCACCGCTCCCATCTGGAACTGCGGCCCCGCGAGTGCCTCACCCGTGACCACCTCATGCCGCTCTCCCGGGGCGGCTCCAACGAGTGGACCAACGTGGTGACCGCCTGCTCCACGTGCAACACCCGCAAGGGTAACCGGCTGCCGGAGGAGTGCGGGATGCATCCCCTCACGCAGCCGCACGAGCCGCACTTCGTGCATCTGTCGTGGGCGGTCCGCCGCCTGACGATGACCCAGTCGAAGTACATCCGGCTGTTCTATGGTGCGGAGGCGCTCAAGGCGCTCGGGGGCGGGGCCCACGGCGCCGAGGGCCTGGTCCGCTAGCCCGGGCGCCGACTACTTCACTTCGAAGCTCTCCGATTTCGCCGCCAGATTCGCCGTCGGCAGCCCCGCCAGCCTGAGCACCAGCCGTCGCGCTCGCTGCAACAGCGTGCCTCCCTCGCCATTGGCCGGATCCAGCTCGCCCCTCAGAATCCGCTCGAACTGATCCAGATCGGAGTCGGAGAGCGTCGCGACCGCAAGCGTCGCGGCGTAGTAGAAGGTGCCGGGCTCGCGCGGGGCGACGGTGAACCGGACGGGGACCCCGAGCGCTGCCGCGAGCGCGCCCGGGGTGCCATAGACGTTCCGCCGGACGCCGTTGGGGAGAAGCCGGACCACCGAGAACTGATCGAGCAACGGCTCGTGCCGGATCACCACGGTCCACTCGATCTGTCGCTGCACCTCGTCGAGCCAGGCCTCGCGTGAGCGCCAGATCTCGAGCCGGTACTGGAGCCGCACGGGCAGCCCCTGGCGGAGCGCCGAGAGCCAGGGCGTATCCTCGAGCAGGTTCTCGGTGCTGACCAGCGGGTCGCGGGCACTGCCCGCGAGGGTCACGGTGAGGTGGACGGCCGCACTGTCCTGGGCCTCGGCCGACGCGGCGCCGCTCACGAGAAGCATCGCGAGGGTGGCAAACAGTCGGAGCTGAGAGGCGCGGAACCGCCCCCCGCTCTCCCGCTTCCAGCTCACCGCGCCAAACGTCGCCACCTAGAACCGTCGTTCGAGTCGCAGATACACGCGGAGCGGTTCACCGTCGGTGACCGCCTTCACCAGGTACAGCGCGACCCCGCCGGCGTCGATGCCGACCCCGACGTCCGCCTTCCACTCGCTGATCGAGCGGATCCGGTTGCTCGCCACCTGGCCTGGGCCGTTCCCCGCGAGCCACGCCGACCCCGCGTCGGCGAGGACCACGAGATCCGGATCCTCGATGCCGAGGAAGCGGTCCAGCTCCTTGTGGTTCGCGTCGCGAACCGTGTAGCCGGCGCGGAACTTCAGGCGATGCCGGAACTCCATCTGGGTGATGAGTTCGCGGTCGCAGAGCGCCGGATGGGCGGGGTCGCTGAATCCCGCGGGGGCGCAGTCGAGCGACCGGAAGGCGTAGCCCGGTAGCAGGTCGGCCCCACCGAGCGAGAGCCGCCGCTGCAGGGGCAGGGGATCGCCCGAGAGCCAGCCCCCGGCCCAGACCCGGAAGTTGAGGGTGATCTCGGGGCTCAGCCGGTTGTAGCGCCGCAGGTCGAGCGTGAACCGCCCGAACCCGTAGCCGCGCGTGGGGACCGCGCTCCGGACCGTGGTCGGGAGTGCCACCGGCGCCGCGTCGTTGCTCGACGAATGCTCCGCGCTCCCCCGGAGCCACCAGCCGGAGGACGCGCCGCTCCGGGTGTTGCGCGAATCGTACTCGACACTGCCGCCGACCGTGGTGTAATGGCCGTCGTCGATCAGCGGATTGGGGCGCCACCGGTTGGTGTTGCGGAAGAGGCTCCACGGGTCGTTCGCGCGGACCGAGCCCTGCTTCTCGTGCCGCACGCTGCCGTCGAGACGCAGCCGTCGTGTCAGGTAGACGTAGGCGTTACCGCTGACCCCCTCGCTCGAGTAGTAGTCGCGGTTGTCGCGCTGGAAGAGGAAGGCGTTCCAGCCGACTTCCTCGCGCGGCAGCGTCTGCTCCTCCACCCCTGCGATCACCGAGTAGGTCCGCGCCCCGAAGCCGTACCCCCGCTGGCCATGGAAGCGCCAGTCGGTCCGGATCAGCCAGCCGAGATCGCGACGGAAGGGGGAAGGGTCGGGCGCGGTGCGCAGGATGCCGCGCATGTCGAGCGTCGCGACCAGCGCGCGGGTGGGCCGCCATTCGAAGGCCGGCCCGAAGACGAGGCCCAGCCCTTCGATGCGATTGTAGGTCTGGGTCGTTGTCAGGCGGATCGTGGTACGGATGTGTCCCGTCCCGAAGGTCCGTTCCGCCGTCGCCAGCTCGCCGATCCCCCGGCGCCGCTCCCGCACCGCGAGGTCCCCGTCCGACTGGCGCGCGACCGGAGCGGCATCCCAGTACACCCGGAGCGGGCCGTCGTGCGTCCCGCCCTCCTGCACCGTCATTCGCCCACCGGCCACCAGCACCGGGCCCTGCACGCTGCCGCCGGGCAGGATCACCAGATCGCCATTGATCACGGTGAGTCGTCCCTCCACGGCTCCGGCGACGCGAAGCGTGCCGCGGAGGACGGCCACCGAGCCGGAGAGTCTCGCGCCGGCCGGCAGCAGCAACCCGCCCGGAAGCCGCACCGTGGCACTGTCATTCCACGTGTCGAGCAGTTCGCTCAGCACATCCGCCGGCAGTCCGAGCGCGGCCGAGTCCTCTCCCGGCTCGTCGGGGTTGATGACGATCACGCTGTCCTGCGCCCTGACCGGGCGTATCAGGCAGCAGAGGAGCAGCAGGAGCCAGGGAAGCGGGGCGAGGATCGCGGTGACGGAGGCGGCGCACCGGCACCCCGTCTCTGCGCGCCGCGTGCCGGCTCCCCGTGGTGTGCTAGGCAATGGGTTCTCCCCGGGCGGCGAGCCCCAGCCGCTTCATCCGCCGGTACAGGTTCGCGCGGTCGGTGACCAGCAGCCGGGCCGCCTCGGCGACGTTGCCGTCCGCGGTGCGGAGGGCGGCGCCGATCAGCTCCCGCTCGTAGTCGTCGAGCGCCTCGGTCAGCGGAACCCCTTCGCCTCCGGGCTCCACGCCGCTGAACCGCCGCGCCGCGCTTCCCCCGGCCCGTCCCTCCGGCAGCACCATGCGCACGTCATCCGGCCCGATCGTCTCGCCACCGAGGATCGCCAGCCGCTCGATCAGGTTGGCGAGTTCGCGGATGTTGCCAGGCCAGGGGTAGCCCCGGAGCAACGCCATCGCGTCGGCGGAATAGAGCTGCGGCTTCCCCGGCCGGACCCGCTGGGCGAGATGCGACACCAAGAGCGGCAGGTCGTCGAGCCGGTCGCGGAGCGGCGGGATGTGGATCGGGAAGATATTGAGGCGGAAGAAGAGATCCTCGCGGAAGGTTCCCGCCGCGACGGCCTGATCGAGGCGCCGGTTGGTCGCGGCCACGACCCGGACGTTTACCTGCGTCGGCTGCTCCGCGCCGAGCCGCTGCAGGACGCCGGTCTCGAGGGTCCGGAGCAGTTTGGCCTGCGCCTCGAGATTCAGATCCCCGATCTCATCGAGAAAGAGCGTCCCGCCATCGGCGAGTTCGAACCGCCCCAGCCGCCGTTCTGCCGCCCCGGTGAAGGCACCCCGCTCGTGACCGAACATCTCCGATTCCACCAGCTCGCGCGGAATCGCGGCGCAGTTCACGGTGACGAACGGATCCCGGGCGCGGCGGCTGCCGCGATGAATCCCGGCCGCGACCAGCTCCTTGCCCGTGCCCGACTCGCCCGTGATGAGCACCCGGGCATCGGTCGGGGCCACCTGCGCGATGAGCTGCCGGATCTGCTGGATCGGGGCACTCACCCCGACCATCTCCTCCCGGGTCTCGAGCGCCTGACGGAGCGCCCGGTTCTCGTGCCGGGTGCGTCCCAGCTCCACCGCCGAGCGAAGCGTGACCAGCACGGCCTCCGGGCCCAGCGGCTTCTCCAGAAACTGGAAGGCCCCGAGCTGGGTCGCGCGCACCGCGTCGGCGAGCATCGCCTTGCCGCTCATCATGATGACCGGCGCGTCGATCCCGCGGCCCCGGATCTGGGTCAGCGTCTCCAGCCCGTCCGGGCCCGGCGGCATCATCAGATCGAGGAAGATCGCGTCAGGCTCGAGCCGCTCCAGCACCAGCAGCCCGGCGTGCCCGTTCGCGGCCTCCTCGACCGTGAACCCCTCCGCGCGCAGCAGCGCGGCGAGCATGCGCCGGATGTTGGCTTCGTCGTCGATGATCAGGATGCGATGCGACATGGATGGATATTACCCGGGCCGGCGCACGCGCGGTAACGTGACGATGAAGGTCGCCCCGCCGCCCGGCGTCTCTTCGTGCCGCACCCGCCCCCCGTGCGCTTCGATGGTCTGTCGCACCAGCGCGAGTCCGAGGCCCGTGCCGCCCTCCTTGCCCGCGGTGGCATAGGGCGCGAACAGCCGACCCTGCAGCTCCGGCGCGATACCCGGTCCACGATCGATGATCCGGACCTCGGCACCATTCTCGCCGAGCGGACTGCAGCGCACCGTCAGCCCCGCCTGGCCACCGCCGGCTTCCACTGCGTTGCGCAGCAGGTTGCTGAAGGCGCGGCGGAGCGGTTCGTAGTGCCCCGTAATCCTCGGGGTCGCGGGGTCCAGTTCGAGCGTGGCCGGCACGCCCGGTGGCAGCGCCGTTCGCGTCAATTCGGAGATCAGCTCGCCCAGATCGACCTCGGCCGCCGGCCCCTCGGGGAGCCGCCCCATCTCGGTAAACTCGTGGGCGAGCTGCTCCAGCCGGCTCGACTCCGCCTGCAGCACCTCGAGCGATTCCCGCTGTTCCGGGTGCGCGCTGCGGCTCAGTGCACTCACCGCGAAGCGGATCGGGGTGAGCGGATTCTTCATTTCGTGCGCGACCCGTCGCGCGACTTCGCGAAAGGCCCGCAGCCGCTCCGCCTCGAGCTGCCGGTTCCGCGCTTCCGCGAGACCGGTGGCCATCTCGCGCAGCGCCCGGCGCAGGACCGCCAGTTCCGGCGCGCCCCCCTCGTGGCGATCCGGGGGCAGCGGCTCTTCCCGCTGGATCAGCCCGGTCCAGCCGACGAGCTCGTCGATCGGCTTCGTGAGCTGGCGGGAGAGGTAGCCACCGATACGCACCGAAGCGTAGAGCACCAGGGCGCCGAGGGCGAGGATCGTTCCGGCGAGCGCGGCCGAGTAGTACGGGGCGAGCGTCTCCTGACGCTGGATCTTGGAGAGTGCTTCGTTGAGCGCCCGCGCATGCGCCGAGAGGGCGCGCCGCTCGCTCGGCGCGAGCCGGGTCGAATCGATTGCCTGCAGCAGCGTACGGCCGGTCTGCCCCACCGACTCGATCGCCTCGCGGGTCCGCGCGGCCGGGGTGGCGGCCGGCCTGACCGAGAGGGCCCAGCCGATCACGGCAACCGCCGTGGGCACCGTGCCGAGCGCGATCAGCGCGTACTGGATTCGACGGCGATACGGTAGAGGCATGCGGTAATCTAAGGTTGCCACGCGGGCCCGCAGGGAGGGCTGGCTACCCGCGGTCCGTGGTGCGTGCCGCCAGCCAGCCGGCCAGGGGTCCCGTCAGGGTGCCAGCCCACTCGTGCCACTGCGGGAGGTCCAGTCTTGCGAGCGAATAGGTGGCCAGGAGTGCGAGCCCCGCCGCCAGCCCGATCCCGATGAGGAGTCGCGGAGTGAAGCCGGCGCGCCGCACCCAGTAGCCCGTCGGGAAGAGCAGCGCGCCGAGCCACAGGGCACTGAGCCATGTCGTCGCCGGATCCAGGTAGACGCCGAACGGCGTGAGTCCCGACCAGAGCAGGCCTGCGCTCCAGGGCAGCCGCAGTTCGCGCCGGGTGCCATGCCGCTCCGCGGCGATCACCCACTCGCCGTGCACCGCGCCCCCGTACACACGCATGGTGTCGCCGGGGGTGTCGAAGGCGTCGGAGAGGATGACCATCTGGCCGCCCATCTCGAAGGCGCGGATCCCGGTCCGCATCCGGAACACGAGGCTCCGTCCGCGCTGTCCCAGCACGAAGATCTCGCGCTGCTCGCTGTCAAAGACGCTGGCGATCGGCGCGATCTCCCGGGGTGCAATCCCGTTGACGATGGTGGCTTCCACCAGCACGGAATCGGAGAGCAGTGCGCTCCGCACCGCTTCGGAGTTGGTCATCCGTCCGGTGGGCAACCGGTCGCCGTTGATGCGGGCGTCGAGCAGCCGGCCCTGCCAGGTGTCGAACTGGCCCAGCTCCGGCGCCCACTGACCCCAGTAGATACTGTGCGGCAGGGAGGGCCGGATGAGCCATGCCGTGGCGGCGACAATCAGCAGCCACGCCGCCCCCCCGGCGGCGGCGAGCACCCGGCTCTGCCGCGGATCGGGCAGCACGAGCGCGCGCCAGTGACTCACCAGCGCCACGCCGATGGCACCGCCGAGCGCATTGGTCAGAATGTCCCGCAGGCTGGCATCCCGGCCAAGCAGCCAGTGGTACTGGGTGAACTCGATGCAGCAGGTGGTGAGCAGGGTGAGCAGCCACGCGCGCGAGGCGGGAAGCCAGAGCCGGAGGGCAAAGCCCAGCGGGATGAACAGCACCGTATTGAGGATCGCGTCGCGCAGCGACTGATCCCCGCACGGGAAGAGGCAGATGAAGGGCGATCGCGCCGCCGCCTCCGCGTCCTCCGGAGAGGGTCGAAGCGTGAAGAAGGCGATCGTTCCGAGGGCCACCAGGGTGAGGGACAAGCCCCACCGCATCCGTTGACTCAGCGCCACATTTCTCCGCTCGTCAGGCCGCTTGCGCGGGTGGCATCATAACTGCACTATCCACTCTACCAATAGTGTCGAATCTCAACCTCTCCCCCGGATTCTCCATGGCCGCTCCCAGTCTCCGGTGCTTCCGCCGGCATATGCTGGCGGCTGCGGCTGTCGTGCTGACCGCCGTGGTTCTCCCGAATCGGGCAGCGGCCCAGAGTCTCACCGAAGGCAGCCTGCGCGGCGAGATCATTCTCGGCAGCGCGGCCACGCCGGTGCCAGGTGCCACGCTGACGCTCGAGGACGAGACCGGGGTCGTCATCAGGCAGTTCAAGTCGGATACTCGCGGCCGCTTCATCGTCCCGCTGATCTCCCCCGGTCGCTACTCCATTCTGGTGGAGAAGAACGGCTACCAGCCGACCCGGCAGCACGGGATCGAGGTCGTCGCCGATGCGGCGACCCGTCTCTGGATTCGGGTCACCCGGCGTCCACCGCCGATCTCCAAGGTCGAAGAAGTCCAGATCGCGGACCAGCGGTTCCTCACTTCCTCGCCAACCGTCGCGGATGTGGCGGAGCTGCCGTGGAGTGACTGGTTCTCCCCCCGGCCCGAAATCAGCGCCGACGGCAGGAACAGCGCGCTCGCGGCCGCGCCGCGCGATCAGCGATTCGGCTTCGCCCAGAGCTTCGGCGGACTCCCCCAGACCCAATCCCGACTGCTGGTCGACGGCCTGCCCGGGACGTGGCTCAGGCATCCCGGCTTCGAGGCCGATCCGATCGGTGCCCCCGCCTATCCCAGCTACCTCTTCCGCCAGATGCGGGTGATCTCGCACGGAACGGATGCCGAGCTGGTCGGTGGCAATGGCGGCATGCTGACGGCAGTCTCTCGCCGTGGCGTCAGCCGGTTCCGCTTCGAGCCGTTCGCCTTCTGGTCCGGGAAGCTGGGGATTCCCAAGGTGGACAACGCCAGCGACTCGTCGGTCACCTCATTCCAGGCGGGTGCGACGGTCTCCGGGGAACTCGTGCCGGGCAAGGCGAACTACTTCGCCGGCTTCAGCTACGAGGAGTCGGAGATTCCCACCGCCAGGCCCTGGGAGAACGACAGCGGCAGCTTCGGCGGCCTGACGGTGCCTCTGGCCCAGACGATCGAGACGATCGCCCAGGACAGCTTCGGCCGCGACGTCCGCAGCTTCACCCGGTCCCCGGTCCGCAGTTACCGTGGCGGGACCGGCGGTTTCCGGATCGACTGGCGGCTCTCCCCCACCCACGCCGTCGTGGCCCGGGGTGAATTCTCCCGGCATCACGAGTGGAGCCCCCAGCTGGGTCTCGACGTGCTGACCGGCGCGGGCGCCCGCCTCGACGAGCGCGACTTTTCCGGTGGTGTCGCCCTCGCATCCGGCTGGGCCACCTCGGCCAATGAACTTCGCATCGGGATCCGGTCGTCGCGGCGCGAGTGGCAGCAGTCGGCCCTTCCGGCCAGCTATCTCGTCGGCGACGGTGTCGGGCTCGGCTCGTCCCCCGCGGTGCCTGGCGACTTCGAGAAGTTCTCTGTCGACCTCGCGGAGACCTATCAGGCCGAGGTCGGATCGGAGCAGCAGCACCGCCTCAAGGTCGGGGTGCAGTACTCCCGCGGCTACTGGGAGCAGGACTACGCCTTCGGAACGGACGGCGTCTTCAGCTTCGGCGACCTGGAGGCCTTCAGTAATCATCGGGGCGCCTTCTACGTCGCGAGTGCGCCGTCGACGCACGTCCATTACTCCCTGGGCGAGGCGTCGCTGTTCGGCCAGATCCTGTGGAAGGTCGCACCAGGACTGACCGGTCTCACCGGCGTGCGCTACGACCGTCAGGTCTTCCCGAAGCCCAAGAACAATCCCATCGCCGCCGATCCGCTGTTCGGCGCCACCTTCGGCATCGCGAACAACACCGTCCCGAAGGACAACAAGAACATCGCGCCGCGCCTCGGTCTGGTCTGGGAGGGCGGCGCCAAGCAGGAGTGGAGCGCCTCGATCGGCGCCTCGCGCCACTTTGGTCAGCTGAATCCGGCCCGATTCGCCGAGGCGGTCGTCGCTGATGGCCCGCTGCTCGCGCGGCGCGCCGTCGGCGACCTCGGGGCGTGGCCGGTGCTGCCTGACATCACCCTGGCGCCAGCGGCCGGTCAGGTCGTCACCCTGTTCAGCCCGACCGGCAAGTACCGGAACCCGCGCACCAGCAAGCTCGATGTCGCCCTGAGCCGCACCCTCAGCGGGGGGAGCGACGCGCTCACCCGGATCAATCTGTCCGCCGGTTACCACCACACCGACTTCCTGCTCCGCCGCTCCGACCTCAATCTCCTTCCCGCTGCCACCGGCTCCACCCAGGAAGGCCGCGCGGTGTTCGGCAGCCTGGTGCAGGAGGGAGGGATGGTGGTGGCATCGCCCGGCTCGAACCGGCGGTTCACCGGTTTCGATGTCGTTTCGGCGCTGGCGTCGACCGGCTTCCAGGATCACTACGAAGTGGCCGTGGACATTTCGCGTGAGGCCACCCACGGCCTGTCCTTCGAGGCTTCCTATATGTGGTCGCGGACCCGGGACAACTGGCTGCAGAGCTGGACCGGCGATCCGACCGACGAGTTGTCGCCCTTCCCCCTCGACAAGCCCGGGAAGGAATGGGCGGAGGGGATTTCCGATTTCGACATCCCGCACCGGGCGGTCGTGCTCGCCAACTGGAC
>JBGASX010000106.1:0-11473 GCA_044229445.1 Gemmatimonadales bacterium | reverse complement strand
CAGGCTTAGACGACGGCCACCCGACGATGGTTGCAATGGCTGCGACCGGAGCGGCCCCTCAGGCATCTCATGTTCCACACGTTTCAGCTCGATGGCGATCACCCCTCTTCGAGGCCTTCCATGGCGCCGTACCTCTTCCGCCTGTCCGGGCTCGCGCTGCTCGCCGCGACGCCCCTCGTGGCCCAGCAGCCGGCCGCGCGAGCCCTCACCAAGCCCGACGCCGAGTTCCAGGAGTCGTTCGATGCGGTAACCGCGCTCAGGGAATTGTCAGGCGGCCGGGTGCTCGTCACCGATCTCGGACCGAAGACGGTCATCCTCGCCGACTTCACGTCGGGGCAGCAGCGCCCCATCGGCCGCAACGGCCAGGGCCCCGGCGAGTATCAGTTCCCCGGCGAACTCCTGCCGCTTCCCGGCGACACCACGCTCGTGGTCGACCGGGTGAGCCGCCGATTCCTGACGATCGGCCCCGACGGGACGCTCGGCAAGACGATTCCCTATCCCGATGCGCTCGCCGGCATGGCGGAGCCGCGCGGCGCCGATCGGCAGGGACGGATCTATTTCCAGGCGAGCGCCTTCGGAGGCGCCGGCCTCGACAACGGACCACCGGCGATCCCCGATTCGGTCGCGCTGGTCCGCTGGGACCGCGCCACCAATCGTCTGGACACGCTGACCCGGGTGAAGATCCCCTCGATCAAGATGCAGGTGTCAGGCACCGCGAATGCGCGAGCCGTGATGATGCGGGCCCAGCCCTATGCGGCGGCGGATGAGTGGGCGGTGGCCCCCGACGGGCGGGTCGGCGTCGTGCGGGTGGGCGACTATCACGTCGACTGGCTCGGATCGCCGGCGGTGCGCGGCGCGCCGGTGCGCTACGACCCGGTGAAGGTGACCGACGCCGACAAGCAGGCCTACATGGCCGCGATGAAGAACAGCAAGAACCGGATCATCGTGAACCAGGGCGGCCCGGGCCGCGGGGCGCAGGAGATCAAGCCGCCCGAGCCGAGCGCGTCGGAATTCGACTGGCCCGCGGTGAAGCCCCCCTTCCGCTCGAGCGGCGGCATTCGCGCCGCCTTCCTCACGCCGGAGGGCCAGCTCTGGGTCGGGCGGTCGACGGCGGCGCAGGATTCCACCCCGGTCTTCGATGTCTTCGATGGCCGCGGCGCGCTGACCGGGCGCGTGACGCTGCCGCTCGGTCGCCGCGTCGTCGGGATGGGACAGGGCGTGGTCTACGCCATCCGGACCGACGAGGATGGCCTGCAGTGGCTGGAGCGGTATCGCCGCTAACCCCGAGGGGAGGGGCGTGGGGAGAGGAGCACCGCTCCCCTCCCCTCCGTCACCCCTCCCGTTGATGTGACCCGCTCACCCGCCTGAGTTCCCGCCGTTCGACATAGCCGTACCGCCGGAGTGCCGACTCCAGCACCCACTCCCACCCCGCCATCCCCGCACACTGCTGCCAGCAGAGATCGGTCGCGAGCCGGAGCCAGCGCCGGACGGTGCGCGGGTCGATCCCCGCGCTCAACGCCGCGAATTCCAGCGACGGCGGCTGCTCTCTCGGCAGTCCCCCCGCGAGCTGCGCCAGCCGGGCGAGTCCGCGCCAGTCGCGGACCTCGAGCGGCCCCAGCGCCTGCACCCGCCGGGTCAGAGTGCGTGGTGGACGTGGCGCATCGCCGCCGGCCCCGCAACAGGCGGCCAGCGTCGACGCCACGCTCGGCGTGCCGAGCCGGCGCTCCACCCAGAGTCCGAGCGTGGTGGCGGAGGGGAGCGGGCGGCGCCGCAGAGCGATCAGCGCGCGCCGCGTGGGGGTGAGGTGGGCGTAGTCGCTCGCGTAGAGGACGGCCCAGGTGCCGGGCACCGGCTCGAAGGCGTGCAGCGTGGCCCCGGAGATGGTGCGGTCGGCAAACAGGACGAGGGGACACCAGGGCGACTCCCGCTGGCCGACGACCGCCTCGGCCAGCGCGGGAATCCCGCCGGCCAGGTCGGCGAGCAGGACCGCGCCGATTCCGGGCCGGAAGGGACCGGCCGTACGAATGCACTCGTACGGGAACTCGAGCACCTGAAGCGGCATGGGAACGCAGCGCCTCTCCGGAGCAGGGCCGGATGGAGTTGGAACCCAGGGGGTCCGCGCCTTGAGGGCAGGCGGAGACACAATGCTAATCACGCGGCATCATTTCATCGTCAACCGGCGGGATCGTGCTCGCGCGCACGCGCAATCGCGCCGCTCATGGCGCGATGCTGCATGGCGAGCCCCGTGCGCGGCTCCTACTCTGGACCGGTCTCTCCACCGGTCTCTCCATGCCGCGACTCCATCTCGTCTTCGGCGCCCTGCTGGCGCTGTCTCTTCCATCCGGGCTGTCGGCCCAGACCTGCCTTCCTGGCGCGCTCTCTCTCGAGGCCGGGGCGGTGCAGGCGTTGCCCGCGACCTTCGGCATCGAAGGGGTCGCGACCGCACCCGGTGGCCGGCTCGCGCTCTGGGCGACGGGAGGCGAGATCCTCGAGCTCGATCGCGAGCGGGGCGTCATCCGCCACCACCTGCCCGACTCCATCGTGCCGATCGGTCTGGGGATCGTCCCGGAGGGCTACCGGATCCTCGACAACCGGAGCGGACACGAGATCCTGCTCTCGGCAGGTGACAGCGTCACCTGGCTCGGTCAGGTCACGCTGCGAAAGGGGGACATGGTGGATCGCGCCGTCTGGCGCGACGATCGCTGGCTGCTGCTGGTCCGTCAGGCGACCACGCGCCGCTTCGAGCTGCGGGTCGCGGGCACCGATTCCTCGCTCTTCCGGTCGGCGGCGGCCGACAGCCTCCGGACGATCCCGCGCTATCACCTTTCCGATGGCGCCGGGCCGCTGCTCCTCACCCGCTACACGACACCCTTCGACGTCATCCGCATCGATCCCGCCACGGGCCGCACCGACACCCTCGCACCGCTGACCGCCGGGCGTCTCGACGTCCCGGCCGACAGCCTCAAGCACTGGCGGGCGCTGCCCACCGTCGCGCTCGACTGCGGTCTCCTCGTCACGCTCAGCGATCTCACCAGCGATCGCCGGCTGCTGGTGCGCTACAACACCGAAGGCGGCATCGACCGCATCACCCCGCTCGATGCACCGCTCGGTCTCGTGGCCCGACTGCCCGGTGAGCAGACGGTGCTCGCGGCGCGGCGCACCGGCGATCTCGAACTGGTCTGGTATGACTGGCACTGGGCCCGGGAGCCCGTGGCTTCACAATAGAAAGGGATGGTCCGCATGAAACGTATGAACCTGCTCGCGGTACTCACGCTCATCGCGCTTCTCGTGGCCGCGCCGGCCGCGCACGCGCAGAGCGGAGGTGGAGGACGGGGAGGGGCCGGCACGATGGCCAAGACCGGTCAGGGCTGCTGGGTGTGTCACACGGTGAATGGTGCCGGCTACTGCACCGCCGGCGTCCCCGGTGACTGGAACTGTACCGTCACCTTCGCGAACGGCTGTCAGACCAGCAGCCCGGGCTGCGGTGCCGGGGCCATGCTGCCGCTCGATCTCGACGGGGCGGCGCAGTATGTCTCACGTGGCGCCGCGATCGGCCTGGTGGCCGTCATGGCGGAGGGCGGAGGTCCACCCATACGACGCAACTGCGAAGGCGTGGTAGTGGCGCGAGTCCAGGCGCCTGACAATATTGCAGATATCCGGGCCCGCACTGGGTCCCTCACGCTATGACCTCAGCTCCCGGGTCCCGTTCCATGCCCCTGGTCGCCTCCCGCTGGTCGCTCGCGTTCGTCGCGGTGCTCGCCGGGGTCGTCGGCCAGCGGGCCCCCCGCTTCGTCGCCGAACCCGACGCCGCATTTGCGGCGCCGGACAGTGTGGATGAAGAGCTGAGCTACGTGACCGACATGGCCGTCGATGCCGACGGCAGCATCTACGTCGCCGATGTGCGGCTCTCCCACGTGCTGCACCTCGATTCCCTGGGCGGGGTCCGTCGCATCATCGGCCGTTCCGGCGGCGGCCCCGGGGAATTCGTCTCCACCCTGCTGCTCGGGTTCTACCGCGACTCGCTCTGGGTCTTCGACCCGGGCGCCCTCCGGATCACCCTCTTCCCGCGCCGCGGCACCGGCCTGGCCACCCTTCCGCTGGACGCGCTGCGGTCCCAGGTGGCCGCCGCCGAGCGGCAGCCCCGGGTACATCGCGGTGCCCCGCTCGCCATGCTGCCGGACGGGCACCTCCTGATGCTCGAGAACGTCCCGGCCAGCGACAACCCCGCCGACGGCTACCGGAGCGCGCTGCTGCTCCGGGCCGACCGCTCGCTGTTCATTCGGGACACGCTCGCCGCACTCGCCAACGTCCACTCCGAATGCGTCTTCTCCTACCGGGACGGCGAATCGCATCTCAATCAGCCCTTTGCCGACGATCCGCTCTATGCGCGGTCCGTGGACGGCCTCCGCTACGCGACCGTCACCCGCACCGCGCCGACCAGCGGCAGCGAGCAGCACATCACCCTGACCCTGGTGTCCGTCAAGGATCACCGCACCATCACGCGCGAGATCCGCTATCGCCCGCGGCCGCTCCCGTCGCGCGTGGTGGACAGCGCCATCGCGGCGCTTGGCCAGGGGATGCTCGGCAATATCGGTTCGCCGGTGACGGTCGACTCCCTGCGGCGGCGCCTCTTCCAGCCGGCGTACTATCCGCCGGTCACCCGGCTCCGGCTCGCGCAGGACGGCACGATCTGGATGAGCGTCCGGTTCGCCGACAGCCCCTCCGAGGCCACCGAGTGGATCGTGCTCTCCCCACACGGCTTCGAGCTCCGGCGGGTCACCACGCCCGGCAACTTCCTGCTCTTCGAGGCCGATCGCGATGTGCTCTGGGGCGTGAATCTGATGCCGGACGAGACCATGGCGGTCGCGCGGCTCAAGGTGAAGCGGAGCTAGGAAGCGGGCTGGGAAGACGGAGTGCGGCACCTCTTCCCCCGGGCCGGCAGGCCGGGGGAATTTGTCAGGCGGAGCTGGTCACCCGGTGGAGGACCGGCGCGGTGAACGCGGCCGAGCTGCGGCGGGTGGGCGCCGGCCAGGGGATGTAGTTGTGGCGGCGGAGCGTCGACTCGAGCTTCCACTCCCAGCCCGGCGTCTCGAGCACTCGGCGCGGTGCCAGCCCGACGAGATCCTGGCTCCGTGCCCGGAAGGTACGGGAGTCGGCGCCGGAGTCTTCCGCCGGGCGCGACGTGAACTGGAGGATCTGCAGCAACGCCCGCCAGCTCCGGGCGCGCATCGGTCCGTAGTCCGCCAGCCGCCGGTTGAGACTGCCGCGCTCCGCCGCGTCACGCGGCGGAGAGAGGGCCTCGTGCACCGCGGCGACCAGCTCGCTCGCCAGTCCGCGGAGAAGCAGGTAGTCGAGCAGGTCGGTCGCGCCGGGGACCGGTCGCCGCTCGAGCGCCGCGATGATCTCTCCAGGGGAGATGCCGAGATTCCCGTCGAGTACCGACGGGGTGCGGGGGAGCAGCGGCAGGAGACTGGTCGGATCGCCCCCGTCCCGCAGGACCACCACCGCGCACCACGGCGCCGCGCAGATGGCGCTGGTCACCGCGGCGGGAGTCCGCCCGGCCGGGCCGGCCAGCAGCACCAGCGCATCTCCGAGCGACGGGAGCGTTGGCGGGCGGTATTCGGTCAGGCTCCGGGCCTCGGCGCAGAAGAGATGGACCGGGCTGGGCATGGGCGGGTGGTGCCGGGAGAATGGTGCGTAGCTGCGCGGGGTTGACGCGTTCCGTCGCGGTCCCGTGTGCGTTCATCGCCTGGTCCCAACTTCGTCCACGAGCGTCAAACGATCGTCAAACGGGGGTCAGGTGCAGGCGACGTTCCAAAGCGGTGCAACGTGCAGGGCCGCCGTGCTGAGCCGATGGTCCTTCGGCATGCTGGGTGTGCCGTTCACTCTCCTCGCCTGCACCGGCAAGCCCGCCGAGTCGGGGTCTGCGCCCAACGTGCCCGTCCCGCTCGCCGTCGACCTCCGGATTGGTGGCAGTGACGCCGACGCGCCCGATGCTTTCGCGGACATCCGCGGCCTCGCGGTCGACAGTGCCGGCCGCATCTATGTGCTGGACGTCCAGAGCCACGAGATGCGGGTCTTCGATTCGCGCGGGGCGTTTGTGAGGCGCTGGGGAAGGGCGGGCCACGGGCCGGCCGAGCTGGCCGACGATGCCGCTGGCCTCCGCATCGACGCCGGCCAGAGGCTCTGGGTGGTGGATCAGGGCAATGGCCGCTTCACCAGCTTCTCGCTCGAAGGGCAGTATCTCTCCACCGTCCGGCGCCTCTTCCCCGGGAACTTCGTTTCGGTCTGGGAGGGTGCGTTCCACGCCGATGGCGGCGTGACGGATGTCGTCGAGCGCCCCTTTCCCAAGCCGACGGTGATGCTCTTCCACATGCCGCCGGGACAGGCGGTGGTTCGCGACTCGACCCGGCTGCCCGCCTTCGAGGGAGAGAACTACACGATCAGCCGACCGGGCATGAGCGTCAGCGCCCGCGTCCCCTTCTCGCCCTCACAAGCCTGGGTGCTCGACCGCAGCGATGCCATCTGGATCGGCACCACCGACGCCATCGCACTTGTCAGGCTCTCGTTCAAGGGCGACACCCTCGCCCGCCTCAGCGCACCCCACATCCCGGTGAGGGTCGGCGCCGAGGAGCGCGCCGCCGCACTCGCCGGATTCGACTGGTTTACCAGGCAGGGCGGCACCGTCGATCCATCGCGCATCCCCGATCACAAGCCGGCCTTCCGCCGTCTCGCGGTCGACGACGCCAATCGCCTTTGGGTACAACTGGAAGTCGAAGGCCCTCCCGACACCGCGGTCTTCGCGATCTTTGACTCCACTGGTTCCAGAGTCGGCGACGCGGCGGGCTCACTCGGTAAGCTCCGTGGCGACCCACTCATCCAGGATGGGCATCTCTATGCCGTGGTGGCGGACTCCGATGGGGTACCGTCGGTGGTGCGGGCGGTGGTGCCTATTGCTGCAGCTTCTCGATAAGCGACCCACTTCTGCATCTGCGGCATCTGCGGCATCTGCGGCATCTGCGGCATCTGCGGACCCCTCACGCCTCCATCAACACCGGGACCGCATACCCCGCCGACCCGTACCGTGCCGTCCGCCAACTCGCCCCTCCCCCATCGCGGCCTCAGCATGCACCTTTCCCCCAACCCCGCGACCCTCCCCCCGGGCCGGGCATCTTCTGCGGGTCCATTCCCGATTGACGAACAACCGATGACCCTGCGCGCCCGCGTGGCCCAGCCTCGTCTCGCCCCTTCGCACGCCCTGCTCGGCGTGGTGGGAGTGTTGCTCCTGCTCCCCGGCTGTTCCGGCAAGCCTGCCGGTGCCGACAGCGCGGGCACGCCGGCGCTCGCCGACTCGGGCAGCAACAGCAGCATGAGTCTCCCGGTCGTTGGCGAGACGGTGCGCCGCGAGGATCTCGTCCTCACCATCGCGACGACCGGGCAGGTCCACTCCGAGGCCGTCGCCGACCTCAAGGCCGAGACCAGCGGCACCATCGACTCCGTGCTGGTGCACCCGGGGGACATCGTCCGTCGCGGCGCGGTGCTCGCCCGGCTCGACCCGCGCCCCTTCAACCTCGCGGTGCGTGAGGCGGAGGCTTCACTCGCCGAGGCGAACATCCGCCTCCAGGGCAACCTCGCGAGCGATTCCATCCTGCTCACCAATCATCAGGACCAGGAGCGGCAGCACAACGCGATGACGCTCTCCGGCGTTCCCGCGGCGCAGGTGCGCCTCGAGCGCGCCCAGCTCGACCGTGAGCGCACCACCATTACCGCTCCCTTCGACGGCGTGGTAGACCGGGTGGACGTCGCCGAGGGGTCGCGGGTGCAGCCCGGTCAGGCTGTGGCGACGGTGGTGGACGTGAGCCATCTCCGGGTCGAGGCCCAGGTGCTCGAGCACGACCTCCCCTTCGTGCGGGTCGGCGGTGTGGCGCTCGTCTCGACCCCCGCGACTGCCGGCGCCCCGATCCACGGCCGCATTGCGGCGATCCTCCCTCTGGTGGATACCGTGACGCGCGCGGGCCGCGTCGTCGTCACCGTCGTGGGGGCGACCGGCCGGTCGCCCCTCCGCCCCGGCATGTACGCCGACCTCCACCTCGAAGCCACCCGCCTGCCTGACAGAATCCTCGTCCCGGCCCGCGCGGTCATCGAACGCGACGGCCGCCCCCTCGTCTTCGTCGTGAAGGGGGGCCGGGCCCAGTGGGTCTACATCGTGCCGGGACGGAGCAACGGCCAGGACACCGAGGTGCTGCCTGACTCGAGCACCGGACAGATCCCCGTCGCCGTGGGCGACACCGTCCTCGTCGAGGGTCACCTGACCCTGACCCACGACGCCCCGGTGCGGGTGACGGCGGCGGCGGAACGGACGCCATGATTCGTGCGGAACCGATGGGGACGGCGTCGGCGGCGTTCCGCGCCGTAGGGGCGACCGGTCGGTCGCCCCTACTGGTTTCCACATCGACCTGCCTGACCGGCCGGTCGCCCCTGCAGGTTTCCGTACCGCATATCGTTGCCACACCCCAATGACCATCGCCGCCTCGGCCCTCCGCCGACCCGTCACTACCGTCGCGGCGACCCTGGCCCTCGTCCTCCTCGGCTTCGTCTCGCTCGACCGGCTCCCGGTCTCGCTGCTCCCCGATGTCACCCTCCCCGTCCTCACCATCCGCACCGCCTATCCCGGTGCCGCCGCCGCGGAGGCGTCGCGCTTCGTGGCGGAACCGGTGGAAGAGGCGATCGCGGCGACACCGGGGCTCGTCGAACTCCGCTCCGTGAGCCGGAACGGCGAGGTGACGACCACCGCACGCTTCGCCTGGGGCACCGACATGGCGGCGACGGTGCTCACCGTCCGCGAGCGGCTCGACAACGCCCGCGCCCAGCTCCCCGAGACCGCCGAACGCCCCAACCTGCTCACCAGCGATCCCGGCCAGCGCCCCATCGCCGTGTTAGGTGTCACCGGCTCCGGTGACCTCCGCTCCACCGCGCGCCTCGCCGAGCAGGTGCTGGCGAGGCGGCTCGAGCAGCTCGACGGCGTCGCCAGCGTGGCCGTCACCGGTGTTCCCAACGACGAGATCCGGGTCTCGCTCGATCCGGTCCGGCTCCGAACCCTCGGACTGACACCGGACGACGTCGTCCGCGCCATCCAGGCCGCCAACGCGAGCGCACCAGGCGGCACTATCCGCCGCGGCCAGTTCCGCTTCTCGGTCCGCGCCCTCACGGAGCTCCGCTCCGTCGATGAGTTCGGGGACATCCCCGTAGCCCGGACCTCCGCGTCCGGGGCCTCCGCGTCCGCCTCAATCAGGCTCCGCGATCTCGGCACCGTCGCGCTCGGCACCGAGGACCCGCGCACCCTCACCCGGCTCGACGGCGTCCCCGGCATCGGCCTCGTGGTCTACAAGGACGCCGGCGCCAACACCGTGGCGGTCACCGGTGCCATGGAAGAGGCCGTCGCCGAACTCGGCAAGGAGTTCCCCGACCTCTCCCTCCGGGTAATCTCCGCCCAGGCCCGCTTCGTCAACGATGCCCTCGCCAACCTCGGCCAGGAAATCGTGCTCGGCGGCGTCCTCTCGCTCCTGGTGATCCTCCTCTTCCTCGGCGACTGGCGCGCCGCGCTCGCCATCGGGCTCATCGTGCCGCTCTCAGTGCTGGTGTCGCTCACCGCGCTGCAGCTCATGGGCGTCACCATCAACGTCCTCTCGCTCGGCGGCCTCGCGTTAGGCGTCGGCCTGCTGGTGGATAACGCCATCGTCGTCGCCGAGGCGACCGGCCGCTACCGCGCCGAGGGCGTCGAGCGCTACCATGCGGCCTCGATGGCCGCCGACGAGGTCACCGGCCCCCTCTTCGCCGGCACGCTGACGACGGTACTTGTCTTCGGTCCGATCGTCTTCGTCCGCGGCCTCGCGGCGGCCCTCTTCCGCGATCTCTCGCTGGCGGTGGTGACCTCGCTCTCCGCGTCACTGGTGCTGGCCCTCACTCTGATGCCGGTGATGCTGGTGGGCCGGCGGGGCGGCGTGGGACCCGTGGGCGACCGGCCGGTCGCCCCTCCTCCCGTCGGTCGCCCCTCCCGCCTTGCCGCCTTCGGCCACCACATCGCCGAGTGGTATGAACAGGGGATGGTCTGGTGCCTCGACCGGCCAAAGACCGTCTTCGCGGCGGCCGTCGTCCTCACCATCGCGGCATCCTGGGTGGCGGTGCAGCTCCCGCGCGAGATCCTGCCCCAGGTCGATGAAGGCGTCGCGATCGCGAGCCTGCAGCTCCCCGAGGGAACCGCGATCGAGGAGACGGCACGTCAGGCAGGGAGAATCGAGGAGGCCGCCCGGTCTCTCGGTGCCAAGGGGATCTACGCCCGGATCGGTGCCGCGACCGATGAGGAGCTTGTGTCAGGCGCCGAGCCGGGGGGCGCCGCCTTTGCGCAGCTCCTGCTGCCGGTGCCGGCGGGGCAGGCGGCGGACGCCTTTGCGAACCAGCTTCGCGCCCGGGTGCCCGATCTCGCCGCGGGCGCGCTCGCGATCGACCTGGCCGGCCAGTCGGAGTTCGGCTCTCTGATAGGAAGGGAAGGGCGCCTCATCCGGGTCGAGGTCTCCGCGCCCGACCGGAGCCAGGCCGCCCGCTGGGCCGACAGCGCCCGTATCGCGCTGCACGGCCTCAAGCAGCTTGCCGACGTGCGCGATGCCTACGCTGGCACCCAGCCCGTCGTCGAACTCGCGCTCGAGCGGGACCGCATCGCCCAGCGCGGCCTCTCGATCGATGCCGTCGCCAACGCGCTCGCCGGCGGTCTCGGCGGCGTCAAGGCGAGCGAACTCCGCGAGACCGATCGCCGCACTCCGATCCGGGTGCGCTACGCCGGGGAGGGCAACGAGGACCTCGCCACTGCGCTCGCCGCCACTGTCGGCGGCGTCCCGGTGGCGCAGCTCGTCACCGCGAAGGAGGTGCGCGATCCGGTCGAGGCGGTCCGCGTCGATCAGCGGCCGGTGGAAGTCGTCGAAGCCTCGGTCGAGCGGGGCGGCACCGCGCGCGCCGTGACTGCGATCGACAGCGTGCTGAGCCGCATGCATGCGCCCGCCGGCCTCGTCTGGAAGATCGCCGGCGCGGACCTCGAGCAGCGGCGCACCCTCTCGGAGCTGAGCGTGGTCGCGGTGCTCTCGGTGGCGCTGATGTTTCTGGTCCTCGCCGGCGAGTTCGCCTCGTTCACCACCCCGCTCCTCGTGATGCTCACCGTGCCGCTTGCCGGTGTCGGCGGCATCTTTGTCCTCTGGCTCACCGGGCAGAGCATCAACACCGTCTCGCTCATCGGTATGGTCGTCATGATCGGCCTCGCCGACAACGACGCCGTCGTGAAGCTCGAGGCGATCCAGCGCTTCCGCGAACTCGGTCACCCGATCCGCGAGGCCATCATGCTCGGCGGCCGCCAGCGGCTCCGCGCCATCGCGATGACCTCGCTCACGACCATCGTCGGCGTGCTACCCATGGTCTTCGGCTGGGG
>JBGASX010000105.1:0-11632 GCA_044229445.1 Gemmatimonadales bacterium | reverse complement strand
CCCGCCCGACGGCGTGTCGAGGCAGCCGATCAGGTTCATGAAGGTCGACTTGCCCGAGCCGGACGGGCCCATGATCGCCACGTACTCGTTGCGGCGGATGGTGAGCGTGAGTCCGCGGAGCGCGAGCACCTTCTCGGTGCCCATCAGGTACTCGCGCTTGAGATCCTCGACGTGGATGATCCGGTCGCTCATGGCTTCTTGCCCTTGGCGCTGTCCGGAGCCGCCGACTTCACCTTGGTGCTGTCCTTGAGGTCGCGGATCGCCTGATAGGTGCCGGAGACGATGGTCTCGCCCGCCTTCACCCCTTCGATGACCTCGAAGTATTCGTCGCCGGCGATGCCCACCTTCACTGGCCGGAACGAGGCGACCCCGTTGTTCACGACGAAGACGCCCTCGGCTTCCTTCTTCTTGTCCTTCTTGGCCGTGGTGTCCTTCGCCTCCGGCTTCGCCTCGTTCGGTACCTTCTCGTTCTCGCGCACGGTCAGGGCGATGATCGGGACCGAGAGCACGCCCTTCCGCACGTCGGTGACGATCCTGGCCGTGCAGGAGAGGTCGGGCCGGATGTCCTTCGGCGGATTCTTGAGCGTGATCTCCACGTCGAAGTCCACCGCCCGGTCGTTCGAGCCGGAGGCGGTCGACGTCGCGGTGAGCTGCGCGCTGTTGCTGATCTTGGTGACCCGCCCCATGAACGTCGTGTCGGGGAAGGCGTCGATCGAGACCTCGACCGAGTCGCCGTCGGCGAGCCGCACCACGTCGGTCTCGTCGACCTGCACCTTGGCCAGAATCACCGACAGGTCGGCCACGGTCATCAGGAGGCCGACATCGCGTGAGAAGGTGCCCGGGACGGCGACTTCGCCCTCCTCGACTGCGAGACGGGTCACTCGCCCGCTGATCGGCGCCACGATCCGGGTCTTCCGCAGGTTGTCGTTCGCCTCGGCCAGGCTCGCCCGCGCCTGGGCCAGTCCTGCCTGACTGGCCTCGGTGTTGGCCCGGGCCACGTCGTAGCTCGTCTGCGCCTGTTCCACCGCTTCCACGGTGATCAGGCTGGAGTTGGCCTTCTGCAGTTCCAGAGCGCGGTCGAGCGCGCGCTTGGCCTGGTCCTGATTGGCCTTGGCGCGGAGGAAGTCGCTCTGGGCCGAGGCGACGAGCGCCTGGGAGCGGCTCACCGCGGCCTGGTAGATCGCCGCGTCGATCTGCAGGAGGAAATCGCCCTTGCGGACGACATCGCCCTCCTTGACCCCGATCTTGGTGATCCGGCCCTGGATGTCCGAGAGCACGTCCACCTTGGTGTCAGGCTCGATCTTGCCGCTGGCCGTGACGACCGAGACGAGGTCCCGGGTCGACACCTTCTCCATGCGGACCTCGACGGCCTTGTTCTTCCCCTTGGCAGCTCCGAGGGCCAACACGGCCCCGACGGCTACCACGATCAGGCCGGCGAACAATCCGAGCTTCATGCGACGCGACATGTGTCGTTCCTCTTTATTGGCGGAGCGGACGGCCGACCGCGGCTTCGAGCGACGCGAGGGCCTTGTGGTAATCGTAGATCGCATTCACGTAGTCGCCCTCGGCGCGCTGCACCGAGTTCTGGGCGTCCGACACTTCGAGCGCCGTACCGCTTCCCAGCCGGTACCGGTCCTGCGCCAGGCGCAGCTGATCCCGCGCGGCGTCGCGGCTGGCGGCCTGCACCGAGATCGCCTTGTAGTCGGTGGCGAGCGCCAGGAAGCGGCTGTTCACGTCGGCGTGCACCTGCAGCGCCTGCGCCCGGACACTCTCCTCGGCGTCCTGCTCCTGCTCCCGCGCCTGCTGCAGCCGGAGCGTGCGGCCGAAGCCGGTGAAGATGGGCAGCGAAATCGTCAGGCTCGCCCCGAAGGGCTGCTTGGTGAAGTTGAACGGGAAGGTGTTGTTGGCGTCGAGCAGCGAGCGTCTCGCCTGGGCGGTGAGCTGCGTGCCTGTCGGCGTCAGGCCGGCGCTCTGGTAGCAGGCCGCGGCACCCTGCAGGGTGTGACCGGGCAACAGCGCCTGCAGCGAGTCCTGGAAGATGCAGCTCTGCGCCCCGCCGATGGCACCGGCCAGCGACTGGTTGAGCAGCAGGCTCGTGTTGGTCTGCTGCTGGGTGAAGCCACCCCAGCCGGCACGCATCGAGATGCTCGGGAGGAACGCCGACTTCGCCGAGGTCACACCGACCGAGGCCGCACGACGCCGCGCTTCCAGCGCCTTGAGCGAGGGATTCTGCTCCTCGGCCAGCGAGATGAGCTGGTCCAGCTGGAACGTCGGTTCCGCCACCGGGAAGGAGTCGCTCAGTGCGATCTGCTCGATCGACACCGGCGGGGCGACGCCGATCCGCCGGAACAGCTCGATCTTCGCCTCACTCTCCGCCTGGAGGTTCCGGAGCAGGGCCACGTCCGACTGGGCCTTCTGCACCTCCGCCTGACGCACCTCGATCAGCGTGCCCTGCCCGACCCGGTACTTCGCGTTCGCGAGGTCCAGGAAGTTCTGGTTGCGCTCGACCTGCTGGCGCGCCACCACGACCTGCGCCGTCGCCTGCAGCGACGTCAGGTACTGCTGCGTCACCGCGAACTTGAGGTTGCTTTCCTCATTGATGATGTCGGACTCGGTGGCCCGCTGGTTGGCCTTGGTCTCCTTCGGAGCCACCAGCCGGGCGCCATCCAGCTGCCAGCTGAGCCCGGCATTCCAGTTCGAGCCGACGATCGCGGAGGTCTGCTGGGTGAAGCCCTGACCGAAATTCGCCCGGCCGGCTCCGGTGTAGTCCATGCCGCCGGAGACCGAGGCGCTCGGCAGCAACTGCCCATAGGCATTGCGGACGGTGGCCCGGGCCGTGGCGGCGCCATTGAGGCGCTGACGGTAGAGCGGGTTGTTGTTCTTCGCCTGCTGCAGCGCCTCGCTGAGACTCAGCGTCGCCAGAAACGAGCAGCCAGCAGCGTCGCATCGAACGGTCCTGTGATATGTAGGAGGTACGGCTTGTCGGGGCTTACGGTGGGGGTAAGCCGGGAGTTTCAGGTTGTGACGCCTCAGTCCCGTTTCCGGGTTGCTTCCAGTCCGAGACCCGGAATCGATAGCCGGGTCAACTCACCGGCGCCGCCGACCTCGAGTTCCCCTTCGATCCCTCCGACCAAACGGATCAGGGAGCCTCCAGGTTCCTTTGACGGGAACCGCTGGGCCGTGAAGGCAACACGGCGAAGGGTCTGGGGGAAGACGGCGGTCAGACTGCGTCCGGCATCGGTGGCGAGGGGCACGATCTGCAGGTAGAGGGCGAAGACGCTGTCCGTCAACAGGACCAGACCCGATCCCCCGGGCGATTCGCTGGCCTGTTCGGCCCCGCGCTCGACGCGACGGATCGTCAGACGGTTCCGCTTGAGTACGGCATACACCTCGGCGCTGGCGACGCCTGCCCTGCGGCCAAGCTGAAAGGCCCCCTCGGCATCGCCGGTCCGATCCAGGCTCGCGTTCAGCTCAAGCCCGGGCTTCGGGCTCAGGTAGCTGGCCTTCGTGATGATCCGCAGGCCGGTCGGGGACGGGGTGAGCTGAAACGTCTCCACTCCGATTTCCCGGCCCCCGGCCCTCACGATCAGCGTGCCTCGGTCCGCGACCTGCGCGCGCACCGGCGAGGCCAGCAGGGTCAGCCCCACGAACAGGCGGGCGGCAAGCAACGGGAACAGTGGACGCAGGTTCATGGCAGGAAACAATATAGTGGCTAAGTTGGGACCGATGACGGCCCAGTCCTTCCGGCTCGATCGCCGAGCCCATTGGCTCGTACTCGCGGCGCTCGTGCCCGCCGCCGAGTGGCTCCGTAATCCCGCGGATGGCTGGGTCCTGGTTCTCGGGATTCTCGCCGTGACGGCGCTGCTGCTGACCACCCGCTCGGGTGGCCGCGAACGCCTGGTCATCGGCGCCGTCGGAGTGCTCGCGCTTACGGTCGTGGCCGCGGAACGCTGGGTGGCCCGGGTCGAGGATGACTGGCCGGCGGAACGGGAGCGGCGGATCGCCGCGGCGTTCCAGCGTCTGCAGGGAGAGTTGCACGCGAGTCTCAAGCAGGCCGACCGTCAGGCGGAACTTGCGGTTCGATGGGCGGATGGCGACCGCGCGGCGGCCTTCGGGGAGCTGGATCGCGCGCTGCCCCGGGGCGGGGTGGAGACCGCGATCGCGATCATGGATTCCACCGGCGTGCCCTGGGCCTGGGCGGGACGGCATCGCCTCGTACCCGAAGCGGACGGGGATTCCATCACTGCCCGATTCAGCCGCTTCTACGCCACCATCGAGAGTCGCCGGCACAGCCCGTCGGGCCGCGTCGCCGTGGCAAGCGTGCTCATCTGGGCGGACTCCGCGGTACCCAATCCGGAGCGCAGCCTCGCCGCGCAATTCGGTGCCTCCGCCGGAGTCCAGCTCCGGGTCTTCCCACCGGGGTCGACTCAGCGGGGCAGCGACATCTTCGACTATTCCGAGCCGACGACGGCCGGGGAGCGCCTCCTCTTCAGTCTTCAGCCCGTCCCGCCGAGCCAGAGCATCGTCCTGGATGGGGTCACGGACCAGGCGAGCAGCTGGGTCGGGTGGGCCGTGCTCCTGGTGCTGGCGGTCGGGCTCCTGGCGGCGCGCTCGCCGGAGGAGCGCCTCATCCTTGTCGCGGGCGCGGTCTGGTGCACCGTCCGCTCTCCGTTAGGTGCGAGCATCGGCCTGAGCGATCTCTTCTCGCCCGGCACCTTCTTCCGCGGATACCTTCGCCCCGTTTCCGGCTCCGCGGGCAACCTGCTCGTCACCGGCATCGCGCTGCAGCTCTTCGCCATCTGGCTCTGGGGCCAGCGGCCAGCACGCCGCTGGTGGTCGTTGCCGCTGGGCGTCGCGCTCCTGATCGGCGCACCCTACCTGGTCAACGATCTCGGTCGCGGCATCACCCCGCCGATCAACGGGGTGACGACATCGCTCTGGGTCACCTGGCAGGTCACGCTGACCGTCGCGACGTCGGCCCTGATTCTGCTCGCCGCCGCGCTGTTCCGTGGCGATGATGACCGGACGGGCCATGTCGGCGGCGTCGCGATCGGCGTCTGCATCGCGCTCGCCGCGGCGGTGGTCGGGGTCATCATCTGGCAGCCGAAGGTCGGGTGGCCGGAGTGGTACACCTTCCTCTGGGCCCCTGCGCTGCTCCTGGTCGCGAGACCGGCTCCGCGCTGGGCCGCGGTGGCGGGTACCGCCATCGTCGCAGGGACCGTGGCGGCTCTGGTGACGTGGGGTGCCGAAATCAACGGACGCATCACCGCCGCCCAGCGCGACCTGGCACGCCTCGGCGATGTGGAGGATCCGCTCGCGCAACCGCTGCTCGAGCGCCTCAGCGACCAGGTGGGCGCCGGGGCCGAGCCCACGGCGGCGTCCGGGATGTACGTGCTCTGGCGGGCCTCCGACCTGGCCGGGCAGGAGTTCCCCGTCCGACTCGCGCTCTGGGAGCGTGACGGCACCCGGCATGCCGAGCTGTCGCTCGATTCGCTCGATCTCCCGACCCAGCTGGTTGCGGCGCTGGTGAAGAGCTTCGACTCGACCGCCAGCCGGAAGGTGGTGACGCTCTCGCGTGCGCCGGGACGTCACTACGTCCTGTTGCAGCATCTCCCGAGCGGACGAGTCTTCACCGCGTCGGTCGGGCCACGCACCAGGCTGCTTGCCCCGACCCGTCTCGCCAGGTTGCTGCGGCCCCCGTCCGAGGGGCCTCCATTGTATGACCTCACGCTTTCGCCGCCGTTCACGCATGGACTCGTCAGCGCACCGAGCACCCGCTGGTGGCGATCGGGCGCCGAGGTTCGGACCGACCGACTGATCGACCTCCCGGAGGGAAGCCGGCACGTCCACGCCGAGGTGATGCTGCGACCCTTGCCGCTCCTGCTGGTGCGCGGGGCGCTGCTGGTGGCGATCGATGCACTGTTGCTCGTGATGCTGTGGCTGCTGGCGACGCTGCGACTGCCAACGCTGCGCCAGCGCCTCGGATTCCGTCGTCTGGCGCGGTCGTTCCAGGTCCGGCTTGCCGTGACCCTCGCCGTCTTCTTCGTCATCCCCGCCGTCGGGTTCACCATCTGGGGCCTGGGCCGGCTCACGGCGGAGGCCAACCGCACCCGCGACCTGCTGATCACGGCGGTGCTTCGCGACGCGGTGCTCACGGCGGGCGGCCTGTTGCAGGAGCCGGCCGACTACCTGCCGGAGGGCCTCGCGGACCTCTCGAACCGACTCGACGCCGATCTCGTCCTCTATAGTGGTGGCCGGCTGGTCGCCGCGAGCGCCCCGTTGCTCGAGGACCTGGGCCTCGTCGAGCCGCTGCTCGATGCGAGGGTCTACACGCCCATGGCGCTCGGTGACGAACTCGAACTCACCCGCAACGCGACGACCTACGTCGCACCGGTGCGGGTCGGCTATCGCATCGCGCAGTCGGGGCCACCCGGCGGGGTCGGGATTCTGGCGACGCCGCAACTCGCCTACGACTGGAGCCGGAGCCAGGATCAGCGCGAACTCACCTTTCTGCTCCTTCTCGCCACGCTGGGCGGAGTCGGAGCCGCGCTGCTCGGTGCCCAGATTGCGGCGCGGGCGCTCTCCCGGCCCGTCGCCGACCTGGGTCGCTCGGCAGCGGCGCTGGGCCAGGGGTTGCCGATGCCGGTGGTGCAGACTCCGCCGGTCGAGTTCGAGCAGGTGTTCACCGCGTTCTCCCGCATGACCGAAGACGTGCGCGCCAGTCAGGCGGCGCTTGACAGCGCCCGTCAGCGCACCGCCGCGGTGCTTGCGAATGTGGCGACCGCCGTGGTGGCCCTGGATGCGGGCGGCGCGGTCCTTCTCGCGAATGCGCGGGCGCGCCACCTCCTCGCCGCCGGGCTGGCCGAAGGTGACCACTTCGCGACCGCGCTGGGCGAGGGCTGGTCGCCCCTCGTGGCCGTGGTCGAGGGGTTCCTGGCCAGCTCGGAGTACGAGCGATCCACGGAAGTTGACGTCGGCGACCGCACCTACCGGGTTCAGCTCGCCCGCCTCGGCCGCGCTCCCGGCGGCTCGGTGCTCGCTCTGGACGACCTGACCGATGTCACCCAGGCGGCGCGCGTGCTGGCCTGGGGTGAGATGGCGCGGCAGGTGGCCCACGAGATCAAGAACCCGCTCACCCCGATCCGGCTCGGCATGCAACACCTGCTGCGGGTGCAGCGTGAGCGGCCGGCGCAGTTCGAGCATGCGCTCGAGGAGACCTCGAGCCGCATCCTCTCCGAGATCGACCGGCTGGACACCATCGCGCGGGCGTTCAGCCGCTTCGGTCTGCCGAGCCATCTCAAGGGGCCACTCGATCAGGTGGACCTCTCCGCCATCGCGCGCGAGGTCGCCGGGCTGTACCGTCTGACGGCGGATGGCGCGATCGTTGAAGTCGAAGGTGCGGAAATGGTCCGGCGCCCGGCCCGGCACGACGAAGTGAAGGAAGTGCTCGGCAATCTGCTTGAGAACGCCCGCAACGCTGGAGCGCGGCGGGTCCTCATCCGGCTCGAACCGAGCGGATTCGCCGTGCGCGACGACGGGCACGGGATCGCACCCGATCTGTTGCCACGGATCTTCGAGCCGCGCTTCTCGACGACGACCTCCGGCTCCGGTCTTGGGCTCGCGATCGTGCGGCGGCTGGTCGAGGGGTGGGGAGCGACGGTGGAGGTTTCAAGCGAAGTCGGTGAGGGTACGACGGTCGCGGTTTGCTGGCCCTGAGGCAGTTGCGTCCTGGGGGCCAGATGGCGATTCTAGGGGCGGTCCGATTCGGACCTGACCGCTGTAATCCAAGGGTGCCAAGGACGGTACCAGCGTTCGGCCCAACTCCTGCATTTTCAGGCTGGGTACTCCCGAACTCATTCCGGTTGCCGTCCCGAGGGTGCCGCCAATGAATCCAGAACCGATCCCGCAGGACCTGCTGGCCGTCCACGACCTGCTTCGGGAAACCCTTGCCAATGCAAGGGATAACGGGGGGCCGTTCCAGTACGGTGTGGCCGTATTTCCGCGCACTGGCCGTTTCGGCGCGCCAGTTTTCGGGATCGCGACCAGTGGCGGCGAGTCCACAGTCCTGACCTACCGGATGCTACAATCGCTGGTCGAGTTGCCGGTCTACATCTCCGGCCGGGTGCCGGCCACGATCCGGGAAGGCCTCAGTTACGGCCCGCCGCGGGTGATTCCGTTGGCACTGCTCGACCAGCCCGTGCTTCGCGTCGGGTTCACCTGCTGCATCGGGGCGAGCCGCGATGATCTGGACCGCACGCAGCCGCTGGAGACCAGCGTGTTCGCGGGCGATCTCACGGCGCCGATCATCCTGCTGCTCGACGCACGACCCGACGGCTGGCCGCACTGACGGGACTCGCCGAAAGCGGGAATGCTGACGACGGGCGCACTGGCGGTGCGCCCGTCGTCGTTTCTTCGTGCGTTATCCGGCGCCGCCGTGGCGCATTTCGCCCCCGCGCCCCGGCCTCCTCACTCGCACACTAGGTGGTCCCTCTCCGGAGACCACATGCTTGCGCACGTACGTTCGGCCGCGGTCCTCGGCATTGATGCCTATCTCGTCGATGTCGAGGCCGATCTGGCCAACGGACTCCCCGCGTTCAACACGGTGGGGCTGCCGCAGGGAGCGGTGAAGGAAGGGCGAGAACGCGTCCACGCCGCCATGACCAACGCTGGGTTCACCGCCCCGCTCAAGCGCATCACCATCAACCTCGCCCCGGCGGATATCAAGAAAGACGGGTCAGGGTTCGATCTGCCGATCGCCATCGCCATTCTCGCCGCGAGCGGGCAGATCGAAGCGGTGGCCCTGGACGGGTTCCTGCTCCTCGGGGAGCTGGGGCTGGAAGGGGATCTCCGCCCGGTCCGTGGGGCGATCTCGGTGGCGCTCGCGGCGCGTCGAGCTGGGCTGGCCGGATTGATCCTTCCAGAGGGGAATGCGGCTGAAGCGGCGGCTGTGGAAGGTCTCACCGTCTTCGGGGCCCCCAGCCTCGCGGCTGTCGCGCGGCACCTGACGGGCGAGGCCCCGCTGGCGGCACAGCACTGCGATGTGGACGCCTTGCTGGCGCAGCCGCTGCCCGAGCCGGTGGATTTCTCGGACGTGCGGGGTCAGGCAGCGGCCAAGCGGGCCCTGGAAGTCGCGGCGGCCGGGAGTCACAATGTCCTGCTCATCGGTCCCCCGGGATCGGGGAAGACCATGCTCGCCCGCCGGCTCCCGACCATCCTGCCATCCCTGACGCTCGACGAGGCGCTCGAGACGACACGCATCCACAGCGTTGCCGGATTGCTGCTGCCCGGGCGTTCGCTGCTGACGGTCCGCCCCTTCCGGGCTCCGCACCACACGATCAGCGATGCCGGGCTGATCGGTGGCGGGTCTACGCCGCGCCCAGGAGAGGTGAGCCTCGCGCACGACGGGGTCCTCTTTCTCGACGAACTTCCTGAATTCCGCCGCAACGTCCTCGAGGTCCTGCGGCAACCGCTCGAGGATGGGCACGTCACGCTGAGTCGCGCAGCGATCAGCCTCACCTATCCCGCGCGGTTCACCCTGGTGGCCGCGATGAATCCGTGCCCCTGCGGCCACCAGGGCGACGGGCTGCGGCCATGCGTCTGCGATCCTGCAGCGGTGCAGCGATACCTCTCACGGATCTCGGGCCCGCTGCTCGACCGCATCGATCTGCATCTTCGCGTGCCGGCTGTCCATCCGGCCGACCTCGCGGGAGAGCGCACAGAGGAGCCCAGCGACGCGATTCGTGCCCGGGTGCAGCTGGCGCGTGAACGCCAGCGCCGACGGTTCACGGGGCTGGGGCCCCTGCATGCCAATGCGCACATGGGGCCGCGAGAGCTGCGCCGCTTCTGCCGTCTCGACCGGGATGCCGAGGAGCTGCTGCGCGCCGCGATGACTCGTCTCGGACTGTCGGCGCGGGCGTTTCATCGGGTGCTGAAGGTGGCGCGCACGATTGCCGATCTGGCGGGGGAGGAGTCGGTGGGTGTCCCGCATCTTGGTGAGGCGATCCAATATCGGACACTCGATCGGGGGACTCCGCTCGTGCTGAACGGGGGCTGAGGGCTTTCGGAGGATCGGACGGCCCGATACGTTTGAGTGTCATCCACATAACAACCAGAGTGCGCCGACCGATTCTCCCTCTTGCCGTGTTGTTGCCGGCAGTCTTGTCCTGCACTGCCATGGGGCAATGGCTGTACGACGACCCTTCGTTCGCGCTGCGCTCCGTCACCGTGCGACGGGGGCCGGCGGGTGGAGGCCCGGCGGATTCCCTTGATCTGGTCTTCATCGGCTGCAACCGGAACGACTACGACCTGCTCGGTGACGGCTTCACCGCGCAACTCGCCGTGAGCGGGAAGACGATCGGGCAGGGGGCACGCGAGCAGCCGATTCTGCTCACGACGCGCGACACCAGCAGCTTCACGGTCACGCTCCCGCTGCAGGTCGAGAACCTCGCGGTCAGTGCCTCACGCGTACCGTTCGAGCTCGACTCCCGCAGCACGCTGCACACGCCGATGGGAGACCGTCCCCTCGCGTTCCACGTTCGCGGACGGGTCGACTTCTCCGATACCACCTCGCGCTGGTTCGCCGAGGCGGGTCCGGCCTGCCGTCCCGGTCTGTCCCAGCTGCCCGGTGAGTTCGATCGCCGAGTGCCCCTGGCGCGGCCTGGGGATGAACCGCCCCGGATCCCGGCGCAGGGTCCCGGCCCGGGCCCCGGGCCGAGAGGGAACAACTCGCCCTGAAGACCGCCTGACTGGACGCTGATCCCGCCTCTCGCTCAAGTCTCCGCCCGCTGGTCCGATACTCCCTCAATGTGCGACACATCCGCTGGCGCGGGCGTGTCATGGGCGTTTCCACCAGCGAGGTCGGTATGCCGGTTTCAGGGATCGGGATCAGCAGCTTCACCTACTCGTACAAGGTCTCAGTGTATTCCGTGTCGGTGTCGGCGACCCAGGGTGCGACATCCATCCCGTCGGAGACGACCAATCCCGCTCCGGAGACGGCGCCCGCCGCGCCGGTATCGCGTGATCAGTTCAGGAGTGACCTGACCACGCTCTTCCAGGCCGTGAAGAGCGGGGACATGGACGCGGCGAAGAAGGCACTCGAGACGGTGCAGGCGGATCGCCCCGAACTGTTCGACGCGAACCTCAAGCTGTCAGGCAGGAAGGCGGCCCTGCAGTCGGACTTCCAGTCGCTGGTCAGTGCCGTGCAGTCCGGCGACGCGACCGCCGCCCAGGGGGCGCTCACCCGGATGCAGTCCGACGTGCAGGGCGGGCATGGACATCATCACCACCGGCGCCATCACGACGGGGCCGGCGCCACGACGACGCCACCTCCCGTCTCCGCGCTGGCGCCCGGGGCCGGTTCCACGACCTCGGCGACCGCGGCCGAGGGCGGCGACACGGACGGGGACGGCGAGCGGCAGCTGCTCGGCTACGGCGCCGGCATCGCGCTCGTCATCGCGGCACTCACCTACTTCCTCAGCCAGAAACCCAAGAAGGCCGGCTGACGGCCTGAGTCTGAACGCTCAACGGCCCCGCAGGGGGCCGGGCCGGTGAGCGGCGGTGGGGCGCGCCGGCAATTGCTGTGGCCGTCCCCCTCCGGGTCGCCCCCCCCGGCCGCGGGCGCCGAGGGCGGGGA
>JBGASX010000009.1:0-90103 GCA_044229445.1 Gemmatimonadales bacterium | reverse complement strand
GGACCGCGGCGGGTCCCCTCCGGGTGATCGGAAACGGGACGGAGATAGGGAGTGTCGTGTTCCTGTGCGACGAGGGGACCCGCAAAGCAGACTGCGCCGATGAGCAGAGCGCCAACCCTGTGGATTCGCATCTCGACGTGACCTCGGACGGTGTATCTTGGTGACGCTGAAACGGGTGTCGGAGGGCGGAGGAAGCAAGCAATAGACCGCGCCAGCAGCGACTTCGTAAAAGAATGGGATGGAAAGAGTTACAGGGCAGGCCTCGGCAGGGGTGTCCGCGCGAGTGTCCTCCGAAGTGTCCACCAATCCAGCCAGGGTGTCACCCCCGATGTCGCCTCGTGGACGCTCGCTGCTCTTCTTTGCCGGCTGCCTGGTCGCGGCCGCGGTCTTCGTGCGACTGGGGATCTGGCAGCTCTCCCGGCTGAGCGAGCGGCGGGCGACGAACGCGACGGCGCTGGCCCAGCGGGAGATGGCCCCGATCTCCCTCGATGACCCGGTCGAGGCGGCCCAGCTCACCGGCGCCTCGGCGAACAACCGCCGGGTGCGGGTGACGGGGCGCTACGACCACGCGGCCGACATCGTGATTCGGGGACAGAGCGAGGGAGGGGTGCCCGGGGTCCGGATCGTGACACCGTTCCGCCCGCTCCGGGGCGACACGGCGGTGCTGGTGCATCGGGGGTTCGTGACCTCGGGCGACGCCCGGACGGTGGACGTCGCCTCGCTGCACGAGGATGGGGTGCAGACGGTGACGGGGATCGCGTTCGATGCGCCGGCCGCGACCGGCACCGGCGATCCGCGGGACGAAGGGGGGCAGCTCACCTGGCGGCGGCTGGATCTCGAGGCACTCCGGAAGCGGCTCCCCTATCCGCTCCAGTCCTACACCATCCTGCAGCTGCCTGACTCAGCCCTGCCGAAGCTCCCCCGCCGCGACGACCCGCCGCTGCTCGACGACGGGCCGCATCTGAGCTACGCGATCCAGTGGTTCTCGTTCGCGATCACGGCGATCGTCGTCGGATCGATCATCGGGTTCAAGAAGAGCAGTACTTAGTACTTAGTACTAAGTACTAAGTACTAAGTACTTAGTACTAAGTACTATTTCGCAGGCCCATCCAGTTGGAGAATGGTCGCGGTGGACGCCGGCCGCTCCTTCTGCAGCCTGGCTGCGGTGGCTTCCGCCTGACGGAAGGCGCGGATCAGGTTCTCCCCCGCCAGCTTCTTGAGGTCGCTGTCGCTCCAGCCGCGGCGGATCAGCTCCGCGAAGAGCGCCGGGAAGGTCGCGACATCCTCCAGCCCCGCCGGTCCCTCCCCCATTCCATCGAAGTCACTGCCAATCCCGATGTGATCGACACCGGCGACCTTCCGGATGTGCTCGATGTGGTCGGCGACCTGGCTCAGAGTGGCGCGCGGCAGCGGATGCGCCGTGTTCCAGGCGTCGAACTGGCGGTGGGCCTCCGCAGTATCCGGGACGTTCTTCTTGAGCGCCGCGATCACGCTGTCCTGCGCCTCCTCGGCGATCCGCCGCTCCTCCGAGACGAAGGCCTGTACGAAGGTCACCATCACGACGCCGCCGTTCTTCGGCAGCCGCGCGAGGATCGAGTCGGGGACGTTCCGCTTGTGATTGACCAGCGCCCGCGACGAGCTGTGCGAGAAGATGACCGGCGCCTCGGCCACATCCAGGACGTTGCTCATCACGCCCGGCGAGACGTGGGAGAGATCGACCAGCATGCCGAGCCGGTTCATCTCGTGCACCACCTCGCGCCCGAAGGGGGTGAGGCCGCCATGCTTGGCGCTGTCGAGCGCGGCGTCTGCCCAGTCGAGGGTGACGTTGTGGGTGAGCGTCATGTAGCGCCCGCCGAGGGCGTAGTAGGAACGGAGCGCACCGAGTGAGTTCTCGATCGCGTGTCCCCCCTCGAGGCCGAGCAGCGAGGCGATGTGCTTCTGCTTCTTGGCGCGCACGATGTCATCGGCGCTGAGTGCGAGGGTGAGCTTCTCCGGGTAGCGCTCGATCATCCGCCGCGCGATGTCGAACTCCTCGAGCTGTACCCGGGCGTAGCCGCTGTCGCGGTCCTCGCCGGGGATGTAGATGGACCAGAACTGGGCCCCGACTTCGCCGGCCGCGAGGCGGGCCAGGTCGGTCTTCCCCTTGGTCGTGCCGCGGAGATCGTAGGCGATCACGTCGCGCGGGGCGTCCTTCGAGGTGCGGATCTCCCACGGCAGGTCGTTGTGCCCGTCGATGAGGATCGTGCCCGCGAGGAGTCGCTTCGCGTGCGCCAGCGCCGGGTCGGCGGCCTGCGCCTGCGCGGCGAGAGGAAGTGCGCTGCAGAAGAGCAGCAGGGCGGGCACGGTGCTGCTGGTGAGCGCCCTCGCCCACGCCGACGGTGAAGCCTTCATGGCCTGATCTCCGGAAAGTTGAGTGCGGTGACGCGCATCGGGCATCGCGGATCGTTCATCCCCCGCTCCGCCGGCCGGCGGGCTTGCCGATCTGGACGTACTCGGGGTGCATGAGAAACTCGGGACAGATCGTCTGGTCGTACTCGTAGGGCCCGCCGGTCTCCGCATCGGTCCAGGGAAAGGCGCGGCAGACCTCGGGATACTGCGGATCCTTGTGGATGGTGCAGGCGTTCTCCACCAGGAAGACGCAGCGGCGCTGCTTGATCCGCGTGCGCCACTCGCCCCAGCGGGTGCGGTACACCTTGTCGGTGCCATAGCGGGCGCCGAGTCCCTCGGCCTCCGCCTCACTCAGGGTGACGCCCCAGGAACAACAGTTCGAGGAGTGGGGGCAGGGGAAGCACGGCAAAGCCGGGTACGACTCTGGCATCGGCGACGGGAGTTAGATGAGAGTGCGAAGTAGGCAGTACATAGTACTTAGTACATAGTGCGCGTAAGAGTGGTACGTCGCGCAGGTATTTCGTCTCGGCCCAACGTTCAGATCTTGATAACGTGCCCCGATGGCCGGCATCCATCGATTCGAGGATCTCGACGCCTGGCAAAGGGCCAGGAGACTGGCTGCGCGGATCTATGCGCTCACCTCGGCCGCGCCTCTGGCACGCGACTTTACACTGAAGGATCAGCTGCGGCGCAGCGCCGTTTCGATAGCCTCGAATATCGCAGAAGGTTTCGGCAGCCGCGGCCCTCGGAACTTCCTGCGGTACCTGAGGATTGCTGAAGCTTCCGCGGCGGAGGTCCGCTCACACCTCTATATCGCGCTGGACACCGGCCTGGTCGCCGAGATTGAGTTCAACGAACTGTCATCCGAACTGGGGCACGTCGTTCGGCTGCTTCGAGGCCTGAGTCGATCGTTGAACCGGCAACTGCGCACCAGGTACTAAGTACTAAGTACTAAGTACTGAGCACTTGGAACTATTTGACCGCCCGCTTGATCACCCGCCCGTCGAGCTTCCCCTCCGTCTTCACCTTGAGCACCCGGGCGAGGGTCGGCGCGATGTCCACCGTGCGCACGGTGTCGGCGTAGAGTCCCGGGCGGATGCCGGCGCCGAGGAAGGCGATCGGGACGCTGACGTCGTCGGGGTTGGCGGTGCCGTGGCCGGTCGATCCGGGACCGTCGGACCAAAGGTAACCGGGCTTCGCGGCGCCGCTCACGAGCCAGGGGAACTTGGGCGTGAGGGAGCGCCACCAGCGCGCGGCGTAGAGATCGGTCTGCACCGCACCGGCGAGGGTCGCGGGGGTCCACGCGTTGGCGACGCCCGGCATGCTCCACACCCGCGGCGCGAGCTTGGTGGCGAGACTCTCGGGGTTCACTCCGGAGGCCCGCAGCTTCTCGATGTCGCCGTAGATGAGCCCTTCGTTCTGCTTGAGGATGGACTTCACCCCGGTCCGCGCCTCGAGCCCGGCGTTGACCTCCCGCACGAAGGCGTCGATCCGGATCCGTCCACCCGGGAGTCCGTGCGCCCGGGCGTACTCGGGAAAGCTGGTGACGCCATGATCGGCGCTCACCGCGATGAGAATCCGCTCCCGCGGCACGGTGACGGCCAGCGAGTCCAGGAAATTGCCCAGCCAGCGGTCGACCCGGAGCAGATGGTCGTGCAGCTCGCGCGAGTCGGGCCCCCAGTCGTGACCGATGTAGTCGGTCCCGGAGAGCGAGATCGCAAGGAGATCGGGCCGGCGCCGCTGGCCGAGATGCATGGTGCGCGCGCCGGTCAGCGCGGCATCGAGCGTCAGCGAATCGATCCAGGGCGAGTCCGGCACCTGCTGCCGCGCCTTGACGGTGTCGAGCGGGAGCTGATGCGGGAAGGTGAAGTCCTTGCCGCCGTTCTCGTAGCTCTCCGCGTCCGGCTCGGCGTAGAACGAATCGGGGAGGAGCAGCGTCCAGCGGTGCCCCGCGAGCTTCCCCGCCCCGTCCTTCGCGTTCCACGCGCTCAGCCACCCCGGCAGCGTGTCGGCGTAGTAGGTGCTCGTGGTGAAGCGGCCACCGACGTACCAGAAGACCGGCCCCTTCGCGCGGCCGATGGGAAGGATGGCGCCACGGTCCTTCCTGGAAATCGAGAGGAAGCGGAACTCGGGATCGGCGGCGGCCAGCCAGTCCACCAGGGTGGTGCCGAGAAAGCGATGCGGCGAGGCGCCGGGCGCACCCGGCGCACCGATGATCGTCACGGTCGAGTCGGGGACGCCGAGCTCGTTCACGACGATGCCGGTGTGGCCGGGATCGCGCCCCGAGAGGATGGTCGAGTGGCCTGGCGCGGTTTCGGTCAGCGCGTGGTCCTGCTCGCCATGCGGGAAGACCGCCCCCTCGGCCAGGAGCCGCCGGAAACCGCCTCGCCACTGGCCCTGCCAGCGCTGGAGATAGTCGCCACGGAGCTGATCGACCGTGAGGACCACCACGAGCGTGGGGCCGGCCGGCGCGGGAGTCGCCCCGGTGACCGCGAGGGCGAGCGTGACGGATATCACCAGGGACGAGAGCAGCTTGAGCCGGAAGCGATTCATGAGGCGGCGGAAGAGTGAAGAGCCGGGGACTGTGGCGCCGAAGTTTGGGAGTTTCGCAGCAGTGCCACGGGGAAGCAAGCCGTGGCGTTCAGGCGAAGTGCAGACCGGAGAAGCACTTGGGTTGGTGGCACCGTTCTCGCTCTTCTACCGGCCGAAGGATAACTGTAGCTGACCGAACCACGAACCGCCCGATAAGAGCACACCCGGAGTGATCCGGGGCCGCAAAACTAGAGGTCTTCTGTACGGTCGAGGCATGCCTCGGCTGCACAAGAGATAGCTCGGTGCCGAAGGTGGAGTTGCGGAGCGTGATACGGAATCCGACCCCGAGTGGGGTCCACCGAGTCACGCTTTTTGTGCAATCGGGCATGGGAGAATGTACCCATGCCGTTTCAGAAACCTGCCCTCTACTGCCTCGGTCTCCTGGGCACGCTCGCCGCCTGCGAGATGCTGGGACCGCCGGCGCCGCTGCCCACCCAGGCGCAGCAGGTCCTGCCGCCTGACGAGTACCGCACCTGGTGGGCCGAGACCGAGGCCTGCGCCGGTGTCTCGGGCGACATCGATCAGGTCGCCTGGTACATCGTCCCCGACGCCGAAACCTTCGATTCGAAGAGCGGCCCGAAGGTCGGGCTATGGAGCCACTCCGGCGAGGGCGTCCGCATCGTGCTCGCGGGCAACTACGTCGACAACGAGCTGGTCGTGCGCCACGAGATGCTGCACGCGCTGCTCGATCGCGAGGGCCATCCGGCGGAGTACTTCGAGACCCGCTGTCACCTCACCTGGCAGACCTGGGGACAGCCGGAGTAGCCGTCAGGCGCGGAGCGTCCACCGCTTCCTGTACGGGAGATACATCAGGCCGAGCCAGAGGGTGACGAAGGCGAGTGCGTAGGCCAGCGAGCCGTTGAGCGGCCCCGCCCAGCTCGCGAAGAGTCGCTCGTACAACCAGCGCTGCAGCGACCAGCTCCCCCCCGCCCCATCGCTCACCCGGGCGAGCAGCAGCAGCCGGGCCATCAGCCCCGACCCCACGAAGACCGTCAGCGGATTGGCGCCGAAGACGTACGCCGGCCCCGCCCACCCCTCCCATCCCCGGATGTCGATCAGCCAATAGCAGAGCGCGAGCACCAGCAGCGCCGCGCCCCCGGTGAACAGCACGTAGGAGCTGCTCCAGAGATTCTTGTTGATCGGCACCCAGAGATTGGCGACGAGGCCGAGTGCGACCAGCACGACGCCCGCACCGACCATCGCGGACGCCGTGCGGCTCCGGTCGCGATCGCTCCGGAGCCACATCCCCGTGAGCACCCCGATCAGGCAGGTCGCCACCGCCGGCACCGTCGAGAGCAGCCCCTCCGGATCCCAGTTGCCCTTCCACATGTGGCCGGCGAGCAGGTGGCTGTCGATGTACTGCGCCAGGTTGCCGACCGGCTCCAGGACTCCCGCGCCATACCCGGGCACCGGTACCAGGAGCATCAGGGCGGCGTAGCCGCCGAGCAGGACCAGCGTGACCGAGACCAGCTCGCGCCAGGTCAGCGTCAGGTAGGCCGCGGCCGTGCAGAGGTAGACGAGCCCGATCCGCTGCAGCACGCCGGGGATCCGGATCGTCGCGAGGTGATAATGGGGAAAGCCGTTGAGGAGGAGTCCGATCAGGACAATCGTGGCGCTCCGGAACAGCACCTTCTTCCAGAGTGCCGCGCGGTCGGCTCCCTCATCCCGCCGGCGGGCGAAGGAATAGACCAGCGCCACGCCGACGATGAACAGGAAGAAGGGGAAGATCAGGTCGGTCGGCGTCCACCCGTTCCACTCGGCGTGTTCCAGCGGCGGGTAGACGAAGGACCAGCTCCCCGGATTGTTCACGAGGAGCATGGCCGCGATCGTCAGACCGCGGAAGGCGTCGAGGGAGCGGAGCCGGGTCGCCGTATCCGCTACGGATTGACCACCAGCGTCGGGACGTTCTGGTCGAGACCGCTCCCGTCACCGATCTGGCCGTTGAAGTTGTCGCCCCAGCAGTAGAGCGACCCGGTGCTGGTGACGCCGCAGGTGTGCGACGCGCCCGCCGCGATGCTCACGAAGCCGGAGACGCCACCCGGCAGACTCACCGCGGTCGGCGTCTGACGGTTGTTGAAGTCACCGGTGCCGAGCTGCCCGGCATCGCCGAGACCCCAGCAGAGGACGGCGTTGCTGGCGTTCCGGGCGCATGTGTGAGCCTGCCCGGAGACGAGTTGCGAGACGTTGCTCAGTCCGAGGATCTGCTTCGGCACCAGGCTCTCCGTGACCGTGAGCGAGTCCTGACCGAGGCGCCCGTTGGCGTTGAGACCCCAGCACCAGACGGTACCGGCGCTGGTGCGTCCGCACGAATGCGTCTGGCTGCTGACGATTTCAACAAAGATGAGACTGCCCTTCACCAGCGTCGGCGAGGTCCGCGTCCCCTTGGTGCTGTCACCGAGCTGACCGAATCCGTTGATGCCCCAGCAGTTGCCGGCGCCGGTCGTCCTGGTGCCGCAGCTGTAGAAGACGCCGCTCGTTACCTGGAGGTACCCGGAGGCCGCGACCTGCGTCGGGACCAGCTTCTGAGTGTTGTTGCCGAGACCGAGCTGCCCGGAGCCGTTGGCGCCCCAGCACTGGACCGCGCCACCGGAGGTGATGCCACAGGAGTGGTCGGTGCCGAGATCGATCGCAGTAAAGGTCAGGCCGCCGTTGACCAGCGTCGGGATGAGCTTCTGGCTGGTGCTGTTCACGCCGAGCTGGCCGTTGGTGTTGGCGCCCCAGCAGGAGGCCACACCGCCGGAGGTGATGCCGCAGGTGTGCCCGAGGCCGGCCGCGATGCTCACGAAGGCGTTGCTGCCCGATACCGCGGCCGGCGTGCCGTGCGGCGAAGTGCTGTTGTCGCCCAGCGCGCCGCTCGAGTTGTCGCCCCAGCAGTACGGCACGCCGTCGACCGTGACCGCGCAGGTGAAGCCACCGCCGCCCGCCACCCGGCTCACGACGAAGGTCGGCGTGGCGGTGAAGCTGACGACGGGCAGCGCCCCCACGGTGGCGGTGACGGTGTTGGTCGTCACGGTCTTGCCGAGGGTCCAGCCGCCGACGGTCGCGAGACCGAGCGCATCGGTCGTCGGCGAGGCGCCGGTGACGCTGCCGCCACCCGTCGTGACCGCGAAGGTCACCGTCGCGCCACTCACCGGATTCCCGCTCGCATCCACCACCCTCACCTGTGGCAGCGTGGTCACCACCGCACCGACTCGGCCGCTCTGGCTGAGGGTGCTGTTGGCCGTGACGTTCGCCGGCGCGCCGGCCGTGAGGCTGATCGAGCCGGAGACGGCCGAGGTGAGACCGCTCTTGGCGAAGGTGATCGTGTAGCTGCCAGCCAGGCCGGTCAGCGAGAGGTTGGTGAAGGTCGCCGTGCCGCTCGCGTTGGTCGCGATCGTGGTCGTGCCGCCCAGCGTCACGCCACCCGGCGTGCCGGTGAGGCTGGCGACGATGTTGACGCCCGCAGTCGCGGCGTTGTTGCCGCTCAGGTCCTTGAGCTGCACCACCGGCTGGGTGGCCAGCACTGCGCCGTTCGCCACCGTGGAGGACGGCTGCGTGGTGATCGTGATCTGGCTCGCCGCACCGGCGGAGAGGGTGATCGCGGTGGAGTTCACCGCGGTGAGACTCCCGCTGGTGAAGCGGAGCACCTGCGACGTGCCCGCGGTGCCGTTCACGATGAGGCCGCTGAAGGTGGCGGTACCGCCGGCCGAGGTCGTCGCGGTCGTGCTGCCGGCGACACTCCCGCCGCCGGAGAAGATGCTCGCCGTGACGACGATGCCCGCCTGGCTCACCGGATTGCCGAACTGGTCCTGGAGCTGGATCACCGGCTGCGTGGCCAGCGCCACGCCCACGGTGCCGCTCGCCGACGGCTGGGTGCTGATGACGAGCTGCGACGCCGGAGCAGCCGTGGCGGTCGCGGTGAAGGTGAGCGGACTGCCGGTGAGGCCGGCCGACGTCGCCGTGAGCGAGTTGCTGCCCACGGAGCTGCCGAGGGTCCAGCTCGTGACCGCGGCGATGCCGCTGGCGTTGCTGGTCGCCGCACCGCCGACGACCGAGCCGCCGCCCGTCGCCACCGCGAAGGTGACCGAGGTGCCGCTCACCGGGTTGTTGCTCTGGTCGGTCACCAGGACCGACGGCGCGATGGCGACGGCGGTTCCCGCGACGGCACTCTGCGCGTCCCCGGCGCTGATGGCGATGGTCGCGGCCGCACCGGCGGTCGTCGCGACGGTGGTCGACGTCGCCGTGGAGAGCCCCGCCGACGCAAAGGAAAGGGTGTGGTTACCGGCGGTGCCGGTGATGCTGAGCCCGCTGAAGGTCGCGATGCCGCTGGCATCGGTCGCCACGGTGGCGACGCCGCCGAGGCTGCCGCCGCCAGTCGCGATCGCGGCCGTCACGTTGATGCCGGCCTGCAGCACGAAGTTGCCGCCGGCGTCGGTGATGCGGGCCACTGGCTGGGTGGCGAAGGCGACGCCATTCACGGCGGTAGCGGAGGGCTGGGTCGCGATGACGACCTGCGCCGCGGCGCCGGCCGAGAGCGTGATGGAACCCGAGGTGGCCGAGCTGAGGCCGCTCGCCGAGAAGCCCAGCGTCTTGGTGCCGACGAGGCCGTTGAGGACGAGCCCGCTGAAGGTCGCGACACCGGAGGCGCTGGTCGTGGCGGTGATGCCGCCTGACACACTGCCGCCGCCCGAGGCGACGGACGCGGTCACGACGACGCCGGCCTGACTGACGTTGTTGCCGAACTGGTCCTTGAGCTGCAGCACCGGCTGCTGGGCGAGGACCACGCCGTTGCTCGCGCTGGAGGACGGCTGGGTGGTGATCGAGAGCTGGTTGGCCGCGGCGGGCGTGCCCGTCGCGGTGAAGGTCACCGGGCTGCCGTTCAATCCGATCGAGGTCGCGGTGACGGTGTTGCTGCCGGCGGTGGTGCCGAGCGTCCAGGCGCCGGCGACCGCGAGGCCGCCCGCGTTGGTCGACGCCGCGCCGCCGGCGATCGAACCGCCGCCCGTGGCCACCGCGAAGTTCACCGCCACGCCGCTCACCGGGTTGCCGCTCTGGTCAGTGACGAGCACGGTGGGCGAGCTGACGACGGCGGTGCCCACCGTCGCCGACTGACCGTCGCCGGAGCTCAGCGCGATGGTGGTCGCCGGGCCGGCGGTGATGGCGATCGTGCTCGAGGTCGCTGGCGTGAGACCGCCAGAACTAAAGGAAAGGGTCCGGTTCCCGGCGACGCCGGTGATGCTCAGACCGGCGAAGGTGGCCGTACCGGTGCCATCGGTGTTCACCGTCGCGGTGCCGCCGAGTGAGCCGCCGCCGGCGGCGATCGCCACCGTGACCGGGGTGCCGGCCGTCAGCACGAAGTTGCCGCCGGCGTCGGTGATCCGCACCGCCGGCTGGGTGGTGAAGACGCCGCCGTTGATCGCGGTGGCGGACGGCTGGGTGCTCATGACCACCTGCGCCGCGGCACCAGCCGCGAGGGCGATGTTGCCCGAGGTCGCCGAGGTCACGCCGTTCGCGGAGAAGCTGAGCGTCTTGGTGCCGACGAGACCGTTCACGATGAGGCCGCTGAAGGTCGCGACGCCGGAGGCGTTGGTGGTGGCGGTGATGCCGCCGGACACGCTGCCGCCGCCCGAGGCGACGGAGGCGGTCACGACGACGCCGTTCTGGCTCACCGCGTTACCGAACTGGTCGCGGAGCTGCAGCACCGGCTGCTGCGCCAGGACGATGCCGTTGCTGGCCGTCGCCGAGGGCTGCGTGGTGATGGTGAGCTGCGACGCCGCACCGGCGGTGCCGGTGGCGGTGAAGGTCAGCGGGCTGCCGGTGAGGCCGCCCGAAGTCGCGGTGAGGGTGTTGCTCCCCGCCGTGGTGCCGAGGGTCCAGCTGGTCACCGCCGCGATACCGCTCGCGTTACTCGTGGCACTCCCGCCGACGACCGAGCCGCCGCCGGTGGCGACCGCGAAGGTCACCGCGGTGCCGCTCACCGGGTTGCCGCTCTGGTCGGTGACCAGCACCGCCGGGGCGACGCTCACCGCGCTGCCCGCCGCGGCCGACTGGCCGTCGCCGGCGCTGATGGCGACGGTGGTCGCGGCACTCGCCGTGAGCACGATCGTGTTCGAGGTGGCCGACGCGAGGCCGGCCGACGCGAACGAAAGCGTGTGATTGCCGGCGATGCCGGTGATGCTGAGGCCGGCGTAGGTCACGACGCCGCTGGCGTCGGTGTTCACCGTCGCGGTGCCGCCGAGCGCGCCACCACCGGTCGCGATCGACACGGTGACGGGGACACCCGCCTGCAGCTTGAAGTTGCCGCCGGCGTCGGTGATCCGGACGACCGGCTGGGTGCCGAAGGCCGCGCCGTTGACCGCGCTCGCCGACGGCTGGGTCACCATGACGACCTTCGCCGCGGCACCGGCCGCCAACGCGATGCTGCCGGAGTTGAGCGGCGTGATGCTGGGCGCCGTGAAGGTCAGCGTCTTGTTGCCGACGAGCCCGTTGAGGATGAGCCCGCTGAAGGTCGCGGTGCCGCCCGCATTGGTCGTCGCCGTCGTGCCGCCGGTCACACTGTCACCGACCGACGCCACCGATGCCGTGATGACCACGCCCGCCTGACTCACGTTGTTGCCGAACTGGTCCTGGAGCTGCACCACCGGTTGCTGCGCGAGCGGCACGCCGTTGCTCGCGCTCGAGGACGGCGGCGTCGTGAAGACGAGCTGACTCGCCGCGGCCGGCGTGCCGGTCGCCGTGAAAGTGAGCGGGCTGCCGGTGAGACCGGCCGACGTCGCCGTGAGGCTGTTGCTGCCGGCCGTGGTCCCGAGCGTCCAGCTCGTGACGGCCGCGATGCCGCTCGCGTTGCTGGTCGCCGCACCGCCGAGGACGGACCCGCCGCCGGTGGCGACCGCGAAGGTCACCGAGGTCCCGCTCACCGGGTTGCCGCTCTGGTCGGTGACGATGACGGAGGGCGCGATGCTGACCGCGCTGCCCGCGGCCGCCGTCTGGGCGTCACCCGCATTGACCGCGAGCGTGGTGGCCGCACCGGCGGTGATGTTGATCAGGTTCGAGGTGGCACTCGTGAGGCCGGCGGAGCTGAACGACAGCGTCCGGTTGCCGGCGAGGCCGAGGATGCTGAGGCCGCTGAAGGTGGCGGTGCCGGTCCCGTCGGTGTTGACCGTCGCCACGCCGCCGAGGACGCCGCCGCCGGAGGCGATCGCGACGGTGACGGAGATGCCGGCCTGCAGCTTGAAGTTGCCGCCGGCGTCGGTGATCCGGACGGCCGGCTGCGTACCAAAGACCGCGCCGTTCACCGCGCTGGCCGACGGCTGGGTCACCATCACGACCTTCGCGGCGGCGCCCGCCGCCAGGGCGATGGGACTCGAATTCAGCGGCGTCACGCTCGGCGCCGAGAAGGTGATCGTCTTGTTGCCGACGAGGCCGTTCAGGATGAGGCCGCTGAAGGTCGCGGTGCCGCTCGCATTGGTGGTCGCGGTCGTCCCGCCGGTCACGCTGTCGCCGACGGAAGCGATCGAGGCCGTGACGACGACACCCGCCTGGCTCACGTCGTTGCCGAAGGCATCCTGCAGCTGCACCACCGGCTGCTGGGCGAGCGCCACGCCGTTGCTGGCGCTCGAGGAGGGCGGCGTAGTGAAGACGAGCTGGCTCGCCGCCCCGGCGACGCCGGTGGCCGTGAAGGTGAGCGGGCTGCCGGCGAGGCCGGCGGAGGTGGCCGTCAGGGTGTTGCTGCCGACGGTGGAGCCGAGCGTCCAGCTCGTCACCGCGGCGATGCCGCTGGCATTCGAGGTGGCCGCGCCGCCGACGACCGAGCCGCCGCCGGTGGCGACCGCGAAGGTCACCGAGGTCCCGCTCACCGGATTGCCGCTCTGGTCGGTGATGAGCACCGACGGGGCGACGCTGACCGCCGTCCCCGCGGGCGCGGTCTGCCCGTCACCCGCGTCGAGCGCGAGGGTCGCGGCCGGACCGGTGAGCAGGCTGATCGGGCCCATCGTGACACCGGTGAGCCCCGCCGAATTGAAGGCGAGCGAGTAGCTGCCGACGGTGCCGGTCAGCCGGAGAGTGCTGTAGGTGGCCGAACCGGCCGCGCCGGTGTTCTGGTTGAGCGTGCCGCCGAGCACCGCGCCGGAGCCGATGAGCGACGCGGTGACCTGCACGCCGGCGGTGCTCACGTTGTTGCCGCCGGCATCCTGCAGCCGCACGACCGGCTGGGGCGAGAAGAGCGCGCCGTTCACCAGCGTGCTGCCCACATTGGTGACGACGGCGAGCTTCACGGCGGCGCCGGCCGCCAGGGTGATGCTGGCCGAGGTGACGCCCGTGACACCGGTCGCGCTGAAGCTGAGCGTCTTGGTGCCGACGAGGCCGTTCAGCACGAGACCGCTGAAGGTCGCGGTGCCGTTGACGTCGGTGGTCGCGGTGGTGCCGCCGGAGACGCTGCCGCCGCCCGAGGCGACGCTCGCGGTGACGACGACGCCGGGGAGGCTCACCGGATTGTTGAGCGCATCACGGAGCTGGATGACCGGCTGCTGGGCCAGCGCGACGCCGTTGTTCGCGTTCGCGGACGGCTGGGTAGTAATGGAAAGGAGGCTGCCGGCGCCCGGGGTGCCGGTCGCCGTGAAGGTCACCGGGCTGCCGGCGAGTCCGGCCGAGGTGGCGGTCAGGGTGTTGGCGCCGATCGCATTGCCAAGTGTCCAGGAGCCGACGGTGGCAATGCCGCTCGCGTTCGTGGTCGTGGTGCCGCCGGTGAGCGAGCCGCCGCCGGTCGCGACCGCGAAGGTCACCGAGGTGCCGCTCACCGCGTTGCCGCTCGCGTCGGTCACCCGCACCGAGGGCGCGACCTGGACCGCCGTGCCGACCGGCGCGGTCTGGTTGTCGCCGGCGTTGACCGCGATGTTCGCCGCCGCACCCGCGCCGAGCGCGATCGCCGTGGAGGTGGTCCCGGTGAGACCGGCACCGCCGAAGGCGAGGGTGTAGTTGCCGACCGTGCCGGTGATGGCGAGATCGGTGAAGGTGACGATGCCGTTCACCGCCGCCACCGTCACCGTGCCACCCAGCGCGGCACCGGCGCCCTGCAGCGTGGCGGTGACCGGGTTGGAGGCGGTGGTGACCAGGTTGCCGAAGCCGTCCTCGATGCGGAGCACCGGCTGCTGCGCCAGCGTCGCACCGCTCGCCGACGTCGCCGACGGCTGGGTGGACAGTGTCAGGCGCGACCCGGCGGCCGGGGCCGCGGTGGCCGAGAAGGTGATCGGAGTCAGTGCACCCACCGTCGCCGTGAGGCTCTGGGCCCCGGCGGTGCCGCCGAGGGTCCAGCTCCCGACGGTGGCGATACCGGCCGCATCGGTCACCGGCGTGGCACCGGTGAGCGAACCGCCGCCGGTGGCCACCGCGAAGGTGACGGTCGCACCGGCGACGGGGTTGTTGCTCGCATCACGCACGAGCACCGACGGCAGCGGAGTGACCGCCGCGCCGGCGGTGCCGTTGAGCGTGGTGGTCGAGTTCGCGGTCACCGAGGCCGCGGGGCCCGCGGTCAGGGTGATCGAGCCGGAGCTGAGCGCCGGGAGACCGGTCGCGGTGAAGCTGAGCGTCCGCGCCCCCACCGTCCCGCCAATCGAGAGGTTGGTGAACGTGACGACACCGCTCGCATTGCTCGGCACGGTGGTGACGCCGCCGAGCGTGCCGCCGCCCGTGGCGATCGCGGCCACGACCGAGACCCCCGCCTGAGTGGCGTTGTTGCCGAACTGGTCCTTGAGCTGGATCACCGGCTGCTGCGCCAGGGCGACGCCGTTCGAGGCGGTGCTGGACGGTGCAGTGGTGAAGACGAGATTCGCGGCGGGACCGGCGACGGCGGTGGCGTTGATGCTGACCGGCGTGAGCGAGGCAACCGAGGCGCTCAGGGTGTTGGTGCCGGTGGCGGTTCCGAGGGTCCAGCTCCCTACCTGCGCGACACCGGCCGCATTGGTGGTCGCCGACCCGCCGGTGATGCTCCCTCCGCCCGCCGTCACCGTGAAGGTGACGACCGCTCCCTCCACCACACTCCCGCTCTTGTCCTTGACCACCACACTCGGCGCGACCGCGACCGCCGTCCCGACGACCCCCTGCTGGTTGTTGCCACCGACGACGCCGATGGTCTTGGGCGAGTGATCCGAGGGCCCGGTGCTGTCGCCTCCACAGGCGGCGATGGCGACAAAGGCGGACAGAATTGCAAAACGGGCGGCATTCCGCATGGGGCGGTCCTCGAGACCAGGGGCGCAGGATCAGCTAAGTGGTTGTGCCGGGCGGTCGGCAACGCCGGGACACGAAGAATCGCACTCCACTCAACAAGAAACGTGCCCGGTAGGAGCACCGGGCACGCCGAGCCAGCTTGTTGCCAATGCAGAACTTAGGGTCGGTGACGGGGGTGCTCGATCGGAGCCGCAGGCCTACCTGATGGAAGGATGCTGCGCCCGGAGATCGGGCGGTTCAGAGCGGGATGGGCGTGCCCGGTGTCCAGCGCATGGCCTGCAGCCGGTCGAGCAGCGTGAGGCACCGCTCCCGCTCGCTATGGAGCGGGAGGAGCAGCAGATCGCCGTCCCGGGCCCAGCCGAGCGCGGCGACGACGGCCTCGTATTCCGAGTCGGCATGCCCGATCGACGCCGGCGAGGCGCCGAGCCGGAGGAACTCCGCCTCGAGCAGTCCGGTGACCTCACCGGCGGCTCGGCCCCGCAGGTACTTCGCCATCTCCTTGAGCACGATCCGGTCGGGATGGAATCGCCAGGCACTCCGCGCGAAGTCGCGGATCGCGCCGTCGTCGCGATCCCCCGCCTGCCCCATCAGGATCAGGCGCCGCTTGCCCGGAAGATTGGCGGCGAGTGCCACCATAGCATTCATGCCGTGCGGGTTGTGGGCGAAGTCGACGACGATGCTGACGCCACCGAGGTCGAAGAGATTGAGTCGCCCGGGATTGTCGGCGGTGCTGCCGCGAAAGCGGGTGAGCCCCCGCGCGATCGTCGCCGACTCGAGGCCCAGGGTGGCCGCGAGCGCGATCACGCCGAGCACGTTGGCGACGTTGTGGTGCGCGGCGCCCTGCAGGGTGATCGGAACGTCCACGACCGGCGCCACGACGTGCACCTCATGGTCGCGCACCAGCACGAACTTCTCCTCCACCACCGTGACCGCCTCACCACCGGCCCCCATGTGGGCGCGAAGCACGGCGTTGCCGCTGTCGGCGGAGAACCAGACCACCGGGACTTCGAGCCGCGGCGCGGCCGCGACGAGTTCGGGATCGGAGGCGTTGAGCACCAGGCGTCCCCCCCGGTCGAGCGCGCGGGTGACGATGAGCTTCGCCTCGGCGAGCGTCGCGAGATCGGTGATCCCGAATTCGCCGAAGTGATCCTCGGCCACGTTGGTGATGATCGCCGCGTCGGCGCGATCGGCGGCGAGCCCGCGCCGCAGCATGCCGCCGCGCGCGGTCTCGAGGACCGCGACCTCGACCCGCGGGTCGCGGAGCACCATGCGGGCACCGCCGGGGCCCGACCAGTCGCCGCGATCGAGCACCTCGCCACCGACGTTGACGGTGTCGCTGCAGCACATCCCGACGGTGCGCCCCGCCGCGGTGAGCACCGCGGTGAGCAGTCGCACCGTCGTGGTCTTTCCGTTGGAGCCGGTGACCAGCACGGTGGGGACATCGTGCACCCGGCTCCAGTCCACCGCGGAGGGAGCGGGCACGTTGTCGTGGGTCCAGCGGACGCTGCCGGTGCCGGTGCCCACCGAGGCGACATGCTCATCGACGAGGAAGGTGACGCCGTGTGCGGCGGCGGCACGCTGCATCGCGATCACCGCCGGGTGCGCCTCCATCTCGATGATGTGGCGGAGCAGCGCCGTGGCATGGTCGAGATCGGGCGGGGGCGCGCCGGTGATCGCCGCGTTCGCGGCGCCCAGCGCCCACTCGTTGAGTTCGGTCGCGGCGTAGAGGGCGTCGAGCGGCGCGCTGATGACGAGGCTCGCGCCGCCGGGGAAGCGGCGGACCCGGGTGGTCTCCTCGCGCCAGCCGACGGCATCGAGGATCGCCCGCGCCGCCTGCTCCCACTCGCGGATGGCGCGCGGCGCGTCGTGATCGCTGACGGTCACATCGAGCACCGCGCCGACCCGGTCCCAGTAGAGATTGGGCCCGGTGAGCCGGCGCGAGTCGTCGAGCAGGATGGGATCAGCCATGATGCGGTGCCGGGCGGGCGCCGGCGCTAGTCCTCCAGCTCGGGGCCGCGCGCGACCCGCACGCCGCGCTCATCGCGCACCAGCGCATCGAGGGCGCCGATCAGCGGCTCCTCGATCACCGGCACTTCCATCACCACCGGCACCGGGGCCCGGTCGTCCGGCGCTTCCGCCTCGGGGCGGAAGTTGATGACCTGCTTCCAGGTCCGGTTGATCGCGTCGGCGAAGATGAGCAGCAGGTCGCCGGGCCGCGCCATGGTGAGGGAGTGGGCGACCGCCGTCTCCTCGTCGGGAATGATGCTGATCTGCTCGCCCGGCACGCCGGCGGCGAGCAGCGCCTCACGGAGCAGCATCGGGACCTCGTCCGACTCGCGCCCGCGGAGCCGGTCATCCCGGCGGCAGATGTAGTGATCGAAGTGGCCGGCGCAGGTCTGGCTGATGCCGCGGATGTCCTCGTCGCGGCGGTCGCCGGGCGCCGCGAGCACCACGATGCGCTTGCCACGAGGCTCCAGCCGGTCGACGAGCTGGCACATCACCTGGATCGCCGCCGGGTTGTGGCCGTAGTCGACGATCACCTTGAAGGGGTGCTCGTCGAAGACGTTCATGCGGCCCGGCGCCTGGAAGAAGGTGGTGTCGAAGGTGCGGAGCCCGTGGCGGATGTCCTCGAGCTTCACCCCCATGCTGAACGCGAGCGCCGCCGCGAACATCGCGTTCTGCACGTTGTGGAGCGCCCGTCCCTCGAGCGTCGCCGGGATCAGGTGAGTCCACACCAGCGGGATGTGCGCCCCCTTGTCGAAGAGGGTGATCATCTGCCCGTTGATGCCGCCCTCGAGCACCACCGCCCGGCCGCCGGCGCGGATGTGCTCGCGCACCAGGCTGTGGCTGTTGTTCATCGTGACGTAGCAGACGTTCTTCGCCTGGGTGTAGTCGGCCATGCGGAGGCAGTGCGGGTCGTCGGCGTTGAGCACGACCGTATCCTTCGCGACTTCGATCGGGATCCGCTTCACCAGGGCGAGCTGCTCCAGGGTGTCGACGCCCTTGAGGCCGAGGTGATCCGACTGGACGTTGAGCACCGCGGCGACGTCGATGAACCGGGTCCCCATGCCGGCGCGGAGCAGCCCGCCGCGCGCGACCTCGAGCACCGCGACCTCCACCTGCGGGTCCATCAGCACCATCCGGGTCGCGACCGGGCCGGTCATGTCGCCCTTCACGGTGCACTGCCCGTCGACGTAGACACCGTCGGTTGTCGTCAGGCCGACGTACCGCCCCGCGAGCTTGTGGATGTGCGCCAGCATGCGCGCCGTGGTGGTCTTGCCGTTGGTGCCGGTGATCGCGGCGATCGGGATCCGCGCCGGCGTGCCCGGCGGGAAGAGCATGTCGAGCACCGGCCCCGACACGTCGCGGGCCTTCCCCTCGCTCGGCGCGGTGTGCATCCGGAAGCCGGGGGCCGCATTCACCTCGCAGATGGCGCCGCCATTCTCCTTGTAGGAGACGGTGATGTTCGGCGTGAGGAAGTCGACGCCGCCCACGTCGAGCCCGAGCGCCTTCACCGTGCGCACCGCCATCTCGATGTTGTCGGGATGCACGATGTCGGTGACGTCGATCGAGGTGCCGCCGGTGCTGAGGTTGCCGGTGGAGCGGAGGTAGACGACCTCGCCGTCGGCGGGGATGGTCTGCGCGGTGTACCCCTTCTGCGCAAGCAGCCGCTCCGCCTGGGCATCGAATTCGAGCCGGGTGAGCACCTTCTCGTGACCGACGCCGCGGCGCGGGTCGCTGTTCACGATCGCGACCAGCTCCTCCACGGTGTGGCTGCCGTCGCCCACCACGTGCCCGGGCACCCGCTTGGCGACCGCGACGAGCTGGCCGTTGACCACCAGCATGCGGTGGTCCTCGCCGGTGATGAAGCTCTCGACGATCACGCTCTGGCTGTGCTGCTGCGCCAGCGGAAAGGCGGCGCGCACCTGCTCTTCGTCGGTGAGATGGATCGCGACGCCGCGGCCATGATTGGCGTTGTAGGGCTTGATGACGACCGGGTAGCCGATGTCGCGCGCGGCGCGCACCGCCTGCTCCTCGCGCGAGACCAGCCGCTGCTTCGGCACCGGGAGCCCGAGATTGGCGAGGATCTTGTTGGTCTCCTCCTTGTCGGAGGCGAGCTCGACGGCGATGTGCGGCGTCCGGCTGGTGATCGTCGCCTGGATGCGCTGCTGGTGCATGCCGTGCCCGAACTGGATCAGGCTGTACTGGTTGAGCCGGATCCACGGGATGCCGCGCTTCTCCGCGGTGTGCACCAGCGAGGCGGTGCTCGGCCCGAGGTGCCGCCGCTGCGCGAACTTGATGAACCCCTCGAGCTCCTTCGGGAGATCGAACCCCGCCGGCACGATGCCTGACGGACGAAGCTCCTCGGGGAGGAGCGAGGTCAGCAGCGTCAGCGCGAGGTTCCCCGCCTCGATGCCGACGTCCGCCTGCTCGTACTGGTAGACCACCGTGTAGTGCCCCGGCTTGTCCGCCGAGCGGGTCTTGCCGAAGGTGACGTGCTCGCCCGCCGACTCCTGCAGCTCGATGGCGACATGCTCGAGCACGTGCCCGAGCCAGGTGCCGCCATCCTCGCGACAGCGACGGAGGAAGCCGCCCGGTTCCCCGAAGGAGCAGCCATGCTCCTTCAGTCCGGGAAGCGCGGCAAGCAGGGCGTCGATGTAGCCGGCGCCGAGACGCCCCGTGGGCCACTCTTCAAGCGCACCGATGTCGAGATCGAGCTTGATGACCGGGAAATGGGCGTACAGACTGGGGCCGACGAAGACAGATCGGTCGAGAATGCGCATGACAACGCTCGCGGGCGGGATTCCTCTAACGTGGGGGCGCGGCTGGCATTGGTAGACTACAGGCCGCCTGCGGAATCCGATAGTGGTCCGGGGCGGCCTGCGTCTTTATGAAGAACTGCCTGGGGGGAACGGCTGTTCAGCCCTTCCCCGCCGCGACCGCCCCCGAACTCGCCTCTCGGGTATGCAGATTGAATGTCGCCCCCGGGATGAGGATATGGAGCTTCACCCCGAGCATGCAGACCGGATCGTTGCGCTGGGCGAGGTCCATCGAGCTGAACTCGATGCCGGCGGGGTCGATCACGGTGATCGCGCCGGAGCCCACGACCTCCACCGAGTTGTCCGGCGCGATGAAGGCCGCGGTGTCCTCGTCGAGCCCGAGCCCGATGGCGAACGGATTGTAGGCCAGCGCCGTGAGCAGGCGGCCGAGCCGGTCGCGCTGCCGGAAGTGCTGGTCGATGATCACCCGGTTCGTGAGGCCGAGGCCGGGGGAGACCGTCACGCTGCCGGCGCGGGGGGAGGCGCCCTCCTCGCCGTGCGCGATCATGTGCTCGGAGAGGAACGCCGCGCCGGCCGAGGTGCCCGCGACGGGGACGCCGGCGGCGCTCATCAGCCGGATGCGCTTCGCCACCGAGGTGCCGCCGAGATGGGTCGCGAGGCGGAGCTGGTTGCCGCCGGTCATGAAGACGCCGGTCGCCTGTCCGAGCCGCTCCAGCATGTCCTCGCGCTCGCAGTCGCGCCGCTCCTCGAAGGGGAGCGACTCGGCGAGGTCGACGCCCATGTCGCCGAAGACCCGCTCGTAGCGCGCGCCGGTGTCGGCGGCGAGCGAGGCGGTCGGGATGATCGCGATGCGGGCGCGCTTGCCGCCGCACAGCTTGACGAAGCGCCGGAGGATGGGAGAATCGTGGGCCTTCGCTTCGGCCCCGCCGACCGGGATGATGTATCCGCGGACCTCCCCGGGCGCGACCTGTGCCGGGCTCATATCTGGGCTCCCTCGAAAGTGCCTAGAACGACAGCCGATCCCTCGACGATGTGCCATCGTCCGCCGGCCATGACATCGGTGATGCGGCCCTCGCCGTCGAGCACCGCGAGATCGGCATCGGCGCCGACCGTGAGCCGCCCCTTGCCCGCCAGCCGGAGCAGCGCGGCGACGTTGCTGGTGAAGGGCGCGAGCGCCTGCTCGAGCGGCGTGCCTGACAGGAGCAGCTCCTGGAGCACCGCCGCCAGCGACCCGGGGTCGCCGACCTCCATGAATGCCACCCGGCCATCGGCATCGAAGGTCGGGAGACAGCCGCCCCCGTCCGAGCTCACCGTGATTCTGTCAGGCGATCCTCCCGCCGTCCAGTAGCGCCGGAGTGCGTCCGCCGCGGACCAGGCATCCTCGCCGTCGGCCACCGGGAAGCTGGTGACGTCGATCGTCACGCCGTTCGCGGCGAGTGCGACCGCCTCCTCGAAGAGGGCGCGCTTCCGGTTCACGTGGGTCGGATTGAAGACCCGGGCCGGCAGTTCGCTCTCGACCAGGGCGCGGCGCACCAGCTCGAGGCCGCGCGGGCCGTCGCCCAGGTGCAGGTGCACGATCCCGGCCTTCCCCGTCATCAGCCCGGCGACGTGCGCCTCGGAGGCGAGCCGCAGCAGCTCGTCGAAGGTCGGCTGGCTCGAACGGTGATCGCTGAGTGCCACCTCGCCCACGCCGATCACCGGATCGATGTGCACGATGTCGCCGCGCACCGAGCCGGTGATCGTCGCCGGCGGGAGATGATACCCGCCGGTGTGACACCAGGCGCTCAGCCCCTCGGCCCGGAGTCCGCGCGCCGTCGCGACCAGGTCGGCGGGAGTGCGGACGATGTCGTCGGTGCCGAGGACGCCGATGACCGTCGTGATGCCGTTCCGGGTGAAGCGGCTGAGCGGCACGGGCGGGACGCGGGTCTCGAAGCCGGCCTCGCCGCCGCCGCCCGTCAGGTGCACATGCCCGTCGATGAGCCCCGGGATCACGCGGCGACCGCCGAGATCGCGCCCCCGCGCGCCGAGTGAGGCGGCGAGCGCGGGGCGGTCGGTGCCGATCCAGACGATCCGCCCGGCCGCGATGAGCAGGTGGGCGAGGCCCACCCTGGCGGGGGTGTAGAGCTCGGCGTTCGTCAGGAGCTCGAGCGAGCTGTCGGCGGAGGTCACCATCGAGTGGCGGAAAGTTACAGCCGACCGGAGAGGTTGGGAATCGTGAAGAGATGGATAGAGTTGCGGGGCGTGGCGGAGCGGAGAAGTGAGAGGAGAGTGGCGGGCGTTAATCGGGGGACGGTGGAAAAGCTACAAACCATCCGCGTCAAGTGAAAAGCATCGCACGAAAAGCACGGAGCATCGTCCGGAAAGCGCGGAGCATCGTGAGAAAAGCGGGGAGCATCGTCCGGAAAGCGCCGAGCAACGCGCGGAAAGCGCGGAGCATTGTCCGGAAAGTGCGGAGCATCGTCCGAAAAGCGGAGGAGGACGCGCGGAAAGTGCAGAACCTCGTCTGGAATGCAGAGGAGGACGCGCGGAAAGCGCAGGAGCTCGTCTGGAAAGCAGAGGAGGACGTGCGGAAAGTGCATGACCACGCAAAGCAAAGCGGGACGGAGCCAGGGGCTTCGTCCCGCGTGATGCGTCACAGTGCGGCGCGTAGGAATCGAACCTACAACCTAGTGATTAAGAGTCACTTGCTCTGCCAATTGAGCTAGCGCCGCGTATATGCGGCGGGCACGGAGGCCCGCCCTCACCTTCGGGCAGACACGCCCGTCCAACTTCAGTAGCCCCAACGGGAGTCGAACCCGTCTCTCGACCTTGAAAGGGTCGCGTCCTAACCGATAGACGATGGGGCCGTTGGGAGCCCACCCCAGTACCGCTAACGGGATTCGAACCCGTGTTCCAGCCTTGAGAGGGCTGTGTCCTAGGCCTCTAGACGATAGCGGCTCGTACAGCGTCCTACCAACACAGGCCCGGAGGGAATCGAACCCCCAACCCCCGGTTTTGGAGACCGGTGCTCTACCAATTGAGCTACGGACCTACAACTCGGAGTTCCAGGGTGGCTGACGGGGATCGAACCCGCAACCTCCGGAGCCACAGTCCGGCGCTCTAACCGATTGAGCTACAACCACCACGGGGTCGGTTTTTGCCCTGACCCGGAGCCGGGAGAAGCTATCGAGCGGCTGCCGACGGGTCAAGTCCAGAAGCGTTCCTGGAGCGCTCTCGTCCCGGGGTGTGATGGGACCTCCACACGGTCGAGCGTGGCCACCGCGACGATGCCCCTGGCGGCGTTCGAGAGGAAGAGGGACTTTCCCGTGATCGCCCGGCGGCCGACCCGCCGCTCGGCGACCGGGCCGTGCAGCTCCTCGATCCGCATGCGCGACACGCCCGGCAGGATGCCGAGGTCGAGCGCGGGGGCGCAGAGGGTGTCCCCCTCCCACCAGAAGAGGCACCAGATGGTGGCCTCCGCGACCTCACCTAGACTGGTGAGCATGAGCCCGTCGTCGCCGCCGCCCCGCACCGCCTCCTCCGCCGCCCGCTCGAACTGGATCCGCCCGGTGGTCTTGAAGCGGTAGTTGAGATGCGGCACGCCGGTGGTGATCAACCGAACCGGCGCCGTCGGCCCGACCGGACGGGTGCTGACGGAGGTGCCGCGCGCGCCCACCTCGAGCCGGTGCACCCGGTCGTCGCCACTCTCCGGCACCTCGAGCACCCGCGGAAAGGGAATGCCGAGCGTCTGGCAGCTCGCGACGAGGCGACGGAGATGGAGATACCAGAGCGGCGCCGCGCCGTTGCGGACCCGGACGGTTTCGATGAGTGCGGACATCTAGGGATTCCCCGGCATCAGGGATTCCCCAGCCTTGCGGCTGGGGACCCCTTACTGTCGCCCCAGGCCTTGAGCAGCGTGGCACTCATGATCAGGGCGCCGCCGCCGAGCGCCCAGGGACCGGGGCGCTCGCCATGCACCAGCCACGCGAAGAGGGGATTGAGCGCCGGCTCGAGGAAGAGGAGTAGCGAGGCCTCGAATGCCGGCACCTGGGAGATGCCACGTGTGAGCAGGAAGTACGCGAGCCCGATCTGGAAGACGCCCAGATAGATCATCACCGCCCAGTCCACCGTGCCGTGAGTGCCTAACGGGAACATGCTGGGGGCCGCGAGCAGAAAGGCGAGGAAGTTGCCGACGCCGGCGGCCGCCGCCGGCGAGCCGCCGCGGGTCCCCATGAACCGGAGCCCGAGCAGCAGCAGCGCGTAGGTCACCCCGGAGAGGAGGGCGAGCAGATTGCCGGTGAAGGGGTCGGGCGCGGTGGCGAAGCTCTGCTGGCGGCCGAGGAAGAAGAACGCCATGCCGAGTCCGATCGCGCCCATGAAGACGAGATCCCGCCGGGCGATCCTCTCCCTGAGGAGCAGCGGGCCGAGCAGCAGGATGTAGAGCGGCGCGGTGGACTGCAGGAAGATGGTGTTGGCCGCCGTCGTGAGCTTGTTGGCCAGCACGAAGAGCGTGAGCGTTGCCGCGTAGGCGACGGATACGAGCAGCGTCACCACAATCCCGCCGCGGCGGATCTGGCGCGAGGCGGGGATGAGCAGCCAGACGGCGATGGCGGCGATGCCCGACCGGAGCCCCGTCACCTGCCAGCTGGTGAACTGCGCCGCCTTGATCGCGGCACCGCCGGTGGAGAAGAGCAGCGCGGCTCCGAGGATCTCGAGCCGCGCCGTACCCCGGGACGGACCCTGCTCGGCACTCGCCATGCTAGCTCTCCAGCTTCTCGAGCTCCGCACCCCGCGCTTCCCAGTCGGCGTAGGCACGCTCCAGCTCGAGCTTCACCCGCTCGAGTTCGACCGCGAGCTGCTTGGCGCGCGCGGTGCCGTCGGCGGTCTCGTACAGCCGGGGATCGGCGAGTTCGGCGTCGAGTTCGTGGGAGCGCCCCTCGAGGGTGTGCACCCGCGCCTCGGCTTGCTCCAGCGCCCGCTTCACGTTGCGGGCCTCGTTCTGCTGCGCCTTGCGGTTGTCCTGCTTGCCGCCTGACGACTTCTGGCCCGCCTTCTTGTCGCGCGCGCGACGGGCATTCTCCTCTTCCTTCGCCTGCGCGGCGGCGGCGCGACGGCGCTCGTCGCGGGCCGCCTCCCACTCGCTGAAGCTGCCGTCGTAGTCGGTGATGTGGGCATGCTCGAGCGCCCAGACCCGGGTGCAGAGGCCCTGCAGGAGCGCCCGGTCGTGGCTCACCAGGATGACGGTGCCCTCGTACTCCTCGATGGCATCCTCGAGCGCCTCGATCGATTCCACATCGAGGTGGTTGGTGGGCTCGTCGAAGACCAGCACGTTGGCATGCGCCAGCGTCATCATGGCGAGCGCCACCCGCGCCAGCTCGCCGCCGGAGAGTGAGCCCGCCTTGCGGAGCGTCTCGTCGCCGGAGAAGTCGTAGCGGCCGAGGTGGTCCATGACCTGGCCGCGGGTCCACATCGGGCGCATGTCGTGGATGATGTCGAAGAGCGCCTTCTCCTTCGGGACCTGCTCGAGGTCCTGCCGGTAGGAGGCGATCGCGGTGGACTCGCCGATGCGCACCGTGCCGCCCTGCGCGCTGCGCTCGCCGAGGATCGTGGCGAGCAGGGTGCTCTTCCCCGCCCCGTTCGGCCCGATGAGGCCGAGCACGTCGCCGCGGCGCACCGAGGCGGAGAAGTTGTCGAGCAGCACCCGGTCGCCCACCATCACCTTGAGCTTGTCGGTGATGAGGATCTGGTCGCCGCCCCGCCCTTCCGACTTGAAGCGCACCGCCATCGCGCCGTACTCACCCGGCGGCGGTGAGAGCCGCGGCATCCGCATGAGCTTCCGCCGGCGCCCCTTGGCCTGCGCCGTCTTCTGGCCCGCGATGTTCCGCGCGATGAAGTCCTCTTCCTTGGCGACGACCTTCGAATGCTTGTCGTAGGCGCGCTGCTGCGACATGCGGCGCTCGTCGCGCAGCCGGACGAAGTCGGAGTAGCCGCCGTCGTAGGCGTTGGCGGTCCCCGCCTCGAGGTGGAGGATGTGATGCGCCACCGCATCCAGGAAGGCGCGGTCGTGGCTGACGATCAGCGCGGCGGCGTTGAGCCCCTTGAGGTGGTCGGTCAGCCACTCGGTGGTTTCGAGATCGAGGTGGTTGGTCGGCTCGTCGAGGAGCAGCACGTCCGCGGGCGCCACGAGCTGGCTCGCGAGACCGAGGCGGCCGCGCTCACCGCCGCTCAGGTTGGCGAGCGGCTGGTGGTGCGCGAGTTCGGGATCGAAGCCGAGGCCGTGCAGCACCGCGGAGACGCGGGCCTGCACCTCGTAGCCCCCCTCGCGGCCGTAGCGCTCGAGATCGCGATCGTACTTCGCGAGCATCTCGGGGGTGGACTTGTCGCCCATCTCGCCGATGGCGTGGCCCTGCGCCTCGAGGGACCGCTCGAGGTCGAGCAGGTCGGAGAAGGCGGCGCAGGCGGCTTCCCAGACGGTGGTCGCGCCGCCGAAGCCGCGATGCTGGTCGAGCAGCGCGACCTTGAGGCCGGGGGTGCGGCTCACCCCGCCCTTCTCGGGGGCGAGTTCGCCGGTGATGATGCGGAAGAGCGAGGTCTTGCCGCTGCCGTTGCGGCCGATGATGCCCCAGCGCTCACCCCGCTCGACGGAGAAGGTGACATCGCGGAGGAGCACATCGGCGCCGTACTGGACCTGGACGCTGGATACCGAAAGGATGGACATGAGGCGGGGAATTATAGCCGACTCGGGCATTCAACTCACATCCCGAGGGTACGACGCGGATCAGCGGAGCCGGCGGCTCGCCTTGTAGGGGAAGATGTCGACCACCTCGCCCACCTCCGCCATCCGCTGCATGCGGCGCCAGTACTCGGCGGTGAGCAGGTCGCCGTGCGCCGCCATGAACACCTCGCCGATGTGCCCGGGCAGCGTCAGGAAGGCGCGGAACTCCTCGGGGAAGATGTCGTGCTCGCCGACGGAGAACCACGGCTCGGCGCTGTACTCGTCGTCGTCGTGCCGGGACTTGGGGATGTCGCGGAAGTTGCACTCGGTGAGCAGGCAGAGCTCGTCGTAGTCGTAGAAGATCACCCGCTCGTTCCGGGTGACGCCGAAGTTCTTGAGCAGCATGTCGCCGGTGAAGATGTTGGCCGCGGCGAGATCCTTGATGCACTGGCCGTAGTCGAGCACCGCGTCGATGGCGCGGGCCTCACCGACCTGACGCAGGTAGAGATTGAGCGGCGTCACCCGCCGCTCGGTGTAGAGGTGGCGGATGACGACCTGCTCGCCATCGACAATCACCGAACCGGCGCACTCGGCGCCGAGTTCCGCCATCAGGTCCTCGGCGAAGCGGTCGCGCCCGAAGGCGAGCCCCTCGAACTCCTGCGCGTCGGCGAGCCGGCCGACGCGGTCGCGCACGAAGACCAGACTGTACTTCTCCATCACCTGCTGGCGGGTGGTCTGCTTGGGGGGACCGAAGCGGTCCTTGATGATCTTGAAGACCACGTTGAGCGACGGCAGGGCGAACACCGCCATCACGAGCCCCTTGTCGCCCTCGGCCACGACGAAGCGGGCATCGTGCGCCTCCATGTGCCGGAGCAGCGCCCGCACCAGCTCGGTCTTGCCGTGCTTGTGGTAGCCGAGGGAGGTGTAGAGCTCCTCGAGCGGCTTGCGGGGCATCAGGGTGCGGAGGAACTCGACCATTGCGCGGGGCGAGTCCATCTCCACGTGAAAGTAGGAGCGGGTGAAGGAGAAGACGACACTGATCTCGTCCGCCGTGGTGAGCGCGGCGTCGACGCGGATGCCGTTGTCGTCGTGCACGATGGCGAGGACGAGGGGCGTGATCCCGTCAGTGGTGCGCACCCGCCCGATCAGATAGGCGCCCTTGTTCCGGTAGAAGGGCACGGGGACCATCTCGATCGCCTGGAGCGTCGCGGGCCGGGGCTGGCGGGCGAGATCCTCGGCGAGGACCCGCGCGATCAGCAGCGCATCGGCGTCGCGCCCGGGGTAGGCGCCGGCGAAGGGGAGTTCGCCGAGAATCTCCCGGACCATCGCCTCGAGGGAACGGTTCCCGGCGATCACCCGGAGCGGCTGGGCGGCGATGCGCGGCCGAAGCTCCTGGAAGTCGCGATCGTCGAAGTAGACCCCGGCGTCGGGCCCGACCGCCTTGAGCACCTGGCGCACCACCGAATTGAAGAAGGTGTAGGCGAGTTCGGCGTCGAGGCGGGAGGCGGCTTCGCGCGCGTAGGTCTGGCGGAGCGCCACCCAGAGTGGCAGGTCGGCAGTGGTATCGCCGAGCGACTTCCGCAGCTCCTGCACACACCAGCTCACAAACTGGCGATAGAGCATCAGTCGCTCGGCCGCGTCCTGCTGCCCGCCGCGCCAGTCGCGCGCGAGGAAGCGCGCCTCCGCGCGGCGGGTCACGAGCCGGAACTGCCCCTGGTGCGAGTCGAAGACGGCAAGAATCCCGCGCGCGGCGTCCGTGGCCTGGCCCTGGCGGGCCAGGGAGTCACGAAGGGGCTGTACCGGGTCGGGATTGGACGGGGAGGTCATGGTATATTGTTCTCAACTTACTCCCGAACTGAACCCATGCCCACTCCTCCGAAGTTCGATGCACTCGTCGCGCCCACCCGGGGCGAGGCGATGGCGATGGTCAACGGCGTCCTGAAGGTTCCGGACAACCCCATCATTCCATTCATCGAAGGCGACGGCACCGGTCCCGACATCTGGCGGGGCTCGCAGGTCGTGTTCGACGGCGCGGTCGCCAAGGCGTACGGCGGCAAGCGGAAGATCGAGTGGTTCGAGGTGTTCGCGGGGGAGAAGGCACGGGACAAGCTGGACAGCTGGCTCCCCGACGACACGCTGCGCGCGATCGACTACTACCTGGTCGGGATCAAGGGTCCGCTGACGACGCCGGTGGGCGGCGGCTTCCGCTCGCTCAACGTGGCACTCCGGCAGAAGCTCGATCTCTACGCTTGCGTCCGCCCGGTGCGGTGGTTCACCGGTGTGCCGAGCCCGGTGAAGCAGCCGGAGCTGGTGGACATGATCATCTTCCGCGAGAACACCGAAGACATCTACGCCGGCATCGAGTTCAAGGCGAAGACGGAGCAGGCGCAGAAGCTCATCAAGTTCCTGATCGAGCAGATGGGGGCCAGCACCATCCGCTTCCCCGCCACCAGCGGCATCGGCATCAAACCGATCTCCGAGGAGGGGAGCAAGCGGCTGATCCGCTCGGCGATCCAGTACGCCGTGGCGCAGAAGAAGAAGAGCGTCACCCTGGTGCACAAGGGCAACATCATGAAGTTCACCGAGGGCGCCTTCCGCGACTGGGGCTACGAGCTCGCGAAGCAGGAGTTCGGCGCGGTGGAGATCGACGGCGGTCCGTGGTGCCGGCTGCCGGGCGGCGTGATCATCAAGGACGTGATCGCCGACGCGATGCTGCAGCAGATCCTCACCCGTCCGGCCGAGTACGACGTGCTGGCGACGATGAACCTGAACGGCGACTACATCTCCGATGCGCTCGCCGCTCAGGTCGGCGGGATCGGCATCGCGCCGGGTGCCAACATCAACTACATCACGGGTCACGCGATCTTCGAGGCGACCCACGGCACCGCGCCCAAGTACGCCAACCAGGACAAGGTGAATCCGGGCTCGGTGATCCTCTCCGGCGAGATGATGTTCCGCCACATGGGATGGAACGAAGCGGCCGACCTGATCATCAGCGGGCTCGAGAAGACCATCGGGCAGAAGCGGGTCACCTACGACTTCGAGCGGCAGATGGAAGGCGCGACGCTGCTCAAGTGCTCGGAGTTCGGGAAGGCCGTCGTGGACAACATGTAACGCGGCGTTGTCACCGGCTGTCAGGAAATGACCTGACAAGTCCGCGTCTCGCCGAGTGTACACACCGACGGCCGGTCGCTTGACAGCGACCGGCCTTCGCCGCATATCGATCCCGCCTCAGCAGTACCAGCCCTTTTCATCCGTGACGTTGCCGTCGAACCCTAACACAACAAGGGAGGGCCTGACCATGTCGCAACTCGTCGCGCTGTCGCTGAGCATCGGGATTCTTGGAGGGATCGCCACGTTCGTCTTCCTCAAGTTCCTCACCAGCTACCTGATCTGGGCCGCGTTCATCGCATGGGGCTGCTATTTCGCCACGGGCGGCAACACCGAAGCGCTGAAGAACACGATCGTCTGCAACGTGTTCGGGGCGATCGTGGCGTGGATCGCCGCCCTCGTCCTCGTATCGGTCAATCTGGGCGAGACGCTGGGCATGCCGCTCTGGGCGGGGATCGTCGTCGGCGTCACCGTGTGCGCACTCTGCCTCGCGGCGCACGTCAAGGCCCTCGCCACGATTCCGGCGAGCGTCTACGGCTACGCCTGCGTGTTCGCCTTCCTGCTCGCGGGTGGTGGCGCGAACCTCACCAGGGACAGCCTTCTGGACACGAGTCCGACGCACAATCCGCTGATCGCCGTGGCGGTCTCGATGATCCTCGGCGCGCTCTTCGGCCTCGCCTCCGGCAAGCTCGGCGGCGCCCTCACCAAGAAGGCCTGAGCCGCACCTGCCGGTTCGGGATCGATCGGGGGCGGGGACATCCCCGCCCCTAATTGTTTCTTCATCGAATCATCACCCGCGAGTGATATTATCTCGGTCATGCGCAATCCGACGTCAGCATGACCAGCCCGCACCCGCGTCCCGCCGCGCCGAGCGCGGCCGCCCGGAGCCTGCCGCTGGCGCAGCCGGGGCCCCCGCCCTTCCCCATCATCGCGGGGCACTTCGTCGCCGGCTTCGGCTGGGTGATCCTCGGCGCCGTCGGTCTCATCTGGTTCGCGCCGGTGCTCGCCTCGGGGAGCTTCCTCGATCCCCGCGCGCTGGGGCTCACCCATCTCTTCACCCTCGGATGGATCACCACGATCATCATGGGGGTGCTGTATCAGATCTTCCCGGCGATGCTCGGCGTCGGTGCGCGGAGTCTCCGGGTCGCGCGCTTCTCCTTCGCGGCCCAAGTCCTCGGCACGGGGACGCTCGTCGCCGGGCTGGTGCTCGGGTCGCGCGCGGTGCAGAGCACCGGCTGGACCCTCCTCTTCTGCGCACTCTACGGCGTCGCGTGGAACTTCCTCCCCGAGAACCGGAAATCGGGACGCAACCGGCAGATCGGGATCTACATCAGGTATGCCCACCTGGGGCTCGGCTTCGCGATGGTGATCGGCGGCGCGCGGATCGGCGATGCACTCGGGCTGTGGACCACACCGAGACTGCCGCTGCTCGCGGCACACTTCCACTTCGGCGCGGTGGGCTTCGCCTCGATGACGGTGATGGGGCTCGGCAGCCGGATGCTGCCGATGTTCCTCGGGACGATCGATGCGCCGGCGTGGCCGATCCGCGCGCTCCCGAAGATCCTCGCGAGCGGCACGGTGCTCTTCGCCCTCGGCGAGATCGGCGGTCTCCGGTGGCTCGCGCTGCTCGGCGCCGCGGCGATGATCGCGGGGGCGGTGATCTTCCTCTGGCTCTCCGCGCGCTGGTATCGCGGCCGGGCCCGCCGCGCGCTCGACCCGGCCACCGCACTGACGCTCGCTGCGCTCCTGTGGATGGCCCTCGCACTTCCGATGGGCGGGCTCGCCCTCGCGCGCGGACCGCTCGCGGGTGGCGTCCTGATGGCGTACGTCGCGGTGCTGCTGCTCGGCTGGCTCACCGCCTTCATCCTCGGCGTCTCGTACCGGATCCTGCCGACGCTCACCTGGCATCACCGTTTCGCGGCGCGCACCGGGCAGCCGGGGACGCCGACGCTGCCGCAGATGATCGTCCCCGCGCTCGGATGGGCGACGGTCGTCCTGCACACCGCGGGGCTGGGTCTGCTGACTGGTGGCCTGCTCGCCGCGAATCCGCTCCTGGTCCGCATCGGCGCGGTGCTGCTGCTCGGCGCCATCCTTACCACCACCACGCATCACCTCCGTCTCGCGCTCGTGGGACGCACCAAGGGAGGCAGTACCCGATGATCAACTCTTCGCTCAACCCCGAGATGACGGTGGCGCAGATCGTCGAGCTGTGGCCGGCGGCGATGCCGGTGTTCGCTCGGCACGGCGTCGATCTCTGCTGCGGCGGTTCGAAGACGCTCGGCTTCGTGGCCCAGGCGCACGGTCTCGAACTGCAGGGACTGGTGGAGGAGCTAGCTGAGGCGATGGAGGCGGAGACGGAGTAGGCGGGACGGCTGCCGCTCCTTCGGCGCGGGCTTAGCTTTCCCGCATGACCGAAGCCCTCGACAAGATCGTCCGCCGCTTCAAGGCCTCCGACAAGCAGACCCGCCTGGAGCTGCTCCTCGACTACAGCAAGAAGCTCCCGCCGCTGCCGGAGGAGTTTCACGCCGCACGCGACCAGGGGATCAACCGGGTCCCGGAGTGTCAGTCCCCGGTCTTCCTGTTCCTGAAAAAGGATGCGGAGGGCGTGGTGCTGTATGCCGACGCCCCGCGTGAGGCGCCCACCGTGCGGGGCTTCGTGTCACTGCTGGCGAAGGGGATCAACGGAGCGGCGCCCGCCGAGGTGCAGGCGCTACCGGGGGATCTGCTGGATCAGCTCGGGCTCACCGAGGCGCTCGGGATGACGCGGATGCATGGGCTGACGGCGATGGTGGGGCGGATCAAAAGGATGGCGGGGGAGTAGGCCCGCACGGCATTGCGGGCCCGCACCGCCGTTCGGGCCTACTTCTCGATCGGCACCCGCACGGAATTGCCCCACTCCGTCCACGATCCATCGTAGTTCCGCACCTGCTTGAATCCCAGCAGATAGGTCAGTGCGAACCAGGTGTGTGAGGAACGCTCGCCGATGCGGCAGTAGGCGATCGTCTCCTGCTCCGGCTTGAGGCCCTGCTCCTCGACGTAGAGACGGGTGAGTTCGCTCGCGGGGCGGAAGCAGTGGGTGTCCGGGTTGATGGCGCGCGCCCACGGCACCGACCGGGCGCCGGGGATGTGACCACCGCGCATCGCGCCCTCGTTGGGATAGTCCGGCATGTGCAGCCGGGCGCCGGTGAACTCCTCGGGGCTCCGCACGTCGACCAACTGCCCCTTCTTCCCGACGTGCGCGAGCACCTCGTCACGGAAGGCGCGGATCGCAGCATCGTTCCGCTCGCCAACGGTGATGGTGCCCGCCGGATAGCGCGGTACATCGGTGGTGAGTTCCCGTCCCTCCTCCGCCCACCGCGCCCGGCCGCCATCCATCAGCTTGAGCCGCTTCAATCCGAAGAGCTGGAACACCCAGAAGGCGTACGTCGCCCACCAGTTGTTCTTGTCGCCGTAGAAGACGATCGTCGTGTCGCCGTTGATCCCCCGGGCGCGGAGGAGGCGCTCGAACTTCTCGCGATCGAGGTAGTCGCGGGTGACGGGATCGTTGAGGTCGGTCACCCAGTCGATCTTCATCGCGCCGGGGATGTGGCCGATCTCGTAGAGCAGCAGATCCTCGTCGGATTCGAGGATGCGGACGTTCGGGTCGGCAAGATGCGCAGCCACCCACTCGGTCGAGACGAGCACGTCGGGGTGGGCGTAACCGCGGGATTCGATCGGGGTGGTGGCGGGAGGGGCTTTGGCTTCGGCCATACGTGACTCGGCGGCGGGTACCTGCACGGAAATCGTGCGTTCCCCGGAAATACGACTAGCTCACTCGTGATGTCAAGCTGAGGCCGCGCGCCGCGGCCGAACGCATCATCACCTCGCTGAAGGCGGAGACGACCCGGGGATCGAACTGGGTGACGGCGCTCCGTTCCAGTTCGAGGAGGGCGGTCGCGGGATCGCGCGGGGCGCGATCGGGGCGGGGGGCGAGCAGGGCATCGAAGGCATCGCAGACGGCGACGATCCGGCTGAGCAGATGCGCTTCGCGGGGATAGTTGAGCCGGGGATAGCCGGCGCCATCCTGGCGGAGGTGATGCTCGTAGGCGACGACGGCGGCGGTCTCGAGCAATTCACCCTGGCGCAGCAGGAGGCGGGCACCCTCGAGCGGATGGCCGCGGACCCGGGCGCGATCGGTGCCGGTGAACTGATCCACGCTCATCATGTCGGCGGGGAGCCGCGTCATGCCGATGTCGTGCAGGAGTGCGGCGAGTCCGCATTCGCGCCGCTCGTCGGGGCCGAGCGCGAAGCCGTCGGCGACCCGGAGGGCGAGGAGCGTGGTGTTGAGGGCGTGCGCCGGCTGGTAGTCATCGCGGTCGACGACCTGCACCAGCGGAAGCGGTGCCACGGGATCATCCGCGAGCAGCGAGCTGAGTGAGGCGACGACGGCATGCACGTCGCCGAGGGGGAGCCGCTCTTCCCGCGCGGCCGCTGCAAAGACCAGCCGCATCACGCCGAGTTCATCGGCGAGGGGATGCCGCGGCTCGACCACGTTCTCGCCGAGTTCCGGTCCCCAGCGCAGCCCTTCGGCGGCGAGCCGGGGCCCGAGGCCCCCCGCCGGCATCAGCCCCGCCGCAAAGTCGAGGAAGGCCGCGAGGGCGGCTGGCTGCGGCTTTCCGGCAATCTCGAGTTCGGCGATGCCCCGCTCCGCGAGCCGTCCCGCCCAGGGCCAGTGCTCGAACTCCGCGAGCGGCAGCACCCCGTGCGCCACGCCCTGCGCGGAGAAGGCGAACCGCGGACGCGGGTCGGCCTGTAGCAGTTCTGTCAGGCGGGCGACGCAGCTCTCGTCGGCGCTGCGCCGGAGCGTGACGTCGATGCGATCGTCGTCGCGCACGGCGAGGGCGTGGCCGAGGGCACGGAGGAAGCGCGGGGCGTTCTGCATCAGGGCACCGGGCGCGGAATCGCGGGTGCGGAGCGGCGACCGGGGGCGCGGACGGCGTCCTTCACCTCGGGTTCGCGCGACTGGCGCGCGGCATCGAGGAGCGGGCCGACCTTGGGATGATTGTGCCAGTAGGTCGCGAGCCCGCGGAGGGCGGCGAGCATGGTGGGGCTCTTCGGCGCGAGCCGCCCGAGTCCGGCGATCCCGCGCGCGACCACGAGGCGACGGAGCACCCGGAGCACCACCGGATCGTTGATCTGCGCGAGTGCGGTCACCGCGAGGGCCCGGAGTTCGGGATCGAGCGCGGGATCGGCCACGCGCCCGATGAGCCGGGGCGCGAAGTCCGCCGGGCAGCGCTCGGCGAGGGCGGTGAGCGCGAGGCGCAGCGTCGGTTCGTAGCCGCTGTCGAGCGCATCGGCGAGGCCGCGCTCGCGCAGCTCGGGGTCGGCGATGGCAAGCGCGATGGCCTCGTGCCGCACCCGGGGATCGCGATGCCCGATCATCCCCACGGGCATGAACGAGGGCGGCAGATCGGGTATCCGCCCCAGCAGCGAGAGGACGTTGCGCTGGAAATACCACGGCATGCCGTCGAGACGATCGGTCGCGATCGGGCCGACGGCGTTGCCATAGCGGGCCAGGAAGTCGAGCAGCCGCAGCCGGACCCGGCGCTCGCGCGACTCGGCCAGGGCGTCGAGCAGCGCGGGCGCCGCCTCGATGCCGGCGGCGGGGATGAGCCGGTCGAGCGCATCGAGATCCACCGGCGAGGCCTCGAGGAGCACCCGCACCGTCTGCGGATGAAAGACCCGGCCGCGAAGCGCGCGGGCGACGGGATCCTCGCGCGGGACGGTCTCGAGCAGCGCGAGCAGGGGCGAGACCTGGCGGCGGGCGATCATCCGGTCGGCAGCCAGGAGGGTGCCCCGCTCGATGATGCCACTCTCGAGCGCCAGCTTGAGGACCCGCTCCGGCTCCGGAGCGAGACGGGCGCTGGCCGGTGCCGGTTCGGTCGCGGACGGGCCGGTAGCGAGACGGCGCAGCTCCTCGGTGAGCGCCTGACGCGCCGCGATGTTCTCCGGAATCTCGGCCCGCTTCGCGATGCGGGCGAGGACGCGGAGACCGGCGGCACTCAACTGCGCTTCGCGACCGGGGGCCATGGCCTGGAGCAGCCGGACCGCCACCCGCGGCGGCACGAGGGCCGCCGTATCCTGGACGAAGGCCATCTGGGTCGCGGAGCCCAGCCCGGGCCGGAGCAGTCGCCGCAGGGTCGAGGCCGGCAGCAGGGTGAGGAGGTCGGCGAGGGCCTCACAGCCATCGGGTTCGCTGGCCGCCGAGCGTGCCACGGCGACGAGACGCTCGAGCACCTGCTCATCCCACGCGGGGGAGGCGGGGTGCAGTTCGAGGGCGATGGCGATCTCACGGGGATCGCGATGGGCGAAGGCCCGTTCGTCGTCATCGAGCACCAGCCGTTCAAGCGCGAGCCAGGGATCGGAGCCGGGCGCGGTGCGCAGGAGCAGCGGGCGGAGCAGCAGATGCGCGGTGGCGGGCCACGACCCGACGACACTCCCGGTCGCGACGGCGCCCAGGCCGAGGCCGAGTTCCGCCGCGGTGACACCGGGAAGGAAATCGATCGCGCCGATGCCGGCCTCCCGGAGATGCAGGGCCAGATCCCGCAGCGGCTCGAAGTCGGGGTTGGTCTCCATGCCGTCGACCAGGAGCTGTACGGTGCCGACTTCCACCGTCATCCGGTCGCGGCCGGTGAGCGCGGTCTCCAGCAGCCGCTCGAGACCGGAGAGCGCAGCGAGGGTGCCGGGGTCGCTTTCCGGCAGGATGCGCAGTCGCTGGACCGCTCCCGCGAGAGCGAGCAGGACATCGGCGAGCTGACGCGTCGCGGCACCGGAGAGGGAGATGCGTTCCGACATGGGAGATCCAATCTACCTGCCGTTTCCTCCCCCCGCAGGAGGCGGAATCGGGGAGGGTACCCCCGGCAGGCAGTGCGGCTGTAGTATTTAGCATGACCATGCCGCCAAACCGACGCTCCGGAGAGTCCGCCACGATCCGCGGATGGGCCACCGGCGCGCCCGGTCTGGCCGACGTGCTCCGTCGCGGAGCGTGGTACCCGGTGCTGGAGGAATACCCCGACGGCGTGCTCGTCGAGGTGGACCGCCAGCTGATGCGGTTCCAGTCGGACGAGGTCCGGGTCCGCGCGGACCGGCCCGAGACGTGGAGTATCGTCATCCGCACCGGGGTCATGCGGCCGACCCTCGCCGGCCCGAAGCTGGTCACCACCTATGCCGTGTGTCCGGACTGCTCCGGGCGGCAGGAGTTCGAGGGACGGCCCGAGACCCTGATGTGCGTACGGTGCCGCCGCGCTTCCAAGGTGGATTGGGACTCGACGTATTGAGCGCGGGATGAGCCTCTGGAGTATCCTCGCACGCGCCCGCCGGCTTTCGCCCGCCAATGTCGCGGTGACAGACGGCGGGCGTCCGCTTTCGTACGCCGAGCTCGGTGAACGGGTCGACGCACTCGCCGTCCTGCTCCGGGCCCACGGGGTGAAGCCGGGCGACCGCGTCGCCACGCTGCTCCCCAACACCCTGCCCTGCCTCGCCTCGTACTTCGCCGCCGCCGGACTCGGCGCGGTCCTGGTTCCGCTCAACACCCGTCTCCTCCCCGACGAACTCGGCTTCATCCTCGGCGACAGCGGCAGCGCCGTGCTCATCGCGGATCCCGGGTTCACGCACCTGGTGGAGGAGATCCTCGCCCGGGAGACTCCGGTCCGCACGGTCATCTCCTCGGGCGATCCTTTCGCCCTCCCGAATGGCGCGGTGGCGATCGGCTTCCCCACGCAGACCGGCGGCGCGGGATTCGTTCCGGCGGTGACACCGCCGGAGGCCCTCGCGCATCTGTACTACACCAGCGGCACCACCGGCCAGCCGAAGGGCGTGATGCTGACCCACCGCAACGTCTGGGTGCATGCGCTGGCGGCGATCGCGGAGCTGGGGCTGTCGGAGCGGGACCACTGGGCTCACGTCGCCCCGATGTTCCACCTGGCGGATGCCTGGGCCACCTTCGCGATCACCTGGGTCGGTGGCCGCCACGTCATGGTGCCGAAGTTCGAGCCGCGCGAGGTCCTGGCCGTCTTCGAGCGGGAGCGGGTCACCATCACCAACCTCGTGCCGACCATGCTCAACCTCATGGTGAAGCACGAGGCGCGGAGCAAGTTCGATTACGGCAGCCTCCGGATGATCCTGAGCGGTGGCGCGCCAATCGCGCCTGCGGTGGTCGGGGCGATCGTGCAGACCTTCGGCTGCGAGTACGTCCAGACCTACGGGATGACCGAGACCAGTCCCTATCTGACGATGAGCCTGCTCGACGACCGGCTGCGGATGCTGCCGGAGGAGGAGCAGCTCCGCTACAGCGCGAAAACCGGCCGGCCCTTCCTGGCGGTGGAACTCCGGGTGGTGGACGATGCCGGAGCGCCGGTGCCCAACGATGAGCGGGCGGTCGGCGAAATACAGGTCAGGGGTGAGACCGTCACTCCCGGCTACTGGCAACGACCCGAGGCGACTGCCGCCGCCTTCACGCCCGACGGATGGCTCCGGACGGGCGATCTCGCCGTGATCGACAGCGCCGGCTTCGTCACCATCGTGGACCGAAAGAAGGACATGATCATTTCGGGGGGCGAGAAGGTGTATTCGACCGAAGTGGAACACGTCCTCTACCAGCACGGCGCCGTGCTCGAGGCGGCAGTCTACGGCACCCCGGATGCGGTCTGGGGTGAGGTGGTGTCCGCCGCAGTGGTCATCCGGCCCGGGATGAGCCTGTCCGAGGAGGAGCTGGTGGCATTCTGCCGGCCGCGGCTCGCGGCGTTCAAGCTTCCCCGCCGCATCGGTTTTCTCGCTGAACTGCCCAAGACCGGATCGGGGAAGATCCTCAAGCGGCAACTCCCGCGATGATGCCAGGGGAGGCAGGGCCGATCGAGGAGCGCGCGGTGGCCTACTCCACCACGCTCCCCACCAGTTCGTCCGACTGGCGGCGCTCGCTCGGCTCGACGGTGAGCGCGGTCCTGCACGTGGTGGTGCTGTTCCTGGTGATCCGGCTGACCCATCAGGCGCAGATGGCGGCGGAGAAGCAGGCCTCCTCGCAGGAGACGGCGCGCCCCATCCAGCTCGACTTCGCGCCGCCGCGTCCGGTGCCGACCCCCCGTCCCGCCCCGCCGATCCAGGAGGCGCCCAAGGAGCTCCCGCCCGCGGTGCCGCTCACCCCCGGCAACCGGCCGGACCCGGGGAGCACCGCGCGGGTGACGCCCGACCCCGAGCCGGAGCCGAACGCACCGCCTAACACACCACGCGAGAGTGCCACCCGTCCCGATCCGGGGGACCAGCAGACCCCCGACCCGGCTTCCCGCGCCTCCGCGCCGCCGGTGCCGACGCCGAGTCCGGCCCCGCTCGCCACCGAGGCGACGGCGAGCGCCATGGAAAGCGATGCGCGGCGGATCTTCGGGCGGCCGTCGAGCAAGCTCGGCCCGGTGTCCGGCTCACGCGAGAACCGGCCGTGGGAATCGGCGCTGCCCATGCCGTCGGAGGGATGCTCACTGCCTCCGCAGGAGCAGACCGATTCGACCCTCCCACCCGGCATGACAGCGATTGCGGGACGAGTGTATTACGAGGGCACCACGATCCCGGTCGCCGGAGCGCGGCTGCAGATCCTCGGTACCCCCTACGGCACCTTCGCCAATGAGCGGGGCGAGTACCGGCTCATCTACGCCAGCAATCTGGTGGACCGGTGCCGCACCGCCGCGGTGCGGGTCACGGCCGCCGGCTATTCTGGACGGGACCTGGTGCTCCACATCGGCGCCGGCAGCACCGACGTCCCGCTCCCTCGGCCCTGAGCTTCAGTCTGATGTAAGACGAGCGCCCTCTCCCGTGCGGGAGAGGGCGCTCTGTGTTCCTGCGGACCGAGGCGCGGATTGCCCGCCGGTCAATTGGGCGCGTGGGTGCTCGCGACGCCGTAGTTGCGGTTGAACCCGATCGCCGGGCCATTCACGCTGAAGCCGTAGTTGTTCTTCACCTTCGCCACCCACTGGCGGATGGAGCCGGGGAAGGGCGTCTTCCGGGCGTGGTGGCCGAACGGGTCGGTGTACCAGACCTCCTCGCCGTCCTTGTTGTCGATGTTGTTGTCGTTGATGTCGATGAAGCGCCGGACCCCGTTGAACTTCGAGCGGGGATCGTCGAAGGCGAGGCCGGTCAGCGTACCATCGCTCGTCGACTGATCGCAGAGGTCGTTGTTGTCGCGGACCCGGTTCGGGTCCATGCTGTCGCACTCGGCGATCGGGCGGCCGGTGATGTTCGGCGCCGCCGGATCGTAGAAGCGGCTCGGCTGGAAGACCTGGAAGTACGGGTTGAAGCTCGCGACGGTATGGCCGTCCTCGGCCCGCACGCTGTTCGAGGTCTGCCAGCTCTCGTGCAGCGCCCGGTCGAAGTCGGGGTTCTGCCCCGCACCCACCCGCATGAACTGGTCGACGCAGGTGCGGTCGGGGATGACCCGCTGCCCGCCGCCGTTGGGCGAGTTGGCCGGGACCGGCGCGCCGACGTCCACCCGGGCGCCGTCGCAGGTGCGGGTGAAGCCGCCCGGCGTGCCGATCGCCGACATCAGCGTCACGTGCATCTCCGTGCCGTCGGTGCAGCGGATGTGATAGGCGATCTCGTGGAGATTGTTGGTGAACGCGTCCTTCGAGTGGGTGCCCTGGTGCAGCTTCGCCAGCACGTCGCACTTCACGCTGAAGAGCGCGCCGGTCACGCCGTTCTGGCGCACCATCTCGATGTCGTTCTCCCAGTCGATCTTGTGGCCGAAGTGATCCTCGTGCCGCACGTTCTGCGGATCCCAGGTCTCCAGCGCCTCGTTGGCGAGCCCGAACGGAATCGGCCCGACCTCCTGGTAGAGGTGGGAGCCGCGCGGGTCGCGCCCGTGCTCGTGGCCGAAGCTGCAGCCGGTGGCCGGGTCGACTGGCGGGTGCCAGGTGTTGTACCGCTTGCCGTCCGGCCCGACCACCGAGTAGCGGTCGTGGATGGCCTGGGTACAGGTGTCGCCGTTGCCAGGCACCCAGATGCCGAACTGCACCGCCTGCCCGGTCTCCTGGACCGGGCCGGTGCCGGAGTAGCCACCATCGCCACAGGCGGCGAGCAGCGCCGTGGAGGGGAGCAGGACGCCGGACAGCAGCCGGTGCCACGCGCGGGAGAGAGCGCTCATGAGGGCCTCCAGAAAGACAGGGGGAGCAGGTGAGGGTCGCGAGGGGCGGCGGTCAATGCAGCGTCACGCCCACGCCGACCTGCATGAGACTGGTCTTGGCGCCGAGCCCGGAGACGGTGTCGTTGAAGCGGACGTCGGCGCCGGTGGTGCCGAGGAAGTTCGCGTACGGCACGATCGACATCGTGCGCCCGACGGCGACCTCATAGCCGACCCCGACCTGACCGGCGAGTGCCTGACTGGAGATCTTGTCGGTCGGATCCTTGGCGGAGTACTGCGCGAGCCCGAAACCGGTCTTGATGTAGAGTCCGCTCTTCGGCATCGGATACAGCATCACCACGGCCTGGATCGAGCCGAGGAGGAAGCTCATGCTCCCCTGGGAGTGGTACCAGGCGAGCGCCTCCCCGCCGATCAGCAGCTGGGGGGTGACCGTCGCGCCGACGCGGAGGTAGCCGGAGGTACCGCCATCCCGGCCGGCACGGCACACCGTGCAGGAGAGCCGGGCCGAGCCGAGGCCGAGGCCGCCACCGATCCAGACACCGCTGCGGTTCGCCACCCGCTGGGCGGCCAGCCCGGAGGTGGAGAGCAGGAGCAGGGACGCGACGAGCGCCGCGCGAGGGAAGCGCCGCATAGGAACTCCACTGCCGCAAAAGAGTAGCGAATTGAGACCAGGGACAGCGGAGAAGGTGCACCCGAGGGGGGGGACGGGGCGGTGACAGGCGGCACAGGCGGGCGGTGATCTTCCCCGAGGGGGAAAACGAGCGGCGCGGAGGGGGCTCGCCCCGTCCGCGCCGCTGTGTGAGGTACGCCCGGCCTAGCGCCGCGGCGCGAGCGTCTGCTTGCCGGTCCGCTGATCCAGGTAATAGATCGGGATCTGCAGCACGTCGTCCTTGAGGTCGATGTGCAGCGTGTCAGGCTGGCCGGCACGCAGGGTCGGCTGGGTGTTGATGTTGAACGGATCGGCGGCCGCGGCATTGACCTGTGGATAACCCAGATCAGCCATGGACTCAATGGTTGTGAGGCTGAGCGGCCGCACGGTACCCGAGATATAACCGGTCATCACTTCGCTTCGGAACAGGCATTCCTCCCAGTGGGAGAGCGCAGTCCCAGCACCGCCGTTGTTTTCTATCGGCACAGCAGTCCGTGGTATCACTTCATTGTTTGCGATGCTGCAGCTCCCCGAAACTGGGGGCGTTACGCTTGCTGAGCCGCCGTTGGAGTTGAGATAGGCGGAGTTGGCGAGAGTCCCTGTGAAGAAGGGATTTGTCGCACTGGTGGTGTTGGTGAGGCCTTGATTGTTCCAAAGTGTTCCGTAACCGAGCGAATGACCCATCTCGTGCAGAACGACATCACTGAAGCTGCCGTTCCCAATGAGACCGGCGACATCCGCGGTATCGAACAGCATGTAAGAAATGATCGGGAGCCCGGCCCCAATGCCGCTATTGCGAAGGAAACACGGCGAAGATGCACCTAGAATCTGTCCAGGGCCATCGATCGAATCGAGCTCGACGATGATCCGCATGTCGTTAATGGAACCCGACAAAGTCTGGTTCCCACAATTCGCTCCCGTATTCGTGGTTGGGATGGAGTAGGCGAGGAGATCGCCGGTGATCACCTGCTCCCAGCGGGCCTTGGCCGCGTTGAAGGCGGCGAGCTGGGCCACGCTCGGCGGCAGGATGAACTGAAGCTCGATATTGAACTGCGAGATCGAATTGACCCCGGTCGCGCTGAAGGTGACCGGGCTGCCGGTGAGTCCGGCGGCCGAGGCGGTCATCGTATTGGCGCCGAGCGAGGCGCCCAGCGTCCAGCTGCCGACGGTGGCGACGCCGCTCGCGTTGGTCGTGGGAGTCGGACCGGTGAGTGATCCACCGCCCGCGGTGACCGCGAAGGTGACGGCGATGCCGCTGACGCCGTTGCCGTCGGCGTCCACCGCCTTGACGGAGGGGACGCTGGTGACCGCCTGACTGATCACCCCGCTCTGCGAGATGAGGCTGTTGCTGACGAGGTTGGTCGCCGTGCCGGCCGTGAGCGTCAGGCTGCTGGCCTGGATCCCCGTGACGCCGGAGGAGGTGAACTGCAGCGCCTTCGAGCCAACGGTCCCGGCGATCTTCAGGTTGCTGAAGGTCGCCTGGCCGTTCGCGTTGGTGACCACGGTGGTGGTGCCGAGCAGCGACCCGCTCCCGCTCGCGAGCGACGCGGTGATCGTCAGCCCGGCGGTATCCACCGGGGTGCCGGCGCGGTCGACCACCTGCACGATCGGTGCGGGAGAGAGTGCGGCCCGGTCGGCCACGGTGGCGGGGGGCTGCGTCACCATCAGCAGCCCGGCGGCGGTGCCCAGCGGCGGGCCGGTGATGTCCTTGCCGCCCCCGCTGCAGGCGGCGACGATTGCCGCGCCAAGCACCAGAACAGCCGGAATGTGCCATGCCCGGGAGCGGGGGCGTGCCCCGATCCGCACCATCGTGCTATCCATATGATTGGCCTGCGGTTAAAGATGATGCAGCGCCGGTGCCCACCGGGCGTCCTCCCCGGCATGGGGCAAGGCGCACGCCAGCGGAACGGCGGTCCACCGGCTCCTGCGAAAATCGGTGGGAGTCGGGGTGATTGACAAGCCCTCAGATGACGGCCAGACTCCCCCATCCCCGCACAGCCCAACTCCAGCAGTGAAGGCACACCCGTGAAGTACCCCGATGTCCGGCACTACATCGGCGGCCGATTCGTGGATGGCGGCCCCCGATTCCTCGACGTGCACAGCCCCGCCGACGGCTCCACCATTTCGCGGGTTCCACTCGGTGACGCCGGCGTGGTCGACCAGGCGGTGGCCGCGGCCACGAAGGCCTTCGCGTCGTGGTCCCAGACGCCGGTGAAGGAACGGGTGCAGGTCTTCTTCCGCTACAAGGCGCTGCTCGAGAAGCACCTCAAGGAACTGGGCCAGCTCATCACGGAAGAGCACGGCAAGGTCGCGGGCGAAGCGGAAGCGGAGATCCTCAAGGCGATCGAGCTGACCGAATTCGCCTGCTCGCTGCCGCAGCTCATCGCCGGGGAGGTACTCGAGGTCTCCCGCGGCGTCGAGTGCCGGGTCGAGCGTTCCCCGCTCGGCGTCGTGGCCGCGATCAATCCGTTCAACTTCCCGTCGATGGTGCCGCACTGGACGATTCCCAACGCGATCGCGCTGGGGAACGCGTTCATCATGAAGCCGTCGGAGCTGGTGCCGCTGTCGTCGCTCCGGATCGCCGAGCTCCTGAAGGAAGCGGGACTCCCGGATGGCGTATTCAACATCGTCCACGGCGATCGCGAGGTCGCCGAGGCGCTATGCGATCATCCGAAGATCCAGGCGGTGACCTTCGTCGGCTCGACGAAGGTGGCGCAGTCGGTCTACCGCCGCTCGACCGGCAATCTCAAGCGGGCGCTCTGCCTCGGCGGTGCGAAGAATCACATCATCGTGATGCCGGATGCCGATCCCGAGATGGCCGCGGGCGGCGTGCTGGCCGCGATGGCCGGCTGCACCGGCCAGCGCTGCATGGCCGCCTCGGTGATGGTGGCGGTGTCGAAGACCGACCATATCGTGACCCGGCTGGCGGAGCAGGCGCGCGCCATCGTCACCGGCAAGGATGTCGGGCCAGTCATCACGAAGGTGGCGAAGGAGCGGATCGAGGGCTACATCACCGAGGCGGAGCAGGCGGGCGCCCGGGTGCTCGTGGATGGCCGGGGCGCCGTCGTGAAGGGGAAGGAAGGCGGCTGGTATGTGGGCGCGACGGTGATCGACCAGGTGACGCCGGAGATGAAGATCGCGCAGGAGGAGGTCTTCGGGCCCGTCCTCGTCATCGTGCGGACCGGCTCCCTCGACGAAGCGATCGCGGTGGAGAACGCGTCGCCCTATGGCAATGCCGCCTCGATCTTCACCGAGAGCGGCGGCGCGGCCCGCTCCGCGATGGACCGCGCCAGCGCCGGCATGGTCGGCATCAATGTCGGGGTCCCGGTGCCGCGGGAGCCGTTCGGCTTCGGCGGCTGGAATGATTCGCGCTTCGGCGTCGGCGACATCACCGGCAAGAGCAGCATCGAGTTCTGGACCAAGACCAAGAAGATCACGACCAAGTGGAACCGGGAAGCCGGGACCAACTGGATGTCGAAATAGCGCAGCGCAGTAGGGCGACCCTCTGCGGTCGCCCACATGATCGGGGCGACCCTCCGCGGTCGCCCGCACGATGGGCGGGGATCCCATCCGTGACCGGTAGTGGGGGCCATCCCTGGAGGTCCCCCCGGCAGCATAGGAAAGGAATGAGATCATGACGGCCACGGCCCCTGCCCGCCCCGCCATGCCAGCGACGACGTACCGCCCCCGGCCCTACATGGGTCCGCCGAGGGAGGAGGTCCTCGCGCTCCGGAAGCAGTACGCCAATCCGGCGATCTTCACGCTCTACCGCGAGCCGCTGATGATCGTCGAGGGCCACATGCAGTACCTCTTCGACGAGACCGGCCGGCGGTATCTCGACCTCTTCGCCGGCATCGTGACCGTCTCGGTGGGGCACTGCCATCCGAAGGTCACCCGGGCGCAGCAGGAACAGCTCGGCACGCTGGCGCACACCACGACGATCTACCTGCATCCCAATTTCGCCCGGATGGCCGCGAAGCTCGCGTCGAAGATGCCGCCCGGCCTCGACGTCACCTACTTCGTCAACAGCGGCAGCGAGGCGAACGATCTCGCGATGCTGATGGCGCGGGCCTACACCGGGAACCAGGACGTCATCGCGGTGCGGAACAGCTACCACGGCGGTTCCCCGACCACGATGGCGGCGACGAGCCATCACACCTGGAAGTATCCGCAGCAGGTGAACAGCGGCGTGCATCACGCCATTTCCCCCGATCCGTACCGGAGCCCCTTCTCCGGCACGCCGGAGGAGATCGCCACGAAGAGCGCGGCGGACATCCACCAGCTCATCCGCTACTCGACGCCGGGCAAGATCGCGGCGTTCATCGCCGAGCCGATGCAGGGCGTCGGCGGCGTGACCCACGGGGCGCCGAACTACCTGCGTGAGGCGTACGCGGTGGCGCGGGCGCACGGCGGACTCTGCATCGCGGACGAGGTCCAGACCGGATTCGGCCGGACCGGCGAGCACTACTGGGGCTTCCAGAACTTTGGCGTCGTCCCGGACATCGTGACGATGGCGAAGGGCATCGGGAATGGCGCGCCGCTCGCGGCCGTCACCACCCGGCGCGAGATCGCGGAGACGCTGAGCCAGCGAATCCACTTCAACACCTTCGGTGGCAATCCGGTCAGCATGGCCGCTGGACTCGCGGTGCTGGACGCGATCGAGGAGGACGGCATCCAGCAGAATGCCAAGGTGGTCGGCGGCCGCTTCAAGGCGGGACTCCAGGAGCTGCAGCGCCGTCACCGCCTGATCGGCGACGTGCGCGGCCTCGGCCTGATGCTGGGCGTGGAGCTGGTGCGCGACCGCGGCACCAAGGAGCCGGCGAAGGAAGAGACGCTCGCCATCATGGAGCATGCCCGCGAGATGGGCGTGCTGCTCGGCAAGGGCGGGCTCGACGGCAACACGCTCCGCATCAAGCCGCCGATGTGCATCACGGCAGCGGATGTGGACTTCGCGCTCGAGGTCCTGGACCAGGCGCTCGCGAAGGTCGAAGGCTAGACCGCCGGTTCAGAACTCCAGCATGACCCCAACGCTCGGCAGTACGCCGAGCGTTTCGTCTTCCTCGACCAGCTGCTTGCGCTCGTTCCACACCCGCTGGGAGATGTTCTTCCGGCCGTAGACGTTCTGCACGTCGACGTAGGTGGCGAGCTGCACGCCCCGCCAGCTCCAGCGCCGGTCCGCGCGGAGATCGAGCGCATGGAAGGTGGGGAGTCGGCGGTCGGCGTTGTAGCGGGTGAAGTCGAGCTGTCCGGCACTCGCGCCAGTCGTGATGAAGGGCGTGGTCGGGAGTCCGCTGGAGATGCGGAACTTGCCTGACAGCTCCCACGACGGATTCGGCCGCCATCCCACCAGCAGGTTGCCGATCACGCGGGCATCGAAGGCACCCGACCGTTCGATCCCGTCGAGGCCGACGAACTCGCTCCGTCCGACCGTGAGACTCATCAGCCCGTAGACCGGCACCGCACTCAGCTTCTTCTGCAGGAAGAGTTCGACCCCGTACGCCCTTCCCCTGCCCCGGCTCACCAGCGGCTCGAGGCCGAACGGGATGTCGCTCTTCACATCCTCGAAGCCGGCGGGCGCCAGCACCGCCTGAGGACGGAAGACGCGCGCCGGATAGTCGGCGTAGCGCTTGTAGTAGCCTTCGAGCTGCAGCTTGAGATCGGGACGCAGCAGCCGCTGGAGGCCGAGCACGACCTGATCGGCGCGGAACGGGCGCATGACCCGGGCGTTACTGCTGTCGCCGACGAGCCAGACATAGCTCGGCGCCTGCCAGTAGCGCCCGCCGGCCACCTGCAGCGTGGTGCGGCCGAGACCGACGCTGAGTGAGGCGCGTGGAGCGGCGCGCCAGGTGTGGCGCAGGAAGTCGTAGTAGTCCGCGCGCGCCCCGATGGTCGCCCGCACCGAAGGGGAGAGCCGCGCCGTCAGGTCGGCCCAGGCGCCGGCCCGGAAGGCGGTGAAGCTGGTATCGACGCTGAGCGGTTGCGGGACGCCGGCCTGATCGGTTCGGAGGAACCCCGGGAGCAGCACCTGATACCGGAGCCGGCTCGCGTAGCGGGCCGAACTGCCGAGCGACCAGGAGAGCCGCTGGGCGGCGTCCCTGGTGTAGTCGACGCGGAGGCTGTTCTCGCCTTCGGTGGAGCGATTCTGGAAGATCGGCTGCGGGGGCGTGAGCGAGTCGAACTGCAGCGAGTTGAAGCGGCTGAAGGTGCGGCCGGCGGTGACGCTGAGCCGCGCATGTTCAAACGACCGCCGCCAGGTGAGGCCCGAGAAGTACTGGTTCTGGTCGAGGCGCAGGATCCGGCTGTTGTCGACCCGGTCCTTGGCGGAGGCGTTGTTGAAGTCCACCCGGTCGATGGCGGCGACCGTGATCCAGCTCAACTGGTCGCGCTCGCTGAGACGCTGAGTGAACTTCACCTGTCCGTCGTAGTAGCTCGGCAGGAAGTTGAAGCCGGCGAGCTTGAACAGCAGATCGAGGTAGCTGCGCCGCGCGCTGGCGACGAAGGTCCCACGCTTCCCGAGCGGGCCTTCCGCCATGGCGCCGAAGCCGGTGGCGGAGAGATTGACCCCGCCGGCGACGCGTTCGGCGTTGCCTTCGCGAATCGTGATCTCCGTCGCCGATCCGACCCGGTCCCCGAATTCCGCCCCGAATCCCCCCGCCGAGAAGCGCGCCTCCTCCACGAAGTTGATGTTGATGAGCGAAACGGGACCGCCGGTCGAGCCCTGGGAGCCGAAGTGATTGATGTTGGGCACCTCGAGGTGATCCACCACGAAGAGATTCTCGAACGGCGCACCGCCACGCACCACGAGGTCATTGCGCGCAGCACTGGTCACGCCGACGCCCGGGAGCAGCGCCACCGCGCGGATCACATCCTCCTGCACTCCGGGGGCGCGGCGCACCTCCTCGGCGCCGAGACTCTGGCTGCCGGGGCGGGTCTCCGTCGCGGGGGGGAAGTAGGACCCGGCACGCACCTCGAGCTCGGCGAGCTCGACGGGCCGCTCGCGCATCAGGAGGGCCACCTCCGCGGGGCGGCCGCTGCTCACCACGATGTCGCTCCGGAGCGCGGGCTCGTACCCGATTGCGATCGCGCGGAGGGTGTAGACGCCTGGCGGTATGGAATCGAGCCGGAAGCTGCCGCTGACCGTGGTGCTGGTGCGAAGGTCGGTGCCTTCGACGGTCACAATCGCCTCGGCGATCGGCGCCTCGGTCACGGCCGAGAGCACCCGCCCGGTGATGCTGCCGGTGGGTCGGGACTGCGCGGTGAGCGTCAGGGGGAGCAACAGCAGATAGAGCGGCAGGAAACGCATCAGTCTCACAGGTAAGCGTCCATTGGGGACGGAAACGCATCGAGGGATCTCCTTCGTACCGAGAGATCCCTCGCTCCGCTCGGGATGACCGCCGTTACGCGACGGTCAGCTGCTGAATCCGAGGCCCATCCGGTCCAGCACCCGGAGCATCAGGTTGGGGGGCTGGCCGGCATCGACCTTCCGAAGCGCAGCCGTTACCGCGTTTACCGCCCAGCCGCGCAAAGGTTCCGGCGGATAGGGGAATGGAGGCCGGGTCACGAGTGCCAGGTCGAGCAGGTCGCTCCGGCGATCGAGCGCCATGTGGGCGAGGATCCGTCCCGCGATGCGGGTGCTGCCGAGGCCATGGCCGGTGAAGCCGAGTCCGTAACAGGCCCGTCCGCCGAGGGCGCGGCCGAAGAAGGGGGTGAGCCGCGTCGTCGAGCAGATCGCGCCGCCCCAGGCATAGGGCCACTCAAGGTCGGCGAGCGCGGGAAAGTGGCGGCGCCAGCTCTCGCGGAGCGTCGCGTAGTGATGGGGCGAGTGATCGCAGGCGGGATCGACGCGATTGCCGGGGTAGTAGGTCGCCTCACTGGTGCCCCAGAGGATCCGGCCGTCGGCGGTGGGGCGGTAATAGTTGAAGAAGGTCCGCCCGTCGGTGATCCCCTGGCGGTTCTTCCAGCCGATCAGCTCCCACTGCGCCGCGGTCAGCGGCTCGCTGACGGTGATGTAGTCGTAGAGCGGGATGAAGCGCCGAGTGATGGTCGGAATGAGATGGTGGGTGTACGCGCTGGTCGCGAGGATCGCGCGCCGGGCCTTGAGAGTCGTGCCGTTGGCCTTGAGGACGACCCCGGCGCCAGCATCGCTGATCGCCTCGACCGTCGTCCGCTCGAAGACCCGCACGCCGAGCCGCTCGGCTTCGCGCCGGAGCCCATCGGTGAACTTGGCGGGATCGAGGATGCCGCCGCCGCGCACCTCCACCGCCCCAACGTAGAGCGGCGAATGGACTTCGGCCTGGGTCTCCTCGCGACTCAGCATGCGGAAGGTGCCGATGCCGAGGCCCTTCGCGATCTCGACGTTGCGGCGTCCCTCCTCGAGGTGGCCCTCGGTGAGGGCGACCATCAGCCGGCCACTCGCCTCGTAGTCGCACTGGATGCCGCGATCGCGGATGAACGCCGTCAGCTCCTGCACGTTCTGCTCGCCCAGTGCGGCGAGCCGGGTGGCCTCCTCCATGCCGAAGTGCTGAATGGCGAGACCGTGGCTGTGGTCCACCGTCTCCGACAGCATGCCGGCATTCCGGCCGCTCGCGCCATAGGCCGCGATCCCCTGCTCCACCAGCGCGACGTCGCGCGAGGGATCCAGCTCCTTGAGGAAGATCGCGGCCCAGAAGCCGGTGAGACCGCCGCCGATGACGACGAGATCGGTCTCGGCGGGGACGGTGAGTGGAGTGACCTCGCGGGCGGGGAGTCCGGCGAGCCAGTAACAGGCCTGTTCGATCGAGCGCACAGCCTTACTTCATGATCATGATATGAGCCCAGGGCTTCCCGGGAAACATCAGCCAGGGAAGTCCGCCACCCGGACGGGTCGGCAGGCCGGTGCTCTCCGCGGTCGCGTAGGGGATGTACACCACCGGCAGCCCCGAGGCGCCATGCGCGAGGCCGGTCGCCGCGTCCACGCTGTCCCCCGAGGCGTACAGGTTGTAGAGGGTGCGCGGGCCATCGGGCATCTTGAGCGAGCCGTTCTGCACCGCCACCATCCGCGCGCTGTCGATCTCGCTGTGGCTGAGGCCCGACTCCTTGAGCTCCCGGCCCATCCGCATGAACGGCTCGAGATCCTTGTGATAACAGGCGACGTGCCACTCCTTCTCGGATGGATCGTCCGCCAGGCAGACCATGGTACCGGTGCCCTCGCGGATCGTGGTCAGCTTGTGGTAGTTCCGGTAGCCGAGCACCGTGGCGCCTTCGCGCATGGCCTCGGGCGCGGCGCTGACCGCGCCGGCAATCTGGAGTTCGGGCGCCGGCACCTGCGCGGCGAGCGGCGCCGCCGAGCCGAGAAGGAGCAGGGCGCCGGTAAGACGGAATGCAGCATGCATACGAGGGCTTTTCCAGAGAGAGGAGAGGGACTAAGCAACCGCAGGAACCACGACTCGGCAAGGGGTGTCAGCGTGAGCCGGAAACCGCCTGTTCGAGGTCGGCGATGATGTCATCCACATGCTCCAGCCCGACCGAGATCCGCACCAGCCCTGGAACGATTCCGACCCGGCGGCGTTCATCTTCGCTCAGCTTGGAGTGGGTGGTCGAGGTCGGATGGGTCACGATCGTCCGGGTATCGCCCAGATTGGGACTATGCGACACGAGTTCGACCCGGTCGAGGAACCGACGGGCCCGCTCCAGCCCGCCCTTGAGCACGATCACCACGATGCCCCCGCCCTGCGACATCTGCCGCTGTGCCAGTGCGTACTGCGGATGGCTCGGCAGATAGGGATACCGCACCGCCTCGAGCTCGGCGTGGCCCTCGAAGTGCCGGGCCACCGCCAGCGCATTCTGGCAGTGGCGGTCCATGCGCACCGCGAGCGTTTCGAGACTCTTCGAGAGCACCCAGGCATTGAAGGGCGACAGCGCCGGCCCGGTGTGCCGCGCAAAGAAGCGGCACTCGGCGATGAGCTTCTTCGTGCCGAGGATCGCGCCGCCAAGCGTGCGCCCCTGGCCGTCGATGAACTTGGTGGCCGAGTGAATCACCAGGTCGGCGCCGTGGCGGATCGGCTGCTGCAGGTAGGGCGTCGTGAAGCAGTTGTCGACCAGCAGGGCGATCTCCCGCTCCTTCGCCAGGCGGCCCAGCCACTCGAGGTCCACGAGGTCGAGGCCGGGATTCGACGGCGTCTCGACGAAGATCAGCCTCGTGTTCGGCTGCAGGAGCGCCGGCCACTGGTCGGGGGTGGCCAGGTCGGCGTAGGTGTGGGTGATCCCCCAGCGCGGCAGCAGCTTCCCGAGGATCTGGCTGGTCGAGCCGAAGAGCGAGCGGGCAGCGAGGACGTGGTCGCCTGACGAGAGCAGCGCCGCCATGCTGACGAAGACCGCCGCCATCCCCGAGGCGGTCGCGATCCCGTCCTCGGCCCCTTCCATCCGGCAGAGCTTGCGGACGAACTCGTCGGTGTTCGGGTTCGAGTAGCGGCTGTAGATGTTCCCGGCGACCTCGTCGGCGAAGAGCGCCCGCGCCTGCTCCGCGTCGTCGAAGACGAAGCTCGAGGTCAGGTAGAGTGGCGTGGAGTGTTCCCGTTCGGGCGTCGTCGGAATCTGGGTCCGGACGGCGTCGGTCTCGAAGTGACGGGGACGGTCGCTCATGCGGAGGCGCGCTCGAGCGCGTGGCTCCAGGTGATGGTCGCCGTGGGCTCGAGGATCCGGGCGACGGAGCAGTACTTGGACATGGAGAGTTCCACCGCGCGGGAGAGGTGGGCCTCGTCGCGGGGACCGCGGACGACGAAATGCACGTGCACGGTGCGGAACAGCGACGGCTCCTTGTTCCGCTCCCGCTCGGCGTCGACGGTGATGGTGACGCCGGTGACCGGCTCGCGCTGCTTCTGGAGAATGGAGATCACGTCGATGCCGCTGCAGCCGCCGAGGCCGGCCAGCACCAGCTCCATGGGACGGGCTCCGAGGCCCTGTCCGCCGATCGCGGGCGCCCCGTCGATCGGCACGATGCCGCCCCCTTCGGTCTTTGCGACGAAGTGGACGGCGTCGTTCTGGCGTTCGAGTGTTACGCGCATGGGGGGATGATCGCCGTCCCCAGCGCTGTCAGCAAGTCACCCCACCCGCTGGGCTACCCCTCGGATGACACCGCCGGGACCGGCAGCCATTCCTCCGAGCCGGAGCGCGCCACCAGCACGTCCGGTTCGAGCTCACCCCGCTGGATCAGTTCGCGCACGGTTGGAAGCGGCACCGGCCCGCGCGGCACCCCGCCCCTGGGCAGGTAGAAGTAGGTCACGTTCACCCGCTCGTTCACCTTGGCCGCGATGAGCTTGCCCGCCTGACCGGCCCCTCCCGCCAGGGCCCTTGTCGCCCCGGCCAGTGTGCCCCCCGCACTCGAGAGGAGCGCCTTGAGCCGCTCGCCGTCATCGGTCTGGAACGACTTGAGCGAGGTGGCGTCCACGTTGCCCGAGACATCGAACTCCAGGTAGGGCGCCTTCGAGAAACCCAGGAACCGGGCGATCAGCACCGTGGGGAAGGCGAGGTAGTCCTTGTTGTAGTTCTTGACCGTCGCGTTGTACAGCTCGCGAGTGCGCTGGATGTCGAGTTCGCAATGCTGGACACTCTCGATGAGCCGCTGGTACTGCTCGTTGGCCTTGAGGTTCGGGAACCGCTCGGCCATGCCCTGCACGGTGGCCAGCAGCGAGCCCGACTGCTGGTAGGCCGCGGCCAGCGCGACCGCGTTCTGATCCTGTGCCACCTTCAGGTGGGTGAACTGCTCGCTCTCCTGATAGCTCTTCACGATGTCCACCAGCTGGTTGAGCAGCGTGAGCTTCTTGCTGACGGCGACCTGCACGTTCGAGGTCGCCTCGCGCACTTCCTGGGCCTGGCGCTGCAGCTTGTTGTAGGTCCAGGCGGCGTAGATGAGCAGCGGCACCCCGATCCAGAGAACGAGCGAGAAGATGCCGGTGATGAAGTTCCACATGGTCAGTGCTCCGATGAGGGGAGGAATCGCGCGGAGATCAGGGAATACCCACGTCGAAGGCTGTTGAGATCGAGAGGGGAGCCGAGGCCCCGGTCGACGGTGAGGGCACGAGCGTGGCCACCACGGTGCCCTGAATCCGGGTGGCGGTGACGCTGGTGATCGTCAGGGTGCCGGTGTTCCCGCTGCCACCACCCCAGCAGCAGTTCACCGCGCCATTGGGATTGGTGTACGGCCCGCTCACGACGACGACCGGGTCTGCGGGCTGGCCGGCGATCGGGTACACGCCAACGCCGGCGAATGACGTCTTCCCGATCGAAACCGAGTAGCTGGTGGTACTGGCGCCGATGACCAGCGTGGTTCCGGACAGCGCCATCACCACGGTCGCACCGTTGTACGGTGCGCCGCCGATGGTGCCGCTCAGTCGGCTGCCGTACTTGTCCGGAATCTTGGCCAGGGTGCCACCCAGCGGCAGGTCGAACTGCCCCTGGGTGACGGCCGTGGTGCCATGGGCCGCGCCGAGAATGGAGTCCGCCGAGAAGGCGAAGGTGCCGGCGATCCGGCTCGAGGTGAGGGTCGTGAGCGTGATGCTGCCGGCGAGACCGGAGAGCGGGGTGGCCCACCCCCGCCCCGTGAGATCGGTGTACTGTCCCGATCCTCCCACCGTCGTGCCGGCCACCCCGAGATCGTAGTTGCCGAGGCTATCGATGTTGTAGAGGGTGAGCATGATGGTCTTGCCATTCTGGGAGCCCTGCAGCTGGATGATGCCGAGGCCGCCGACGGTCGCGTTCATCGCGTTGACCGTACTGGCCCAGGCCTGGCCGTTGACCTTCGCCGTCATGAAGCTGGTGCCCCCTCCTCCTCCACCGCCCCCACCGCCGCCCCCACCGCCGGGGCCCGTCAGGTTGCTGCCGCTGCCACCGCACCCAAGCACCACACCCAGCCCAGCCGCCGAGACGGCAGCGATCCTGTACCAGCGCATCAGGGAGACTCCTGTGAGGGGATTCCCCCCGCCATGCGCAAAGGGGCGCGGGAAACCGTCATTCCGTTGCCGACCAGCCCAGGAGGTGGAACACCGACTGGCACAATCGGGGTCGTGGCGTAGGTTGACCGTCGGAGGTGATCGATGGGCCCTGCCCCGGCAGACGAGGCGGCGAGCGCGGTGGACCGGCTGTTCGCCGCCAGCTATGAGGAGCTGAAACGACTCGCGAGCGTGGTCCGGCGCGGGGAATCGAGTCATACCCTGACCCCCACCGCCCTCGTCAACGAGGCCTGGCTCAAGCTCTCCGTGACGCCGGCGCTGGGTCGGCTCTCGCGGCTCGAGTTCAAGCGGGTCGCTGCCCGGGCCATGCGCCAGGTGCTGATCGAGGCCGCCCGGCGCCGGCTGGCGGACAAGCGCGGCGCGGGAGCGGCGCTGGTCACCTTCGATGAGGCGCTCGACCACGGCGCAACGACTCCTGCCGAACTGCTGGAACTGCACGATGCTCTGGATGCGCTCGCCGGCCTGAACCCTCGTCAGGCGGCGCTGGTGGAGGCGCGCTTCTTCGGAGGGCTGGAGACCGCCGAGCTGGCGGAGCTGCTCGGCGTCTCGGAGGCGACCGTGCTGCGGGACTGGCGTGCGGCGCGGGCGTGGCTCTCCCACGAGCTGCGGCGATCGGCCTCGCCGCCATGAACCGGGCACGATGGGACCGGGTGCAGGCGCTGTTCGAGGCCGCGCTGGAACTGTCCGAGGAGGAGCGAGCGCCATTCGTGGAACAGGAGGCCGGCGCCGACCCCGACCTGATCGCCGACGTCCTCGGCATGCTCGCCGCCGACCAGCGCCCTGACTCCCTCCTCGACCGGGGGCTCTCCGCGGCGGCGGAGGTCACCGTCGGTCGCCTCGACGAGGCCCTGCTCGGCCGCCAGCTCTTCGGGCCGTACCGGCTGGTCCGCATCCTCGGCGAAGGGGGCATGGGCGTCGTCTACCTCGCCGATCGCGCGGACCTCGGCAGCCAGGCAGCGGTGAAGATCCTCCCCGACGCCTGGCTCTCCCCCGCCCGGCGCGAGCGGTTTGTCGCCGAGCAGCGCACCCTCGCCCAGCTCAACGATCCCGGAATCGCGCGGCTGTATGATGCCGACACGCTGCCGGACGGGACGCCCTGGTTCGCGATGGAGTACGTGGATGGGCTCCCGCTCACCCAGTGGTGCCGGGCCCATGCGCGATCGCTCGACGAGCGACTCGACATCTTCCGCACCGTCTGCGCCGCCGTGCGCCATGCGCACCAGCACGCCGTCATTCACCGCGACCTCAAGCCGTCGAACATCCTGGTGCGCAACGACGGCGTCGTGAAGCTGCTCGACTTCGGCATCGCCAAGCAGCTCGAGGCGGTCGATCTGCCCGCCGATCAGACCCGCACCGGACTTCGCGCCCTCACCCCGGCCTACGCCGCCCCCGAGCAGCTCCGCGGCGGGCAGATTGGCGTCCACAGCGACGTCTACTCGCTCGGCGTGATTCTCTACGAACTGCTCGCGGGCCGGCTCCCGTTCGACGTCGCCGGCCTCACGCCCGGAGAGACCGTCGCACGCATCACCGGTCGCGAACCGGCGCGCCCTTCCGTCGCGGCTCGCGAGACCGCGGTGCGCGCGGGCGACCTCTGGTCGGCGCTCGACGGCGGAGCCTGGGCGGACCTCGACGTCCTTTGCCTCACGGCGATGCATCCCGAGCCCGAGCGGCGCTACCGAAGCGTCGATGCCCTGATCCGCGACATCGACAACTACCGTGAAGGCCGACCGCTCGACGCACGATCCGACACACTCGGCTACCGGATCGGGAAGTTCGTGCGGCGGCATCGCGCGCCCGTGGCCGCGATTGCGATGGTGCTCGCGACGGTGATCGCGCTGGTGGTGTTCTATACCGTGCGGCTCCGATCCGCCCGGAACGTCGCGCTGGCGGAGGCGGCTCGCACCGAACGGATCCAGCGCTTCATGCTGAATCTCTTCAAGGGAGGAGAGGAGGCGGTGGCGCCGGCGGACAGCCTGCGGGTCGTCCAGCTGCTGGAAGGAGGGGTGCGAGAAGCGGCCGCGCTCGACCGCGAGCCCGCCATCCAGGCGGAGCTGTACCAGACCCTGGGCAGTGTCTTCCAGCGCCTCGGAAAGCTGGACCGGGCAGACTCCCTGCTGACCCGGGCGCTCGCCGGACGGCGGCTCCTGTCGGCGCCGGACGATCCCGAGGTGGCGCGCGCGCTCGTCGCACTGGGCCGACTGCGCACCGACCAGGCCCGACTCGAGGAAGCGGAACAACTGCTTCGCGAAGGACTCGCCATCGCGAGTCGCCGCCTGCCCGCGGATCATCCCACCGTCGTCGAAGCCTCGGTGGCGCTCGCGGAGGCGCTGCAGCGGCGCGGTGCGTACGCGGAAGCGATCCAGCGGCTCGATGCGGTGATCCGGCTCGATACGGCGGGCACCGGCGGGGCACCGGCCAACCTGGCGGGCCACCTGCGCGCGCTGGCCGATGCGCACTTCTATGCGGGCGACTACCCGGCCTCGGATTCGCTCAATCGGCGGATCCTCGCGTTGAGCCTGGCCCACTACGGTCCGCGGCATCCGGACGTCGCCACCACGCTCGCGAGCCTGGGAGAGACCCAGCTGATGCTGGGACGTTACGCCGACGCCGAGCAGGAGTTCCGTCAGGCGCTCGATATCACCCGGGGCTGGTACGGCGAGACCCACCCCGAGGTCGCCGCGAATCTCACCCGGCTGGGACGCGCGCTGACCTATGAAAAGAAGATTCCTGAGGCAGATGGTGCCCTGGGTGAGGCGCTGACGATCCAGGAGCGGGTCTACGGACCGATGCACCCACAAGTCGCGGAAGCGCTGAACGAGCTGGGGAATCTCGCCTTCGCGCAGGATCAGAACGACCTGGCCGAGGCGCGGTTCCGGCGCGTCCTCACGATCTATCGGACGGTGTTCGGCGAGCAGCACCAGTTCGTCGGCGTGGCGATGTCGAATCTGGCGAGTGTTCTCCTCGAGAAGAAGAACTACAGGGACGCGGAGGATCTCTACCGCCGCTCGATCGCCATCTATTCGAAGGTTCTCTCACCCGACCACGTCAACACCGGCATCGGGCATATCAAGCTGGGCCGGACCCTGCTACGCGAGCATCGCTACGCGGAAGCGATCCTGGAGAGCCGGGCGGGCTACGACATCCTGATCCGCCAGACCGATCCGGCGACGAGCTTCATTCGGGCCGCACGCCGCGATCTCGCCGCCGCGTACGACTCGCTGCATCAGCCGGAACTCGCCGAGCGGTTCCACGCAGAACTGCGCGACACCGCAGTGCCGGCCGCATCGCGCCGCTGAGCGGTGCCCCCCCTCAGCCAGCCATCGCCCGTTCCCGCTCCAGCAGGGCCGCCTTCCGCGGCAGCCCCCAGCGATAGCCACCGAGCGTGCCATCGGTCCGGACGACGCGGTGACAGGGGACGACCACCGCGAGCTTGTTGGCGGCGCAGGCGCTCGCCACCGCGCGCACCGCCCGCGGCTTCCCGAGTGAAAGGGCCAGCTGCTGATAGGTGCGGGTCTCCCCCGCGGGAATCGTGGTGAGCGCCTGCCAGACGCGCCACTGAAACGCGGTGCCGGCGAGGTCGACCGGAATGGGCGCGGCCTTGAGCCTGGTGCGCGACGGGGCGGCGAGCGCGGATGCCACCTTCTCGACGAGTCCGGCGAGCCAGCGGTCCCCGTCGTCCACCCGGGTGCGCAACCCGTCGGGGAAGTTGCCGGCGAGTTCCCGCACCAGCGCAGCGTCGCTGTCGCCGAGCGCGACGGACGCGACGCCCTTGTCGGTGGCGGCCACCAGCAGCCTGCCGTAGGTCGACGGCACGATCGTGTAGCGGATCTCCATACCAGCTCCTCCCTTGCGATAGGTCCCCGGGGTCATGCCGAGCAGCGCATGCGCCCGCTCATAGACCCGGCTGCTCGATCCATACCCGGCCTCATAGGTCGCCCGACTCACCGAGCCCTCACTCCGCAGCGCCGACCGCAGCCGCTCGCGGCGCCGGGCCGCCGAGTACTCCCGCGGCGAAAGGCCGGTCAACCGCTTGAAGGTCCGCTGCAGATGTGAGGCGCTCACCCCCGCTTCCCGCGCGAGGCGCGCGAGACTCACCCGCTCCTCGTCGTGCGCATCGAGATACTTCCGGGCCCGCTCCACCGCGCGCTCGGCGTCGGTGACGCCGTCGCCCTCCGGCTTGCACCGCTTGCAGGGGCGGAAACCGGCCATCGCCGCCTCGGCCGGAGAGCCGAACAGCCGGACCCGGTCGGGCCGGGGATGGCGTGAGGGACAGGTGGGCCGGCAGAAGATCCGGGTGCTGGTCACCCCGTAGACGAACCGTCCGTCGAAGGTGGCATCCCGTTCGAGAATGGCGCGCCAGGCGCGCTCGTGGGTCGGAAGAGGTGCCGTCTGCATGGGGAGAGAATAGCGTCGCGCCCGGGCACCGGCTATCCGGATCTTGCGCGCGAATCCCCCACTCGGCCCCCCTGCCGGGGCAGGATACCTTTCCCTCGCCGCCCCCTCCCCAGCCGAGGACTCGCGCCGTGTCCGCACCATCGGTTCTCGATCAGATCCTTCGGTACAATGCGGGCCGCGACCCCGATCGGCTGGCGCGGAAGCTCGACCTGATGCGGGCGAGTCCCTTCCGCTTCTACCGCGGCACGGCCCATCTCTTCTACGGGTATCGCCATCTGCTCGGAGCGCTCGCCGACGCCCCCGCCGTCTGGAGCACCGGCGACCTCCACCTCGAGAACTTCGGCTGCTACAAGGGCGACAACCGGCTCAGCTACTTCGATCTCAACGACTTCGACGATGCCGCGCTCGGCCCGGTCGCCTGGGACCTGACCCGCCTGGTCACCAGTCTCCGTCTCGGGCTCGCGGCGCTGCATCCCCGCGCCGAGAAGCGGCAGAGTCTGTCTGAATTCCTGCTCGCCGAGTACGCGACGGTCCTCGAGAGCGGCAAACCCCGGTGGATCGAGCGGGCAACCGCGGAAGGCGGCATCCGGCGCCTGCTCCGCCGCGCGAAGCAGCGCAGCCGGCGGGCGCTGCTCTCGGAACGAACCGACTGGGCGCCGAGGCGGGCGAAGCACCGTCTCCGCCTGCTGCCGGGGCGGACTCTGCCCGCCACGGCGAAGGAGCATACGGCGGTCCGCACGGCGATCGAGTCGGTCCATCTCGCCGGGGTGGACCCGCGCTTCTTCCGGGTGCTGGACGTCGTGCGGAGAGTCGCGGGCATCGCCAGCCTGGGGCTGCCCCGCTATGTCGTGCTGGTCGAGGGCCGAGGCTCACCGAACAACAATTATCTCCTCGATGTGAAGGGCGCGATCCCGTCCGCGCTCGCGGCGGCGTCCCCATCGCAGCAGCCGCAATGGAAAGACGACGCCGAACGGGTCGTCGCCGTGCAGCACTGGATGCAGGCGGTCTCCCCCGCGCTCCTCAGTGCGACCCGGATCGGACGGACGCCGTGCATCGTGAGGGAGCTGCAGCCGACCGAGGACCGGCTCACGCTCGACGAATGGAGTGGCGGCTCGAAGGCGGTGGAGACCCTGCTTAGGGGCGTGGCCCAGGTGACGGCGTGGGGGCATCTGCGCGCGGCGGGCCGTCAGGGCGCGGCGAGCGTGGACGAGCTGATTCACTTTGCGCGGGGTCGCGCCTGGCGGAAGGCGGTGCTGCGTGCCGCCACCGACGCGGAGGCACAGGTCGAATCGGACTGGGCGGCGTTTGTGGCCGGCCTGGCGAAGTAGCAGCGAGGCAGCGGGCGCGGCGGCACGACCCAGCGCCTAACGCAGCTCCCGCGCCGCCGCCTCGGCCTCGACCACCAGCTCGCCGAGCCGGCGCCGCCCGATCGCGAGTTCCTGCCGCCGCCTGAGTTCGGCGCCGCGGAGCGAGCCGTCGCGCAGGCCACGGACATACGCCGGCAGCTTGGTGTGGAGGTCGCTGAGCATCCGCGCGCCGGCCTCGCGCGTGGCGGTCAGGAATGTGCGACGGCTGCCCGGCGGCCCCTGCCAGTACCACGCCGTCAGCCGGTGGAGCAGCCAGCGGATACGCCCCTTCGTCGTCGGCGTCGCCGCGAGGCGCGCGAGCGTCGGCGGCATGGTCAGCGCCGCATCGAGCACCTGCTCCCTCGCCAGGGCGAAGAGCTCCGCCCCGTGCGGCATCGTCGCGATCGCCCGACTCAGCGTGGGCAGCGGGTCGGCCCCGAGCAGCTCGCGCACCAGGGCCAGCGTCAGGTAGTTCCAGGTCGCGCAGCCATAGCGTTGCCACTGCGCCGCGAGGGCGGCGGCGTCGCAGTCGCCCGCGGTGGCCTCCAGCCAGAGCGCGACATCCAGCAGCGGCCGGAGCCCCATCTCGAAGCGGTGATGGGAGCCGCAGTGCACCGCGAGGTGCGTGAGCATGTCCTCGGGGTGGGGCACTCGTGCCCGCACGCCACCGAGATCCCTCGCCACCGCCCGTGCCCACGCCGCCTCGCTCCATCCCGGCGCCGCCGTCACCATCGACTGCACGACACTATGGAGCTCGAGCACGACCTCGCCCTGGTCGGACTCGAAGACCCGGGTCGACTTCTCCTCGAGGCGGTCGGCCGCCGCCATGCGGGACTGCAGCCGCTCGGGGTAGTGCATGTCGGCCCCCAGCACCGCCGAGGCGGCGCGCTCGAGATGCTCGGGCAGAGTCCAGAGATCGATGTCGCCCATCGAGCGGAGCGCCGGCGCCGGATAGGCGACGTGGGCCAGGGCAACACCCTTGAGCACCACGAAGGGCACGCCTGCGGCGTCGAGCGCCTCCGTCAGGCGGCGCAGCACGGCGTGGCGCTGCAGATGCCGGAGCACCGCCCCTCGACTCGCGAGGGCCAGGGATTCGCGCACGCTGGCCGGGAGCATCGCACCGTCGACCAGCTGCGGCATGCGCCAGGCGAGCCATGGATGCAGGTCGCGCGGGGCGATCTCGAGGAGCGCCTCGAAGGCCTCGGGCGCAGCGGGCGGAATGGATGCCGGGGTCGCATCGCGCCGGAGCAGTGCCAGCAGCAGCCGCTGCGCGTCGGTCATCGGGCGGGGGCCGGCTTCGCCAGGCGCCGGTGGAGTGCGGCGAAGACCGCGGCGCCACGCGTGGCGAGGCCGACATCGAGCGCCACGGCGGCGCGCACGGTGAAGAACATGAGCGCCGCGATCACCCGGCGAGGAAGCGAAGGAGTCGCCGGCGGCGGCACCGGCCGCCATTCCGAGCCGGCGTGCCAGTGGGTGATCTCGCCGAGAATCCGCTCGGCGGCGACCGGGGGATCGCAGACTGGCGAGCCGTCGCCGCGGGTGAGCACCATCGGATGACCGTGACGGTCGGTCCCGCGCCAGAGGAGCCGGTGGCCGATGAGGCCGCGTTCGGCCATGATGGCGACCACCGCGCCGCAGTGGGCGGAGGCGGGGTCCTCGCACTGGATCCGGATGCGGGTGCCCGCGGGGAGCGTGCTGCCCATGCTGATGCCGGAGATCTCCGACTCGATCACCCGCCGCGATCGCTGCAGCAGCGGGGCGAGCGCGAGACTCCAGGTGGCGTCAGAGTGGGCGAGCGGCATGATGGGAGACGGCGCCCGCGTCCGGCGGAACGCGGCGGAGACTCACGGCCTCGCGGCCGGGCTCTCGACGGGCTGGGCCGGCGGGGCCGCCGTGGTAGCGGCGGCCGGCTGACCGTCGCGAAGCATGCGGAACGGATTGACCAGGTGGGTCGTCAGGCGTTCGGCCATGTCGAGGCCGTCGACGCCGTAGCGCGTGGGCCGTGGCTGCTCGGCGACCGCGGTCCCGAAGAGGTAGTCCCAGAAGCTGAACAGGAAGCCGTAGTTGGCGTTCGCGTGGGCCGGCTCCGCCGAGTGGTGAAAGGCGTGGAAGCGCGGACTCACGATGACCCGGTAGAGCGGGCCGAAGCGCCAGTCGAGCTGGGCATGCTGGATGGCGGTGATGCAGGTGACGGCGACGCCGAGCGGCATCCAGCTCTGGGTCGGCACGCCGAGCAGCACGTGGAAGAGGACGAAGTAGAGCAGCACATCCATGCTCAGGTTTTCGAACGGATGCCGCCGGCTGGCGGTGAACAGCGTCATCTGTTCCTGCGAGTGATGGATGCTGTGGAACGCCCAGAGGAAGCGGCTCGTGTGCTGCAGCCGGTGCCACCAGTAGGTCACGAAGTCGCCGGCCACCCAGTAGATCGCGAGCCCGACCGGCCAGGGCCACGCCCGGAGCAGGTTGAGCTGCATGAAGCCGAGCCGCGGCTCGAGCGCATTGGTCAGCGCCGCGAGCATGAGGATGTTGTAGTAGCCACCCTTGTAGAACAGGGTGTAGGCGACGTCGTTGGCGAAATTGCGGGTGTGGTAGCGGGAAGGATCGGCGCCGGCCCGGCCCTCGAGGATGTACACCGCGCCGAGAAAGCCGGTGTAGACGAGGATGCCGTAGACGGTGGACTTCGCGAGCTGCACGAGGTGGATGAGCGCGGCAAAATCGGTCAGCCGCTGCCAGAGCAGATCCGTCCCCGCACCAGCCGCGGCGAGGATCATCTCATCCCCAGGCGGGCGCGCACCGCCGCGCGCCGCTCGTCGGACATCTTCACCGCCATCGCCACCTCCTCCGGCGAGAAGCCGGCCTCGAGCCGCGCCTCGACCGCGACGCCGTACTTCTCCACGTCGGTCCCGCCCCCCGCGAAGACCTGCTCGAACGCCTCGGCGCACTGGGAGAGCGCCCGCGCCATGTCGAGCGCGATGCGGGGATGCTTCGCGAGCTGGTCCTTGATGTACTCGTTGGCGAAGCGGATGTGCACCACCTCGTCCGCCTGCTGGGCATCGTACATCTCGGCCAGCTCGTGATCGCCCTTGGCCCACGCTTCATCGCGGGCGTGGGTCGCGGCGTCGAGCCCGTCCGCCTCGAAGCTCCGGTTCTGCACCGAGAGCCGGCCGACGAGGTTGGTGATCTTCCCGAGCAGGCGGTACTGGAAGTTGAGCACCGGGTACTGGCCGAGGTGGCCGCCCCGCTTCACGAAGAGGCGGTGATAGTTCATCGTGTGCCGCGCCTCGTCGGCGCACTGCCGGGCGAGACCCTTCCGCACACTCCAGTCGGCGTCGGGGAACTCCGCCAGACTCCGGGCGGCGTTTTCCATCACGCACATCTCCTCGTTCATCTGCCGGTGCAGGAACTCATGATCCCGTTCCGGCGTGCCGTCGGGATAGTTCTCGAGTTCCGCCCACACCTCGCGGACGGTGAAGCGCTCGTCGCGGGCGGGACCCTCGCCGAACAGCCGGGGGTCGAGCGCGGGGCGGGCCGGTGCGGTGTCGGTCATGCGGCTAGTTCCCCTGACTCATGGACGGGAGGATCGACCGGAAGCCCGCCTGACGCAGCACCTCGGCGACCTCTTCCTCGGTGAAGTCGGCGGCCCGGCGGTCCTCGATGTTGATCGCGGGCGGCAGGCGGCGGTCGTCGGTGATTTCGACGCCGGCCGCATTGACCGAACCGACCTCGGAGGCGAGCTGGTTCAGCACCTGGCCGAGGTACCGCACCGCCATCGCCACCTTGAGGAGGATGCGCGGATCCTCCTCGGTGATGCGCTTGATCCAGCGGTTGGCGAAGCGGACGTGGGTGATCTCGTCGGCGAGGATCCCCTCGAGCAGGTCCGCGGTCTCGTGATCGCCCGCCTCGCGCCAGCGATTGCGCATCGTGCCGAGGATGTCGATGAGCCCCGCCTCGAAGGTGCGGTTCTGCACCGCGAGGCGGCCGGGAAGATTGTCGAGCATCAGGGTGACGCCCCACTCCAGGTTCGCGATGGGGAACTCCCCCTTGAAGCCCTTCAACTCGGCCAGCCGGCGATACAGCAGGCTCGCGTGCCGCGCCTCGTCCGAGACCTGACGGGCGAGCGACATGCGCAGATCCCATGACGCGTCAGGGAAGTCCACCAGACAGCGGGCCGCGATCTCGATCGCGCCGGTCTCGTTGTTCATGTGCCGGTGCAGCCGTTCGCGCCGGGAGATCTCCGACATGTCGGGCCAGTCCTGCATCTCGTCGTCGGTCTGGACGACGGTGAAGCAGGGCTCGCGCGCCGGATCACTCCGGAGCACGACGCCGCGGACGACCTTGGTCGCGTCGTCTCCGTTGCTCATGCCGAACTCCGCGCCGGCTGGCGGTCGGTGACGAAGTCGGCCTCGGCGCGCGCCAGGTCGGCGAGCCGCACCGGCCAGGTGGTGTCGTGGAGCCGGATGTCGGGGCGCTGTTCCGCGAAGCGGGCGCGATCGGCGTGCAGCCGCGGGAGATCGAAGAGAATCCGCTCCATGATCCGCACCGTCGGCTCGTCGTTGAGCTGATCGGTGTTCGCGATGTACTGGCGGTAGCGCGACTCGAGATCGTGGAGAATGCCGTCGTAGAAGCCGGCCACCCGCTCCGCCGTGCCGCTCGCGGCCGACAGGGTCTCGAGCACCCGCATGTAACCGTCGGCGGGCGGCACCGAGTACTGCAGCGCCGCGCGCAGCTCACCGGTCCGTCGGCCGAGGATGTCGGCGTGCTGCGCGAAGTCCCACACGTGGCGGCCGAAGAGCACCTTGGCCTCGAGCTCGGGGGTCGTGGGAATCCAGCGCGCGAGCGTTTCCATGAGGTAGACCGAGATGAACCGCAGGGTGCCGACCCGATCGGCCTTCTGACGAATGGTGAGACCCATCACGCCTCCAGAGAGTTGATCAGCAACTCGGCCGTCGCTTCCGGCGGACCGGGCTGCAGGAGGGCACAGGGCACCTCCGTAATGATTTTCAGCAGATCCCGCGTCCGGCTGAACACGGGCATCCCCCACAGCGTCGCACCGAGCGGCGTCAGCATCGCGAGATGCTCGCGCCCTGGCGGCACCAGGTCGAGCCTCGGCTCCGGCGCGAAACCCCGGAGAAAGATCACCCGCCGGAGCGGGAGCGCCGTGGCCACCGCACCGGGAAAGAGCCGGTTCGCATACGCCCGGCGCCGCTGGGTGCCATCGGGGAAGGGCTCGTACGGCGCCGCTTCCCGGTCGAGTGCGGCGCCAACGGCGCCGGCACGGGGGCCGTCCCGCACCGCGAGCGAGCGGCGGACCGGGACGACCTCGAGCGAACCGGTCCGGATGCCGGCGATCTCGTCGCCGAGGAAGGCGTGCCCCCGGGCGGCGAGCGCCAGCGAGAGGGTCGTCTTCCCTGCGCCCTTCGGGCCCACCAGCAGCACGCCCTGGCCATGAATGCCGACGGTGGCGGCATGCAGGAAGAGCAGGCTCCGCTGGAGCCGGAACAGCCGGTTCATTGCGAGGCTGCCGACCAGCGCCTGCCACGGGGCATCGCGCGGCACCAGCAACCGGTCCCCTGCCACAGCCAAAACGCCCACGCCATCGGGCGTGGGCATCTCGATCATCCGCCAGCCGGGTACGGGAGAGGCTGCCTCGCGGTAGCCGCGATCCGAGATGACCTGCAGCGTGAAGGCGACCTGATCGAGCGGCTCGCCATCCTGGAAGACGACCAGGGCGAACGTACCGCCGTCCGGCGCATGCACGGTGCAGTGGACCCGCGGCAGACCGTCCTCGGGAAGCGCGTCGACCGCACACTCCTGGAAGAGGAGGTGCAGCCGGTCGCTGAGCCGCGTGTCATCGGAGCGGACCTCGAGGTACCCGTCGCCGAGGCGGTACCGATGCGGGCGGGACCGCCCGGGTGCTGCAGCCAGAGTGTCGGCGAGAGCACAGGTCTCCCGCCACCACTCGTCCGGCTGCCGGCTCAAAGGCCTTCCGGCCCCTGAGCCGGCCATTCAACGAACGCGGGAAGACCCGCGCCGGGGCATCAGCCCCACCAGGAGCTTCCAGCGCTGGTGACCTGGAAGACCTTGAGCATCTCCTTCTCATCCACCACCACGACCTGCGGTGGCTGATACGGCTTCAACTCGGTACGGCTGAGATCCTTCTCCATGCGCACTCCTGAGGTTGAGGGAATGAGGGGGGTCAGACAGTCGGTTCGGCAGCGACGAGTTCGAGTTCGGCGAACTTCTCCAGCGCGGCGCGCACATCGGCCTGCACCTGCTCCGGCGTGGGCGCGGCGAACTCCTTGCAGATATCGGCGGCGATCTCCTCGGCGGTCGCCGGCTTCACCAGCCGCTCCCAGACGAAGGCCGCCGTGCCGTTCAGCAGGCAGAAACGATTGCTCGCCGGATTGAACAGGATCGACTCCCCCTGCAGCGGGGCGGCTTCGATCGCGGGATTCCGGCGGTACGCGGTGCTCATGTCCAGCTCCTCAGGAGATCGACCGGGGATCCGGCGCCGACGGCGCGGCCGCGGGGACAATCGGGGACCGCCGGAACAGCATCCGGAACGGCGCCACGAGTTGTTCCCGGATGGTCCGCGGCACCGGCATCCCCTCGACGCCGAACCGCTCGGGACGACGGGCTTCGTACACCCCGGTCCCGAACAGGAAATCCCACATGCTGAAGATCTTGGCGAAATTCCGGTTGTGATGCCGCGGATCGGTCGAGTGATGGATCGAATGGAACCGCGGGCTCACCAGCACAAAGTAGGCGCGTGCGTAGGTCCAGTCGAGGGCCGAGTGCTGGGCCGCCTCCAGGATCATCATCGTCACGTAGAGCGGCAGCCACCGGAAGGTGGGGACGCCCAGCAGCAGCAGCGGCACCACCATGATGAGATTCTGCCCGATCTGCTCGATCGGATGCAGCCGGTACGAGCTGATGAAGCTCATCTCCTCCTGCGCATGGTGGACGCTGTGGAACGCCCACAGCGGCTCCCAGGTGTGCAGCAGCCGGTGCCACCAGTAGGTGCAGAAGTCGACGACCAGCCAGTAGAGCAGCCAGTGTACCGGCCCCGGCAGGCCGGCGAGGAGCTCGATCTTCAGGAAGTCGAGCCGGGTTCCCATCGCGTTGGCGAGCGCGGCCCAGACCAGGATCGTGTAGAAGCCGCCCTGATAGAAGAGGGCGTAGAGCACATCCTGGGCAAAGGTCCGCGAGCGATAGCGCGTGCCCCGCGCCCCCGAGAGCCACTCCAGCGAGAAGATGATGGCGAACAGTCCGGCGACCATGAGGATCGTCGCCAGCGTCATGTGCGCCAGCTCCTGCAGATGGATGGCGGAGGTGAACCGCGCGACCGACTCCGCCGGGAAGACCTTCCCCAGCAGCGCGCTCACTCCATCGGCCAGCCAGGAGGCAAGATCCCGGAGCCGGAACGCGGCACTGACCCGCTGCACGCCATCAAGCTGAAGAATGGGCCCGCTCCTGGCTGGAATCGTCGAGGGGAAGGAACGGCGCTCGGGAGTTTCCCGATTACCTTATCACCCTACCACCCGCCGCGGGAGCCTGTCAATGGCCCACCGCACGGGCAAATCATGAAGATTCGGGGCGTATTTCCAGAGCGCAGACCGAACGATTGAGATCGCTCGCCCGGCGCCGCGAAATTGCATCGAATCGAAACGATTTGGGTGCCGAACGGAGGAGGTTCACCTCCCCGGCGCGCCCCAGACCCAACCTGAACGGCTCCCGGTGCGACTGGTCTTCTTCGGCACTGACGGCGACCTCTCCGTCCATGCGCTCCGCGCCCTCGGCGGCGATCATGAAGTCGTCGGCGTCGTGCGCGCGCTCCGCAGGCCGAGCGCGGTACCGCAGCCGGTGTCACCCCTCGGCGTCGCGCGCGGCCTGGCCCGCGCGCTGGGATGGCGCCGCGCGTCGACGCTCGCGGGCCTGGCCGAATCGCTGCATGCCCCGCTCTGGGACACCACCTCGCGGAAGGATCCCGCGATCACGGCGCACATCGCCGCGGCGAAGCCCGAGCTCCTCTGCATCACCGGCTTTCCCTGGCTGCTCGGCGCCGATCTGCTCGCCATTCCCGCGGCGGGCGCCATCAACGCCCACGCGGCACTCCTCCCCCGCCATCGGGGGCCGCTTCCCCTCTTCTGGATCTACTATCACGATGACCGCGAGACGGGAGTGACGGTGCACCGGGTGACCGAGCGGGCCGACGCCGGGGAGATCCTCGCGCAGACGAGTTCCCCGCTGCCCCGCGGCTTTCCGGTCGAGGCGCTCAACCGCCTCAACGCCGAACGCGGCGCGGCCCTCCTCGCCGAGACCCTCCGGAACGTGGCGGCGGGTCGCGCGAGCGGGACCGCGCAGGATGAGGCGCAGGCGACGGCGGCGCCGATGGTCCGCGCCGGCGCGCGGATGGTCGACTTCGAGCGGTGGGAGGTGGAACGGGTGTGGCACTTCCTCGCCGGGCTCTTCCCCCGGTTCCAGGAGCCGCTCGCGACAGCGGACGGCTCGCCGGTCCGCTACACCGGCGTGCCCGGCTACGACGAGGGAGGTGAAGTCGCGGCACCGGGCACCGTCACGCGCGCGCGGTACGGGTTCGACCTGCACTGCCGGGGCGGACGGGTCCGTCTCCAGGCATGAGCATGAGGCGTTAGGCATGTGCGGCATCGCCGGATTCATCACCCGGGCGAGCTCGGCGCGCCAGCGCGAGGCGCTCGAGCGCGCCCTCGACCGGCTCCGCCACCGCGGCCCCGACGACGCCGGCATCAGCATCCTCCCGCCGAGCCCCGGGGACGGCCAACCCTCGGCCGGACTCGGCAACCGGCGCCTCGCGATCCTCGACCTCTCGCCGGCGGGCCACCAGCCGATGGCGACGGCGGACGGCCGGTTCACCCTGGCCTACAACGGCGAGCTGTACAACTACCGCGAGCTCCGCACGGAGCTCGAACGGCTCGGCCACCGCTTCCGCTCCGAGAGCGACACCGAGGTCCTGCTCCAGGCCTTCGCCGAATGGGGCAGCGCGGTGCTGCCGCGCCTGATGGGGATGTTCGCCTTTGCGATCCACGATCGGCTCGAGGGGCGCGTGGTACTGGCGCGCGATCCGTTCGGCATCAAGCCGCTCTACTACAGCGTGCACGCCGACACCCTCGCCTTCGCCTCCGAGATCCCCGCGCTGCTCGAGTTTCCCGGCGTGAGCCGCGAGGTCGACGCCCGGCACTACTACGACTTCCTCGCCGCGGGGAACACCGACTACGGCGGCGGGACGCTCTTCGCCGACGTGCGGCAGCTCCCCGCCGGCCATACCCTCGCGGTGGCGCTCGACCGTCCCGATGCCGGCAGCCCGGTGCCCTACTGGGACCTCGACCTGACTCAGGAGCGGGGCTGCAGCTTCGCGGAAGCCGCGACGCTGGTGCGCGACGCCTTTCTCGAGAGCATGCGGCTGCATCTCCGCAGCGACGTGCCACTCGGCTTCGCGCTCTCCGGCGGCATCGACTCCTCCGCCGTCGTCGCCTCGGCGCGGCACCTGCTCGGTCCGGCGGCCGCGCTCCACACCTTCAGCTTCATTCCGGACGATCCGACGATCGACGAGCGGCAACACGTCGACGCAGTCGTCGCCGCCACCGGCGCCACCGCGCACATCCTCCGGCTCTCCGCCGACGACCTCAGGCGCGACATCGACCGGCTGTCGGAGATCCAGGCGGAACCGTTCGCGAGTCCGGTGATCTACGCCCAGTACCGGGTGCTCGGCCTCGCCCACGAGCATGGGATGAAGGTGGTGCTCGGCGGCCAGGGCGCCGACGAGATGCTCGCGGGCTATGACCGCTACCTCCCCGCGCGGATCGGATCGCTGCTCCGCCAGGGCCACTGGCTGCAGGCGCTCGAGCAGGCGCGACACTCTGCCACCCCGTACAGTGGCGGGACGACCGGGGCGCTCCGGATCGCGGCCGGCTATGCGCTGCCCGCCGCCTGGTACGTGGCCGCACGCTCCCGATGGCGCGGCCTCCGGGGCAAGGAGGGGTGGCTCGACGCAGCGTGGTTTGCCGAGCGCGGGGTCGGCCCCGCGCCGCTCTGGGCGCCGAACGGGCGCCGCGTGCTCCGGGAGATGCTGGCCCACAATCTCCGCGAGTCGCAGATTCAGGCGCTGATGCGCTACGAGGACCGGAACGCCATGGCCTTCTCGATCGAGAACCGGGTACCGTTCCTCTCGCCGGCCTTTGCCCAACTCCTCTTTTCGCTGCCCGAGGAGTACCTTCTCGCGAAGGATGGCACGCGGAAGGCGGTCTTCCGGCAGGCCATGCGGGGCATCGTCCCCGATCAGGTGCTCGATCGCAAGGACAAGATCGGCTTCTCGGTGCCGATGCGTTCCTGGTTCGCCGCACTTCGGCCGTGGATCGCCGAACGGCTCGCGCACGTGGGCGGGCTGCCGGGGATCGAGAGCGGGGACATCGAGAAACGCTGGGCCAGCGGTGCCGACCCCTATCTCGTCTGGCGCTGCGTGAGCCTCAGCACCTGGGCCGAACGCTTCGGCGCCCGCTTCACCTGAGCGCCACACGAGACACTCTCCGTAGCGGAGCGTTGCGATGTCCACGCTGCCCCTGGTCCCGGAAGAGGAATCCGGCACCGACTGGATCGACGAGCTGACCGACAGCCAGTGCATGGAGGTCTTCTGGCTCTACGTCGATCCGCCGGAGCCTTTCCTCGAGCGCTATCCCCCCGCGCTGCTCGGACGCGCGCTGCGCCACGCCCTGCGCGAGGTCGCCGGCCGGTTCCCCCCGCCCCCCAAGCGCACAGGTACTTCGTGACGTTCCGTCCGCTTCTCACACTGGCCCTGGTGCTCGCCATGCCGCCGGCCGCCGACGCCCAGACCCCGCGCCCCGCCTCGCTGGCGGGGCGTTCCCCCGTTTACGCCCCGCACGGCGTCATCGCCACGAGTCAGCCGCTTGCGAGCGCCGCCGGGCTCGCCGTGCTGCAGCGCGGCGGCAACGCCATCGACGCCGCCGTCACCGCCGCCGCGGTGCTTGCCCTGGTCGAGCCGCACATGACCGGCATCGGCGGCGACATGTTCGCCCTGGTCTGGTCGGCGAAGGAGCACAAGCTGGTCGGCCTCAACGCGAGCGGCCGCGCGGGCGCGGGGATGACGCGGGAGGCGCTCCTCGCGCGGGGACGCACCGAGGTTCCGATCGACGGCGCGGAACCCATCACGGTGCCTGGCGCCCTCAGCGGCTGGGCCGCGCTGCTCGAGCGCTACGGCACGATCACCCTCGCCGACGCGCTTGCCCCCGCGATCCGCCTCGCCGAGGAGGGATTCCCGGTCTCGCCGATCATCGCGCGGCAGTGGGGAGAAGAGGTAGAGCGGCTCAAGAAGGACGAGGGTGCCCGCGCCACCTTCCTCATCGACGGTGTACGGGCGCCCAAGGCGGGCGAGTGGTTCCGGAACCCCGACCTCGCCCGCTCGCTCCGCGCCATCGCGCAGCATGGGCCGGGCGAACTCTACGGCGGCGCACTCGGCCAGCGAATTGTCGCACGGGTGCAGGCGCTGGGCGGCTTCCTCACGATCGACGACCTGCGCCAGCAGAAGGCGACCTGGGTCCAGCCGATCTCGGTGCCCTTCAAGGGCTACCGCGTCTGGGAGCTGCCGCCCAACAACCAGGGCATCGCGGTGCTCGAGATGCTCCGCATCCTCGAACCCGACGATCTCGCCGCCCTCGGCCACAACTCCGCGCCGTATCTGCATCGCCTCATCGAGGCGAAGAAGCTCGCCTTCGCGGATCTCGCGCGCTTCATCGGCGATCCAGCGGCGATGACGACGCCGGTCGCGCATCTCACGTCGGATGCGTTCATCGCCGAGCGCCGGTCCAGGATCGACGACACGAGGGCGGCCGAACGCCAGGAGCCGGGGCCGGAGGCGAGCCGGAGCGAGACCATCTATCTCACCGTCGCCGATGCGCAGGGCAACATGGTCTCGTTCATCAACAGCCTGTTCGAGGCGTTCGGCTCGACCGTGGTGGTGCCCGGCACCGGCTTCGCGCTGCAGGACCGCGGTGCGGGCTTCACCCTCGAGCCGGGGCTGCCGAACACCGTGGCGCCCGGCAAGAAGCCGTTCCACACCCTCATCCCCGGCTTCGTCACCCGCACCACCACGACCGGCGAGGAGCCGTACCTCAGCTTCGGGGTGATGGGCGGCTCGATGCAGCCGCAGGGCCACGTGCAGGTGCTGCTCAACCTCCTGGTCTTCGGCATGGACCTGCAGCAGGCGGCGGATGCCCCGCGGTTTCGCCACCTGAGCGGACGCACCGTCGCGCTCGAGGCGCCGATCCCCGACTCGGTGCGCACCGCGCTCCGGGCACTGGGGCACGACATCATCGAGCTCGCGCCTGACAATGCCGGCGGGGCCCAGCTCATCCAGCGCCTTCCGCACGGCTACGTCGCCGGCTCCGATCCCCGCAAGGACGGACTCGCGATCGGCCACTGAGGCACGCCGATCCCCGCTGCCATGCCTGCTCCGCTCATCGACTTCACCCGCATCTCGGTCGCGCGCGGCGATGCGACGGTGCTCCACGATCTCACCCTCCGCATCGGGGTCGGGGAGCATGTCGCCATCCTCGGCCCGAACGGCTGCGGCAAGTCGACGCTCATCAAGACGATCACCCGCGAGTGCTACCCGCTCCGCGTCCCCGGCTCCTCGCTCTCGATCCTCGGCCAGTCGACCTGGCACCTGCTCGACCTCCGCCGCCAGCTCGGCATCGTCACCCACGATCTCCTCGTCCATGCCGCGGAGGGGAGCACCGGCTTCGAACTCGCCGTCTCCGGCTTCTTCAGCAGCGTCGGGATCTGGCGGCTCCGGCAGCAGATCACGCCGGAGATGGAGGCGAGCGCCCTCGAAGCACTCGACCGGATGGATGCACGGCACCTCGCCGACCGCGAGGTGAGCACGATGTCCTCGGGCGAGGCGCGCCGGGTGCAGATCGCGCGCGCGCTGGTGCACCGGCCGCTCGCGCTCCTGCTGGATGAGCCGAGCGCCAATCTCGACCTAGCCGCCCAGCAGGAGCTGCGCGACATCCTGCGGCGCCTGGCGAAGGACGGCACCGGGCTGGTGCTCGTCACCCATCACCTCGGCGACATCATCCCCGAAGTCGAGCGGATCATCTTCCTGCAGCAGGGCCGGGTCACGGCGGATGGCCCCCGGCGGGAGCTGCTCACGGCGGACCGGCTGTCCGCGCTCTTCGGCGTGCCGGTGGCCCTCGCGGAACGGGACGGGTACTACCATGCCTGGTGACCGATGCTGAACTGGCTCAAGCGGATCGAAGACGGCGTCTTCGCGCGACTCGGATGGATCCAGCAGGTCCTCCTGCGTCACCCCAATTACGTGGCGATGCGCCCCTCGGCCTCCACCCGCTGGATCTTCCGCATCTTCGCCGCGGTGCTGCTGCTCATCGTGGCCCTCGGCTTCCTCCCCAAGCCGGTGCGGGTCAAGGCGCTCGTCATCCTGCTCTGCCTCCTCATCCTCGCCTGCATCATCATCCTCGTCATCGAAAGCCTGTCGATGCGGCGTTAGGGGACGGGAACGCGGAGCGGGGTCGCGGCGTTGGCAATCTGGATCACCGCACCGCGCCAGCGAGGCATCTATTCTTCTCCCTGACTTCGGCACCGATGGACACATCATGCGATTGACGATCTTCGGCGGGACAGGACGAGTCGGGCGACGGCTCCTCGAATACGCGGCGCGGGACGGACACACGATCCGGGCCCTCGTGCGCGATCCCGCGAAGCTGCCGGCCGGACTCGGCGGGCAGGCGGTGATGGGCGACGTGACCGATCCTCAGGCGGTGCTCCGCGCCCTCGAGGGCTCGGAAGTCGCGCTGAGCGCGCTGGCCGGCGCCGGCCTCCAGGACCCGGGCACGACACTCTCGACCGGGATGCGGAACATCGTCGCCGGCATGAAGCGGCTCGGCATGCGGCGGGTGCTCGCGGTGGCGGGCGGCGGCATCCTCGACAGCCCCAACGGCGGGCTCCGCTCCGAACAGCCGACCTTCCCGAAGGTCTTCCTCCCCACCAACCGCGAGCATCGCGGCACCTGGGATGCGCTCAAGGACAGCGGGCTCGACTGGACCCTGGTCTGCTGCCCCGACATCGTCGAAGGGGAGCTGACCCGAACCTATCGGCTCGCCGCCGACCTGATGCCGGAGGGGGGGAAGAAGATTTCGGTCGAGGATGTCGCCGGCTTCATGCTGCAGCAGATGGCGCTGACGCCCTACATCCGGCGGCGGGTGGGGATCGCCTACTGACGGCGGCGGGGAGGCCCCGGGGTCGTTATCATCTACCCTGTGAAAACACCCCTTTTGAGACCCTTCCCGGTGGCGCGCCCCCGATGACCGCTCCCGGCCAGGCCCCCGCGGATCTCCGCGAGCTGGAAGCGCAGGTCGCCCGGCGGCGCACCTTTGCCATCATCAGTCACCCCGACGCCGGCAAGACGACGCTCACCGAGAAGCTGCTGCTCTTCGGCGGCGCGCTGCATCTCGCCGGCGCGGTGAAGTCCCGGCACGCGGCGCGGCACGTGACCTCCGACTGGATGGAGCTGGAGCGGCAGCGCGGCATCTCGATCACCTCGAGCGTGCTGCAGTTCGACTACGCCGGCTGCCGGGTGAACCTGCTCGACACCCCCGGCCACCAGGACTTCTCCGAAGACACCTACCGCACCCTCGTCGCGGCCGACAGCGCCGTCATGCTGCTCGACAACCGCAAAGGCGTCGAGGAGCGGACCCGGCAGCTCTTCGAGGTCTGCAAGCGGCGCCGCATGCCGATCGTCACCTTCGTCAACAAGTGTGACCGCGCCGGCGCCGACCCGATCGAGCTGCTCGGCGACGTGGAGCGCGATCTCGGCATCGCAACCTCGCCGATGACCTGGCCGGTCTACCACGAAGGGAGCTTCGCCGGCGTCGTGGACCGGCGGACCACCACCGTCATCCTGTTCGACCGGACCACCGACCACGGCGCGAGCCGCACCCACGGCAACCGCTACGCGCTCACCGATCCGGTGCTCGCGGAGCGGCTGGGCGCCTCGGTGGTGCAGCAGCTCACCGATGAGATCCACCTGCTGGACGGCGCGGGCCATCCCTTCTCACAGGAGGAGTTCCTCGCGGGACGGCTCTCGCCGGTGTACTTCGGCAGCGCGCTCAACAACTTCGGCGTCGAGGCGTTCCTGCAGGACTTCCTGGAACTCGCCCCGCCGCCGGTCGCGCGCGACTCGACGATCGGGCCGGTGACGCCGTCGTCGCCGGAGTTCACCGGCTTCGTCTTCAAGATCCAGGCGAACATGGACCCGCGGCACCGCGACCGGGTCGCCTTCGTGCGGATCTGCTCGGGGCACTTCGAGGCGGGGATGGATGTGAAGCAGACCCGCACCGGGCGGACCATCCGGCTCGCGAGTCCGCAGCAGTTCCTCGCCCGCGAGCGCACCGCCATCGAGGAAGCGTGGCCGGGCGACGTGATCGGCGTGATGGACCGCGGCAACCTGCGGATCGGGGACACCCTCTCGATCGGCGGCAATCTCGAGTTCCAGGGGATCCCGCGCTTCCCGCCCGAGCACTTCGCGCAGGTGTATCCCGCCGATCCGCTGCGCCGCAAGCAGCTCGACACCGGGCTCCGCGAGCTGTCAGAAGAGGGCGCCGCGCAGGTCTTCTACGCCGAGAGCGAGACCGGCCCCGCGCCGATCGTCGGTGCGGTGGGGCAGCTCCAGTTCGACGTGATGCTCTTCCGCCTGACGAACGAGTACGGCGCGCCCTGCCGCTTCGAGCCGATCGGCTACCGCTTCCCGCGCTGGGTCACCGGCCCCGCCGCCGCCATCGAACGGGCCGGCAGCGCCCGCGGCCGGTTGCGCCTCTACGACACCAAGGGCGCGCCGCTGCTCCTCTTCGAGAACGAGTGGTCGCTCCGCTGGGCGCTCGAGAACGAGAAGGAACTCAAGTTCCACGACGTGGCGCCGTAGCAACCTCACCCGCGACGCATTCCCGCGCCGCTGCATCTACTTAACAAACAGCGCTCAGGCGTCGAGCGAGCGAGGCCCCCTCCGCGGGCTCGGCACTTCCTCGCGCCCGGTTCGCGGCTCCGCCGCTCTCAAAGGGCGCTCGGTCGCGCAACGCCCGCTCCGGGGGCCTCACTCCCTCGCCGCCACGCGTACGGTGCACTCTGTAGCTGACCTCACCGACCAGTCGCGGACGAACGCGTATCTTCAGTGAGAGTAGCCGTACACCATCAGAGGGAGACCGGATGTTGCTGCAGCGAATCGTGGAAGGCGCACTACTCTTTGGATTGATGCTCCCCGTCGGGGAACCGCAGTCGCCGCCGGCGCTGCGCGGCCGGGCCCCCCGCATCGTCGAGGTGCGCGTCACCGCCGCCGATGGGCGGCGCCTCGTCGAGCAGGCGCTGGCGCAGGGGAACAGCAAGGTCGTGGTGCTGACTCTGCAGCCCGGCGCGAGCGCCTTCCAGGTCCAGGGCGCCCGCGTGGTGCTCCTCGCATCCGCACAGAGCGGCCCGCTCACCTGCCCCGTCCGGATCAGCGGCGTGCCCGTGATCCGTGCCAATCAGCTCGCGCTCACGGCGCCGGACATCACGACCTCCGGCATGCTCTGCGACAGCGCGCTCGACCTGCTCCGCCAGAAGTCGCTGGAGTCCCTCACTGCACACCCCTGGGACCTGGCGACCCGGCTCGCGATCGCCTCCCTGCACCCCGCCGACCCCGGTCCTCGGCTCCCGATCCCCGGATGCGTGCTCCCCGAGCAGCTCGTCCTCAAGGCCGTGAGCCCCAAGGCCGCCTATCTGGCGGTCACGGTCGAAGTGCTGCCGCCCGATCCGGGAACGGGCTGCTAGCGGAAAAGCAGAGGGGCGGACATCGCGTCCGCCCCTCTGCCCCTTCGCTGCACCCGTCCTTCCTCTACTCGTACCGCAGCGCCTGGATCGGATCCACCTGCGACGCGCGTCGCGCGGGGACGTACCCCGCACTCGCCGCGACCAGGATGAGGACGAGAACCGAGAGAGCGAACACGATCGGGTCGTGTCCCTCGAGACCGTAGAGCAGTGACCGCGCCGCCCGACCGAGTCCGAGTGCTGCCGCGACCCCGACGATCCCGCCCATCACCATCATCCCGCCGACCTGGCGCATCACCAGTCCCCGGACCTGCACCGCATCGGCCCCGAGCGCCATCCGCACCCCGATCTCCCGGGTGCGCTGCGCGACGGTGTACGACAGCACTCCGTAGAGTCCCACTCCGGCGAGCAGCGTCGCCAGCGCGGCAAAGGCGGCCGAGAGCAGGCTGATCATCCGGTCGAGGAAGACGTTCTCCCTGATCTGCTGCGGCATCGTCTTCAGCCCCTCGAGCGGCAGCCCCGGATCGATCCCCTTCATCACCGTCGGAATCGTCCGCAGCAGCTCCTCGGGCGGGAGCGAGGTCCGGACGTAGAAGTTGAGCTCGCCGGCGTGCACGTCCTGCTGCCACGGGGTGAAGAAGAGCGGCGGCACCGAATCCTTCACGTCGCTGTACTTGGCATCCTTCGCCAGGCCGACGATCTGGATGTCGAGCGAGTCGGGGCTGCTCACCGACATGAACTTCCCGATCGCATCGGTGCCGAGCTTGAACTTCTTGGCGAAGGTCTCGTTGATCACCGCCACCTTCGGCGTCCCGAGCCGGTCGGACGGCGTGAACTCGCGGCCGGCGACGAGGTGCATCCCGAGGGTCGAGAAGTAGCCGGGGCCGACCTCGTTGAGCCGGGAGTTGTTGTCGACGTCCGGTCCCTCCGGGAAGCCCTGCACGTGCACGTCGGTGCCCCAGTTGTTGCCGGCGAGGAGCGGCACCATCGCCGTCGTCACCCCCTGTACGCCGGGAATCGCCGCGAGCGACTCCTCGACCCGCTGGAAGAGCTGCGCGGTGCGGGTGCTGTCGTAGCCGTTCCGGTCGGGCGAAATCGCGAAGGTCACCACGTCATCGACCCGCACGCCGAGTTCCACGTGCGAGACGTTGACCAGGCTCTTGAGGAAGAGCCCGGCCGAGATGAGGAGCGCGGTGGCGAGCGCGATCTGCGCCGTCACCAGCGTCGCGCGGAAGCGGGCCGCGCCGCGGGCGCCCGAGATCTGGCCCGCGTTGGCCCGGATCGAGGTGACCAGGTCGGAGCGGGTGCTGTGGAGCGCAGGGAACATCCCGAACAGAATCCCCGTGCCGATCGACAGCGCCGCCGCGAACCAGAGCACCGCCGGCTGCAGGGTGAAGTGCAGCGTCGCCGAGGCGTCCGGCGGCAGCATCGCCGAGATGAGGTTGAGCGTCCACGACGCGACGAAGAGACTCGCGATACCGCCCATCAGCGCGAGCAGCACCGATTCGGTGAGCAGCTGGGTGAGGAGCTGCCGCCGGCTCGCCCCGAGCGCGAGCCGCACCCCCATCTCCATCGCGCGGCCCGCACCGCGGGCGAGCAGCAGGTTGGCGATGTTGGCGCAGGCGATGAGCAGCACCACGCCGGTGATGCCGAAGAGCATGAAGAGCGGCGTCTTCGCCTGCTGGTGCACCGAACTCTGTCCCTGCTTGCCCGGCTTGACGGTGATGTCCTTCGCCTTGAAGCGCACCATCGTCGGCTCGCTCATCCCCGTCTGCAGCGGGGCCTCGACCTCGCTGAGGATGGGATGGTAGAGCCCGTTGAGCGCGGTGGCGGCCTGCGGAATGGTGACGCCCGGCTTGAGCCGGCCGAAGAGGTAGATCCAGTAGCTGCGCCGGTTCTCGAAATCCTTGAAGCCCTCGACCACGCCGCGCATGCTGATCGGGATGAAGACCAGCGGCCGGCTGCCGAGCGTGGTGCCCTCGAAGTCGCGCGGGCCCACGCCGACGATCTCCATCGGGTGCCCGTTGATGATGATGCTCTGCCCCAGCACCGAGGGATCGCCGCCGAAGTGGGACTGCCAGTAGCTGTAGCTCAGCACCGCGACGGAGTGGGCGCCCACCGCGTCGTCATCGGTGGGGGTGAGCAGCCGGCCGAGTGACGGCGTGAGCCGGAGCGTCGGGAAGTAGGATCCGGAGACCAGCGATCCCTCACCGGTGAGCGGCTCGCCACGGAATGCGAGATTCGCTCCGAAATTGCGGTGCGCCGCGAGGCCGGTGAATACCGTCTGGCTCCGCTCGAGATCGCGGAACATCGGGTAGCTGAAGACCTCATCGCACCCGCCCGACTGGCTGCACGACTGCGACCCGGGATTGGGACCGGGCGCCGCGAGATTCACCAGCTCCTCCGGTGCGGGCACCGGGAGCGGGCGCAGCAGCATCTGGTCGAAGAGCGAGAAGATCGCCGAGTTGGCCCCGATCCCCAGCGCCAGGGAGAGGACCGCGATGCCGGTGACGAACGGCGTCCTGAACAGGGTGCGGAGAGCGAGCTTCAAATGGCGCATGCAGTTAGCCCGTGAGGGAGACGGGGGGTCCGGGTGCATCGCTGCGTGGGTCAAACGTTCCGACGAGAAACGCCGGGATTTGGTTTCCGTCCCGGCGTCGACCGGATAGATGCGCGAAACGGCCGAAGGGTTGGAAGCGGGGCGCGGCGAAGGTGAATGGAGAGTATGGGCGACCGCTGCGGGAACTCCGTGAACGAGGAGGGCCGAACAATTCATTCATGACTCATGGAGCGAAGCACGTCACCCGATGATGAAAACACGCCCCGGTATTCTGGCATGAACCCCGCTGGGCTTCGGAGCGTCTCCGGAGTACGAACGATGTCACACAGCCTCCAGGAGCCCGGCTTCGCCTGGCTCTTCAATGCCGCTCCCGATGCGATGCTCGTCGCCGATCGTGACGGACGGCTCGTCGCCGCAAATCCGATGGCGGAAGCCCTCTTTCGCCTCCCCCAGACCGAACTGCTCGGGCGCCGCGTCGAGGATCTGGTGCCCGAGCGGTACCGCTCCGGTCACTCGCGCCTGCGCAACCGATGGCACACGCACCCCGCACGCCGCGAGATGGGTACCGCGCTGGCCTGCGTCGGCCTGCGCGCCGACGGCAGCGAGTTCCCGGCCGACATCAGCCTGAGTCCGCTCTGGGAAGTCAGCTCCGGGATGGTCCTGATCGCGATCCGGGACGTCTCGGAGCGGCGCCGGGCGGAGTCGCAGGTCTACCGTGAGCGGGAGCGGGCGCTCGTGACGCTCGCCTCGATCAGCGATGCGGTGATCACCACCGATGCCGACGGCCTCATCGACTATCTCAACCCCTCCGCCGAGCGGCTCACCGGCTGGAGCGCCGGCCGGGTGATCGGGGCACCCATCGACACCGTCTTCACCATCGTCGGCGACGAGACCGACACCCTGCCGGAGCATCCGGTCGGTCTCTGCCTCAGGGAGTGCCGGATCCTCGCGAGCGATCAGGGGTCGCTGCGTCAGGCCGACGGCTACCTCCTGCCGGTCGCCTTCAACATTGCGCCGATCCGGAGCGCGGAGGGCCGCACCACCGGGATGGTCGTCGTCTTCCGGGACATCGTGCAGCAGCGGCGGCTCTCCCGGCGGCTCTCCTACGAGGCGACCCACGACGCCCTCACCAAGCTGATCAACCGGCAGGAGTTCGACCGCCGCCTGACACATCTCGCGCACGCCGCGCGGGAGACGGCGCCGGCCACGCTCTGCTACTTCGACCTCGATCGCTTCAAGGCGGTGAACGACGGGAGCGGACACCTGGCGGGCGATGCCGTCCTCCGCCAGGTGGCCGGCCTCATGACCGAGGCCGTGCGCCAGCGCGACACCGTGGCACGGCTCGGCGGCGATGAATTCGCCGTCCTGCTGGAGAATTGCGGGATCGATGAGGGGATGCAGGTGGCCGCGAAGATCCAGAAGCTGATCATCGGGCACCGCTTCGCGTGGCAGGAGCAGAGCTTCCGGGTGGGCGTCAGCGCGGGGGTGGTCGCCATCTATCCCGGCGCGACACCGGAGGAGATCCTCGTCGCCGCCGACGGGGCGTGCTACGCCTCCAAGGCGCGCGGCGGCAAGGAGCCGATCATCGCGACGACGGCGAGCGCGGCCGCCGGGGCGCTTTCCGCCCTGTAGCGCCTACGCGGCGAGCTTCGGCCGGAGCCGGAGGCTGAGCGCCATCATCGCCACCATCACGCCGGTGGCGGCGAGGTAGGCGACCGAGAGCCCGGTGAGCCCGCCCCCTTCGTGGTCGGCCAGCGCGCTCAGCACCGCGACGACCAGCAGGTTGCCGATCGCGATCCCGATGTTGACCAGCGCCTGCGCGGCGCTCCGCTGCAGCTGGTCGACCTCGTCGAGTACCACCGTCCGGAGCGTCCCCCCGACCACGATCCCCACGCCCGCGCCGATGAGAAGCGTCGCGAGCATGTAGAACCAGAAGTGCGCCGCCAGCAGTCCGATCAGCGCCGACCCCGCCGCCAGCGTCCCGAAGCCCCAGAGCATCACCGCGCGGGCGCCCAGCCGATTCTGGATCCGCCCGAAGCCCATCGACGCCCCCGACGAACAGAGCACCAGCGGAATCAGCAGGAGCCCCGCCTTCCGCGCCGGAGTGTTGAACGCGGCGACGGCGACCGAGGAGATGAAGATCACGCTCCCCATCCCGAACCCCGACCCGATGCAGAGCGCCCAGGTGGTCCGGAGCTGGCGGGTGCCGAAGAGGCTCATCGGCACGATGGGTCTCACGGCTCGGCGCTCGATCCAGATGAGGAGCGGCACCGCGAGGACCGAGAGCAGCAGCAGTCCGGGCCAGAGCGTGAGTCCGAGCACCCGGTCGAGCGCGCGATTGATGCCGAGCATGAGCGACGTCAGCATCAGCGCGAGCACCGAGATCCCGGCGTAGTCGAACGGTGGGTGATCGCGGACCACGGTGATCGAGGGCAGCGCCCGCATCCCCATGATGAACACCGCGGCGGCGAACGGCAGGTTGATGATGAAGATCCACTGCCAGCTCGCCATCACGAGCAACAGAGAGGCGAGCACCGGGCCGACCAGGAACGCCATCCCGAAGGTCGCGCCGATGAGGCCGAGGATCCGGCCCCGCTGTTCGGGGGGGAAGATGTCGCCGACCGTGGCGCTGGCAGTGGGGGTGATGCCGCCGGCGCTGAAGCCCTGGATCGCGCGGCCGACCAGCACCATCCCGAAGCTGTGCGAGGTGGCGATCAGGAGCGAGCCGAGCGCGAAGCCGGCGATGTCGAGCAGGTAGATCGTGCGGCGCCCGAAGCGGTCGCTGAGGCTCGCCATCAGGGCGGTGCTGCTCAGGGAGCAGAGGCTGAAGACGATCGTCACCAGCCCGATCTGCCGGTTGTCGACCCCGAACGCGTCGCGGAGCGCGGGGATGGCGGGGGCGATGACGGCGGTATCCAGCGCCGCCATGAAGACGCCGAGGAAGAGGACCGCGAGCAGCCGGCGGCGCGCGGTGTCGTCGGCGGCCACCGTGGCGGAGTCGGCGGCGGGAAGCTCGATGGAGGACATCCTGCAAACGTAGCGGCGGCGGGAGGCCCGGAAAAGCGACACCCCGAGCGCGGCCCGGTCCGGAAACCCGTCGTCCCCCCTGCACGAAGCCCCCCAGAAACGTTGCAGACGTTGCGCACGTTGCAGATGTCACGGTGCTTTCGTCAGGCAACGCTGAACAGCGCAACCTTCTGTGCGGCAGGCGCGTCCTATCTCCGTCCAGGGAGCTGCAGCATCCTCGCGAAGAAGAGAGACGCGTGCCGACGAGACGGGATTCCATCCTTGGAGTGATCGCGCTGGTGACACTCTGTCACGTGCCAAGCCTCGGCGCCACACAATCCACACTCGCCGGCGGCGTCCCCAGTCTTGCCACCCTCCCGGTCGATACCGTCGTCGAGCGGATCACCAGCGCCGCCGATCCGCGCGAGCAGTACGCCGCCTTCCTCCCGCCGCACTATCGCACCGATCGCACCTGGCCGGTGCTCGTCCTGCTCGATCCGCGGGGACGGGCGCTGCTGCCGCTGGAGCGGATTCGTCCCGTCGCCCGGCGGCTCGGCTACATCGTGATCAGCTCCTACAACTCGCGGAGCGACGAGCCGGTCGACCACAACGCCTCTGCGGTCGATGCCATCCTCAACGACGCCGACCGGATGCTGGCCATCGATCCGCGCCGCATCTACCTGGTGGGGCAGTCCGGCACCGCCCGGAGCGGCTGGCTCTTCGGCTATGCGCTCCGGGAGAATGTCGCCGGCATCATCGGGTTCGGCGCGGGACTGCCGCCGGGATTCACCCCGCCGGTGCCCACGCCGGGCGGCGCGCACGGACCGGCCTTCTACGGCGCGGCCGGCACCGACGACTACAACTTCGACGAGCTGTGGAACCTCGATGCCCGGCTCGACAGCCTCGGCCTCACCCATCACATCGAGTGGTTCGACGGCATCCATGCCTGGCCCGGCACCGCGGAGATGACCGAGGCGGTGGAGTGGATGCAGCTGCAGGCGATGCGCCGGGGTCTCGTCGCGCCTGACCTGCCGTGGATCGACTCGCTCTACCGAAGCCGGCTGGCGAACGCCGCCAACGTGCGCGACGGCGGCGGCGCCTACCGCGCCTGGCGCGAGTTCCGCTCGATGGAATCCGACTTCGCGGGCGCGCATGACATCACCGCGGCGCATACCGCCCGCCGCGCCCTCGAACAGCGCGGCAGCGTGCTCGACACCGAGCGCCACATGGCCGACCTCGTCCGGCAGCAGAACGGCTTCAACGAGAGGCTCGGCCTCCTGCTCGGCGAACTGCGCGACACCCCGCCCCCCTTCGAATCGGCCTGGCGCCGGCTCGGCATCGACCGGCTGATCGAGCAGGCCCGCGATCCGGTGGACACGATGGCGGCGCATGCGGCGAGGCGGGCGCTCGAACAGGTGTGGGTCTACATCTCCTTCTATGAGCCGCGAGAGTATCTCGTGCGGAACGACCCGGCGCGCGCCCTCGCCCTGCTGGCACTCGCCGAGCGGCTCCGGCCCGGCGATGCCGGGGTGTCGCTGTACCGGGCGGAGGCGCTCGCGCGCGAAGGAAAGGCACCGGACTTCCTGATGGCCCTCAAGGACGCGGCCCGGGCGGGTGCCCTGCCCGAGGCACTCAACCGGGACGCGAACCTCACCGCCCTCCGCGCGGATCCGCGCTCGAGCATGCAGCTCGAGCGACTGGATTCGCCTACGGTGATGCTGCAGTAGCTGATCTACGCGACCTTCGGTGGCGCCTTCACTTCAGGCTTCTCGCGATTGGGCAGGGGGATGTTCCGGGCGCGCACCCAGGCCGCGAGCAGCTCCGCGTCGTCCTTGAAGCGGTGCCGGTTGAGGCGATCGAGCTGCCGGAGCAGACGCATCACCTCCGCGGTGACCTTGTCGAGATCCGCCGAGGCGCCGACCTGCGCGTTCCGGCCGACCTCCTTGGCCCCTTCCGTCGCTTCGATCCGATCGATCGCCGCCGAGAGTTCCGCGAGCAGGGTGTCGGGGAGGCCGTACTGCTTGAGGAGCGCCTCGACCCCGGTGGCCTCGCGGACCGCCACTCGTGCCTTGGTCACGAATTCGGTGCGACGGATCTTGTGCTTGGGAACCTTGATGCGCACGGTCAGCTCCGGCTGTTCCGCCGCGGCGGCCTCGGCCAGGCCGGCCACGAGGATCAGACCGTCCCGCACCGTCGCGCGAAGGCCGCCCTTGGTGAGCACGGAAGCCTTCACCGTGATCTGACCGCTCTCATGCTGCTGATCGAGGACCCGTGCCCGCGCCAAGCGATCCTCGAGCTTCACCACCGCGGCGTTGAGCCCCGGATTGTCGGACGGGTGCGCATGACAGAATCCGACGACACGCCCGCCCACTTCCAGTTTGATCTGAATCAGCGAATCCATGGTCGTACCCCTCCCCGGGCCCGAGGCCCTGTCATCGTTGCCTGCCGCCTCCTGAGTTAGGGAGTGTCCACCGCACGACACGCTGGACACTCGGCGGGGCGGTGGATGCAGGGGGCATGCCACGCGTGTGAGGCAGATCACCATGCGCCGGGGGAAGCACGAAAAGCAGCGAGCATCGCGAAGAAAGCAGAGAACATCCTCAGGAAAGCAGAGAGCATCGGGTGAAAAGCGGCGAGCACCGCCCCCAAAGCGGAGGAGCACGCCTGGAAAGCATGGAGCATCGCCCGAAAAGCTGCGGGCATCATAAGGAAAGCGGTGAGCATCACACGGAAAGCGGCGCGCATCGTCCGGAAAGCAGATGACCACGCGCGAAAAGTGGAATGCAGCGCGCGGAACGCACCGGACCTCGAACGAAAAGCGGTGGACCAGCCGCAGCGAGCGAGGGAGCACGTTCGGAAAGTTCTTCCGCCCCCGTGTCCCGCGTGGAGTGTCCTCGAAAGTGTCCACGGTGTCCTCCGAAGTGTCCTCGACCGAGGACACTCGTTTCTCCCCCAGATTGGAAATCCGCTCGCCTCAACGACTTCCACGCCGCTTCCGCGCTGGTCTGTGTTATGCAAAGAGGCCCCCAATCACCGTGCAGTGTGTCCGGCCTCGACGTCGCGGAGGGATACCGTGATCTCCAGAAATGATGAGCTGTCGGCGTCGGAGCTCGATGCCCTCGTGCCGCGGCAGCGGCCAGCCCTGTCCTTGCCGGCGCTCCCGATCGAACAGCCTGCGCCCGCCCTTCCCTTGTTACGCCGTCCGCTCGTCTCCTCGACCGGCGGACAAACGAAGACGCCAACCCCTCCGGTCGAACCGCGCCCCCGTGCCGGCTGGGCCGATCCCCGTCGGCCCCCCTGGACGCCGCTCCTCGCGGGTGCGGCACTGCGCCTCTGGGAACTGGACGCCGGACATCGTCCCCTGATGCTGACCCCTTCGGCCGTGATCGTGCTGGGGTGCGTGCTCACGGAGAAGGAGATGGACGATCTCGATCGGAGCGCCGTCGCAGATCTGGCGGATTACGGGGTCACCGCCCTGCGGGCGCTCTGGCCCGAGACGCGCGCGCTCGCCGAGCTCGGCCTCGACAGCAGCCTCTCGCTGGCCGAACGCCGTGCAGCACTGGAGGAGCGCCTCACGACGATCGCACTGCCGGTCGGGTGGCTCACGGGCCTGCTGCCCTCGGCGCTCCTGTTCAATGCGCTCCCGGTCCGTGACTTCCTGACGGGAGGTGGTCAGTACCGCGGACTCGAGGCTCGCTTCGCCGAGCTGGCGGAGCGTCAGGGACTCACCACGTGGGAGGCGGCGGTTCGGCACTCGTTCGCATTCTGGGGCGACCCCCGCGGGGGCGCGGTGCTCAAGGCGCTGCTGGATGCACGCGAACCGAATACGCGGCCGATCGAGAAGAAGGCAAGGCCGGAGCTGGAGGGAAACCACCGGCAGCTCCGCAAGCTCGATGCGAAGCTGGCGCAGGCGAAGAAGGCCGCCGAGGCTGCGCGCGCCGAGGCGGAGGCGCGCCGGGAGCGGCTGGCGGCGGCGCAGCGTGAGGCGGCCGAGGTGCGGCAGAGTCGCGACCGGGTGGCGGAGCGGCTCCGGAAGGCGGAGGAGGAGCTCGAGGCGCTCCGGGCGCAGGTGCGGGAGCCGAAGCCTGTGGGTGCAGAGCCGGAGCCGGTTCCGGCGCGCGCCGCGACCATGGAAGCGACAGTTCCGGACAAGATTGCCGATTCGGAGCCCGACCCTGCGACAGTACTGGCGGGTCGGCGCGTCTATCTGTACACCGGCGTCGAGCGGGAGGCGGCACGCGAGGCGATGGGACGCGCGCTCGAAGAGCACGGCGCGGTGTGTGAGGTGTTCGACGGCAACAGTCTCGGCCAGCTCGGGCCGAGCCGGTTCCCGTCGGATGCCCTGGTGATCATCGAGACGAGCCATCTATGCCACAACGGGAACAACATCGTGCAGGCCCGCGCTCGCGCCTCAGGCGCCTGGTGTTTCCAGGGCAAGGCGGGGAGTGGCTCGCTCGCGCGGCGGGTGGCGGAGCGGTGGTGGATGACGCATCCGGGGGAGGATCAGCGCCGGCCGGCGTGATCCACCGGGGCCACCCCCTCGCCTGACCCGTGCATCGGCTTCAGATTTCGCCCCATCGCCGATTCCCGGGGTCCCCGATGGAGCTATCGGAACGGGTGCGTGAGAGTCTCGCCGATCGCTATGCGATCGAGCGCGAGATCGGCCGAGGCGGCATGGCGGTCGTCTATCTCGCGCGGGATCTTCGCTATGACCGGCCGGTGGCGCTCAAGCTGCTGAAGCCGGAGGTCGCGGAGCGCCAGGGCCTGGCCCGCTTCCAGCGCGAGATCGACGTCACCGCGCGGCTGCAGCATCCCCACATTCTCACCGTCCTCGACTCGGGCACGCTCGACGCTTCCGCCTGCGAGACCGGCAGCGGCGCGCAGCTCTGGTTCACCATGCCGCTGGTGGACGGCGAATCGCTCCACGAGCGGATCACCCGCGAGCGCCGGCTCGCGCTGGACGACGCCCTCCGCATCATCCGCGAGGCCGCGCTCGCGCTCGACCATGCCCATCGGCAGGGCGTCATCCACCGCGACATCAAGCCCGAGAACATCCTGCTCACGAAGGACGGCGTCACCCTGGTCGCCGACTTCGGGCTGGCGCAGGCGATGGGATCGACCGAGCGGCTGACGCAGCGCGGGACCATCATGGGCACGCCGCTCTACATGAGTCCCGAGCAGGTGAAGGACGAGGCGGTGGATCCGCGGAGCGATCTCTACGCGCTGGCGGCGGTGCTGTACGAGATGCTCACCGGGGAGCCGCCGTTCGTGGGACGGAATCTCCATGCGATTGCCGCGCGGCGGCTCGCCGACCCGACGCCGAGTGTGCGGAAGCTCCGGCCCGAAGTGCCGGAGCGGATCGACGCTGCGATCCGCACGGCGATGGCGGTCCGCATCGCGGACCGGTTCCCGAGCGTGGCGCAATTCGTCGAGGCGCTCGACGGCGGCGAGGGCGCACGCCTCACCGGCGCGCTGCCGAGTCAGGCGGGGAGGGCGTGGTGGAGGGGACGACGCGCGCTCGCCGGCGCGGGCCTGGCGGTGCTGCTCATCGCAGCGGCATTCGTCCGGGGGCGACCGCGGGGTGGTGGTGGCGCGGCGCACGCGATTCCGGTGGTCGCCGTGCTGCCGTTCGAGAATCTCGGCGATTCGGCGGACGGCTACTTCGCCGACGGCGTCGCGGACGAGGTGCGGACCAAGCTGGCGCAGCTCCCGGGGCTCGAGCTGATCGCGCGAGGGAGTTCGATCGGCTATCGGGGCACTCGGCGGAAGCCGGCCGAGATCGCGCGGGAGCTGGGCGCGGACTATCTGCTCACCGGGACGGTGCGGTGGGACCGGGCGGCCGGAGGGAGCCGAGTGCGGGTGACACCGGAGCTGGTGGATGCGCGGAGTGGCGGCGCGGCGCATACCCGATGGGTCGAGCCGTTCGATGCCGCGCTCACCGACGTCTTCCAGGTGCAGACCGACATCGCGACCCGGGTGGCCGGTGCGCTGGGCCTGGCCCTCGCGGACAGCACGCGACGGGTCCTCGCCACCGCGCCCACGGTGAACTTCGCCGCGTACGACGCCTTCCTGCAGGGCGAGGCAGCGTCGGGCGGGATGCGCGGCGACCAGGCGAGTCTCCGGCGGGCGATCGGGTCCTACCGGCGCGCGGTGGCGCTCGATTCGAACTTCGCGCTCGCGTGGAGCCAGCTCTCGCGAGCCCAGACGGCGCTCTACTCGCTCGGTGTGCCGGCGCCGGCGCTCGGGGACTCGGCGCGGCGGGCGGCGGAGCGGGCCCGGCGACTCAGACCCACCGAGCCGGCGGTGTATCTCGCCTTCGGCGACTTCTACGGCAGCGTGAACCCGATCGACAACAATCGCGCGGTGGCGGCGTACGACCAGGGGCTCACGCTCGCGCCTGACAATGTCGACCTGCTGAGTTCGGCGGCGCTCGCGCAGACCAGCCTCGGCCGGCTGGACGGGGTCGTGGCACGGCTGAGGCGCGCGGCGCAGCTCGACCCACGCTCGGCGACGACGGCGCGACGGCTTGCCACGGTGCAGATCTATCTCCGGAACTACGCCGCGGCCGATTCGGCCGCGGACCGCGCGGTGACGCTCGACCCGCGGAACCCGGGGATGCTGTTCATCAAGGTGCTGGTGGCGGTCGCGCGCGGCGACCTCCCCGGGGCACGCGGGCTGATCCAGCAGGCGGCGGGGACGATCGATCCGGGGCTCCTGTATCCCTTCTTCGCGAGCTATCAGGATCTGTACTGGCTGCTGGACGATTCGGCGCAGCGGCTGGTGCTCGCCGCACCGCCGTCGGCATTCGACGATGATCCAGCGACGTGGGCGCTGGTGCGCGCGGAGCTGTATCATCTGCGCGGCGATACCCGACTCACGGCGGTCTACGCCGACTCGGCCCGGCTCGCGCTCGAGGCGCAGTCGCGCGCCGCGCCCGAGGACGGCCAGCGGCATGCGCTGCTGGGGCTGGCCCTCGCCTATCTGGGCCGGAAGGCGGAGGCGGTCCGCGAGGGGGAGCGTGGGGTGAAGCTCCTCCCCGTCAGCGAGGATCTCAACAACGGACCGTACATCCAGCTGCAGCTGGTGCGGATCCATCTGCTCAATGGGGAGACGGAGGCCGCGCTGGACCAGCTCGAGCCGCTGCTCAAGGCGCGGTGCTATCTGTCGCCGGGGTGGCTTCGCATCGATCCGACGTTTGATGGGGTGCGGGGGAATGCGAGGTTTGTGGGGATGGTGGAGGGGAGGTGAGCCGCGTTCGGGGGCGCCTCGGCGCGGTGGATCGGGTAGGTGACCCGCAGCGGTTCGGGCAGGTTGGGAAGCGCAGTGTCCGAGGAGGACGACTTCCCCACTCGCCGACCGATGAGACTTCCCGAT
>JBGASX010000008.1:0-91552 GCA_044229445.1 Gemmatimonadales bacterium | reverse complement strand
CCCGCGCCTAGACCGACCCCGTAAGCGCGCACGGTCGTGCGCGCCGACCCACCCGCATCTAGACCGACTCCGTAAGCGCGCACGGCCGTGCGCGCCGACGCCTCTCGAAGCGGAAGGACATCCCCACCACACCCGGCTCAAGCAGGAACTTCGGCGCGCCGACGCCGAAGACCCGCCAGTGCCCGTTCATCAGCTTGGCGCTGGTGATGCCGAGCGCGGCGCCGGCCAGCACGTCGCTGAGCCAGTGGCGATTGTCGTTGAGCCGGGACCAGCCGGTCAGGGTGGCGGCGCTGTAGAGACCGAGGGTGACCGGGGTGCTGTGGATCTCGTCGCTGACGGAGGCGGCCAGCGCGAACGCCATCGTCGTGTGACCCGACGGCCAGGCATCCTGCCCCGAAAAGGGCTTGAAGCGGTAGGCTCCACCGGTGAGATCGGGGCGGCGCCGACCGACCACTTCCTTGGTCAGCGCTCCGAGCGTCCCCGCGAGGAGCAGTCCGGCAGAAATGCGTTCACCGGCACGGCGAACACGCGGATTCCCCGCCAGCATGCCCACCGCGATCGTGCCGAGACCCACAGTCCCGAAGACCTCGGCCTGGCCCATCCGGCGAAAGACCCCCGCCACATCGTCCTTCCCGCGACTCCGGTGCGCCTGCAGCTGGTCGCGGACCTGCTCGTCGAGCAGCGAGGCCAGGGCGATCCCCCCGAGCACGGCGCCGGCGTGGTACCAGCGGAACTCCCCCGGGTGCTGACTGGCGCTGCCGGCGACGAGCCGGCGGGCCGAGTCCGGCGCCGATTCGACGGCGGCGACGAGGGGGGAGGATGCCTGAGCGGACAGAGTGGCCGATGGGCCGGCGACCGCCAGCAGGATGACGGCGCAGGCGGTCGCGTGGTAGTTGCGCATGGGGACGGGAATCTAGTAGCTTCGACCGCTCAGGAGACCAGACCTATGATGCTGTCATTCCGCCGGACCCTCATGCTCGCCGCCCTCGCCGTCACGGCGCTGACGGGCTGTCGCGACTACCAGTACCAGCGCCATGTGTCGGACCAGGCCGGACTGATTCCGCCTGACCAGTACGCACGCTACGGGCGGGAGCAGGCGATCACCGTGGCCATCGGCCGCGAATTCGCCCGGCCGTACAACTCCGGCGCCGAAGCCCAGGCCGATGTCGCGATCAACTACGCGCGCAACAATTTCGGCAAGGACATCGCGAACATCTCGGCCGATCCGCAGGGGAACCGGCTGGTCGTGACCTTCAAGAGCGGGTGGCGGACGGCGATCGTGCCGATCAAGGACGGCAAGACCGGCAACGACACCAAGATTCCGTCCTAGGCGCATCCCACCGGCACCACGATGATCTGAGTGAGGAGCAAGAAGCAGCGACTTCTTCCTCCTCACTTTTCACATTCGATCCCCCCTTTCCCCCCGGAGGGCTGCAATGCCTTCCCGCCCCACCCCACCCCCCGGCGAATTCCTCTACCTCCTCGCGGCGGATCATGAGGGACTGATCGAGGCGTGCACCGACCTGCTCCCGGCGGACATCGCGGAAGCGCTGAGCGACCTCCCGCCCGATGCCGCGGCGAAGGTGGTCGGCGCGCTGCCGTTCCATCTCGCCGTGCAGGTCTTCGACGAGCCATCGCTGGAGGCGCGCGAGGAGCTGATCGAGCGGCTCCCCGACGACTTCATGATCCCGATCATCCAGGCGATGTCGGCGGACCGGCAGGTGGGGCTGTTCCGGGGGCTCAAGGAGGCCGACCGGGCCCGCCTGCTGCACGTCCTCGACGCGCCGACCCGGAATCAGCTCCGCCTCCTCATGAGCTATCCGCCGCGCAGTGCCGGCGGGATCATGACGACGGAGTTCGTGGGCGTGCCCTCGACCTGGAACGCGCTCGAAGTGCGCCGGCACATCAGCAAGGTGGGCAGCGCCAAGGAGACCGTCTACGCGATCTACGTCCTGGACGAGAAGACCCAGAAGCTGGTCCGGGTGATCTCGCTCCGCGAGGTGATCATGGCCGAGTCGGAGACCTCGGTCATGGACATCGGCGAGGGACGGAAGCCCATCACCACCCGCCCGACGGCGACCCGCGAGGATGTCGCCCGGCTGATCAGCAAGTACGACCTGCTCGCGATCCCGGTGATGGACGACAACGGCCACGTCCTCGGCATCGTCACCGTCGACGATGTCATCGACGCGATGATCAGCGAGCAGACCGAGGACGTCCAGAAGATGGGCGGCCTCGAGGCCCTGAACGAGCCGTACATGGAGATCGGGCTCATCAGCATGATCAAGAAGCGCGCGGGCTGGCTCTGCGCGCTCTTCCTCGGTGAGATGCTCACCGCGACCGCGATGGGACACTTCGAGCACGAGATCAGCAAGGCCGTGGTCCTCGCGCTCTTCATTCCGCTGATCATCAGTTCCGGCGGCAATTCGGGGAGTCAGGCCACCTCGCTGATCATCCGGGCCATGGCGCTGCGCGAGGTGACGCTGATCGACTGGTGGCGGGTCGCCGTGCGTGAGATCCCCACCGGCCTCGCCCTCGGCGTGATCCTGGGGCTGATCGGGACCCTGCGTATCGAGCTGTGGCAGCATCTCGGCTGGTACGACTACGGCATCCACCATATGCTGGTGGCACTCACCGTCGGGCTCGGCCTGGTCGGGGTGGTGCTCTTCGGATCGCTCGCGGGCTCGATGCTGCCCTTCGTCCTGCGGCGGATCGGCTTCGACCCGGCCAGTGCCTCGGCGCCGTTCGTGGCGACCCTGGTCGACGTGACCGGGCTGGTGATCTACTTCTCGGTCGCGTACGTGATGCTGAGCGGGACGCTGCTCTAGCCTGACACCAAACGGGTCGAAGACCCGTCGGATCGGCGCCAGCGACTTCCACCGGACCCCATCCACAGGAGACCATGACCGCCTCGCCTTCACCCATCGAACGTGCCCCCTCGGTCTGGGAAGACCTGCTGGAGATCTTCTACGCCCCGACCGCGGTCTTCCAGCGCCGGCGTGAAACCCCCGCCTTCGGACTGGCATTGATCGTGTTCGTCGTGCTGCTGGTGGGCCTGTCGTTCGCCTTCCGTGGGATGATGGAGCCGGTGTTCGACGTCGAATTCAAGCGCGGCATGACGCAGGCAATGAAGCAGAACCCCAAGCTCACGCCCGAGATGATGGAGCAGGGGAAGGAGATGGCCAAGAAGTTCATGTTCGTCGGGGTGGCCTTCTTCGCGCTGCTGGCGCCGATCATCCTCGGCCTCGTCCTGTGGGTGGTCGGCAGGCTGTTCGAGAGCAAGGCCGAGGTGGGGCAGACCATCATGGTCGCGACCTACGCGATGTTTCCGCGCGCGCTCGAGACGATCCTCAACGCGGTCCAGATGCTGCTCCTGCCCGAGGACAGCGTGACGTCGCGCTTCAGCCTCACGCTCGGCGTGGGCAGGTTCTTCGATGCCGATGCCGCCGGCCCGCTCGTCATGGCACTGGTTGGTCGGCTGGATCTCTTCACGCTCTGGATCACCGCGCTGCTCGGGATCGGGCTGGCGGTCATGGGACAGATCCCCAAGTCGAAGGCCGCGATCGCGGCGATCATCATGTGGATCGTGGGTGCGATACCGGCCGTCTGGGGGGCAGTGCGGGCGGGATAGGGATGCGGGAAGTTCGAAGGGAAACGACGAGGGGCGGCCGACCGGGCCGCCCCTCGTTGCGTGCGGGTCTCAGTCGATGCGCGGAGGAGCCCCGCCGATCCGAAGCGATGCGCCGGTGCCGCCCCAGGTCGCCCAGGTGAGCGGGCACCCCTTCCCGAACGGGGGATCGGGGTGACCGGGACGACCGAGGAGGTCGTGCAGCATCTCGTGGCGCACCACCATCTCGTTGTCGAGCCAGTCCGCGGAGATGTAGATGGTGTGATCATCCTCCCAGTGCCCGACGCAGCGCCCCCCAGGGCAACTGAAGGAATCGCCCGGCACGACGTACCACTGCACCCGCGCGAAGCTGGCATGCAATCCCGAGCACTGCTCCGTCCGGCTCCACCACGCCTGAAATTCCGCGGGCGGATCGATCCGCGCGGATGCCTCGGGCTCGAACCGGCTGCAACCGGCAAGCCCGCTGAGCAGCATGAGAGCGACGGTGAGCAGTACGACGCGCCGCATCGATCGTGACGTCCTCGCCAGCACGGTGGTCGGCCGGCGCGGCATTCGGGAAAGCGTCGGTCGTAGTTCTGGTATCGGCGGGTGGGAGGACGGCTTGAGGCGGGATCGGCAGGTACGTGTGCGGACGGAAAGGACAGACCTCGAACGGCGACGGATGAGTCACGCATAGCGCAATCGGCCCGCGAATCGAGTCGCTGAATCGCGAAGCGAGACGATCGGCCCCCGATGCGAGCTTTTCGGGCAGCGAGGCGAGGCGATCCGAGCGCGAATGGAGGAGATCGGGCCGCGATACGAAGCCTTCGGACCCCGAATCGAGTCGCTGAATCGCGAAATGAGACGATCGGGCCGCGATGCGAAGCCTTCGAACCCCGAATCGAGTCGCCGAATCGCGAAATGAGACGATCGGGTCGCGATACGAAGCCTTCGAACCCCGAATCGAGTCGCCGAATCGCGAAATGAGACGATCGGGCCGCGATGCGAAGCCTTCGAACCCCGAATCGAGTCGCCGAATCGCGAAACGAGACGTTCGGGCCATGATACGAAGCCTTCGAACCCCGAATCGAGTCGCCGAATCGCGAAATGAGACGATCGGGCCGCGATGCGAAGCCTTCGGACCCCGAATCGAGTCGCCGGCCCGGACGTCGCACAGCGCGAGACGATGCTCTGGCTGAATCTCCGCGCCAACGCTAAGCTACGAGTGACAGTCCGGGTTCAGTCTTCCCCTCTCCCCCATGAGTCCATGAAGCGCGGCACCATCATCACGATCGTCGCCCTGGTCGCGTTCGGCGCCCTGCTGCTGTTCAATACGCTGAGCGCGCAGAAGGCCGAGTGCACCGTGTGCGTCGAGTACAACGGGCACCGCAACTGCGCCACCGCTTCGCATGCCAACGAAGCCGACGCGAAGACCTCGGCGCAGAACACCGCCTGCGGCGTCCTCGTCTCCGGGATGAACGAATCGATCGCCTGCGGCCGGACCGACCCCATCTCGGTGCAGTGCAAGACCCGGTAGGAGCCAGCAGGCGAACCACCGGCTCGGGCGCGGCGAGCGGGCTCCTCCTGCTGGCCGTGCTCGGCGCCGGGAGTCTCACCGCCCAAGCACGCCACGCCACCGAGTGGCCCACCCACGGCGGCGACTACAGCAATCAGCGCTACTCTCCGCTCACCCAGATCACCACCCGCAACGTTGGCCGGCTCGTCCTGCGCGAAATGGTGCAGACCGGGACCGAGCGGCTCAACGGCCTGCTGACGACGCCGATCGTCGACGGCGGCGTCATGTACCTGACCACGCCGTTCAATCAGTTGCTCGCCTGGGATCTCCACGAGCATCGGCTGCGGTGGCGCTACGAGCACAAGCTGGGCAACTACATCCCCTGCTGCGGCCCGACCAATCGGGGCGCCGCGGTCGGTCACGGCCTGGTGTTCATGGCGACGCTCGATGCCCAGGTCGTCGCGGTGGACGCCGTGAGCGGTCAGCTCCGCTGGTCGGTCCAGGATAGCGACCCCGACTCCGCCTACAGCTTCACGCTCGCGCCGCTGGTGGTGGGCGATCTCGTGATCGTCGGAACCTCCGGTGCCGAATACGCGACACGGGGACGAATCACGGCGTACGACGCCCGAACCGGCGAGCGCCGCTGGCGCTGGTACACCATCCCCTCGCCCGAAGAAGGCGGTTGGTGGGGGAAATGGAGCCCGACCTCGCCGTGGGGAGACACCCTGCCCCGCGATCTCGCCCGCGAGCATGCGGACAGCGCCCGTTACGGCGAGGCGTGGAAGCTGGGGGGCGGATCGGTGTGGACGACGCCCGCCTATGATCCGCAGTCGGGGCTGCTCTACTTCGCGATCGGGAACCCGACGCCGGAATACGACGCCGACGCCCGTCCGGGCGACAACCTCTACACGGTGTCGCTGGTCGCACTCGAGGCGACGACCGGACGGCTGCGCTGGTTCCACCAGTATCTGCCGCACGACGAGTGGGACTTCGACGCCGCCAACCCGCCCGTGCTCTTCAGGCAGAAGGAAAGAGCGCTGCTCGCACACGCGGGGAAGACCGGCTGGGTCTATATCGTCGATGCCACCACCGGCGCTCCTGTCAGGCGCTCTGAACCGTTCTCCACCCAGGAAAACCTGTTCGTGCGGCCGACGCCGGAAGGAGTGCGGCGTGCCCCCGGTGCGGCCGGCGGAGCCGACTGGCATCCGAGCGCCTACTCGCCTCCGCTCGGACTCTTCTTCGTCCCGGCCTCCCACTTCCCGATGCGGTTCCGGCATTTCGACCAGAGCGCCGAGGCGGGCAAGGATTATCGCGGCGGTACGGAAGAGGAGATCAAGGACGAGCCGACCTGGAACACGCTGAGCGCGGTCGACCTTGCGACGGGCAAGATCCGATGGGAGCACCGGGACGCCCCACCCGTCAGCAGTGCGGGCGGGGCGCTTGCGACGGCCGGCAACCTGGTCTTTTCGGGTGACGGCCAGGGCTGGTTCCATGCCTATGACGCCCGTGATGGCCGCGAACTGTGGCGCTTCTTCTGCGGCGCCGGCATCAACGCGCCGTCCATCAGCTTCACCGTGAACGGCCAACAGTTCGTCGCGGTCGCCGCCGGGGGAAGCTTCTACAGCGGCAACCTCGGCGCGGCGATTCTGATCTTCGGACTGCCGCGCCACCTCCCCACAAAGCACTAGCACACTCCGCCCCACGGGCCCCGCCATGCGCTTTCCGCATCCACTCGTCCTGCTGGTCGGCTGCATCCTCATCGCAGCCGCGCTCTCCCGCGTCGTGCCGGCGGGACGCTTCGAGCGGCGCGAGGACCCGGTGACGGGTCGAAGCGTGGTCGTCGCCGGCACCTACCAGCGCGTCGATCCCTCCCCGGTCGGCGCATTTCAGGCGGTCGTCGCCATCCCGCGGGGGATGGCCGAGGCGGGCGCGGTGATCTTCTATGTCTTCCTCGTGGGTGGGGCCTTTGCCGTCGTCGAGAAAACGGGGGCTTCCACCCGACTGATCCAGCGACTGGTACTCAAACTGGCCCGCCGGGAGAATCTGGTGATACCGCTGGTGAGCATCGCCTTCGGCCTCGGCGGTGTCCTCATTCAGATGTCGGAGGAGCTGATCGCGTTTGTGCCCGTGCTGCTGCTCCTCACAAGGAGGCTGGGGTTCAAGCCGCTGGTGGCCTGTGCCATCAGCATCGGGGCCGCGGCCGTCGGAGCGGCCTTCAGTCCGGTGAATCCCTTTCAGGTCGTGATCGCGCAGAAGGTGGCCGACCTGCCACCGCAATCGGGCACCGGCTTCCGGCTGCTGATCCTGGTGCCCGCGATGGCACTCTGGATCTGGGCAACCATGCGCTACGCTGCGCGAACCCGGGTGGTTCCGGAATCCGGCGCCACGAACCATGGAGCCACCGACAATGAGCCCGTGACGGCGCGCGACGGCTGGATCCTCGCCGTCATCGGCGCGACCTTCGCGCTGTTCATCATCGGAGCACAGCGCTGGGGGTGGGACTTCGACCAGTTCAGCGCCCTCTTCTTCCTGATGGGGCTCGCAACCGGCCTGATCGGCCGCCTCGGGATCGGCGGCACAGCCGAGGCGTTCGTCGAGGGATTCAAGTCGCTCGCGTATGCGGCGCTGCTCATCGGTTTCGCGCGCGGAATCTTCGTCGTCCTGAACGACGGCCAGATCATCGATACCCTGGTCCAGGGCGTCTTCGCCCCAATCGCCGGACTGCCCGTGGCGCTGTCGGCGCTTGGAATGCTGGGGATGCATGCCCTGCTGCACTTCCCTGTCCCGAGCACCAGCGGGCAGGCGGTTCTGACGATGCCGGTCCTGGTGCCGCTCTCCGATCTGCTGGGGCTTTCGCGGCAGGTGACCGTCCTCGCGTATCAGTACGGGGCTGGCCTCTGCGAGCTGCTCACGCCGACCAATGGTGCCCTCATGGCGATGCTCGCCGCGACCGGTGTGCGGTTCGACGAGTGGCTCGGCTTCGCGCTCAGGCAGTGGGGCGTGCTCATGCTGCTGGGCGCCGGGGCGCTCCTGCTGGCGATCGCCACCCACCTCTGACCCGAAAAACCCGCCGGAACGGCACTGCCGAGTGTCGCCGGCGGAGACACCAGTGTCGCTGGTCGAGACACATTTGTTGCCGGGACGGTCAGGGGCCTATCGCATAATTGATTGTGGGGTAATAAGTTGCAGAGGGGCGCAATTCCGAGCGACAGGTTCGCCGCTGGCATCAAGGTTGCTTATCTTGCGGGCGAGGCTGGAACCTTTGGCTCCGGTTGCCGATAGAAGAGGAAGTATGAGCGAACTCACCATTCGGGAAATGGAAAGCGGCGAGGAATTCGCCGACTGGTTCTCCGATCTCACCCTGCGTGAGGAGGAGGCCAGCGATGATGTCGTCCATCTCGAAGATCACTACCTGATTCTCAGCAACGAGATCGGGGACTGGATCGGGGGCCTGCGGTATTCGCTCCGCGGCGGGGTGGCTCACATCCAGGATATCGCCGTGCGTCCCGAGGAGCGCCATCAGGGGCACGGCCACCGGCTACTGGAAGGGTTCGAGGCGCGGGTGCGGGACGCGGGGGCGCACCTCGCCGAGTTCTGGACCGACGATATCAGCGGCGAAGGCGAGATGCTGCTGCATGGATGGCAGCGGGTGATCAAGCGGGAGGGCTACATCGGCGGCCGGACCTGGTTCCTCATGGAGAAGTCGCTGGAGCCAATGATCTAGCGTGTGTCTCAGCGGGCGCCTATTCTTCCGAACGCGCCCACAATCCCCTGACACGCAACGTGGCGGCCCGGGACGGATGCCGGGGCCGCCACTCTCTTTTGAGGACGCCTGAGCCGATGGCTCTTGATTCTGCGGCACGCCGCTTCTTCACCAAAATCGAAGTCCTCAAGGATCTGGAGACGAGGGTCAACGAGCTCACGGCGGCCCACGACGTGAAGCGGCCGCTCTGGTACCCGACCGACCTCCTCGGCCCCAAGCCGGGAGAGGATCCCGATCGGCACCTCGAGCAGATGCGAAAGCGCGCGGAAGGCATCCCGGATGCGGCGCGGGCCGCCCTCGCGCTCAATCTGCTGACCGAAGAGGGGCTGCCGCACTTTCACCGCCTCCTGGCGGTGTATCTCCCCGACGACAGCCACTGGCGACACTGGAACAACCTGTGGACCGCCGAGGAAGACCGCCACGGCGCGGTGCTCCACGATTACATCCACGACACCCGAATTCTGAATCAGCGCCGGCTCGAGGAGATGCAGTTCAGCTATCTCAAGAGCGGGTTCCAGCCGGAGTGGGACAAGGATCCGTACCGGGTCTTCGCCTACACCACGCTGCAGGAGCGGGCGACTCAGCAGTCGCATGCCGAAACAGGCCGGATCGTCGGCAACTACGAGCCGCTGCTCGGCGAGGTGCTCAGCAATATCGCCACCGAAGAGGCCCGGCACTTCAACTTCTACCGCACGATCTTCGAGGAGATTCTGCAGCGGGACCCGGATGAAGCGCTGATCTCGGCCTCGCACATCCTCCCAAGCATCGAGATGCCAGGGGCCAGCATGCCGAACTTCCGGGAGATCGCAGACGTGATCCGCCGGTCCGGCATCTACGGTCCGCGCGACTATCTCCGCATCGTGCAGGAACAGATCCGCTACTGGAAGATCGATGCGATCAACGGTCTGAGCGAGCTGGGGAAGCGGGCACAGGAGAAGATTCTCGAGATCCCGGACCGGCTGCAGCGCATCGCCGAGCGGATCGAGACCAAGCACATGTCGAAGACGTTCAGCTTCGAGGTAGTCTTCAATCGTGAATTCGCGATGGAGTAGCGGGAGGGCGGGCGCCATGCCCGCTCTCCTGATCGCACTCCTCGTCGTGGGGTGCGGCAAGAAGGAGAAGCCCGCCAAGAGCGGCACCGCCCCCGCCAAGCCGGTCGATCCCGCGCAGGTCGAGGCGGAGCAGCTCGGCCGCGAAGCCGCCGACCTGGTGGACCGGGTGCTGGCCTACAAGAGCGCCCACCAGAACAGGCTCCCCATTTCGATGCGCCAGGCGGGTCTCGACAGTCTGACCTCCCAGACCATCCGCCGGCTGACCACGCGCGGCGGCGAACCGGTGATCACGGTGATCTACCGCCGTTCGGCCGGTCACCTGGTGAGCGGCTGCGAGGGGGATCGCTCCCTGCTCGAGGACATCCAGCTCACGCACGGTACGTTCGAGGTCGCCTGCGACATGATCGCGGGCGGGCGACGGACGTTCACCATCGAGCCGCCCCCACCGCCGAAACCGGCCTCATGATTCCCATCATCATTCTGGCCACGAGGGTTGTCGTGATCGTGGTCTTCGGAATCGCCGCGCTTGTCGCAGGGACGCACTGGGCCGTGAAGAACGGGCACCTGCAGCCGTTCGGCAGCCTTCCGCGGACGGTCCGGTCCCTGGGCCAGCCGTTCCTGCGGCCCTTCGAGCGGAGCCTGTATCGCGGCGGCGGCAATCCGGTGAATGCGCCCTACATGTTCTTCTGGGTGGCGCTGCTGGGCGGGCTCGCGGTGATCGGCCTCGTGCAGTGGCTGATCGGCACGATCATCTCGCTGATCTACAGCGCCTCCGCGGGGCCGAGAGGGCTGCTGGCGTTCGCGGTGAACGGGATCTTCTCGCTGCTCATGCTCGCACTCTTCGTCCGGGTGCTCTCCTCGTGGTTCGGGGCCTCGCCGTACTCGAAGGTCATGCGGGTCGTCAACGTGCTGACCGACTGGCTGCTGGATCCGCTCCGGAAGATCCTCCCGCCGTTCGGCATGATCGACATCTCGCCGATGGTCGCGTACCTGATGCTGTCGCTCGCCCGCTGGTTCGTCCTCGGCCTGCTCTAGGCAGGCCGGGCCGCATCGCAGCACCCACTCCTGATGAGCGTACTCACCCCGACCGCCGACGGAGTCCGCATCGCGATCCAGGTCCAGCCCCGCGCCTCCCGCACCGAACTCGCGGGGCTGCATGGCGAGGCGCTCAAGGTCCGGCTGGCGGCTCCTCCCGTGGACGGCGCCGCGAACGACGCGCTGATCCGCTTCCTGGCGGAGACCCTCGGCGTCCCCCGGTCGGCGGTCGCGATCAGCAGCGGATCGAGCGGGCGGAGGAAGAGCGTGGTGGTGAGTGGTCTGAGCATCTCGGAGGTGGCGCGGGTCCTGCAGGTTGGCACCGGCTAACGACATTGCTATCATTAATCCGACAATTCGTGCTCCGTGGTGATTTGCGCCTATTGCAGCCACGTTAAACAAATGCTAAAACGGTAGCCCCACGGGAGCCGTCAGGTGCCCGGGGGCCTTTTTGTGACGACTACGCCGACATCCCGCACGACCCGACTGGCGCGCCTGCCCCATTTGCTCGAGGAACGGATCCTCGTGCTGGATGGTGCGATGGGCACCATGATCCAGCGGTATCAACTCGCCGAGGCCGATTATCGCGGCGAGCGCTTCCGGGACTGGCCCCGGGACCTCAAGGGCAACAACGACCTGCTGACCCTGACCCGTCCCGCCGTGATCCGGGAGATCCACGCCGCGTACCTGGAAGCCGGCGCGGACATCCTCGAGACCAACACCTTCAACTCCACCGCAGTGTCCATGGCCGACTACGGCATGGAATCGCTGGTGTTCGAGCTGAACCGCGCCGGGGCAGCGCTGGCGCGCGTGGTGGCGGATGAGTTTGAGGCGAAGGACCCGTCGCGGCCGCGCTACGTCGCCGGGATCCTGGGACCGACCAACCGGACGGCGACGCTCTCCCCCGAGGTGGGCGATCCGGGCTTCCGCAACATCTCCTTCACGCAGCTGGTCGACGCCTACGCCGAGGCGACGAAGGGGCTGCTCGAGGGCGGCGCCGACCTCCTGATGGTCGAGACCATCTTCGACACGCTGAACGCGAAGGCGGCGATCTTCGCGATCGAGCAGCACTTCGCGGAGAGCGGCGTGCGGGTCCCGGTGATGATCTCGGGGACGATCACCGACCAGAGCGGGCGGACGCTGTCGGGCCAGACCGTCGAGGCGTTCTGGAACTCGGTGAGTCATGCCCGGCCGCTCAGCGTCGGGCTCAACTGTGCCCTGGGGGCCCGTCAGCTCCGCGAATACGTGCAGGATCTGTCGCGGGTGGCGCCGGTGTTCGTGAGTGCGCATCCGAACGCCGGCCTCCCCAACGCCTTCGGCGGGTACGACGAGACCCCCGAGAGCATGGCGGAGGTGATCGGGGAGTTCGCGACGGCGGGGCTGGTCAACATCGTCGGCGGCTGCTGCGGCACCACGCCCGAACACATCAAGGCGATCACGAAGGTGGTGCAGGGCGTGGCGCCGCGCCGGAAGGTGCATCTCGCGCCGCGCTGTCGTCTGTCAGGCATGGAAGCGCTGACGATCGGCCCCGAGACGAACTTCGTGAACGTCGGCGAGCGGACCAACGTGACCGGGTCGCGGAAGTTCGCGCGGCTGATCCTCGACGGGAAGTACGAGGAGGCGCTCGAGGTCGCGCGCCAGCAGGTCGAGAGCGGCGCGCAGATGATCGACGTCAACATGGACGAGGGGATGCTCGACTCCCAGGCCGCGATGGTGAAATTCCTGCGGCTGGTGGCGTCGGAGCCCGCGATCGCGCGCGTGCCGGTAATGGTGGACAGCTCCAAGTGGTCGGTGATCGAGGCGGGGCTGCAGAACCTCCAGGGCAAGGGGATCGTCAACTCGATCAGCCTGAAGGAGGGGGAGGCGCAGTTCCTCCACCAGGCCGAGCTGGTCCGCCGCTACGGCGCCGCGGTCATCGTCATGGCCTTCGATGAGGAAGGCCAGGCGGACACCGTCGAACGGAAGGTGACGATCTGCGAGCGCGCCTACCGCCTGCTGACGGAACGGGTCGGCTTCCCGCCGGAAGACATCATCTTCGACCCGAACATCTTCGCGATCGCGACCGGGATCGAGGAGCACAGCGGGTACGCGCTCGCCTACATCGAGGCGGTTCGGCAGATCAAGCAGCGGCTGCCGCACACGCTGATCTCCGGCGGAGTCTCCAACATCTCGTTCTCGTTCCGGGGCAACGACCCGGTCCGTGAGGCGATCCACTCCGTGTTCCTCTACCACGCGATCCGCGCGGGGATGGACATGGGGATCGTCAACGCGGGCCAGCTCACGATCTACGACGACATCCCGAAGGACCTGCTGGAGCGGGTCGAGGATGTGGTGCAGAACCGCCGGCCCGACGCGACGGAGCGGCTGCTGGAGATCGCGGAGCGCTACAAGGGGACCGGCGCGAAGATCGAGAAGCCGGAGGCCGAGTGGCGGGCGCTGCCGGTCGAGGACCGGCTGGCGCATGCGCTGGTCGAGGGGATCGACACTTACGTGGTGGAAGACACCGAGGAGGCACGCGGGCGGGTCACGCGGCCGATCGAGGTGATCGAAGGCCCGCTCATGCGGGGGATGAACGTGGTCGGCGACCTGTTCGGCTCGGGGAAGATGTTCCTGCCGCAGGTGGTCAAGAGCGCGCGGGTGATGAAGAAGGCGGTCGCCCACCTCATTCCGTACATCGAGGCGGAGAAGCTTGCGAGCGCGGACACCCGCTCGAAGGGCAAGGTGCTGATGGCCACCGTGAAGGGAGATGTCCACGACATCGGCAAGAACATCGTCGGCGTCGTGCTGCAGTGTAACAACTACGACGTCGTCGATCTCGGCGTCATGGTCCCCTGCGCGAAGATCCTGGAGCGGGCGCGGGAGGAGAAGGTGGACGTGATCGGGCTCTCAGGGCTGATCACGCCGTCGCTCGAGGAGATGGCGTTCGTGGCGGGGGAGATGGAGCGGGAGGGGTTCACCCTGCCGCTGCTGATCGGCGGGGCGACGACGTCGAGAGTGCATACGGCGGTGAAGATCGCGCCGAAGTACTCGGGACCCGTGGTGCATGTGCTCGATGCGTCGCGGGCAGTGGGTGTCACCAGCAACCTGCTGAGCGACACGCTGCGCGATGCCTTCGTGGCGCAGACGCAGTCCGAGTACGCCACGATCCGCGAGGAGCGGAAGGATCGTGACGGTGACAGCCGCCGGATCACGGTGGCCGAGGCGCGCGCCAACCGGCTGGTGGTCGACTGGAAGGCGACGACCCCGCCGCGCCCGACGTTCCTGGGACTCCGGACGCTGGAGCACTATCCGCTCCCGGAGCTGATCGACCGGATCGACTGGACCCCGTTCTTCCAGGCGTGGGAGCTGGCGGGGCACTACCCGGCGATCCTGCAGGACCCGGCGGTGGGCAAGACGGCGCGGAGTCTCTTCGACGACGCGCAGCGGCTGCTCGCGCGCATCGTCCGCGACCAGCTGCTCGAGGCCCGCGCGGTCTTCGGCTTCTACCCCGCAGTGAGCGAGGGTGACGACATCCGGGTGCTCGGCGAGCGACCGGGGAGCGAGCCGCTGGCCACGATTCACACCCTGCGGCAGCAGTCGAAGAAGGGCGATGGCCGGCCGAACCTGGCGCTGGCGGACTTCGTGGCCCCGAAGGAGTCGGGGGTCACCGATTACATCGGCATCTTCGCGGTCACCACGGGGATCGGGCTCGACGAGCTGGTGGCGGAGTTCGAGGGCGCCAACGACGATTACAACGCCATTCTCTCGAAGGCGCTCGCCGACCGGCTCGCGGAGGCGTTCGCCGAGCGACTGCACGAGCGGGTGCGCCGAGAGTTCTGGGGCTATGACCCCGCGGAATCGCTCGACAACGATTCGCTGATCCACGAGAAGTACCAGGGGGTGCGGCCGGCGCCGGGGTATCCCGCCTGTCCCGACCACACGGAGAAGCGGACCCTCTTCGCGCTGCTGGAGGCGGAAGCGCGCACCGGGATCCACCTGACCGAGAGCTTCGCGATGCTGCCGGCCTCGTCGGTGAGCGGCTACTACTTCTGGCGGCCGGAGTCGCAGTATTTCGGCGTCGGCAAGCTGGGCCGCGACCAGGTCGAGGACTACGCGAAGCGGAAGGGCGTGCCGCTCCCCGAGATGGAGCGCTGGCTGGCGCCCAACCTGGGCTACGACCGGCAGTAGCAGGCGGGGGTCCCTCGCCGGCACGCGCCGGGAAGGAACACAGAGGTCACGAGACTCATGGCAACACTGCGAGAAATGATCGACGACGGACGCACCCACGTCGTGGACGGCGCGATGGGCACGCTGCTCTACAGCCGGGGCGTGTTCCTGAACGTCTGCTACGACGAGCTGGTGCTCCGCCAGCCGGACCTGATCCGCGACATCCACCGCGAGTATGTGCGCGCGGGCGCCGAACTCCTGGAAACGAACACCTTCGGCGCGAATCCGATCAAGCTGGCGCAGTACGGTCTGGCGGACGACACCGAGAAGCTCAACGCCGCGGCGGCGTCGCTCGCCCGGGATGCCGCGGGTGCCCGCGCCTCGGTGCTCGGCGCGATCGGACCGCTGGGCGTGCGCATCGAGCCGTTCGGCGAGATGTCGACCGACGAGGCGCGGAGTGCCTTCGGCCGGCAGGTGGACGGGCTCCTGTCGGGCGGCGTCGACGGCTTCATCATCGAGACCTTCAGCGACGTCGAAGAAGTGCGGGCCGCGTACGAGGCGATCCGCGCGCGGACGACCCTTCCGGTCATCGCGCAGATGACGGTAGGCATCGACGGGAAGACCTACTACGGCACCGAGCCGGAGACGTTCGGTCCGCTCCTCCAGGAAATGGGGGCGGACGTCATCGGCGTGAACTGTTCGGTCGGACCGCACGGCGTGCTGGAGGCGATCGAGAAGCTCGCCAAGGTGGTCACGATCCCGCTCTCGGCGCAGCCCAATGCGGGACTGCCGCGGGAGGTCGGGGACCGCAAGATCTACATGGCGAGCCCGGAGTACATGGCGGAGTATGCCAGGCGGATCGTGGAGGCGGGGGCGCGATTCGTGGGCGGCTGCTGCGGCACCACGCCGGACCACATCAAGGCGATCATCGGCTTCGTGAAGAGCGTGTCGCCGCGCCAGGTGGTGCCGCGCGCGTCGGCCTCGAGCATGGCGCAGCCGAAGGACCCCGTGCCGTTCGCGGAACGCTCGGGCTTCGCGGCGAAGCTGGCGCGGGGGCAGTTCGTGACCAGCGTGGAGATCGTACCGCCACGCGGCGTGGACCCGGCGCCGATGTTCAAGCAGGTGCGCGAACTCAAGGCCGCGGGCGTCGACGCGGTGAACGTGCCGGACGGGCCACGGGCCCAGAGCCGGATGGGGGCGCTCCTCTCCGGACTCATGATCCAGCGGGAGGTCGGCCTCGAGGCGGTCGTCCACTACGCCTGCCGGGACCGCAACCTGCTCGGCATGCTCTCCGATCTGCTCGGGGCGGCGGCGAGCGGGCTCCACAACCTGCTGATCGTGACAGGCGATCCGCCGAAGATGGGGCCGTATCCCGAGGCCACGGCGGTCTTCGACATCGACAGCATCGGCCTCACCAACCTGGTGAGCCGGCTCAATCACGGCCTCGACCCGGGCGGCAACGCGCTGGGCGGCCAGACGAGCTTCGTGTTAGGCGTCGGCGTCAACCCCACCTCCACCGACCTCGACCGGGAGCTGCGCCGGTTCCAGTGGAAGGTCGAAGCCGGGGCGGAATACGCCATGACCCAGCCGGTCTTCGACCTCGATCAGCTCGACCGCTTCCTCAAGCGGGTGGAGCCGTTCGGCATCCCGATCATCGCCGGCCTGTGGCCGCTGGTCTCGCTCCGGAACGCCGAGTTCCTCGCCAACGAGGTCCCGGGCGTCACGGTGCCGCAGGAGATCCTCGACCGGATGCGGAGCGCGTCGGCGAAGGGCAAGGAAGAGGGACTGGCGGAAGGGATCCAGATTGCGCGGGAGATGCTGGCCGCCGTGAGGAGCCGGGTGCGCGGTGTGCAGGTGGCCGCGCCGATGGGCCGCGCGGATGTCGCCGTGCAGGTGATCCAGCCCTAGGGGCCAAAGTGGCGCCTGGCGATTATCTTACCGGGCATCCCGTCTCACAGGAGCGTTTGTGCCTGACGACAGTCGCCGGGGGGTGCCGTCCACACCCTCCGGCTCCTTCCCCACTTCGTCGCTTGGCCGCCGCATCAAGCATCTGGTGATCGGCCGCCCCCGTGATCTCTCCGACACGGGACTGTTCCACCGCCTGTCCCTCATTCCATTCCTCGCCTGGGTCGGTCTCGGGGCCGACGGCCTCTCCTCGTCGTCCTACGGACCGGAAGAGGCCTTCAAGACTCTCGGCGAGCACACCTATCTGGCGCTCGGGCTCGTGGTGGTCATGGCCGTCACGGTCATCCTGATCTCCGCCGCCTACAGCCGGATCATCGAGCAGTTCCCGCACGGGGGCGGCGGGTACGTCGTCGCCACGAAGCTGCTGGGCTCGGGACCGGGACTGGTGTCGGGATCGGCGCTGCTGGTGGACTACATCCTGACGATCACGGTCTCGATCGCCGCCGCGGGTGACGCGCTGTTCAGCTTCGTACCACCGTCGCTGCAGGGCGCCAAGTTCGGGGTCGAGATCCTCCTGGTCATCGGGCTGACGGTGCTCAATATCCGGGGCGTCCGCGAATCGGTGATCGCGATGCTGCCGGTGTTCATCATCTTCCTGGTCACCCACGCGATCGTGATCGGTGCCGGGGTGCTGCTCCACCTGCCCGAACTGCCGGCCACCGTCAACAGCGTCCAGGCAGGATACCATCAGGGCCTCACCGTGCTCGGCACCGGCGGCATGCTGCTGCTGTTCGTGCATGCCTACTCGCTGGGCGGCGGGACATACACGGGGATCGAGGCCGTGTCCAACGGCCTGCCGATCATGCGCGAGCCGCGGGTGCCGACGGCGCGCCGCACCATGCTGTACATGGCCTCGTCGCTGGCCATCACGGCATCGGGGCTGCTCCTCTGCTACCTGCTCTGGCAGGTTCGGCCGGTCGGCGGAAAGACGCTGAACGCCGTGCTGGTCGAGCGGCTGGCCGGAGGCTGGCCGATGGGCGGAGTATTCGTCGTGCTGACGCTGCTGTCGGAAGGCGCCCTGCTCGTGGTGGCCGCGCAGGCGGGGTTCCTGGATGGCCCGCGCGTGCTCGCCAACATGGCGATCGACTCCTGGGTGCCGCGGCGGTTCGCGTCGCTGTCGGAGCGGCTCACCACCCAGAACGGCATCCTGCTCATGGGCATCAGCTCGCTCGCGGCGCTGCTCTATACCCACGGGAATGTCGGGCACCTCGTGGTGATGTACAGCATCAACGTCTTCCTGACATTTTCCCTGTCGATGTTCGGGATGCTCAAGTACTGGGTCAGCAACCGCGACCGGCCGGAGTGGATCCGGCGGGTGTCGCTGTTCGGCGCCGGCTTCGTGCTCTGCGCCACCATCCTCGCGATCACTGTGATGGAGAAGTTCCGTGAGGGAGGCTGGGTCACGCTGGCCGTCACGAGCCTGCTGATCGCGCTCTGCGTCATGATCCGCACGCACTACCGCAACGCCTCGGCGACGATGGCCCGGCTCTACTCCGAGCTCGACAGCGTCCCGCGCGGCACGACGGAGCCGAGCCCGCCGGATCCCAAGCAGCCGACGGCGATCGTGCTGGTGAACGCGTACAGCGGCCTCGGCATCCACACGGTGCTCAACATCTTCCGGGCCTTCCCGAATCACTACAAGGGGCTGGTGTTCGTCTCGGTGGGCGTGGTCGACTCAGGGGAGTTCAAGGGCGAGGATTCGATCACCGCCCTCACCGAGCGCACCCAGGCGATGCTGCAGCAGTACCTGCTGCTCGCCGCGGGGCTCGGCGTCGCGGCGGACTACCGGCTCACGATCGGGACCGAAGCGGTCGAGTCCGGTGAGGCGCTCTGCCTCTCCGTCGCCCAGGAATTCCCCCGTTCGACGTTCTTCGCGGGGAAGCTGATCTTCCAGAAGGAGCGCTGGTACCAGCGGCTACTGCATAACGAGACGGCGCTCGCCATCCAGAAGCGGCTGCAGTGGGCGGGCAAGACGATGGTGACGCTGCCGGTGCGTCTGCGGGAGGCCTAGGGCGCCATTCGTGCAGGGGGCTCCGGCCGCGGCGGGACTCAGCCGTCAGTCCGGAGCCGGTACCCGACCCCGGGCTCGGTGAGCAGCAGCCGGGGCTGGGTCGGGTCGGCCTCCAGCTTGTGGCGGAGCTGGGTGATGTAGACCCGCAGATAATGGTTCTGGTTGATCGCGTTGATCCCCCAGACCTCCTTGAGCAGCTGCCGGTGGGTGAGCACCTTGCCGGCATGTTTCACCAGCGTGGCGAGCAGCTTGTACTCGAGCGGGGTGAGGTGGACTTCCTCCCCCTCCCGATACACCTGACGTCGTGCCAGGTCCATCCGGATTCCTCCCCCCTCGAAGACCGGCTCCTCGACCCCGCCGGAGGCGCGGGCATGCCGCAGGGCGACCCGCATGCGGGCCAGCAGTTCCCCAACGCCGAACGGCTTGGTGAGGTAGTCGTCCGCGCCGGCATCGAGCGCGGCCACCTTGTCCTTCTCCTGGCCGCGAGCGGAGATCACAATGATCGGCGCGCTCGACCACTCGCGGATCTGGCGGGTGACATCGAGGCCGTCCGCGTCGGGAAGTCCGAGGTCGAGCAGGATGAGTTCGGGGTTCCGGCCGGCGGCCTGGGCGAGCCCGTCGCGGGCCGAGGTGGCCTCGACCAGGTCGTATTCCTCCGCACCGAGGGCGGCCCGGAGGAAGCGGCGCATTTGGGGCTCATCCTCGATGAGCAGCACGACCGGAGGAGCTGCCGTCATGGGCCGGTGGTCGATCTCTGTCAGGCGGGTTCCGCTTCCTCCGGGATCGGTGGGGGCGCGGGTCCGCTCAGCGGGAGCGTGAAGTGGATGAGGGTCCCACCGCCCAGACGGGGTTCCGCCCAGATGCGGCCGCCGTGCGCGGTGATGATGCCGCGGCAGATTGTGAGGCCGAGCCCCACGCCCTTGCCCGGCTCGGCGTCGGGGCCGCGATAGAACTTTTCAAAGATCCGGGACTCCTCCCCTGGGGGCAACCCCGGCCCGCGATCGGCGACCGTCACCTGCACCGCTCCCGGCACCGCACGCGCGCTGATCTCGACCGGAGTCCCGGCGGGAGTGTGCTTGGTGGCGTTCTCCAGCAGGTTGATGAAGACCTGCTCGAGCAGGACGGCATCGATCGGCACGAGCGGCAGATCGTCCGGCAGGCGCACCGTGGGCGGGTGGTCACGCATCCGCTCGTCGAGGCGGAACAGTGCCACCCCCACCGTGTCCTCCAGCGGTTGCCACTCCTTCTGGACCTCGAGCGAGCCCGTCTCGAGCCGGATCATGTCGAGCAGGTTGCGGATGAGGCGGTTCATCCGTTCCGACTCCTGCAGGATCGAGTCGAGCAGCCCGGCCCGATCCGCCGGCGTCATCTGCTCGCCCCGCTCCCGCAGGCCGCTCGCCGCGCCGGTGATCACGCCTAACGGAGTGCGCAGGTCGTGGGAGAGGGAGCTGAGGAGCGAGGTGCGGAGCCGTTCGGCCTCCACCTCGAGCCGGGCCTGCTGGGTGCGTTCGGAGAGGGTGACGCGCTCGAGCGCCACGGCGACCTGGCCGGCGAAGGTCTCGAGGAGATGGCGGTGCGAGGGATTCTGGAACCGCTCCAGATCCTCCGCCCCCACCATGAGCACCCCGACGACCCCGCCGGCACCCGCGAGCGGGAGGTGGAGCGCGGAGGCCCCGGGCAGGGTGGCCGTCCCGGCGCCGGCGATCTCGTTCCGCCGGTAGACCCAGTCGGCCACGCTGCGTTCCTTCTCGTCGAACGGGGGCACCGGGGCCGCCGGCGCCAGCACATCGAGGGTGCCATCCTCGGCCGGCGCGAGGATCTGCATCGTGCCTTCGAAGGTGTCGGCCAGGTGCCGACGGGCCACCTGGACGATGTCCCCCCGGGTACGGCTGTCGGCGAGATCCCGGCTCAGCGCGTAGAGCGCCGCGGTGCGCCGCTCGCGGTCGCGGGCGGTGTCCGCCTGTTCGCGGATGCGGAGCGTGAAGCCGCTGATGAGAAGGGCCGTGACCAGCATGACGCCGAAGGTGAGCACGTAGCGCAGTTCGGCTACGGCGAGGGTGAAGATGGGCTGCACGAAGAGGAAGTCGAAGAGTCCGATGCTGCAGAGCGCCGCGAGCACGGCCGGCCCGCGGCCGCAGCGGCTGGCGACCACCATCGCCCCGAGCAGGTAGACCATGGCGACGTCGGTGACGCTCAGCCGCCGGAACACCACCCAGCCGAGGACCGTGGCGAGGGCGACGACCAGGAGCGCAAAGCCGTACTCGCGTGCGGGGGAGCGCGGGGCGCGCAGTGTCGGGCGGAGGCGGGGACGGTCCTCGACTTCGCCGGTAATGACGTAGACGTCGACATCCCCGCTGCCACGGACCAGCCGGTCGACCAGGGACCCGCGCAACCGGTCGCGCAGCCGGCGATGGGTCGGCTTCCCGACGAGGATGCGGGTGACGTTGTGCGCCCGGGCGTAGGCGAGCACCTCCTCCGCGACGTCGTGCCCCTGCAGCGTCTCGGTCCGCGCCCCGAATTCCTCGGCCAGCTGCAGGTTGTCGATCAGCGCCGCCTGATCGCCCTCGGCGATGGGCGCCGCCCCCGGCGTCTCCACGTGCAGGGCGATCCACTCGCAGCGGAGATTCCCGGCGATGCGGCGGCCCGCCCGCACCAGCCGGGCGGAGGCGGGATTGGCGCCGACGCAGACGAGCAGCCGTTCCCCCGCGGGCCAGGTCTCGCGGATGCCGTGCTCGCGCATGTAGCCGCGCATCTGCGCATCCACCCGCTCGGCCACGCGCCGCAGCGCGATCTCCCGGAGGGCGATGAGATTGCCCTTCCGGAAGAACCGATCGCGGGCCCGCTCCGCCTGCTCGGCCAGATACACCTTGCCCTGCTTGAGGCGGAGCAGCAGGTCGTCCGGCGTGAGGTCGGCCAGCTCGACCTCGTCCGCCCCGTCGAAGACCGTGTCAGGCACCGTCTCCCGCACCTGGACCCCGGTGATCTGGGCGACGACGTCGTTCAGGCTCTCCAGATGCTGGACGTTAAGGGTGCTGTAGACGGAGATCCCGGCGGCGAGCAGTTCCTCGACATCCTGCCAGCGCTTCTCGTGGCGGGAGCCTGGCGCGTTCGTATGCGCCAGCTCGTCGATCAGGACCAGGGTGGGGCGCCGGGCGAGTGCCGCGTCGAGATCGAACTCCTGCAGGGTGACACCGCGGTACGGGATGTCGCGACGCGGGAGCACCTCCAGCCCGGTGAGCAGTGCCGCCGTCTCGGCCCGGCCGTGGGTCTCGACGACGCCGATGACGACATCCATCCCCTCGAGCCGGCGCGCCCGCGCCTCCTCGAGCATCGCGAAGGTCTTCCCGACGCCGGGGTTGGCGCCAAAGAAGATCTTGAGCCGGCCACGGCCCGCCCGCGCCTCCTCTTCCCGGATCCGGGCGAGGAGCTCTTCGGGACTGCGGCGCGGCTCGTTCATCGGACTATGGTGTGCGGTTCAGGCTGTCGAGCGCAAGGTTGAGCGGCAGGACCGCGACTCGCGGCTCGCCCAGCACCCCGAACTGCCGCGGCTCGGTGAAACGGTCCACCAGGGACCGGACGGTCGCCTCGGGAATGCCCCGCGCCCGTGCCACGCGTCCGAGCTGGTAGGCCGCTGCCGCCGGCGTGATGTGGGGGTCCAGCCCGCTCGCGGAGGCGGTGACCAGATCCACCGGGACCGGGGCGCTATCGCCCGGATCGGCGGCGTGCAGTGCCGCAATGCGGGCCTTCACGGCCTGGAGTTGCGCCGGGTTGGTCGGGCCGAGATTCGAGCCGCTCGAGAGCGCACCGTTGTAGGGCACCGGCCCGGTGGCCGACGGCCGAGACCAGAAGTACTTCGCCTGACTGAACGGCTGCCCGATGAGACCGGATCCCTGCGGAGCCTGGTCGCTGCCGAGCAGGCTGCCGGCGGCCTGGCGCGGAAAGAGCAGCGAGGCCAGCCCGGTGACGATCGCGGGATAGACGGCGCCGGTCAGAAGGGTGAGCACCAGCAGCGAGACGATCGCGGGACGAATCAGGGTACGCATGGTGAGCTCTCAGGTCAGATGCAGGCTGACGAGCAGGAGGTCGATCGCCTTGATGCCGGCGAACGGGACCAGGATGCCGCCGAGGCCGTAGATCAGCAGGTTGTTGCGGAGCAGCGCCGCCGCGCCGATGGGCCGGTACTTCACCCCGCGGAGCGCCAGCGGGACCAGGAAGACGATGACGAGCGCATTGAAGATGACGGCCGAGAGGATGGCGCTCTCCGGCGTGGCCAGCCCCATGATGTTGAGCGCCCGGAGCGCGGGATAGGTCGTCGCGAACGCGGCCGGGATGATGGCGAAGTACTTGGCGACGTCGTTGGCGATGCTGAAGGTCGTGAGCGCCCCGCGGGTGATGAGCATCTGCTTCCCGGTCTCGACGATCTCGATGAGCTTGGTGGGGTTGGAGTCCAGGTCCACCATGTTGCCCGCTTCCTTCGCGGCCTGGGTCCCCGAGTTCATCGCCACGGCGACATCGGCCTGCGCCAGCGCCGGCGCGTCGTTGGTGCCGTCCCCCGTCATCGCGACGAGCCGGCCACCCTGCTGGTGCTTCCGGATGAGCGCGAGCTTCGCCTCCGGCGTCGCCTGCGCGAGAAAGTCATCGACCCCGGCCTCGGCCGCGATCGCCGCGGCGGTGAGCGGGTTGTCGCCGGTGATCATGATCGTCCGGATCCCCATCTGCCGGAGCTCGGCGAACCGCTCCTTGATGCCGCCCTTGACGATGTCCTTGAGTTCGATGGCGCCGAGCACCCGGCCCGGTTCGGCCACGACGAGCGGGGTCCCGCCCTTCCGGGCGATCGCGTCGACCGCGGTCCGGACACCCGCGGGAAAGTGCCCGCCCTGCTCTTTCACCCAGGCTTCGACCGCATCGGCGGCGCCCTTGCGGATCTGGCGGTCGCCAAGATTCACACCGCTCATCCGGGTCTGCGCGGTGAAGGGCACGAAGGTGGCGCCGAGGGTGGTGACGTCGCGCTCGCGAATGCCGAAGCGCTCCTTGGCGAGCACCACGATGCTGCGGCCTTCGGGCGTCTCGTCCGCCAGAGAGGAGAGCTGGGCCGCGTCCGCCAGCGTCGCCTCGGCCACACCGTCGGCGGGGACGAACTGGGTTGCCTGACGATTGCCGAGGGTGATTGTGCCGGTCTTGTCGAGGAGCAGCACATCCACGTCGCCGGCCGCCTCGACGGCGCGGCCAGACATCGCCACGACGTTCTTCTGGATCATCCGGTCCATGCCCGCGATGCCGATGGCGGAGAGGAGCCCGCCGATCGTCGTCGGAATGAGGCAGACGAGGAGGGCGATCAGAACCGTCACTGTGACGGGAAGCCCCGAGCCGGCGGCATGGACCGCGAACCCCGAGAACGGTGACAGGGTCACGGTGGCGACGAGGAAGATGATCGTCAGGCCGGCAAGGAGGATCTCGAGCGCAATCTCGTTGGGCGTCTTCTGGCGCTTGGCCGCCTCGATGAGCCCGATCATCCGGTCAAGGAATGACTCGCCCGGGTTGGCGCTCACCCGCACGATGATCCAGTCGGAGAGAACCTTCGTGCCGCCGGTGACGGAGCTGCGGTCCCCGCCCGCCTCACGAATGACGGGCGCGCTCTCGCCGGTGATGGCGCTCTCGTCCACCGATGCGACGCCCTCGATGATCTCGCCGTCACCGGGGATCAGCTGCCCGGCGTGCACCAGGACATGGTCCCCCTTCCGGAGCGCGCTGGCGGGGACGTTGCTGAAGCTCAGTTTGTCCTTCGGATTCTGGAGCTTCTTTGCCTGCACGTCGCGGCGCGCGTTCCGCAGGGTGTCGGCCTGCGCCTTGCCGCGCCCCTCGGCCATCGCCTCCGCGAAGTTGGCGAACAGCACCGTCAGCCAGAGCCAGACCGAGACGGCGGTGATGAAGCCGCCCGACTCCGGCAGCCGGCCGCTGAAGGCCAGCACCGCGAGGACCGTCGTGAGCAGGCTGCCGACTTCCACGACGAACATCACCGGATTCCGGACCATGTGCCGCGGATCGAGTTTCACGAAGGAAGCCCCGATCGCCCGCCAGGTGATGGCCGGGTCGAAGAGGGGACGGGACTCCGTATGGGCGGACATGGTGGTCTTACCTCGGGAAGAGCTGCAGGTGTTCGACGATCGGACCGAGGGCGAGTCCGGGGATGTGGGTCAGCGCACCGACCAGCACGACGGTACCGACGAGCAGCAGGACGAAGAGCGGGGTATGGGTCGGCAGCGTTCCGGCACTTGCCGGAATCTGCTTCTTGCGGCCCAGCGACCCGGCGATGGCGAGCGTCGGGATGATGACCCAGAAGCGGGCCATCCACATCGCGATGCCGCCGAGCAGGGTGTAGAGGGCGTTGGTGGGGGTCAGGCCGCCGAAAGCGCTGCCGTTGTTGTTGGCCATCGAGGAGAAGGCGTAGAGCACCTCGGTGAAGCCGTGCGCGCCCGGGTTGAGGATGCCCGACCGGCCCGCGCGGGTCGCCACGGCGATCGCCGTGCAGAAGAGGACGAGGAGGTTGGGGATCAGGATGGCGAGGCTGGCCATCTTCATCTCGTAGGCCTCGATCTTCTTGCCCAGATACTCGGGCGTGCGGCCGACCATCAGACCGGCGATGAAGACCGTGACGATGGCGAAGAGCAGCATCCCGTAGAGGCCCGAGCCGACGCCGCCGTAGATGATCTCGCCGAGCTGAATCAGCCAGAGCGGGATCAGCCCGCCGAGCGGAGTGAAGGAGTCGTGCATCGCGTTGACCGAGCCGTTGGAGGCGGCCGTCGTCGCGACGGCCCACTGGGCCGAGGTCGTGATCCCGAAGCGCACCTCTTTCCCCTCCATGTTGCCACCCGCCTGGTCCGGGGACGCCCGCTGTTCGACGTGGAGCGCCGCGTAGGCGGGGGCGTGCGCGTTCTCCGCCAGTACGCATGGAATCAGCAGGGCGGTGAAGACGATGGTCATCGCCGCAAGCAGGGCCCAGCCCTGACGCGTGTCGCGAATCATCCGGCCGAAGGTGCAGCAGAGCGCCGCGGGGATGAGGAGGATCGCGAGCAGTTCGAGGAAGTTGCTGAACGGGGTCGGATTCTCGAAGGGATGGGCCGAGTTCGTGTTGAAGAATCCGCCGCCGTTGGTGCCGAGCTGCTTGATGGCGACTTGTGAGGCAACCGGCCCCATCGGCAGGACCTGGGTGGTAACGCGCGCCGAATCTGGGCCGACGGCCTCGAGCAGCGGCACGGTGCGGTAGCTCCCGAAGTTCTGGACGACGCCCTGTGACACCAGCGCCAGGGCAAGCACGACGGAAAGCGGCAGCAGGATGTAGAGCGTGCCGCGGATCAGATCCACCCAGAAGCTTCCGAGCCGGTCGGTCTCCGCGCGGCGGATGCCCCGGACGAGTGCCATCAGCACCCCCATCCCGGCCGCGGCCGACACGAAGTTCTGGACCGTGAGGGCCGCCATCTGCACGAGGTAGCTCAGCGTCGCCTCGCCGCCGTAGGCCTGCCAGTTGGTGTTGGTGACGAAGCTGACGGCGGTGTTGAATGCCAGCTTCGGCTCCACTGCGGGGAGGCCGGCGGGATTCAGCCCGAGCACTCCCTGGGCGCGCTGAAGCAGATAGACCAGGACCGTGCCTGCCGCGCTGAAGAGGAGCACCGCCGCAGCGTAGCGCTTCCAGTCCATCTCCTCGTCGGCCGCGACGCCGATGGCGCGATACGCGAGCCGTTCCAGCGGCCCGAGGAGTCGCGCCAGCGGATGCGGCGCCCCCTCGTAGACTCGCGCCATGTAGTCGCCCAGCGGCTTGGCGAGTCCGAGGAGCACCCCCATGAAGAGCCCCAGCTGGAGCCAGGCATTGGCGGTCATGAGAAGTGCTCCGGCTTGAGCAGCGCCACGAAGAGGTAGAGCAGCAGCCCCAGGGCGATGACGCCCACGATCAGGTTCAGCAGCGACATGGCATCACACCTTTTCACAGAGCCGGACCAGGCCCCAGGTCAGCAGGGCCAGGCACAGGATCAGCACCACCAGCAGCAGGTCCACACAGCACTCGTCGTTGGGGACAGCGGGAAAGCTGGGGGATGGCGCGTCAGGGAGGTGTCGGAACTGGTGGAGGGGATATCAGGAAGTTGTTAAGACGAACTGGCGCGTTCGGGAGACGGGGCGCTAGACTGCGGCATGCTGCTCAATCCGGTGACACTCGACGGCAGGCATGTCCGCCTCGAACCCCTTGCCCCGGCGCATCTTCCCGGCCTCATCGAGATCGGTCTGGCGCCCGAGTTGTGGGCGCTCACCGTCGACCGGATCGCCACGGCCGCCGACCTGACGCGCTATGTGCAACGCGCCCTGGCCGAGGCGGCGGCAGGAAGCGCACTCCCCTTCGCGACGGTCTGGCGCGCGACCGGACAGGTGATCGGAAGCACCCGCTTCGGGAATTACGCGGCGGCGCACAAGCGGGCGGAAATCGGATGGACCTGGCTGGCGCCGGCCTGGCAGCGCACCGCCGCGAATACCGAGGCAAAGCTGCTGATGCTCGGCCATGCATTCGAGACCGCCGGGCTCCGGCGGGTGGAGTTCAAGACGTCAACGCTGAATCTCAAGTCGCGCGCGGCCCTGACTCGGCTGGGGGCGGCGGAAGAGGGAGTCTTTCGCCAGCACATGATCAATGAAGACGGCAGCAATCGGGACAGCATCTATTTCAGTATCCTCGATCGCGAATGGCCCGGCGTCCGCGCCCGGCTGTTGGCCCGGCTCACCTCTGCATAGCTTTCCGGCATGACCGACCCCATCACTGCCCAGCCGCTCACGCTTCTCTCCGAAGAAGAAGAGCTCTTCCGCGCCACGGTCCGTGAGTTCGCCGAGACCGAGGTAAAACCCTACGTCCACGAGATGGACGAAGCCGCCAAGTTCCGCCCCGAGCTGGTCCAGAAGATGTTCGACCTGGGGCTGATGGGGATCGAAGTCCCCGAGCAGTGGGGCGGCGCGGGCGGGACGATCTTTCTCTCGGTGCTCGCCATCGAGGAGCTCTCCCGGGTCGATGCGTCGGCGGCGATCTACGTCGACGTCCACAACACCCTCGTCAACAACGCGCTCATGCGCTGGGGCAACGACGAGCAGAAGGCCCGCTACTTCCCGCGGATGACGAGCAGCCTCCTCGGGGCCTTCGCGCTGTCGGAGCCGGCCAGCGGCAGCGATGCGTTCGCGCTGGAGACCCGCGCCGAGGACAAGGGAACCCACTGGGAGCTGACGGGCCGGAAGTTCTGGATCACCAACGGCGGAGAGGCGGGACTCTTCCTCATCTTCGCCAACACCGACTTCAGCAAGGGCTACAAGGGCATCACCGCCTTCCTGGTCGAGAAGGGCTTCGCCGGCTTCAGCGTCGGCAAGAAGGAGAACAAGCTCGGCATCCGCGCCTCGAGCACGACCGAACTGATCCTCGAGGGATGCAGGGTCCCCAAGGAGAACGTGCTCGGTCCGGTGGGTCAGGGGTACAAGATCGCGATCGAGACGCTCAACGAAGGGCGTATCGGCATCGGCGCCCAGATGATCGGTGTCGGAACCGGTGCGCTCGAGGCAGCAGTGCAGTATGTGAAGGAGCGGAAGCAGTTCGGCCGGCCGATCGCCGACTTCCAGGGGGTGCAGTTCCAGCTCGCCCAGATGGCGACGGAACTCGAGGCGGCGCGGCTCATGGTCTACAACACGGCGCGGATGAAGGACCGGGGCCTCCCGTTCCAGCTCGAGGCCGCGATGGCGAAGCTGTTCAGTTCGCAGGTGGCGGACCGCACGACCTCCAAGTGCCTGGAGCTCTTCGGCGGCTACGGCTATTCGAAGGAGTACCCGGCCGAGAAGTTCTACCGCGACGCGAAGATCGGCACGATCTACGAGGGCACCAGCAACATGCAGCTCAACACCATCGCCAAGCTGGTGCTCAAGTAATTCCGGGGGGTGACCCCGGTCACCCCGCACTCCTTGGCAACCCTCTTGCTCTATCCTGAAGCGTCCCGGCCGACGGCCCGGACGCTTCTTCATTCAAGTTGTTGCCGGTACTGTACTTGCGAAACATTGGACGACCGGTAGATTGCTCCGGCCGGCCGAGATCCCTTCAGGCAGTGGACAAAACTGCCGAGGATAATGACATAGTGCGCCTCCTGACCCGCCTCTCCGCCCTGACCGTTGCCGCCGCGCTCCTCAGCGCGGGGGTCGTGTCGCGGGCCCCGGCGCAGGAGCTCCCATCGGCCCTCAAGCTCAAGCTGGACCGCTGGTATCGCTCCGCCCATCGTTCTGCCCCAGGTACCTGGGGAATCGTCGTCGCCGACCAGCAGGGCCAGATCCTGTGGAGCGTCAACCAGGACATGCCGCTGGTGCCGGCCTCCACGGTGAAACTGCTGACGACGGGTTACGCCCGGACCGTGCTGGGCTCCGATGCCCGCCGCGCGACGCGCGTGATCGGCTACGGCACGCTGGACGAATCCACCGGAGAATGGGCCGGTCGCTGGGCACTGCAACTCAACGGCGACCCGACACTTGAAAGTCCCGATGGCCGCGGCCCCCGGCTGCAGGATCTCGCCAATCAGCTCGCCCAGTCAGGCGTGCGGGTGCTCCGCGGACCGCTCACCGTACTCAGCAGCGACGGCCAGCCGGCCGAGGCGCACTATCCCGAGGCCTGGCGCACGGGCAACTGGGGCAGCATCTACGCGCCGCTGATCGGCTCGCTCACCCTGCACGAGAACGTGGTCTGGCTGCACGTCCGTCCCGGCGCGAAGCCGGGGTCGCGACCGGTGCTGGTGGAGACCTCCCCCGCCGGACTCGGCGCGCTGGTCAACATCCACGCCTCGACGGTGTCAGGCAGCCGTTCCCGCCTCCGGATCACCCGGATGAAGGACGGCGGCTATCTGGTGACGGGCGCGGTGGGCAATCGTGCCGGCGTGCGACGGCTGGTGACGGTCGCGGGCGATACCAAGGCCGTGCTGGCCGCAACCTGGGCCCAGGCGCTGGCGCAGGCAGGCATCACGTGGGACCGGACGCCGCAGGCGATCGCCGTCGAGAACGATCCCACGGAAGTGCTGGCCGAGGTGGAGTCGGCGCCGTTCGATTCCGTCGCCTACGAGATCAACCGCCGGAGCCTGAACATCGGCGCCGAGCTGCTGCTTCGCTGGGCGGCGGGGCGCGAGCATGGCCCGGAGCTGCTGACCGAGCATGTCCAGCAGGTCGCCGGCGTCGCCGGGGGCGTGAAGCTGGTGGACGGCAGCGGCATGTCGCACGATGACCGCGTGACGCCGGCGACGTTCATCTACTACATGGCCAACTTCCAGAACACCCCGGCGGGGCGGAACTTCCCGTCGCTGCTGCCGGCCAACGGGCAGGGGACGCTCGCGAAGCTGGCCGGCGGACTTCCCGCGCAGGGCGTCGTCCACGCCAAGACCGGAACGCTGGCGAATGTGTCGACCCTCGTCGGCTACCTCGGCCGCAAGGACGGGATGTTCCTGGTTTCGCTGATGTACAACGGCCCCCGCTCCAAGGCGGCCAAGCGGCAGCAGTGGGCGGCCTTCCGGCTGCTGGGCGCCGACGGAGCCTCGATCCCCAGCGATGACGGTCCGGACGAGTCTCCTGAAGCGGAACAGCTGGGCGGCGATCCGATCAACGACTGATCGCAGCACCCCGAAACAGCCCCGAAGAGACCTCGCAGACGCCCGCGCCCCATGGCGCGGGCGTTCTCGTGTCTTCTCTCAGGGGTTTAATCATGAATTCATCACCGGGGACTAGGTTGGACTGCGCATCCCCCGCAGTCCGTGGAGTTGTTATGGACGCCGCGCATCTTCACCTGATGCTCAATCACCTGCCGATCATGGGGTCTCCCCTGGTGGCAGGTCTTTTGTTCTGGGGCCTGAGTCGCCGCTCTCGGGACGTGCTCCGAACCGGGCTCGGCGCCGCGGTCGTCATTGCGGCGCTGAGCTACCCCGTCTTCCTGACGGGCGAGCCGGCGGAAGAGCAGCTGGAGGACACGGCCTGGCTGAAGGAGCGCCTGGTGCACGAGCACGAGGAACGCGCCGAGGCGGGGCTCATCGCGATCCTGCTGACGGGAGCCCTGGCCGGCGTGGTCCTGTGGCAGAGCCGGGCTGGCCGGAGTGTGCCGACCTCCACCGCCGGCCTCACGATCGCGGGACTCGTGGTGAGCTCCGGACTCTTCGGCTGGAGTGCGCTCGCGGGCGGACAGATCCGGCACGATGAGCTTCGCGCCGGCACCTCGAACATCGTGATTCCGGCAGAGGGTGCAGCGACGGTGGACAGTGTGGCACCAGCCAGACGGGAGGGGACATCCGATGGCGACCGCGACGACTGAAGGGACGGGAACCTTGCGTGTACTACTGGTAGAAGACGAAGCGAAACTCGCCGACAGCATCGCGCGCGGGCTTCGTCAGGCATCGCATGCCGTCGACGTGGCGGACCGCCTGTCCGCGGCACGCACCAAGCTGGAGATGGAGCGGTACGACGCGGTCATTCTCGACGTGAACCTCCCCGATGGCTCCGGCTTCGGGCTGGCGGCCGAACTGCGCAAGCGGGCGGTCCCGGTCCCGATCCTGATGCTCACCGCGCGCGACTCGGTGGAGGACCGCGTCGCCGGGCTCGACAGCGGGGCGGACGATTATCTGGTGAAGCCCTTCTCGTTCGAGGAACTGCTCGCCCGGTTGCGCGCGCTGCACCGGCGCCAGCCGGAGAGCCGCCCCACGCTGATCGAGGTCGGGGAACTCGTCCTCGACCCGGCGAGCCGCACAGTCACGCGCCGCGGGGCGCCCATCGAGCTGACCACGACGGAGTACTCGCTCCTGGAGTATCTTGCACGGCATGTGGGGCAGGTCTGCGGGCGCGCTGCGATCAGCGCGGCGGTATGGGACGAGAACTATGACCCCTTCTCCAACATCATCGACGTCTACGTCTCCCGGCTCCGCCGGAAGATCGATCAGCCCGGCATGACGCCGATGATCCACACCGTTCGTGGCGCGGGCTATACGCTCGACCCCGCGCGGGCATCCCGGCACGGGTGAGTCCGCTCGGGCTCAGGGTCCGGCTCTCGCTGGTCTTCACCGCGGGCTTCGCGGTCCTCATGGGCCTCGGAGCCCTCGGCATTTTTCTCTACCTCGCCCGCGGCTATCGCCGGGACTTCGACCACGCCCTGATGGATGCGGGACGGGGCGCGCAGTCGATCTTCCGGCTCGACCGCCCCGAGTTCGGCACGACGAGCGCCGCCGCGACGCACATCGTGAGCGAGCTCGTCTATGGCGACCGCACGATCGTCGCCTTCGACAGCCTGGGCCAGGTCATCACCACGAGCCGGCGATTCCCCGACGAACCGTATTTCAATGATGTGCCGGCGAGCGGACCGCTCGGACGGCCGGTCACCCTGCAGCTGCGTGACGGCCCGGCGCGAATCATCCGGGTGCCGCTCGACGACAAGGTCGAGCTCGCGATCGCGATGAGCACGCTGCCACTGCAGTACCGGCTCAGCCGGATCACCAGAAGCCTCGCGACCATCCTCCCCATCATCCTCGTCCTGGGCGCCGTCTTCGGCGCCTCGGCGGCCAAGCTCGTCCTGCGTCCGATCATCCGCGTCGCGGAGTCGGCCGAGCGGATCGGCAACGAAGTCGCGGCGGGCGCGGTGCGCTTCGACCGCCTGCCGGAACATGCCGCGGGCGACGAGATCACGACCCTCACCGATGCGTTCAACCTGCTGATCGAGCGGCTCTCCACCGCCCTCGAATGGGAGCGGGGCGTGGCCCAGCGGCAGCGGCAGTTTCTCGCGGATGCGGCTCATGAGCTGCGCACCCCCGTGGCGATCCTGCGGAGCGAGGCGGAAGTCACGCTGCGGGGCGAGGGGGACGTGCGACTGTACCAGCAGGCGCTGGAGCGGATTGCGGCGGAGGCGCACGAACTGGGGCTGCTCGTCGGCGACCTGCTGCTGATCGCCCGGGGCGACGCGAACGCCATTCTGCCGTCACGCCAGCGGATCTATCTGGACGATGTCGTGAACCAGGCGCTCTCGCGGGCGCGGGCCCACCCGGCCGCGACCGGCCACGAGCTGCGGCGCGGGGAGTTCGAGGCGGCGCCGGTGGACGGCGATCCCGCCCTCCTCGAGCGCGCGATCCTGGTGCTCATCCACAACGCCATGATCCACGCGCCGGGATCGGCCATCGAGGTCAGCACCGGCACGGGGTCGGGCGAGGATGGCCCCTGGTCCTGGGTGACGGTGCGCGATTTCGGCCCGGGAATTCCCCCCGATCAGCGCGAGCGGATCTTCGAGCGATTCGCCCGGCTCAACAGCGCGGCCCCGGGCACCGGTCTCGGACTCGCCATCGCGCGGTCGATCGTCGAGGCCCACGGGGGCCGCCTGACACTGGATGACGTGTCACCCGGGGCCTCCTTCACCGCTCGCATCCCCGCCCCCGCCTAGCTGCCCAGGCCGCCGGACTCGAGCCGGATGCGGAGCAGCCGCGTCGCGGCACGGATCATCGGGTCCGCCTCATTCGCCGGCCGCTGGAGACAGGGCAGCACCGATGCCCCCGCGTTCTGCAGCACCCGGAAGGCGGCCCCGCGCACACCGGGGCTCGAATCGGCCAGGTGCTGGACGAGGAGCGGGCAGACCGGACTCACATCGTCCTGCGACTGCCCGAGCGCCAGCGCCGCCGCCAGCCGGGTCCCTTCGTCGCCGTAACGCAGATCGTGCCCGAGGCCGAGCAGCTTGGGTGCGTGCGCCGGGGCGATGCGGGTCAGGCTCCAGTCCGCCATGTTCGCGACCGCGGAGTCTGCCCCCCCCATGAGCGGGATGAGCTCATGCACGGCCGGTTCACCCGCCGGGCCCAGGGAACCGAGCGCATAAGCGCCGAGCCGCTGGCTCCGCGCGTCGGGCTCCTGGAGCAGCCGGCGGATGGCGGGGAGTGCCACCGGCCCGGCGCGGACAAGCAGTTCCGCCGCGTGCGCCGCCTGCGCGCTGTCCCCGTGGATGACCGCCGTCGCCACGCGGGACCAGGTCTTCCCGTCGGCCGGCGAGGCTTTGACGAGCGAGTCGAGATTGCCGAAGGAGGCCACGGCCTTCGCGGGGGGGCGCGAGCAGCCGAAGACGAGGATGGCGCCAACGAAACCGAGCCGGGCCGTGCGGAGGGGGCGCGCGCCAGACCAGAACATGATGCGTTCTCCTGCTCGCAGCGCCGCGGAGCGATCGGCTCCAGCGGGCGGCGGAAATGAGTGATCGGTCAGCGGCGCAGCAGCACACCCGCCAGCGCCGCCACCATGACGATCAGTGGCTCGGGCACCTTTCGCAACTTCACCGCCACCGTGAGGGCCGCCACGGCGATCAGCAGGGTCGGCAGATCCCGCACCGACTGTCGGCCGAGCACCAGTACGGCGCCCAGAATGGCGCCCACCGCGCCGGCCGTGATGCCGTCCACCAGCGCCTTGAGCCAGGGCTGCTGGCCGTGACGGCGAAACCAGGGCGCCGGGAGCACGGTCAGCAGGAAGCAGGGAAGAAAGGTCGCACCGGCGGCGATGCAGGCACCGGGCAGCCCCGCCACCAGGTAGCCAATGAACCCGGTCGTGATCACGACGGGGCCGGGCGTGATCATCGCGACGGCGACGGCATCGAGAAACTGATGCTCCGTCAGCCAGTGATACTGCTGCACGACGCCGCCATGCAGAAAGGGCACGATGGCGAGGCCGCTGCCGAAGACGAACGTCCCCGCGTAGCTGAAGAAACCGAGCAGCTGCAGCAGCAACAGCGTGCTCCCGGCTTCGAGGAGGCTGGTCCCGGGACGCAGCCACTTCGGAGGTGTCCGCCAGAGCCCGACCACGGCGCCGCCGGCGAGGATCAGCCAGGCAATCTCCCGCCCGGTGACGACGGTGCTCGCCGCCAGCACCAGCGCGATGCCCCAGAGGAGCCAGTCTCGCGCGAGCGTCTTCCGGGTGAGGTTCCACGCACTGCGGGAGATGAGCCCGATGACCGCGGCGCCGACACCGTAGAATACCGCCTGCATCCACGCCAGCTCGCCGAAGCGCACGTAGGCCCAGCCGAGCGCGACCACCATCAGGAAGCTCGGCAGGACGAACGCCATCCCCGCGAGCGCGGCGCCGCCCCATCCTCCGCGCACATAGCCGATGTAGAAGCAGAGCTGGGCCGCGAGGGGCCCGGGAGAGAGCTGGGCGAGCGCCATGCCTTCGCGGTACTCCTCCTCGCTCAGCCAGCCGCGCTCCTCGACGAGGTCCCGATGCATGGCGCCCACGAGCGCGATCGGCCCTCCGAAGCCGAAGGTGCCGAGACGGAGAAAGTACCGGGCGAGTGCGGCAGGCGAGGCTGAGGGCGAGGGCATTCCGACTCAAACATATGGACGCCCCGCTCCACCGCTACCTGCCCTGTCAGAGCAGCAGATGCGCCAGTTGGGGCCCCTGCGGCGCCGGACTGGTGGAGCCTTCCGTTTCCACCGTCAGCGCGGCACCCATCACCTTGCCCGGCGCGTGGGGCATGCCGAGGGTGACGAAGGCGGGGGCACCCATCTGGGTCTGGACCGGTACGCTCTTCACCATGCCGGAGTCGGTGATGAACCAGAACTGGCAGACCTGGCCGGGACGCGGAGCCGGGAGCCCGTAGACCATGACATTCCAGCGGTGGGTCTCGGTGTCCGCGAAGATGATCAGCCCGCCCTTGTGCTCCCCCATCGTGATGTCGGCGTGACGGACCATCCCTGCCTGACGAATGATGCCCAGCGTATCCCGGGTCATCGCCAGTTCGCGCGCGACCCGCTCCCGCTCGACCGCGACATCGTCCTCGAACGCGCGGACGGTCGACCAGGCCCAGAACCACGATCCGACCGACAGCAGCAGCGAGGCGGCGAGGGCGAGCGGTACCAGCCACCGGGGCGCCGCCCGCCGCGTGCCGAGCGCCCCGTCCACCAGCGCACGGGTGAGGCCCGGCCGCGGCGCGACGGGCGCGACCCCCATCGGCAGCCAGGCGAGCTCCCGCTCGATCCGCTCGATCTCGCCGCGGCACTCGGCACAGCCCGCGAGGTGATCGCGGAAGCTGCGCTCCTCGTCGGGCTCCAGGGTGCGGGTGACGAAGGCGGTGCGGTGCTCGAGGAACCATTCGTGCGCGGTCATAACACCCACTCTCTGATCGAGGCGAGTCCGGTCCGAAGCTTGTCGAACGCGAGGCGGAGACGGGTCTTCACGGTGCCGAGGGGGATGCCGAGCCGCCCGGCGATCTCGGAATGCGTGAGCCCTTCGAAGTAGGCGAGCTGTACCACGGCCTGCTGATCGTCAGGCAGCTGACGGAGCGCGGCATGCACGGTCTCGTGCACATGCCACCCGGGATGCGCGCTCTCGTCAGGCTCCTGCGGTGCGGTGGAGCCGTCCCCGAACACCTGGAAGCTCTCGAGGCGGCGAGACTTGAGTGTCTGGCGCCGACGGGCGCGCAACCGGTCGATCGCCCGGTTGCGGGTGATGCGCAGCAGCCAGGGAATCAGCCGCCCGCTCTCGCGATCGAAGAGATCGACGCGCCGCCAGGCGATGGTGAAGGCCTCCTGCACCACCTCCTCGGCCTCGTCGCGGTCGGAAAGCATCCCCTGGGCGACACCCAGCAGCCAGGGTGTGGCGATCTCGACCAGCTCCACCAGCGCGCGTTCGTCGCGGGCAAGGAGCCGGGCCTGCAGCGAGGCCTCGCGTTCGAGGGTCAGCAGCCGCCCCGCCGGTCCGCCTTCGAGGCGGTCCGGCGAAGCGGGCCTGCGCGGGCTGGGATCGGAGTCGGCCACGGGTCAGTATGGCCTCATCGCGCCGGCGAGCGCCAGTTCCGCCATTCCAGCGGCCGGCAGGTGTTGCAGCATTCGACGCCTCATCGAGGAGGTGATCGGGATGACGCTCCTCCTCAACGAGGCGGGCCGGGCTTCGGATCCCGGCCCGGACGGCATCAGAAGATCCAGTCGACGGAACCGTACACGGTGCGGGGCTGACCGGGAACGGCGAAGCCACCGGCCTCGAGTTCGCGGTACTTGTGGCCGAGCAGGTTGCGAACGCCGACGCCGAAGGTGGCGAGACCGAAGCGCACACTCCCGTACGCGTGGAGCAGCGCATAGGACTTGATTTCGACGCCAGGCATGTCGAACGGGCTGTAGGGTCCGACGGCGTTGGTGCTCAGGCGGAGCCGCCAGATCGCGAGCGGGGGCGCCACTTCGAGGGCCGCCGATCCGATGTAGCGGGCCGTGTTGAAGACCCGCGCGCCATCGAGGGTATCCCCGTCCGCGGTGACGAGGCGCCGATACTTCGCGTCGTTGAAGGTCCAGTCGCCGGTGAGACTCACCGCGTCGGTGGGCCGGAAGCGGAGCTCCAGCTCGACGCCCTGGCGCCGGCTGCGTCCGCCACTGGTCGAGGTCAGGGTGATCGGGTTGAAGGTCTGCTCGTTGCTCACATCCGAGCGGAACAGGGCGACCGTCGCGCTCACCTTGGGGGCATCGAGCTTCACGCCGCTTTCGTACGCCCACGCGGTGATGAAGGGCAGCGTCGGATCCTCCACGATCCCGTCCGTCTGCCGGAACCCGCGCGAGACGTTGGCATAGAGACTGGCCAGGCGCGGGAGGTGATACAGCAGGCCCGCCTTCGGCACGACGATCGACTTGCTCGCCGTGGCGGACCCGCCGGCATCGGGTTCGACCCGGGTATCCTGCGTCTCGAGCCGGGCACCGAGATCCATCCGGAAGTGATGGCCGAGATTGGTGGAGGACTCGACGAACAGCGCACCGGACGCCTGACGGGCGCGCACCGCGGTCTGCACCGAATCGCGCGCGGTGTTGGTGGTGAAATAGTTCTCGTAGTGCGAGTGATCGTACCGCGCCTCGAGGCCAGCGGTCACCGTCACCCGTTCGCGGGAGAGCGTGAGCGCGCTGGTCGCGCCGAAGCCGTAGCGGTGATCCTCCTCCTCGGTCTGGCTGCCGCTGCCCTCGCCGCCGCCCCCCTCGGGCGGCGTGGTCAGGAAGAGCTGCCAGCGACCCTGCGTCGCGTACACGGTGGAGCGCCAGAGAAGATCCGGTCCGGCGAGCACCCGGAGGCTCACCCGCTCCTGACCTCGGCGCTTGAATCCGTTGTCGGTGCGGTTGGAGACCACGTCGAACTGGTCCGCCGCGAACTGGCTGTCGGTGATGAACCCCGGGCTGTTCCATCCCGCGGCATAGAGTTCGACACCGGCGTCCACGCTGGTGCGGTCGGAGAGATCGTGCACGATGCGGCCGTGTAACTGCCCCAGCTTGTAGTCGGAGTTGGGTCGCCAGCCCCCTTCACGTTCCCCCCGGATGCCGATCACCCCTCCGGTGCGGCCGTGATCGAACCCGGTGAGCAGCGCCCCCTCGAACCGGCCGTACGATCCTCCCTTGGCCCACGCCTCGGCCCCCGTCATCCGCTCGAGCGTCCGCACGTTGACCACACCGGAGAGCGCGAAGTTGCCGTACAGCGCGCTCGCCGGTCCCTTGATCACGTCGACGGTGCTGATCGCCTGCGGGAAGAGCAGCGCCCAGTCGTTGTAGCCCTCGGAGTGCCCGTTGACCGGCTCGTTGATGGGGACGCCGTCCACCCAGAGCGCGAGATCGGTGGAGTGGTCGGAGCTGAAGCCGCGCACCGAGGCGTCGGAGGCGAAGCCGGGACCCTGACCCTGGTCGTGCACTTCGATGCCGGCGCTCTGGCGGATGAGGTCGTACGCGTTGAGCGCGGTCACCTTGCGGAGCTCGGCCGCCTGCACCGTCACACTGCTCGACGGCGCGTCGCGGCGGGCCCGGGTGGCCGTCACCGTGATCTCGCCGAGCTTCACGGGGCGGGTGAGCGTATCACCGTGCTGATGGGTGGAATCGGCCTGCTGTGCGGCGAGCGCACCGGCCGGGAGGAGCAGGCAGGCGAGCGTCCATGCGCGCGCGAGCCGGAAGGCATTCGGGAAGGACATCGGTTCCTGTCTCGTCAGACGTGAGGGAAACGCGGAGCCGCTCCCGGAGGGAGTGGCCACGCATCCGCTGGCTGGCGCGCCGAGGGCGCACGCCAAGCGGGAGACTCAGGTGAGGTGGGACGAGGAGGAGGCGGGAGGACCGATGGCGAAGGGCAGCCGCTTCGAGAGTGCCGTCCAGACGACGGCGGGCTCCTCGAAGCGGGGCGCGAAGATCGGGGCGTGCCGGACGACGAGCACGGGCACGGCGCAGGAGACCATCGCCATCTGGCTGGTGTGCCCGGCCCCGAGGCAGGGACACCCCCCCTTGTGCCCATGCCCCGGCATGTCGTGCGACGACCCGTGATGGGCCGACTGGTGTCCGCCCAGCGACACGCCGAGCCCCGCATCATGATCGGGGCAGTGATGCAGCCCCGCGCCGTCCCCGAGCTGGACAGCGGGGAGGAGCAGCGCCAGCAGCAGGGCGATCAGGCGCAGCGCGGGGGAGTGTCGGGCGGACATGGGAGGTAGAGAATACCGGGCGGCGCGGCGGCCGGCAACCGCCGGTCAGCGCTGCAGGTCGCGGGGGCCCCGGCTCTCCGGCGTACTCCGGTTCGTCAGGCGTGCGGCGGCCTCTTCGAGCAGGTCGTCGGTCTTGCAGAAGACGAAGCGCACGTACTTGCGGCCCAGCTCCGGCCGGCTGAAGAAGCTGGAGCCGGGGACGGGAGCCACCCCCCGTTCCCGCGCGAGCCAGTGGGCGAAGGCGGTGTCATCCAGGTCGGAGAGTGCGGAGAAATCGGCCAGGATGTAGTAGGCCCCCTCGGGCGCCGTGGCGCGGAAGCCGGCCTGCACCACCGCGGCGTGGAGCAGGTCGCGGCGGCGGCGGTACGCGACCGCCATGGCATCGTAGTACTCCCGGCCCAGGGCATCCATGGCGACGGCGAGCCCCTCCTGCAGCGGGGCGGGCGCACCCACCGTCAGGAAGTCATGCACCTTGCGGATGGCGTCGGTCGCGGCCGCGGGGGCGACGATGGTACCGATGCGCCAGCCGGTGATGCTGAAGGTCTTCGACGCGCCGCTGATCGTGACCGTGCGTTCGCGCATGCCGGGCAGGGTCGCGATCGGGATGTGCTCGCCCTCGTAACGGATGTGTTCGTAGATCTCGTCGGTGATCGCCCACGCATCGTGGCGCTGGCAGAGGGCGGCGATCCCCTCGAGTTCGGCGCGCGTCAGCACCCGGCCCACCGGATTCGCGGGGGTGTTGACGATGACGGCGCGGGTGCGGGACGAAAAGGCCGCGGCGAGCCGGTCGAGGTCGAGTGGCTGTCCGGGAAAGAGCGGGACGTAGACCGGCGTCGCCTCACACAGCACCGTGTCCGGCCCGTAGTTCTCGTAGAAGGGCTCGAAGACGATCACCTCGTCGCCCGGGTCCACCAGCGCCATCAGCGTCGCGATCATCGCCTCCGTGGCGCCGCAGGTGATGGTGATCTCGGTCTCCGGGTCCACGGCGAGCGCGTACCAGCCGTGGTACTTCCGGGCAACCGCTTCCCGCAGGTGCCGTGCACCCCAGGTGATCGCGTACTGGTTGATGTTGTCCCGGATCGCCTTCGCCGCGGCCTCCTTGAGGAGCTCGGGGGCGGCGAAGTTGGGGAAACCCTGGGCCAGGTTGATCGCGCCATGTTCCGCGGCGAGCCGGGACATGCCACGAATCACCGATTCGCGGAAGGAGCGGGTGCGTCGGGAGGGAGCGAGCGCCATCGGCCGTCAGCGGTCAGAGTGGAGTGAGGGTGGGTCCGCTCCAATTCTAACCGCGGAGGGCGAAGATGCTTGCCGCCGCGGCGGGCGCTAGGGCACCCGGCCCGTCGCCACAACGACGTCGTCCACCCACATCGTCTGGGCCACCGGCGAGCCGACACCGATCCAGGGCGCGATCAGGAACTGATCGAACTGCATCGAGGGATTCGCGCCGGTCCGGAACTGGACATTCTGGTGATCGATGAGCAGCTGGTCGTCGAACCAGTACTGGGCGATGCCGTCGCTCTGCGCCTTGCCGTTCCGGATCGAGTTGAGCTGGAAGTACACCTCGATCTTGTGCCAGTCGTTCTTGGAGCCCGGCCCGGGGTTCGGCGAGAAGGCCACCTGGCCCGCGTTCCACCGCTTCTCGTTGAACCACTGGCCACCCTGCTGATAGCAGTTCGTGGTGTAGCCGTCAGGCTGGCCGTTGCAGCCCCCGGCGGCGCGCTGCTCGGTGAGGCTGGTCAGATCGGTGTTGATCTTCGTCGTGTCAATGTTCAGGGCATCCTGCATCGCGAGGCGCGGGATGCCGCCGTTCTGATAGCTGTGCTCGATGTAGGTGGTCAGATGGGTCGCGGAGGGACCGACCCAGTCGCCATCGAGATTGGTCACGAAGTGGAATTCGTGCGGATGATAGCTCACCCCCGACCCCACCCAGTTGGCGCTGTACTTCACGTAGTAGCGGAGAAAGACCCGATCGGTCGGCGTGAACTTGTGGCGGAGCGAGCCGCCCTTCACCGGCTTGGTCCCACCCTGCGCAAACGCCATCTGCAGCGCACCTGACCCGCCATGATGTTCCACGGCACTGATCGCGGGCGCGGTGTTGTCATACCAGCCACGGCCGGCGACGCTCGCATCCTCGAAGCCCTCGCTGAAGAGCACCGTGCCGCCGGCCGGCGTCGTGGTGTCGCGCACGGTGACGAGGGCGGTGTCCGCGATCTGCGCGGATGCCGTGGCCACCACCCGGAAGGTCCCGGGCAAGGCACCCGCCGTGTAGAGCCCGGCACCGGTGATGCTCCCGCCCGTGCCGGCCCAGGTGACATTCGCAGGGCGAACGCTCCCATCGCTCCAGAATCCCTGGGCCGAAAACGCCGCGGCCGCACCCGGGTCGAGCGTGACCGCGGCCGGCGTGACGCTGATGCTCGAGAGCGTGGCCACCACCGTGGTGTCGCGGACCACGATGCGCGCCGTGTCCGCATGCATCGGTTGTGCGGTGCTCGCGATGACCAGGTACTGGCCCGGCGTGACGCCGGCATGGAAGACCCCGCCACCGGCCATGCTCCCGCCCGTCGCCACCCAGCCGACCGGAACGGAGGACGTCGAGCCGTCGGACAGCTGCGCGATCACGCTGAAGACGATCGAGTCCCCCACCTGCAGGACCACGCTGTCAGGCGCGATCTGGATCCCCGAGACCACCGGGGCCGGCCCGAGGCCACCCTCCTTCGCGGGGGCGGCGCAACCGGGCACGATGAGCAGCGACACAGCGAAGGCGGCAAGCCGCTGATGCATGGTGCCTCGCACGTTGGGCCGGGACCGGCCCTGATCTATTGAATGACGACGACCGCGGTATCCGCGTGCAGGAACTGCGCCGTATTCGCGATGACCAGGTAATGGCCGGGGGTCGTGCCCGCGTGAAAGACCGCACCCGCGCTGACCGTGCCGCCAGTGGCGACCCAGCCGACCGCGACGTGGGAGCTCGAGCCATCAGACATTTGAGCGCTGACACTGAGGACGATCGAGTCCCCCGCCTGCAGGGTCGCACTGTCGGGCGAAATCTGGATGCTGGTAATGACCGGGGCCGGACCGAGTCCACCTTCACTGGCGGGAGTGGTGCAGGCAGCGATACCGAGCAGCAGTGCGGTGCCGAGAGCAAACCGCTGGTTCATGAAGCCGTCTCCATCTTGGGTGTTTCTCTACTATCGGCACCCGACCGAATCGGCTCAACGATGGAGCTACCACGATTGAAGTGATTGCGATCACTCAGGCGCCTCGCTGGACTTTCGGCGAATTGCAGGCAGATTTTCACGCTTCTTTCACCCTTGCCCGGCGTCCCATGGATCCACGCTCGCTGCAGTTCCTCAAGACTCTGCTCGATTCCCCCGGCCCGTCTTCCTATGAAACGCTCCCCGCACGCGCGTGGCGCGCGGAGGCACAGGGCTTGGCCGATGAGGTTGGCGCCGATGTGAGCGGGAACTCGTTCGCGACGCTCAATCCCGCCGCGGCCCCGCGGGTGATGCTGGCCGGCCACATCGACGAGATCGGGGTCATGGCGACCTACATCGACGAGGACGGCTACATCAGCTTCGACACGATCGGCGGCTGGGACCACCAGGTCTTCGTCGGCCAGCGGGTGCAGCTGCTCACGCGCGGCGGCGCGGTGGCGGGCGTGATCGGCAAGAAGGCGATCCATCTGATGGACAAGGACGACCGCGAGAAGGTCTCGAAGGCGTCCGACCTGTGGATCGACATCGGGGCGGCGAACCGGAAGGAGGCGGAAGCGATGGTCCGGATCGGTGATCCGGGCGTGCTCGCCTCCACCGTGCTCGAATTTCCCAATGGCCGGCTGGTGAGCCGCTCGCTCGACAACCGGGTCGGGGCCTTCGTCGTCCTCGAGGCGCTCCGCCTCCTCTCCCGCAGCCGGCCCTCGGCGCGAGTCACGGCGGCGGCAACGACGCGGGAGGAGATCAGCTATACCGGCGGCGGCGCCCGCAGCGGCGCGACCGGCCTCGCGGCCGACGTCGCGATCGTCGTGGACGTCACCCATGCGACCGACTATCCCGGGGTCGAGAAGCGGAAGCACGGGGACTACAAGCTGGGCGGGGGACCGGTGATCACCCGCGGGGCGGCGATCAACCCGGTGGTGTTCGATCTGCTGGTGGAAACGGCCGAGGCGGAGAAGATCCCGTACACGATCGAGGCGGCGCCACGCGACACAAGCACCGATGCCGACAACATCTTCACCGCGCTGAAGGGGGTCGCGACCTGCCTGGTGTCGGTGCCGCTGCGCTACATGCACAGCCCGAACGAGATGGTGGTCGTGGAGGATCTGGAGCGGACGGCCCGGCTGCTGGCGGGATTCAGTGCGCGGGTGACCGCGGCGACCGACTTCGTGCCGCGCTAGGACCCCGGTTTCCGGGGACTACTCCCAGAGCGTGCTGAGCGACCGCTCGACCGCCTCGCGAATCTCGCGCTCGTCGTCGGCGAGCAGTTCCTTGAGCGCGTTGGCCGCGGAGGGACCCGCCGCGTGAAGCCCTGCCACAGCGGCCAGCCGGACCGCAAGCGGCTTGCGCCGGAACAGCCGTCCCCCCGGTTCGGCCGCCTTGGACAGGGCCTGAATGGCGTCGGAGGACGCGATCCTGCCTAACGCGAGATACATCTCCTTCTGCACATCGGGCTTGCTCTCTTCGTCCGCGGCGACCGCCAGCGTCATGGCGAGGCCGCGGCTCTTGCGGCCATCGAGATCGCGCGCCGCCTGCAGCCGGACGCCCGGCGAGGGATCGCGAAGTGCCCGGCGGAGCGGCTCGAGGGCGCCCGCGCCGCCGATCCGGGCCAGCGCACCCGCCACCGCGCGCCGGACCCGCTCGTCGTCGTGCCCCATCTGCCGGGCCAGCGCCAGGACCGCCTTCTCCAGCCGCAGTTCTCCGCAGAGATCCGCCACGTTTCGCACCACGAACCACTGATCGTGGCTGAGCATGTGGATCAGCAGCTCGCCGCCCTCGGTCATCTCCTTGAGCGCGTTGAAATACGCGCGGCGTTCGGTGACGTCCTCGGAATTGACCAGCGCGTTGAGCAGCACCTCGGTGCTGTCCGCGCCCATGCGCCGGAGCACCGCGACCGCTTCCACCTTCATGCCCCCCTGGGTGACCAGCCGCGCGATCCGCTCCAGCACCGATCGCGGCAGCATCCGGCGGAGCGCAATGCCGAAGCTGCGATGCTCGGTGCCCGGCGCGTTGCGTGTCTCCAGCTGCACCAGGCCGTGGGCCGCCTTGAGCACCTCGCGCCACTCCGACTGCCGCGCCGCCGCTTCGCCCGCCGTGATGAGCTGATTGAGGAGCTCGGTGGTCGCCGCCTCCGTCTTGGCGTGCGCGAGTCCGTCGACCAGCGAATCGGTGGGGCCGAGCGCGTGGGTCTGCAGGGTGGCGAAGTGCATCATCCCCACCTTCGCCTCCGTCAGCGCATCAAGACCGAGGGCATTGATGTGCCCGTCGTCCTCGGAACGGGTGCGCGTCGCGGGCTCGGGCGCAGGCGGCTGCACGACCGACGACGCCCCGGGCATGCCGGGCGGCAGCGGCAGTATGGTGACGATGCCGCACCCCGCCGCATCGAGCCGGGCGCTCAGGTGATCGAACGATCCGTAGGTCCCCACCGGCGCGCCCAGGATGCGGAGGACGGAGAGGAGCGTGGAGGTCATCAGCGCAGCGGGAAGCCGGATCTCGCCGACATTGTGGCCGCGGAGATGCTCGTAGAGCGTCACCAGCTCGCCCCGCCCGATCGGCACGTCCACCTGATCCCAGTTGAAGCCGGTGGCCGTGACCTTGAGCACGTGGCTGGCATCGGGGAGATCGGCCACGAAGCGGTGGAAGGCGTGCTTCAACTCCTCCTTCTTCTCGGGATGATCCCGGAGGAGAAGCAGGACGCCTGCGAAATCGTTGAGGATGCCGGCTGGGGTGGCCATGAGTGGTTTCTGGGCATCAAGATAGCTCCTACCTCAATGCCCTGCAATGGGTTACGCGATTCTTCGCCGGCCCCGCCGAGCGCCGCTACACCCGGCACTGAGCCGAGGCTACTATTGACGCCATGCGCGCCCTTCGACAATTCGTCGCCCCGCTCGGACTCGGTCTGGCTCTCTTTGCGCCCGCCCTCGCGGCGCAGTCGACGGCCGACGCGATCACCCTGCTCAACGACGTGCGGTACCTCGCCGACGATGCGCTCTCCGGCCGGCTGATCGGAACACCGGGCGCCGACTCGGCCGCCGCCTATCTCGTCCGGCGCTTCAAGGCCGCCGGCCTCCGCGCGTCCCCCGCGGGATGGTACCAGAATTTCACCGTCAATCGGGATGCCCCCGCGGCGCTGCACGCCGGTATCGGCGGCGCGGTCGGCAAGAACGTCATCGGGGTGCTGCCGGGCAGCGATCCCGATCTCCGCAACGAGATCGTGATCGTCGGCGCGCACTACGACCACCTCGGCCCCGGGCAGTTCGGCGCGCTCGATCCCGACAGCACCGGGCGTATCCACAACGGCGCGGACGACAATGCCTCCGGCGCGAGCGCGCTGATCCACATCGCGCGGAAGCTCGCGGCAGCTCCGCCGGCGCGCACGATCGTGTTCATCGCGTTCAGCGGCGAGGAAGCCGGGCTGCTCGGCTCGGACTACTACGTCAAGAATCCGCTGTTCCCGCTCGCGAGCACCTATGCCATGGTCAACATGGACATGGTGGGCCGGCTCCGGAACGAGCGGCTGCTGGTCTACGGCTCGGCGACGGCGAGCGAATTCCCGGCGATCCTCGATTCGCTCAATAGCGGACCGCATTTCGACCTGCGCTACTCGGGTGATGGGTGGGGTCGGAGCGATCAGTCATCCTTCTATGGGGCCGGCCGGCCGGTGCTCCACGTCTTCACCGATCTGCACGAGGACTATCACCGGAGTACGGACGACTGGCAGAAGATCAACGCGGACGGTCTGGCCGAGGTCGCGGACTTCACCACGGCGATCGTCCGCACCCTGGCCAACCGGCGGGCGCCGCTGACCTTCGTGAAGGTCCCGCCACCGGCGGCCGTCGCGGGCGCCACGTCCTCGGGCTATGGCGCCTATCTGGGCACCGTGCCTGACATGGCGGACAGCCCGGGCGGGGTGCGACTCACCGGGGTCCGGGCCGGCAGCCCCGCCGAAGCGGCCGGACTGCGCGGCAACGACATCATCACGCGCATCGGCGACACCCCGGTCGCGGACCTGCAGGCGATGACCGCCGTGCTCCGCCAGCACCGGCCGGGCGACGTCGTCGTGATCCGCTACCTCCGCGACGGCGCGGAGCGGAGCACCAGCGCCACCCTTGGCACGAGAGGCGGCTGATGCCCCCGATTCTCGATCCTCAGCCCATCGTCGCGGGACTGCGCGGGCTCTTCTGCAAGGATGCCGACCGGCAGGCGCTGCTGCAGTACGCCGCCGACCGCATCCGGGCCGCGGGCGCCCCGTACACCTCCGTCTACCTTTACATGCTCCACGGCGACGACCTGGTCCTCGAGGCCTGGAGCGGGCGCGACACGGAGCACACCCGGATCCCCGTCGGGAAGGGCGTCTGCGGCACCGCGGTCGCGACTGGAACCGACCAGAACGTCGGCGATGTCCGCGCGATCGGGAATTACATCGCCTGCAACACCTTCACCCGGTCCGAGCTCGTCGTCCTCATCCGCCGCGGCGCGACCATCCTCGGCCAGATCGATGTCGACAGCGACGTGCCCGACCCGTTCACGGCCGACGAGGAAGCAGCGGTGCGCGCCGTGGCCGACGGCCTCGCGGCACTGCTCTAGGCCGTGACGCCGCCGGCCGTGGTGGCGGCCGACCGCCGATGACGCGCGCCTGGTCCTCCGCCCGCTTCTCCGTGCCCCTCCCCGAGGGTCACCGCTTTCCCGTCGCGAAGTATGCTCTGCTCCGCGACACCGTGGTGCGCCTGGGCCTGCTGCCCCCGGAGAACATCGAGGAGCCGGAGCCGGCGACGCGGGACGATCTCGCGCTGGTGCATACCCACGACTACCTCGATGCGGTGTTCAACGGCACCCTCGATCCGCTGGCGGTCAGGCGGCTCGGATTCCCGTGGACTCCCGAGCTGCTGGAACGCGCCCGCCGCACGGTCCAGGGCACGATCGAAGCGGCGCGCGACGCCCTGAGCGAGGGCGCCGGCGTGAACCTGGCGGGCGGCACCCACCACGCCTTTCGCGATCGCGGCGAGGGCTTCTGCGTGTTCAACGACGTCGCGGTCGCAATCCGGGTCCTGCAGCGGGAGGGCCAGCTCACCCGGGCGACGGTGGTCGATCTCGACGTCCATCAGGGAAATGGCACGGCGCAGATCTTCGCGGACGAGGCGAGGGTCTTCACCTTCTCGATGCATGGCGAGAAGAACTACCCGTTCCACCGGGAACGCAGCAGCCTCGATGTGGGGCTCCCCGATGGCTGCGACGACGCCACCTACCTCGCGACGCTTGCCCTGCATCTCGAGCCCGTGCTCGAGGCCAGCCGGCCCGATCTGGTCTTCTACCTCGCCGGCGCCGATCCATACGCCGGTGACCGGTTCGGACGGCTCGGGCTGAGCTTCGCGGGACTCCGTGAGCGCGACCGGATGGTGTTCGCGGCATGCCGCACCAGGGGTCTTCCGGTCGTGATGACCATCGCCGGCGGCTATGCCAAGGCGATCGAGGACATCGCCACGATCCACGCCGCGACCCTGGCCGAGCTGCTGGCGATCTACGGCGATCCATCCGCGACCCCGGTCCGTCCGGCGACAGCGGTGCCGCGATGAGCACCGAGCGCATGGTCGCGGTCAACGGCGTCACGCTGCTCGAGCGCCGCATCGGCGCCGGCCCGCCGGTCGTGGTCCTGCACGGGGGACCGGGCGCCGATCACAACTACCTCCTGCCCGGCTTCGACGCGCTCGCCACCGGCCGCACACTGCTCTACTACGACCAGCGCGGCGGGGGACGCTCCCCGGTCCCCCGGGAGGTGCCGGTAGGCTGGCGGGACCAGGTCGCCGACCTGGAGGCGCTGCGCGAGACCTGGGGCCTCGAGCGCCTGACAATAGCAGGCTACTCTTGGGGCGGGATGCTCGCCATGCTCTACGCGATCGCGCACCCCGCACGGGTCGAGCGGCTCGCCCTCGTCTCGCCGGCGCCGGTGTGGCGCGCCGCGCGGGAGGAGTTCGAGCGTCGCTTCCAGGAGCGCACCATGAGTCCCGCGCTGCAGGCGGCCCGCAAGGCGCTCCGCGACAGCGGCCTGCGCGAACACGACCCGGCCGCGCATGCGCAGCGGATCTTCGAGCTCGCGGTCGCGGGATACTTCCACGACCCCGCCCGGGCCCGGTCCCTCACCCCCTTCCGCGTCACGGAACGCACCCGCGCCGAGGTCTGGGACAGCCTGGGAGACTTCGACCTGCGGCCCGCCCTCCGCGCACTGCGGATCCCGGCGCTGGTGCTCCACGGCGACGACGACCCGATCCCCGCCGGGAGCGCCCGCGAGGCCGCCGATTGCCTCGGCGCGGAGTTCGTTCTGCTGCGGGACTGTGGCCATGTGCCCTACGTCGAGGCCCTCGACGAATTCGTCCGGCAGCTCGACCGCTTCCTCCCGAAGGCGGGAGGACGGCCGGGGGGCGATTAGCTTTCCCGCGTCCCGATTCCCTCGACGACTGACCATCGATGGCCCCTCGACCCACTCCGTACGACATCGCCTTCGGCGCCGACGCCGAACCTCGCTTCGTCCGCATCCGCGAATCGCTCGCGAGCAGCGGCCGGGACGCGCACGATCAGGATGCCTTCGTGCTCGATCGCGAGGTGGTCACCTACCTGCGCGAGCTGGTCCCGGAGGAGGGCGTCGGGGAAGGGATGGAACAGCACGTCGCCCTGCTCCATCACGCCTACCTCTACTGGGCCGAAGGGGGCTGGGTCCTCCGGCCCTCGAAGACCCGGGCCTCCGCACTGCTCGCGGCGCCAGCGACCGAAGGGGAAGCGTCGATCCCCGCGTCGCCCGGAGCCGCGCTGCCACGGGCGTTCTACCTGCAGCTTCCCGAGCGGCTGGTCTGGGCCGAGCTCGGCCCGGGGGAGCCGCATCAGCCGCTCGATGGCATCTTCGTGCGGCCCTGGCCCCGGGGAGGCTTCTTCGTGCTCGCGATCTTCGGCCTCCATCCCGGGCGGGAAGGGTTCAGCGTCGTGGACGCGGACGGCTATCGTGAGGGCGATCTCGAGCGGGGGGACGGATCACCGCTGTTCAGTCCGGTGCTTCCCGGAGGCGCCGCGGCGGGGCTCTTCTCGATTGTCGGCGGCGAGGAGCTGCTGGAACTGGCGGCACGCGCGTCGTCGCTCCTGCCCGAGGCGCTGTCCTGTGCCGGGCCGGCGCACCGACCGCATGTCGCGGTGGACCTGAGCTGAGGATGACGATGGACAAGAAAGCCGTGGCGCAGACGCTGGAACAGATCGCGTCGTTCATGGAACTGCAGGGCGAGAACACCTTCCGCGTGCGCGCCTTCCGCACCGCGGCCAAGGCCGTCGGCGCGCTGAGCGTCGAGCTTCCCGAAGCGCTCGCGGACGGCACCCTCGCCGCGACCAAGGGGGTCGGCCCCGCCACGCTTCAGATCGTGCAGGAGCTGGTGAGCACGGGCCGCGCCTCCGTCCTGGAGGAGTTGCGCGGACAGGTGCCCCCCGGCCTCGTCGAGATGCTCCAGATCTCCGGCCTCGGCGTCGCCAAGATCCGCCAGCTGCATGAGGCGCTCGACATCGATTCCCTGCCGGAACTCGAGGCCGCCGCCCGCGACGGCCGCCTCGCGCGGTTGCCGCGCTTCGGCCAGAAGACCGCGGAGAACATCCTGAAGGGCATCGCCTTCCTGCGGCAGGCGAGCGCCTTCAAGCTGGCACATCATGCGGAGGAGGAGGCGGAGGCGCTCCGCACGGCGCTGGCCGCCGTCCCCGGCGTCCTCGGGGCGATCGTCGCGGGCGAAGTGCGCCGCCGCATGGAAGTCGTGCGCGACATCGTCCTGGTCCTGGTGGCCGAGGTGCCCCCGGCGGAGATCTTCCGGCGCATCGGCGAGTTGTCAGGCGTCCACGAGTTCGCCGGGCAGGACGAGCGGCGGATGACGCTCCGGATGAGTGGTGGCGCCCAGGCCCAGATCGTGGTGACGACCCCGAAGAACGTCGGGGCGGTCCTCGTCCAGGCGACGGGCAGCGACGAGCACCTCGCGGCCCTCGCGGCGCATGCGCGCACCCATGGCTTCGCGCTCGACGGGGCGGCGCTCTGGAAGGGCAGCGCCTTCATCGCGACCGGCGACGAGCAGGCGTTCTACACCGCGCTCGGGCTCGCGGAGATCCCCGCGGAATTGCGGGAAGGGCGGGGCGAAGTCGAGGCCGCGGCGACCGGCGCCCTGCCGCAACTCATCGAGCAGCGCGACCTGCGCGGCTTCCTCCATTGCCACACCACCGCCTCCGACGGCTCGAATTCGGTGGAGGAGCTCGCCCTCGCCTGCCGGGACGCGGGCTACCAGTGGCTCGGCATCACCGACCACAGCAAGGCGGCCGCCTACGCCGGCGGTCTTTCCGCCGACGACCTGCTCCGTCAGGCGGACGAAATCGACGCCGTCAACGCGAAAGGCCTTGGCATCCGCGTCCTCAAGGGGATCGAGGCGGACATCCTCGCCGCGGGGGAGCTGGATTACGACGACACGGTGCTGAGCCGTCTCGATTTCGTGATCGGGTCCATTCACAGCCGCTTCAGCCTGAGTCGCGAGGAGATGACGGCGCGCATGCTGCGGGCGATGGACAACCCGCACCTCGACATCATCGGCCACCCGACCGGGCGGCTCCTGCTGAGCCGTGATCCCTATCCGATCGACATGGAGGCCGTCATCGCGAAGGCGGCGGCCACCGGCGTCGCCATCGAGATCAACGCCGACCCGCACCGGCTCGACATGGACTGGCGCCTGCTCCGCCAGGCCCGGGACGCGGGCGTCGCCATCTCCATCGGGGCCGACGCCCACAGCCTCCCCGGACTGCACAACATCCACTACGGCATCGGAATCGCCCGGAAGGGCTGGCTGACGAAGGGGGATGTACTGAACACGCTGCCGGTGGAGGGGTTCCTGGCGCACGTGTCAGCACGGCGGGCCCGATGAAGCCGCCCGGCCGGGAGAGCGCCGCGGCCCGGGGCGCGCGCGCGCTGAAGATCCTCACGCTGCTCAAGCGGGCCTACCCCGACGCCAGCTGCGCCCTCGAGCATGGCGACGCCTATCAGTTGCTCGCGGCGACGATCCTCTCCGCCCAGTGCACCGACGCGCGGGTCAACATGGTGACGCCCGCGCTCTTCGCGAAGTATCCGACGCCGGCGGCCCTCGCGCGCGCGTCCCAGCCCGATGTGGAGAAGCTGATCCAGTCCACCGGCTTCTTCCGCAACAAGGCGAAGAATCTGATCGCCATGGCGCAGGCGATCGTGGCGGACCACGACGGGAAGGTGCCGAAGACGATGGCGGAGCTGCACGCGCTCCCCGGGGTCGGCCGGAAGACGGCGAACGTGGTGCTCGGCAATGCGTTCGGGATCAATGAGGGGGTGACCGTCGACACCCACGTGACCCGGCTGGCGGGGCTGCTCCGGCTCACCCGGCAGACCGATCCGGTGAAGATCGAACAGGACCTGATGGTCCTCATCCCGCGTGAGGACTGGACCCTCGTCTCCCATCTCCTGATCCTGCACGGCCGCGCGGTCTGCATCGCCCGGCGGCCCCAGTGCGGGGCCTGCGTCGTGGCCGATCTCTGCCCCTCTGCCCTGCCCGCAGCCGATCGCTGATCACGCCACCGTCGTCTGGTAGGTCTCCTCGCGAACCGGACGGAACCCCCGCTTGATATAGTTAGGCAGCGCGCCGGGGTGATCCAGGGTGCAGGTATGCAGCCAGACCCTCGTCGGCCGCAGGGCCCAGGCCTCCTCGACCGCCCGGGTCAGCAGGTACTTGCCGAGGCCGCGTCCCACGAATTCCGGCAGCAGCCCGAAGTAGCCGATCTCGATCGACCCGTCGTCCTGGCCGCGCAGCTCGAAATAGCCGGCCGGCGCACCACGCACCGTGAGCAGCCAGATTCGGCTCGGGCCCGCCAGGTGCTCCCGGAACTGCGCCTCGGTCCAGACCAGCCGGTCCTTCCAGTGGTACTGCCGGCCAACCTCCATATAGAGGTAGCGGTAGAAGTGCCAGGGACAGTCGTGCACCTCCTCGAGGCGCACCTCGCTCCCGGCCTCGCCCTCGGCGACCAGGTCGCCCGGCGAGGTCATTTCCAGGTAGGTCCGCACCACGTCGATCGTCGGCATGCCGTATAGTAAATCACTCCTCTCCAAGTCGGACCGCCTCCCCCCCACCCTCTGCCCCTTTCGGGCCTGTGCAATACCCCTCCCCCCGCGCATCCCCCGCGCGTCCCGAAAGCCAAAGAGGCAGTTCATGCATCGCACACTCCTGAGCGCCCTCGCGCTCACCTGTCTGGCAGCCCCCCTGGCGGCGCAGGGCTGGATCGATGTCCCCGCGCCCCGAGTCCCCAGTCCCTCGAACCCGAGCATCACCCGCGTCGCGTCGGACGTCCGTTCCACCATCGAAGGCCGCATCGTCCGGGTCGAGGTCGAGGAGCGCTTTCGCAACACCGGCGGCCGGCTCGCCGAGGGGAGCTATCTCTATCCCCTGCCCGGCGAAGCGGTCTTCCAGAACTTCTCGCTCTGGATGGGGGAGCAGGAGGTGCGCGGCGAGATGATGAACGCCGAGCAGGCCCGCGGCATCTACGAGGAAATTGTCAGGCGGCAGCGGGACCCTGCGCTGCTTACCCTGGCCGGTCACGGCCTGGTCCGGGCCCAGGTCTTTCCGATCCAGCCGGGAGAGACCCGCAAGGTGGTGCTGCGCTATACCCAGCTCGTCGAGCGCACCGGCGATGCGCTCCGGATCCGCTATGCGCTGGGTGCCCGGGGCGGATCCTCCGGCACCTGGCGCCTCACCATTCCCGATGAATCCGCCTATGGCACCCCCTATTCGCCCTCGCATCCGCTGACGACCCGCCGCGACGCCGGGCGCCTCGAACTGACGATCGACACCAAAGAGGGCGGCGACGTCGACGTCCTGATCCCCCTGCGCCGCGGCCTGGTCGGGACGACCGTCCTCACCAATGCGCCCGGCGGCGAGGATGGCTACGCGATGCTCCTGCTCGCGCCGCCGGCCACCGAAGAGGGACCGGTCGTTCCCCGCGATCTGTCGTTCGTGGTGGACGTCTCCGGTTCGATGTCCGGCCAGAAGCTGGACCAGGCCAAGGCGGCACTCCGTCAGGCGATCGGCACGCTGCGCGCCGAGGACCGCTTTCGGCTGGTCGCCTTCAGCAGCGGAGTCCGGAACTTCCACGACGGCTGGTCGCCGGTCACCACCGAGACGCTGCGCGACGCGCGCAGCTTCATCGACGCGCTCGAAGCCGATGGCGGCACCAACATCTCCGGCGCGCTCGACGCCGTGCTCGGCGCGAGCGTCGCCGAAGGGCGGCTGCCGATCGTGCTCTTCCTGACCGACGGCGTTCCCTCCGTCGGTGAGCAGCAGCCGGATCGCATCGCCGAACTGGCGGCGGGCCGGATCGGGCGGGCCCGGGTCTTCACCATCGGCGTGGGTCACGACGTGAACACCTATCTGCTCGAGCGCCTGGCCAAGGAAGGCCGCGGCTCGGTCGAATACGTCGCGCCGGATGCGAGCGTGGAAGTCGCGGTCGGCAACCTGGTCGGCAAGCTGCGCCGGCCGGCGCTGGTGAACCTCCGCATCGTCGAGAGCCCGGTGCGGTTCCTCGATCTGTCGCCCACCCAGCTGCCCGATCTCTTCTTCGGGGAGGAGCTGGTGATCTTCGGCCGGTACCACGGCGAAGGCCGGGGCGCGGTCGTGATCGAGGGCGAGCGCAACGGTCGCCGCGAGCGCTTCACGACCGAAGCGACCTTCCCGGCCGTCGCGAGCGGCAACGAGTTCATCCCGAAGCTCTGGGCCTCGCGCCGGATCGGCGACCTGACCCGGCAGATCCGGATCGAGGGGCAGAGCGACGATCTCATCCGCCAGGTGCGCGAGCTCGGACTCAGGCACGGCATCCTCACCGAGTACACCTCCTACCTGGTCCAGGAGCCGGGGGTGCTGGCGACGCGCGGGATGGATGCGCTCGCGACGCCGAGGCGCAACATGGCGCCGGCAGCGGCACCGGCGGCGCAGACCGGGCAGGTCGCCTTCGACCGGGCCAGCGAGAGCGGCAAGATGTCGCAGGCCTCGAGCCTCGCCGAGGCCGAATCCGTCGCCGACGACAAGTTCCGGGCGATCGGCGGAAGCAGTGCCGAGATGAAGCGCGCCGGCGGCCGGGTGTTCGTGCGGACCGAGGGCGTCTGGACGGACGTCAATCACCGCGATAGCCTCCGGGTGCTGAGCGTCGCCCCCTACAGTGCGGCATACTTCGCCATCGCCCGGGCACTGCCCGATCTCGCGGCCAGTCTCACGGTGGGCGATGCGGTGCTGGTAGCCGGCCAGCGGGCCAGTCTCAAGGTCGCCGCGGGCGGGCGGGACAAGCTCAGCGAGTCGGAGGTGCGGGAGTTCGTGCGGGCCTTCCGCGGAGCCACGTCATGAGAATGCTCGCCGCACTCGTCGCGATCGGCGCCTGTTCCGCCTCTGCGGGCAGCGCGCCGGACCCGGGATGGAAGCGCGCATGGGCCTCGGCGGATTGCGCACCGTGGGATGGCGCGGCAGCGTCGGTCTACATGAGCGATGCGCCGGAGGATTCGGTCTCCGCCTATCCCATGCTGCGGATCTCGGTCTACCACCACATCGCGTCGGTGGCCGGGGCAAGATGGGCGATCGGCGGCTCGGGACCGGATGGTGCCGCCGGTGTGCTCTGCGCGCCCGGCAGCAACTGCACCAGCGCGACCGGAGGATGGGTAGAATTCGAGCGCGCCACGCCGGACGGCGCGCTCCACGGGCGTTGCCAGCTCACGATGCCCGATGGACGCCGGCTCCACGGAAGCTTCGTGGCGCCGGTGAGGCGGACGGCAGTCTTGTGCGGCTGAGGCAGGCCCTCGACGACAGGATGGGCATGACCGGACCATCGATCGAACAGCTCTTTGCGCAGTACTACGAATCCCTCGTGCGGATGCTCTATCGCCGCACGGGGGACCGCGACCGCGCGGAGGACCTGGCGCAGGAGACCTTCGCGCGCGCCGTGGCCGCGCCGCCCGACAATCCCAGGCCGTGGCTCTTCGCCGTGGCACTCAACCTGGTGCGCGACGATGGCCGGCGTGCGGTGCGCCAGGGCCGCCGCCTGCAGCTGCTCAAGGGCGAGTCGGTCACCAGCGCGCCCGGCGCGGACGATGACTACGAGCGCGAGGATCAGACCCGCACGGTGCGTGCGGCACTCGCCGACCTGCGCGACGTCGACCGGGAAGTGCTGTTGCTGAAAGCCGAAGGATTTGACTACGACGAAATCGCGGCGGCCACCGGCCTCGCCAAGGGCGCAATCGGCACCACGCTGTCCCGCGCCCGCCGGCGACTGGTCGAGGCCTACCGCGCGAAGGAGAAGGACCGCCATGTCGCATCTTGATGAAGGCCAGCTCGCCGCCCTGTTCGACAACGAACTGGAGCCCGAGGAGAAGCGGGCCGCGGAGGCGCACCTCGCGAGTTGCGCCGACTGTCGCGCCCTGTGGAACGAGACCCGCGACCTCGCGGGCGAGGCCGACCGGCTCGTGGCCACACTGGAGCCGCCACCGCTCAACCGGTCGAAGCCGGCCATCGTGCCAACGCCGCCCGCGCCGAGCCCGGCCGCTACCCCACGACGGCTCCTCCCCTGGCGGACCGTTGCCTGGGCCGCGAGCGTCCTGTGCGCCGTCGGACTCGGCTACTCCCTCCGGAGTGCCACCCGGGACACCACCGATATGGCCGGGGCCCTGCCCACCAGTCAGCCAGTGATGGCTGAACGCGCGGACAAGGCCGTTGCACCAGGCACTTCCGGGACGGCGGCTGCGCCCGGCGCACCCGCCGCATCACGCGAAGCGTCGCCGGCTCCGAGCGAAATGGCCTCTGCGGGAAAGGTGGCCGCACCACCTGCCCCTGCGCCGACGCAGCCTGCGGCCCCGGCCATGGATGCCGTGTCCCCGCCCACGGCGGGTGGGAGCCTCGCGCTCAGTCAGTCCGAAGCGGAACCCCGGTCGGCCCGCAATCTGGCGGCCCCGAGACGCACTGCCTCCCGGCCGCTCAGTATGGAGGAGGCGGTGAGAACACTCGCGGGCTCGATCCGTCTGGTGGATGGGCTCGAGCCGGTCAGGGTGCTGGCGATCCCTGGCAGCATCGTCGCGAACGGCGAGCCTGGGCAGGAGACCATCCGCGTGGTGTACGAGGATCCCCCAGGCCGGGAATTGTGGCTGGATCAGCAGCGGCCCATGAAGACCCCGGAGTCGGCCCGGGCCCGTTCGGCCGAATCCCTGCTGCCGGGCGACACCCTGCTCACCCAGGCAGAGGGTGGAGGGCGGAGCCTCCGGTGGATCGACCAAAGTGGCTTCCTGCTTAGACTTACGGGCTTTCTGCCGGGCGACTCCCTGCGCGCCATCGTGTCGCGGGTGCATTGAGCGAATCCCGGTCGGCGGAGGCTGGCACTGGAGGATAGATTTAGCCTGCCATGTTCCACCTGACTGATCGACTCCTCGCGAAGCTGATCGACGGCTCCGCCACCAGTTCGGACCTGCAGCGCATTCGTCGGCACATCGACGAATGCCGTGCCTGTGCGCGCCGGCTGGAGGAGTGGCGGGACAACTTCGCCGAGGTGGACGAGCGGTTTCCCGAACTCGCCGTGGAGGCGGGTCCGCTGGCGACGGTCACTCCGGGTGGACTCGTGATGCTGCCGGGTTCGGAGCCGTCGAAGCGGGTGACTCCCGATCTGACAACCCTGCTCTGGATCGGCGCGGTACTGATGGCGCTTCTGGTGGGGTACGGAGCCAGCCGTCTGCGTCAGCCGAGCGAGGGCATGCGGGTCGCGACCATGGAAGAGGCACGTGGCATTCCGCGGACGCCGACTCCAAAGCCGACGGCATCAACGCCTGGAGCGACCACTCCTCAGCCGGCGACTGCCGGACCCGCTCCGACGATTCCGCCGACGCGTGAGGCGACCGCGGCCCCTGTCCCAGATCCACAGCCACGACCCTCCGTACCGGTGGCGGTAGCACCGCGTCCCACTGCCACGGCGGAGCAATCACCGGGGCCGCTCACGGTCTCTCCGCACTTTCGCGAGATCGGGCGGGCCGAGGCGGCACGCCGAGCGGGCGGCCCGCTCCGCGCCATCCCCGGCCTCAAGCTGGATCATATCGAAGTGGGCCCGGCCTCGGCCGTGCCGGGCGCGCAGCATGGCATCGATGTGATCCGTCTGGTGTACCGGGCGGCGGACGGCAGCCCGCTCTTTCTCGATCAGCAGCGGATTCCGACCGACAGCGACGGACTGCGTTCGATCGATGATCCCACGCTCGAGAGCGGTGAGACGGCGTACGGCAGCGCCCCGAACGGCGTGAGCGTCGCCAGCTGGCTCGATGAGGAGGGCTATCGGCTTTCGATCGCGGCCCGGACTCCGCTCGATTCGCTCAAGAAGCTGGTGCCGCTGGTCCAGTAGCCTCCGTCCGCGCTCATTTCGGTTCGGACAGCACGGCGTAGCCTGAATTACCCGCCTGACGTGACTCTCGTTACCGCCCCGAATGCCGGCACCGGAGTATCTCTGGGTATCCCTCGATCCCCGGAGTTCATCCATGCCCACACGAGCCGCCCTCGCGGTCGTCGGCCTGCTGCTCGCCCTGCCACCAGCCCTCGCTGCCCAGGGGGACATCCGCCTCGGGCTCGGCGGTGGCATCATCGTGCCGGTACGAAGCCACGCCGACCTGGTCAAGAAGGGCTGGATCGGGGACGCCAGCCTGACCTACTTCCCGGCGGCCTCGACTTCACTCGGTCTGCGGCTCGATGGACTGTACGGGCGCGCCAATCTGCGCCAGGTCAGCGGACGGCAGGAGTACATCGGCGGCCTCGCGAACCTGGTCTTTCAGTTCGGGTCTCGGCGCACCCCCAACCGGTTCTACCTGCTCGGCGGGGGCGGCTATGTCCGGACCCGGACGACCGGACCGGGATTCGGTGAGTCCCGGCAGACCAGTCCCGCCATCGACGCCGGCGCGGGATTCTCGTTCGGGGGACGAGGCCTCGCACTGTTCGTGGAGGCCCGGTATCTGAGCATCTACACCAGCGGTTCGAAGCCCCAGTTCCTTCCGATTTCGGCCGGTTTTACATTCGGTGGCTTTTGAAACCTGCCGGGGTGCATCTCCGTTCCACCTCGGAATCCGGCCGCTGTGGCCGGAGGGCCCCATGAGGGGCTCAATGTCTCCAAGGAGCGGAAAAGGAACTAGGTATGAAGCGAAATATTGCGAAGGCAGTTGCGGCTCTGGCCATTCTGGCGCTCACGGCGACCGCGGCCCAGGCCCAGTCCGTCACCATCGGCATCGGCGGTGGCGCGACCATCCCGACCGGTGACTTCAAGACCGCCGCAAAGACCGGCTGGCACGGTCTGGCGAACATCGGCTACAACCTGCCCTCGGGCCTCGGCTTCCGTGGCGATTTCTATTACGGGCAGAACAACTGGAAGGGCGGCCTCAGCGGCAAGGCGAAGCTCACGGGCGGTCTGGCCAACGTGACCTACGAGTTCCAGAACGCCGGCGGCGTGAAGCCGTACGTCATCGGCAGCGCGGGCAGCGCGGGCGTGAAGTTCAAGGCCGGCGCGAAGGCGAACGTCTTCCTCGAGGGCCGCTACCTCAGCGTGCAGAGCAGCGGCAGCAGCACGAACTTCATCCCGGTCAGCCTGGGCGTCAGCTTCGCGCTCAAGTAAGCCGGCACGAAGTCAGGAACCCCGTGGGGCGGGCCTCGTGCCCGCCCCTATTTCTTTGCCGCTCCCATCCCCGCAGTCCGCCCGGTCGCCCAGGCCCAGGCGAAGTTGAAGCCGCCGATCGGCCCGAACGCATCGAGCACCTCGCCACAGAAGTAGAGCCCGCCATGCACGCGGCTCTCCAGCGTGCCCGGCTGGACCTGATCGAGCGCAACACCGCCCCCCGTCACCTCGGCCTTCTTGTAGCCCTCGTCGCCGGTCCAGGGGAGGGAATACCGCACCAGCCGTTCGATCAGCGCCCGGCGCCCCTCGCGTGGCAACTGCGCGAGCTGGCATCCCGGCTCGATGCCGGCGTCGGCGACGAGCCAGTCCGCCAGTCGCGCCGGGAGCTCGGCACGCACCAGGGTGCTGACGGACTGGGCCGTGCGCTGTGTCAGGCGCTTTTCCCAGGCCTCATCCTTCAGCGCGGTCCAGCACACCCTGAGCGGCTGTCGTTCCACCCCGGCGTCACGCGAGCGGACGGCGAGATGGGAGAGGTCGAGCACCACCGGTCCGCTGTAGCCGCGATGGGTGAAGAGGAAGCCCCCGGTGGCCGAGCGGATACGCCGGGCGCCCGGGGCGTCGAGCGTGACCTCCAGCGAGATCCCGGCGAGCGACGCATGGACGGCGGGGTGTGCCGTCAGGGGCGTCAGCGCCGGATAGGTCGGGTGGACGACATGCCCGGTGCGACGCGCAATCTCGAAGCCGAGACCGTCGCTGCCCGTCGCAGGGACGGAGAGGCCGCCCGTGGCGACAATGACGGCGCGGGCACTGATCGACTGTCCGCTGTCGAGCTGCACCCGCCAGCCGTGGCCGGCGGGGCTCGCGTCCACGACGCGACAGCCGCCCCGGAATTCGACGCCTCGCGCCTGCGCGAGAGAGACCAGTCCGTCGCGGACATCCCGGGCGCGGCCGGACGCAGGGAAGAGCTTTCCCGTCTCCGCTTCAAGCGCCAGCGGGATGCCGACCTCCCGCTCGAAGAAGCGCTGCTGCTCCGCGAGCGGCCAGGCGAGCAGCAGGCGACGGAGGAGATTCGGGGAGGAATCGGTGACGAACCGGGAGGGATCGAGGACCGAGGGCAGGACGTTGCATCGGCCGCCTCCGCTGATCAGGATCTTGCGGCCGCCATCGGCGGTGCGCTCCAGCAGCAGGACCCGGCACCCCCCGGATGTGGCGTGAATCGCGGCCATGAGGCCGGCCGCACCGGCGCCGATGACCACGATCTGATCTTCCGGGGAACTCGTCATGCCCGGAATATGGAGCCGACCGGGGATTCAGGGCATATTGCATCCCATGAAAACCATCATCGAGCCGTTCCGGATCAAGTCGGTCGAACCGATTCACCTCACGACGAGAGCGGAACGCGAGGCGCGGCTGCTCGAAGCGGGCTACAACGTCTTCCTGCTCCGTTCCGATGACGTGCTGATCGACCTGCTCACCGACAGCGGCACGTCGGCGATGAGCAGTCAGCAGTGGGCGTCGATCATGCGCGGGGATGAGTCCTACGCCGGCAGTCCTTCCTTCTACCGCTTCGAACAGGCCATCCAGGACATCTTCGGATTCAAGTACGTCTTCCCGACCCACCAGGGGCGCGCGGCGGAGCGCATCCTCTTCTCGGTGATGTGCAAACCCGGCGATGTCGTCCCCAGCAACACCCATTTCGACACCACGCGGGCCAACGTCGAGCACACCGGCGCGAAGGCGGTCGATCTCGTCATCGCCGAGGGGCGCGAGCCGCAGACGCTGCATCCCTTCAAGGGCAACATGGATGTGGCCGCGCTCGAACGACTCATCGGCGAGGTGGGCCGGGAGAAGATCCCGCTCTGCATGCTCACGGTGACCAACAATTCGGGCGGCGGGCAGCCGGTCTCGATGGCGAACGTGCGCGCGGTCTCGGCGCTGTGCCGCCGGCACCGGATTCCCTTCTACATCGACGCCTGCCGCTTCGCCGAGAACGCCTATTTCATCAAGCTGCGCGAGGAAGGGTACGCGCACCGGTCACCGATCGAGATCGCCCGCGAGATGTTCGCGCTCGCCGACGGCGCCACGATGTCCGCCAAGAAGGACGGCATGGCGAACATCGGCGGTTTCATCGCGAGCAACGACCCGGCGGTGGCGCAGCAGGAGCGAAACCTCCTCATCCTCACCGAGGGCTTCCCGACCTACGGCGGGCTGGCGGGCCGCGACCTCGAGGCGATCGCGGTCGGACTGTACGAGGCGCTCGCCGAGGACTACCTGCTCTATCGGATCACCTCGACGACCTACCTCGGCCGGCACATCTCCGAGAAGGGCGTACCGATCGTCCAGCCACCCGGCGGGCATGCGGTCTACATCGACGCCGCGGCCCTCTTCCCGCATATCCCGCCGCACGAGCTGCCCGGCCAGGCGCTGGTCATCGAACTGTATCGCGAGGCGGGAATCCGTGCGGTGGAGATCGGCACCGTGATGTTCGGACGGCGCGATCCGGTGACCGGCCAGGAGACCCCGGCCGCCATGGAGCTGGTGCGCCTCGCGATTCCGCGGCGCGTCTATACCCAGAGCCACATCGACTACGTGGTCGAGGCGATTCTCAACGTGCACGCCCGTCGTCAGGAGGTCCGCGGGCTCCGCTTCGTGGAGCAGGCGCCGTTCCTCCGTCACTTCACCGCGCGGTTCGAGCCGCTGGGTTGAATACTCTCGTCTTCACCCTGCTGGTCATCGCCGGATCGCTCTGCGCCGGATTGCTGGGTGCGCTGACCGGCCTGGGCGGCGGCATCGTGATCATCCCGATGCTGACGGTGCTGTTCGGCATCGACCTGCGGTACGCGATCGGCGCCTCGCTCGTCTCCGTGATCGCGACCTCCTCGGGCGCGGCCGCCGCCTACGTCCGCGAGGGCTTCACCAACGTCCGACTCGGCATCCTGCTCGAGGTCGCGACGACCATTGGCGCACTCTCCGGCGCGGTGCTCGCCGTGTACGTCTCGAAATCGGCGCTCGGCATCCTGTTCGGCGTGGTGCTGCTCTATACCGCCTACGTCGGTTCCCATCTGCCCCAGGAACATTTCGATCTCGAGCCCCCGGACCCGCTCGCCACGCGGCTCCGGCTCGATTCCAGCTACCCGGCGATCGACGGCGAGAAGGCCTATCGGGTCCGGCGGATTCCGGCCGGACTGGCCCTGATGTACGTCGCCGGCGTGCTCTCCGCCCTCTTGGGCATCGGCTCCGGCGCCGTGAAGGTGCTCGCGATGGACCGGGCCATGGGGCTGCCCTTCAAGGTCTCCACCACCACCAGCAATTTCATGATCGGCGTAACGGCCGCCGCGGGTGCGGGGGTCTATCTGCACCGAGGCTACATCGAGCCGGGCCTCGCGTTTCCCGTGATGCTCGGCGTCCTCGCCGGGGCCATGCTCGGGGCACGGATCCTCACGACCACACGCACCCATGTCCTGCGCCGGGTGTTCACCGGGGTCGTGCTGGTGCTCGCGGCGGAGATGCTCTACAAGGGACTGCGGGGCGGCCTGTGAGCCCGACCGCCGACGACGCCATGGAGCGGGAAGTCGGCCGCTGGCTCAAGGCGGGCGTGCTGCTCGCCGCGGGGGTGGTCCTGGCTGGCGGCGTGGCATACCTCATCCGCTCGGGCGGCGCGCCGTTCGCGCTGCAGGCGTTCCGCGGCGAGCCCGCCGAACTGCGCAGCCTGATCGGCATCCTGTCGGGTGCCGTGGCGCTCGACAGCCGGGCAATCATCCAGCTCGGCGTGGTGCTGCTGATCGCCACGCCGATCGTGCGGGTCGCGCTGACGCTGATCGGCTTCGTGCGCCAGCGGGACCGCCAGTACATCGCGCTCACCGGCGTGGTCCTCGGCCTGCTGCTGTTCAGCCTGCTGCACGGCACGGGCTGACCCGTCCGCCGGACCAGGCGGCTCGGGGAGGAACCGGCGCGCCGGCTCCGGCACCGGGGCCAGTGCGCGCAGCAGATATAAATATGCGGCATACATATATCACCTCCACGAGACAGGGTCGCACGGCCGCTTCACGGCCGTGCGGGCACGACGGCGCATTCCACCGGACAGGTGCTTTCGGGGCAGGCGGTGAGGTCACAGAGACGGCAGATATGATCGGCATGCTCGCGGCCCTTCGAGAGACCGGCGAGCATCTTTTCGGTGAGCCGGCCAAGCTGGGCCCGCTCGGCCGCCGTCAGGAGCGCAAGGGCGGGGGCGAGCGCGGCGCGCCGGGCATCGAGGACGGCCTTCGCCTGGCGCCGGCCCGTCGCGGTCAGATGCAGCGCGGCGGTCCGGGCATCCGCGCCGGCCTTCCGCTCGACCATGCCATCTTCCACCAGACAGTCCACCAGTCGCACCGTCCCGCTGTGCGAGAGGCCGAGAATGCGCCGCAGCTGTTCGATGGACATGCCAGGCGCGGCGAGCATGGAAGCGAGCGCGGCCGGAAAGGCCGCACCGTGCCGAGCCTCCTCGGCGGTCGCGGCCTCGAGTTCATCCTGCAGCGCGGTGATCAGCGCTCCAAGCAGATTCGCATCACGGGCGGTGGACATGATCCAACATATGCGCTACGCACATATGTGTCAACGGGAGGGTCAGTGCTTCCGGTAGAGCCCGTCGAACGCCACCTGCCAGGTCGCGCCCTGATCCGACGAGGTCTCCCAGAACTGGCGCACGGTGCCGTCGGCGTTGTTGAAGAAGGTGAGCCGCTGATCGGCCGGCTTCCCGTCCGGACCCGGGGCGACACCCGTCAGCACCAGGCGCCCGTCGGCATAGGTCCCGGTCAGGTGCAGGTAGTTCCCGGCGTTGTCCACCCAGAACTGATGCCACTTGCCGGCGCCACGATCGAAGAAGTTGAAGCTCTGCCCCGTCCCGCCCCGCGACCCGGTCCAGTGTTCGTGGATCACGCAGCGATCCTCCTCGAGCGTCACGTTGTTGGTCCCGGCGTTCTTCCCGCCGACGGTGACGTCCCAGTTCCCGACCCAGAAGTCGAACTGCCGAGCCTCGGCGCTGGAACAACCGGCCGGGGGTGCGCCCTGCGCGCGCGCGACAGAAGCCGTAGCGGTGGTGCCGACCAGAAGCATGGCGGACAGGAGTCGCCTCATGGGAGCCTCGAATGTCGGTGCGTGAGTGGAGGAGCGCGTGCGTTCCGTACGCGCCCCACCCCGCCCGGTTTCGGATGGTGCAGAAGCGAACGAGGCTAGAACTGGAAGTAGAGGAAGGGACTCGGCGTGGCGAAGCGGAGCAGGCAGAGCACGAAGAGCAGCGCCAGCGCCGCGCCCCAGAGGGGACGGCGTGGGACCTCCAGCCGCCAGGTATCGGGAACGAACCAGGCGATTCCAAGCGCCACCACGAGGACGGGATAGGCGAGCGGCGTCGTGACAAGCGCGAGGTTGCCGCCCTGCCCCGTTCGCAGCCCGCTCATCACGCCGAGCAGCTGCCAGGCCTCGCCGAGTGAGGCGGCGCGGAAGAAGACCCACCCGATCATGACGGCGAGGAAGGTGCAGGCGACCGCGAGTGGCCGGACCCGAGGCACCCAGCCCCGACGGCGTACCACGGAGTGCCCGGCGAGCAGCGCGCCATGGTAGAGGCCCCAGGCGACGAAGGTCCACGCGGCACCGTGCCAGAGCCCGCCGAGAAACATCACAATGCCGAGATTGAAAATGGTGCGTCCGGGAGAGCCCTGATTCCCGCCGAGCGGGATGTAGAGATAGTCGCGCAGCCAGAAGGAGAGCGACATGTGCCAGCGGCGCCAGAACTCGGCGATGTTGGCCGACTGGTAGGGCGCATCGAAGTTCTGGGGAAAGCGGAAGCCAAGCAGAAAGGCGAGGCCGATCGCCATGTCGCTGTAGCCGGAGAAGTCGAAGTAGATCTGGAGCGTGTAGGCGAGGACGGCGAGCCAGGCCTCGCCCGTATCAAGCATGCCCGACTGATGCCAGAGCGGCGTGACGATCTGGGCCGCGAGCAGGTCGGCGATGAGCACCTTCTTCGCCATGCCGAGCACGAAGAACCAGCAGCCCATCAGCGTTCCCGCCCGGTCGGGGCGATCGGGAATGCGGGCGAACTGGGGGGCGAGATCGGCGTAGCGGACGATCGGCCCCGCGACGAGGTGCGGGAACATCGCGACGAAGGTGGAGAACTCCAGGATGCTCGTGGCCGGGCGAAGCACCCCGCGATAGATGTCGATCGTGTAGCTGATGGAGTTGAAGGTGTAGAAAGAGATGCCCACCGGGAGCACCAGCCGCAGGAGCGGCAGGTTCATCTCCGCACCGACCAGCGCACCGAGGCCATTGAGGCTCCCGGCGAAGAAGTCGTAGTACTTGAAGACGGCGAGGATGCCGAGGTTGAAGCAGAGCAGCAGAATCAGGCAGGCGCGGCGTCGCCCCGGATCGCTGCTCCGGGCGATGTAGCCGCCGGCGACGAAGTCCGCCGTCGTCGAGGCGAGCATGAGCGGGACGAAGCGCCAGTCCCACCAGCCGTAGAAGAAGTAGCTCGCGAGCGTGAGGAAGCCGAGCCGCGCGCGCGTCGTGGGCAGCAGCCACCACCCCGCGAGTGCCGCGGGAAGAAAGACCAGGCAGAAGACGTAGCTATTGAAGAGCACAGCGTTCCGGACTGCCGGTCAGCGCCTGCACCAGCGTGGCGGCGACCGGGGCGAGGAAGTGAATCGCGTCCACATACTGCGTCGTGTCGGGACTGGTCGCGATCAGGTCGCGGACCTCGGCGTAGCGCAGCACCCCTTCCTGCTCGAGGGCGCGGAGCAGCCGCACCGTCTCCTCCGTCCGCGGTCGCCATGCCGTCGCTGCGGCGGCGCGCTCGAAGGCGGGGTGCACCGGCGGGATGAACGCCACCACCTCGACCCCTGAGCGGTGCGCCTCCTCCGCGAACTGCCTCAGCGCGTTCACCCGTTCCGAATCGAGCTGCGGGAACGACTCGTAGCGCCCGAGGATGCCGGGGATCGAACCGAGGATCCGCGCCGCATCGGGCGCTTCGCCCCGCGCCAGCGCGGACTCGACCCGGACATAGTGCTGGAGGCCGTCGGCGTCGAGAGTGAATTCGCGCGGCGGTGTGCCTGACTGAAGCCGGCTGGCAGCGGAGTGAATCGCCGCGCTCACCGCCTGCCAGCCGAACAGGTCCGCCCCGAGATTTCCGCGCGCCGGCACTACTCCACCCGGAGCATAGCGCGCGAGGTATCGGCTGCCCTCGAGGGCCCGGTGCACCCCGCCGGCGCTCTGCAGCATCTCCGGGTCGATCCCCGCATAGATCGTGTGCAGTCGGCTGCCGCCCTCGGCCTGCACAAAGTGCAGAATGGCGACGAGATCCTCGCTGCCGGCCCCATTCACCGCGAAGTTGAAGGCGCTGCGGCCAGTGAGCTGCTGCAGGCAGGCGGGGGCGATGGTCTTCGAGCGGGACGAGCCCAGCACCAGGATCTCCGGGGCGGGGCTGCGAGCCCGGTAGAGCGTCGCCTTTTCGTCCCGGTCGGAGGAGACCACCGGCGGAAGGAGCCCGGTGCCGAAGCGGCCGAGCGGATCGGTGAGGACGACGAACAGCGCGACGATCGCCAGCAGCGCGAGGGTGGTCGCGAAGAAGGTCCGCAGGAAGCCGGCGTCGTGGGGCGAGGGCTCGGGCGGTGTGTGGGGATGAGTCACCTCGTAAACGGCGGGGGGGGCCTTGATTAATCACGGCCCCCAGGGACTTTTCCCGCATGAGCAACCACCTCGGCAGTGCCGCCTCCGCCTACCTCCAGTCCGCCGCCCACCAGCCGACCCACTGGTATCCCTGGGGGCCGGAGCCGTTCGCCGAAGCGGCGCGGAGCGACCGCCCGATCCTGCTCGACATCGGCGCGGTCTGGTGCCACTGGTGTCACGTCATGGATGGCGAATCGTATGAGGACGAGACGATCGCCGCGTTCCTCAACGAGCACTTCGTCTGCATCAAGGTGGACCGCGACGAACGCCCCGACGTCGATGCCCGGTACCAGCGCGCCGTCCAGGCAATGGTCGGTCAGGGCGGCTGGCCGCTGACGGCGTTCCTCACGCCCGACGGGCAGGTCTTCTACGGCGGCACCTACTTCCCCCCGGACGGGAAGTACGGCCGGCCCGGATTCCGCGCCGTCCTCGAACAGGTGCGCAAGGTCTATCACGAGCAGCGGGAGAAGGTCGCCGCGCAGGCGCTCGCGATTCGCCGGGTGCTGAGCGAGCAGCTCGACGAGCATGCACCCGGTGAACCGAGCCGCGCGCTGCTCGCGGACGCGACGCTCGCCATGGGCCGGCTGTTCGATCCGACCAATGGCGGCTTCGGCAGCCAGCCGAAGTTCCCCCATCCCGCCGCGGTGAGCTTCCTGCTCGCACGCTGGTATGACGAAGAGACCCCCGACGAGTGGCCGAGGGAAGTCGCGGAGAAGACGCTCCAGGGGATGGCGCGCGGCGGCATCCACGACCAGCTCGCCGGCGGCTTTCACCGCTACAGCGTGGATGCGAAGTGGATCGTGCCGCACTTCGAGAAGATGTCGTACGACAACGCGGAGCTGCTCAAGGCCTATCTCGACGGCCATCTCGCGCTCGGGAACGAGGAGTTCGCGCGCATCGCCCGCGGCATCGTGCGCTGGGTGCGCGAGGTCCTCGCCGACCCGGACGGCGGCTACGGCGCCAGCCAGGATGCCGACGTGGGCCTGCACGACGACGGTGACTACTTCACCTGGACGGTCGACGAGGCGCGCGCCGCGATCGGGGACGAGACCGCCTTGGCCGTCGCCAGCGCCTACTACGACATCGGCGCGACCGGCGAGATGCACCACGACCCCGCGAAGAACGTGCTGTTCATCGCCGACTCGCTGGAGGCGATCGCGACCGGGCTGGGCATCGACCTCGCGCGCGCGCGCGCGTTGCTGCAGATGGCGGAAGACCGGATGCGGGCGGCCCGCGCCACGCGGACGGCACCCTTCGTGGACCGGACCCGGTACACCGGCTGGAACGGCATGCTCGCCGGCGCGCTGATCCGGGCGGGCGTCGTCCTCGAGGATGCGTGGGCACTGGAGCACGGGCTCGCGACGCTCCGGCGCATTCGCGCCGAACAGACCGACCCCGCGGCGCTGGCGCACAGTCCCGGCGGCATCGGGGGACTGCTCGACGACCAGGTCCAGGTGGCGCTGGCCGCGATCGAGGCGCATGAAGCCACGGGCGATCCGGCCTGGCTCGCGTGGAGTACCGCGCTCATGGACCGCGTCTGGGACGACTATCTCGACCCGGCAAAGGGCGGATTGTTCGATGCCGCCTCGACGCTGGGCGAGGGGCTGCTCCCGACCCGGGCCAAGCCGGTCCAGGACGCGCCCACTCCCTCACCGAACGGCGTGGCCGCGCTCTGCCTGGCACGGCTCGCGGAGGTGACGGGGTCACCACGCTTCATGGAGCGGCGGGATGCGCTGCTCCGGGCCTTCGCCGAGGCGGTCCCGCCGCTTGGCCTGTACGGAGCAACGATCGCGCACGCGATGAGCTGGGCGGTGCTGCCGGCCACCCATCTCGTGATCGTCGAGGGCGCGGGCGAAGAAGCGCGGCGCCTCGCGGAGTCGATGCACCGGGCGGCGCTGCGGCACTTCGTCCCCCGCCGCGTGGTGCAGCGATTCCGAGCCGGGGAGACGCCGCACGGAACCCTGCCGCCCGCCGTCGCCGGCATGCTCGACAACAGCACGCGGACCCGTGGCTATGCCTGCACCGGCACCGCCTGTCAGGCGCCTGCCGAGTCGCTCGACGCCTGGCTCACCACGCTCGCGGGTCTGTCATCCGCCTGACAGGTTGACGCCCGCAGAGCGGGGCCCGATACTGGGGGGAGTCCAAGATCGCCTCCGCACCCCGACCACCCGGGCTTCCGATGCGCCTCTCCACGACGGCAGCGGCATGCTGCGCCCTCCTGCTCCTCCCCGTCCCGCTCCTCGGCCAGACCACCGCCTGGGGCGGCACGCCGGCCGACAGCTACAGCGACCGCTTCCGCGAGCTGTGGAACAGCAAGCCCGCCGCGGACCGGGCCGCCCCTGTCAGGCACCTCGTGCTGAAACGGGACGCCGGCGAACTGGTATTCGAGGAGGGGACACTCTACCTGCTCCAGCCCATCGGCGGGCAGGTCATGGGCGCACTCTTCCGCGGCAAGGGCAGCTTTCATTTCAGTGCGCCGCTCGCGATCGAGCGGGAGCGGCTGCGGCTCTTCCGGAAGGATACGGTCATCGCCGAGCCGTTCGAGGACGTCTTCCTGCTCTTCGCCGACTCGACCCTGACGGAGCTGCAGCGCCAGCTCACCTTCGGTGCGGGTGAGGCCCCCGGCGATCTCAAGGGGCTCACCGACGACGCGCTCGAGTACCTCGGCAACGAGGACCACCAGTCGCTCGACCCGGACGTGATGCGGCCGGTCCTCAACGGGGAGCAGACCGGGCTCTTCTACGCCCACATGACGCGGGCCAATTTCGAGCCGTGGATGTTCATGATCGATCCGCACGAGGTGGAAAGCGTTCGCTTCCTCGCGCGGGCGAAGCGCACCGGCTTCACGCATTACGCCGAGCCGATCGCGCAGTTCCCCCGGCAGGGGGACACGGTGCGCACCGGCGGGCGGACGGAGCGCCGGTCGGAGGCCCGCATCAACCGCTACACGATGAAGATCGGCCTTCCCGAGTCGGGGGGCGGGGGACTGGGCTTCCGGACGGCCGCTACGCTCGCCATCACCGCCGACACCACGACGGGCCAGTGGGTGCCCTTCTATCTCTTCGACAAGATGAGCGTGGATTCGGGACGCTGGGAGAGTGGCGCACCCGCCGTGGTCTTCAAGGGGAAGGACAGTCCCAACCTCTGGGTCCGGCTCGAGCATCCGCTCAAGCCCGGGGACGTGGCTCCCCTCACGCTCTACTATCACGGCGACCTGCTGGACCGGGCGCTCGACCTGTTCTTCATCAAGACCTCGATCTCCTGGTATCCGCTGGCCATGGACGAGCGCCAGAAGGCGATCTTCGACCTGACCTTCGAGAGCCCCGAGGCCTTCGCCCTGGCCGCCGTCGGCAACCGGACCGACTCCGCGGCGATCCCCGAGCACATGACCCGCACCCGGTGGGTGACGCCGCAGCCGATCCGGAACGCGTCCTTCAATCTCGGTGTGTTCCAGGCGTACCCGGTACAGGTGGACAGCGCGCCACCGACGGTCATCCTCTGGTCCGAGACCACGCACCGCGCCCTCTCCCACGTGGCGATGAGCGGGAAGAACATGCAGAAGCAGGTGGGCGGCGACGTGGGGAGCGCCCTGCGCTTCTACGCCCACGTCTTCGGCGAGGCGCCGGTCGGGCACTTCTATGCGACCGAGATCCCCGACCTGCACGGCGAGGCCTGGCCCGGCATCATCGGCCTCTCCTATGCCACGTTCATGGAGAATGACGACCAGGGGAACAACGAGGTGTTCCGGGCCCACGAGGTCGGCCACCAGTGGTGGGGCATCGCGGTGGACTACGCCACCTACCGCGACCGCTGGATCAGCGAGGGATTCGCCGACTTCTCCGGACTCTGGTACATGCAGACCCGGCGGAACGACAACCGGAAGTACTTCGACATGCTGGACCGCTGGAAGGCGGACATCATGCTGCGCCGGGACGACAAGCTCCCGATCTGGCTCGGTCACCGGGTGGTGACCGCGTGGAACGGCGGCGACTACGACGCGATCATCTACAAGAAGGGCGCCTGGGTCGTCCACATGCTGCGCATCCTGCTCCTCGACATGAAGACCATGGGCGAGGATCGCTTCACCGGCGTGATGCACGACTTCTACGCCCGGTTCCGCGGCAAGGCGGCGTCCACGGCCGATTTCCAGCAGGCGGTCGAGCGGGCCACCGGCCAGGACATGACCTGGTTCTTCCGCCAGTGGGTCTACGGCTCCGACATTCCGACCTACCGGGTGGCGCAGAACATCACGGCGACACCGGACGGCAAGTACCAGGTGGTGCTCCGGGTCGAGCAGGAGCGCGTCCCGCCGGACTTCCTCAACTACGTGCCGGTCACGATCGACCTCGGCAACAACCAGGTGGCGCGGGTCCGGGTGAAGGTCACCGGCGCGAAGAGCGAGATTGCGCTGCCGCTCATGCCCGCGAAGCCGAAATCGGTCAAGTTCGACGACATGGCCGGCGTCCTCGCGGAGGTGAAGGAAGTGGCGTGGTAGCGCGGCCCTGCTACCTTACACGACCCTTTTCCCCAATCGACCATGAAGACCGCAACCATCGAAACCAGCCGGGGCACCATCGTCGCCGAGTTGTTCGACACGGAGACCCCGAACACCGTGGCCAATTTCGAGAAGCTGGCCAACAGCAACTTTTATGACGGGACCCGCTTCCACCGGGTGATCAGCAATTTCATGATCCAGGGCGGCTGTCCCAACTCCAAGGAAGAGAACGACCCGCGCGCCGGCACCGGCGGGCCCGGCTACAAGATCAAGTGCGAGACCCATCTGAACACCCACCGCCACGTGGCGGGGACCCTCTCGATGGCGCACGCCGGCAAGGACACCGGGGGCAGCCAGTTCTTCATCTGCCACGCGCCGCAGCCCCACCTGGACAAGGTGCACACCGTGTTCGGGCAGGTGACCAAGGGGATGGACGTGGTGAACGCCATCCGCAAGAACGACCTCATCACCTCCATCCGGGTGGCCTGACCCTGCTGCTCGATTTCGCGGTCCTCGCGGACTACGCCCTGATCGACCAGCACGGCAAGCTCTCGGTGCTGGGGCTGTTCCAGCATGTCTGGGTCCCGCAGTTTCCCGCCGTGCATCCGCGCGCGCACCTGGTGCTCCGGGTGCGCGGCCGGCGGACCGAGATCGGCACCCACACGATGCGCATCCGGTTTCAGGATGAACGGGGGGCGACGCTGGTGGAGGGCGAGGGCACGGTGCAGTTCGGGGAACCGCCCGCCGGGGTGACGGATGTCGAGGCGGGCGCCGTGCTGGTCTTCGACCTGCCCCTCCCGCAGCCCGGCCAGTATGCCTTTGAAATCACGCTCGATGGCGAGGATGAATACCAGGTCCCGCTGACCGCCTCCCAGCTGCCGCTGACCGCACCGGGAGGCGAGGGAAGCACCCTCCACTAGGCTGCCTGACCGGCATTTCCGAGTTCGATCCCACGAAATTGTCGTCGTTTGACAAAGCTGTCGGAGAGTCGTAGACTCGCCTTAGAGGTCGCTTCAGCTCCGCAGACCCCATTTCTACCGCATCTCCCTATTCGAGGTCCATCTATGCGGCGGTTCCACGTATGGTTGGCCGTCGGAGGACTGGCCGCCCTCACCGGCGTGCCCATCTCTCTTTCGGCCCAGGGATTCAGCGTCAACGAGCACAGCACCTGCGCCATGGGTCGCGCAGGCACCGCGGTCGCGTCGCCGTGCGCGGACGGGTCGGCGATCTTCTTCAATCCGGCTGGCGTCGCCAGCATGGAGAAGGGGAAGACCACCATCTCCGCGGGCGGGACCGGCATCGCCCCGCGCGGCGGCTTCACCGATGACGCCACCGGGCTCAAGTCGACGATGAACGACAAGCTCTACCCGGTCCCCGCGGTCTACATCAACCACGGGTTCAGCGACAAGGTCTCGGCGGGCATCGGCATGTTCGCGCCGTACGGCCTCACGACCGACTGGCCGACGACGTCGCAGGGACGGTTCCTCGGCTACAAGAGCGTGATCCAGGCGATCTACGTGCAGCCCACGGTCGCCGTGAACGTCGGCAAGATGGTCCAGCTCGGCGCCGGCTTCGACCTCAACTTCTTCCATGTCCAGCTCCGCCAGCGGGTCGACCTCTCCAGCCAGCTTCTCCCGGCTCCCGCGCCCCCGGGCGCGACCTTCGGCAACATCGGCATTCCGGTGGGCACCGACTTCGCCGACGTGAACCTGCACGGCAACGCGACCGGCGTCGGCTACAACCTCGGCGCGATCTTCAAGCCGACCGAGCGGGTGAGCCTCGGCCTCCGCTTCCTGTCGCGCCAGAAGGTGAAGCTGAACAACGCCACCGCCGAGATCAAGCAGGTGAACACCGGCATCCTGCTGCCCGCGGGCAATCCGCTCGGCGCCCCGGCAGGCACGCCGCTGGACGCGATCCTCGCGGCCCAGTTCTCCGGCAACGGCCCGCTGCAGAATCAGGGCGGCCGCACCGCCATCCGGATGCCGGAGCAGCTCGTCGGCGGCATCATGGTGAAGCCGATCGACAAGCTCAAGCTGCTCTTCGATGTGAGCTGGACCAACTGGAAGGTCTTCGACACCCTGGCCATCATCACGGACAAGCTGCCCCAGAACAACATCCCCGAGAACTTCGGCTCGACCACCGCCTGGCGTTACGGCGCGGAGTACGAGGTCACGCCCAAGACGGTGATCCGGGCGGGCTACCTCTTCCACAACGCCGCCGAACCGACCGGATCGGTGACCCCGAACCTCCCCGAGGGCAGCCGCGCCGAGTTCACCCTCGGCATCGGCACCAGTCTCGGCAGCAGCCTGCACGGCGACCTTGCCTACCAGTACATCAACCAGCAGGACCGCCGCGGCCGCACCGGGCCGTTCGGTCAGCCGGACAATGGCCTCTTTACGTTCAAGGCCAACCTGTTCGGCGCCATGCTGACGTACACCTTCTGAGGCCCCCGGGAGCCCAACCATGCAGATCAAGCGACTCTTCAGCACCCTGCTCGTCGCGCTGCCGGTCCTCGCCGGCTGCCGGACGGACGAGAAGATCAACGCGCCCAAGGTGGCCGACCCGATCTTCCAGCGGTACGTCTCGCTCGGCAACAGCATCACCGCCGGCTTTCAGTCGGCCGGTATCAGCGACAGCACGCAGCTCCGCTCCTACGCCCAGCTCCTCGCGAAGGCGATGGGGACGAGCTTCAACTATCCGCAGCTCGCCGGTCGCGGCTGCCCGCCGCCGTTCACGAACAATGTGACGCAGAGCCGCGTCGGGGCCGGCACCGCCGGCACCTGCGACCTCCGCGTCGTCCGCCCCGGCCCGTACAACAACGTGGCGATCCCGGGGAACGTGGTGGCGAATCTCTTCACCAACTTCGGGACCCCCGCCTCGAACTTCGATCCGCTCAAGACCATCTTCCTCGGTGGACGCACCGAGCTGGAGATGGCCAAGGCGATCAACCCGACCTTCGTGTCCCTCTGGATCGGGGCGAACGATGTCCTCGGCGCGCTCATCTCGAGCACCAACGCCGGCGATACGACGCAGATCACCTCCGCGGCCGCGTTCAACACGGCCTATGACAGCGTGGCGAACGTGATCGCGGCGACCGGAGCCAAGGTCGTCCTCGCCAACGTTCCGGACGTCACCACGATTCCGTACGCCTCGCTGGCGGCGATCTACTACTGCGCCAAGAACGGTGGCTGCCCCGCGCCATTCCCGCCGCAGAACCCGCTGCTCGCGGGTGTCCCGACCTTCACCGTGAACGCCAACTGCTCTCCGCTCGGCCTCGGCACGACCACGCTCATCCCGTGGCCCGTGGCCCTGACGAAGCTGGGCGCGGCGCTGCAGGGCCAGCCACAGCAGATCGACTGCACCGTGGCTCCCGAGGTGATCAGCGGCGCCGAGGTTGCGGCGATGGCGACGGCCGTGGCGGGCTTCAACGCCCACATCGCGTCAGTCGCGAACGCCCACGGCTGGGCGCTCGTCGACATGAACGCCATCCTGCAGGACGCACGGGCGAACATCCCCGGCGCGATCCTTCCGTTCCCGGATGTCAGCACCCTCCCGGCCGGACCGATCACCTTCGGCACGCTCTTCTCGCTCGACGGCATTCACCCGAGTTCACTCGCGCACCGCATCATCGCGGACAGCATGGCCTCGGCCATCAATCAGAAGTACGGCACCAGTCTCCCGGTCCCGGTCTGCGGGACGGTGAGCTGCCCGGCCGCACCGTAAGCGTCAGGGCCTCGACGGCCCGATGATGGACGGCCCCCCGTGCAATGCACGGGGGGCCGTTCCACATCCCGTCCCGGACGGCGCTGCACCCGGGGCTATATTCGACTCCAACCCTCACCCCGCCCCACGATGACCTGGACCCGCGACCGCGCCCTCGCCCTGATGCACGAGTACACTCCCTCCGACGCGCTCCGGAAGCACATGTACGCCGTCGAGGCCGCGATGCGCGCGATGGCGGTGAAAGAGGGTGCCGACCCCGACGAATGGGGACTGGTGGGACTGCTGCACGACTTCGACTACGAGCGCTTCCCCAACGCCGCGCACTCCGCCACCGAGGAGCATCCCGCCGAAGGGGTCCGCATTCTCGCGGCGCAGGGATTTCCGGAGCACCTGCAGCGCGCCATCCTCGGCCACGCCACCTATTGCGGCGTGCCGCGGGACACGCCCGTCGCCCGCGCGCTCTTCGCGGTCGATGAACTCTGCGGCTTCCTGGTCGCCTGCGCCCTCGTGCGCCCGACGAAGAGTCTCATGGATCTCGAGGTCTCGAGCGTGAAGAAGAAGCTCAAGGACAAGGGATTCGCCCGCGGCGTCAGTCGCGAGGATGTCCTGCTCGGAGCCGAGGAACTCGGCGTGCCCCTCGAGGAGCACATCGGTTTCGTGCTCGGCGCCCTTCGCCCCGTGGAACAGACCCTCGGCCTCGGCGCGCCGTGACCGATCCGGTGGAGCACCGGGCCCGGGTCTCGACGACCGCGCGGCCGGTCGGGCAGCGCGCGATCGACCGCGCCGCCGCTGCACGGCCCATTCCGGGCAACCGGGTCTCCCTGCTGCAGGACGCGGACGCGCTGGCCGCGATGCTGGACGTGATCGCCCGCGCAACCCGCTTCATCCATTTCGAGAACTACATCATTCGCGACGACCCGACCGGCTGGCGCTTCGCCGAGGCGCTCGCGGCGCGGGCGCACGACGGCATCGCGGTGCGGGTGCTCTACGACTGGCTCGGTTCGGTGGGCACGGGACGGAAGTTCTGGCGCTTCCTCCGGGAGGCAGGCTGCGAGGTGCGGGCGTTCGGCCCGCCGTCGCTCTTCCGCCCGCTGCGGATGATCTCGCGCGACCACCGCAAGCTGGTGGTGGCCGATGGCAGCCTGGCGGTGGTCGGCGGTCTGTGCATCGCCGACGAGTGGGCCGGCAACGCCGCGATGAACATCCCGCCGTGGCGCGACACCGCCGCCCTCATCGAGGGTCCCGCGAGCCATGCGCTCGATCTCGCCTTCGCCCGGATCTGGGCGCTCACCGGTGCGGCGCTGCCTGACGAGGAGCGGGCCGTCGACGTTCCCCCGGCCGGGGAAGCCGCCGTCCGCGTGGTGGTGGGTGAACCGGGGAAGGAGCGCGCCTACCGGGTGCTCGAATACCTCGCCGCGGGGTGTCGCCGCCGCCTCTGGATCGTGGACGCCTACCTCATTCCGCCGCAGCGGCTCTTCGAGGTGCTGGCGCTCGCGGAGAAGGACGGCGTCGACATCCGGATCCTGGTGCCGGGCTCGAGCGACGTGCCGCTGCTCCGCAACCTCACCCGCATCGGGTATCGCGACCTGCTCCGGGCCGGCATCCGGATCTTCGAGTGGAACGGCCCGATGATCCACGCCAAGACGATGGTCGCGGACGGCCGCTGGGTGCGGATCGGGACCAGCAACATCAACGCCTCGAGCCTGAGCGGGAACTTCGAGCTCGACGTCGTCATCGAGGACCAGACGCTCGCCCGCGCACTCGAGCACCAGTTCCGGCGGGACATCGGCGACAGCGTGGAGGTGGTGCGGCAGAAGCGGAAGGCGCCGGTCGGGCTGCAGCGGGTGATCCCGTCGCGACTCGAGCGGCGCGGCGCGCAGGAGTTTCCCCGCCGGCGCGGCGCGCGCGAACTCCGCGCCCGGACCGTGGTCGCCGCCCGCCGGCTCATGACCGGCGCCTTCCGCTCCGTCGTGGGGCCGATCAGTCTCGGCCTGCTGGTGCTGGGGGTGCTCTTCCTCGGGTTGCCCAAGATCATGGGCTACGTCTTCGGCGCCATCTGCCTCTGGATCGCGCTGGCGTCGGGACTGCAGGTCTGGCGGCGGCGGGATTCGGCCTAGCGGTGTGAGGCGCTCCGGCGCCTTCCACTTCCTCCGGCGCAACGGGATTCCCCGCGCGCCTCCGATCAGGCCGGTACGACCTCCCGGTACCAGCGGCTGAGCGCGGCCCGGTCATCCACCGCACCGAGCTGCTCCAGCAGCGAGAGCGCCAGCTCCGCATCGATCTTGAGCGCCGACCAGTCCTGAATCAGGGCCGAGAGCCGGGCGCGTGCCTCGCGCGATTCCGCCTCGATCAGTGCGCTGCCATGCTCGTGCGCCAGCGCCACCGCGCGGTCGAGCGCCTCGCGGGCGCCCGCCAGCGCGCCGAGTGCCGTGCGCGCCGCGCCCGTGATGCGGAGGGCGTCGGCCTCACCGAGGTGATCGGGAATCCTCGAATATTCGAGCGCGCCGAGCTGGGCTCCCGCCTCCGCCACGGCGGCCTCGCCCCGGCGGAGCGAGAGTTCGGCCCGCCCCACCTGCGCCATCGCCAGCAGCCGCTTGTTCCCCGCCTCACGTGCGTACTCGATCGCCCGCCGCTCCTGCTTGTCGGCGAGATCGAGCTGCCGCAGCTCGCGCAGCGCGAGCGCCATGTTGTGATGAGTCTCCGCGAGTCCGGCGCTGGCGCCGAGCCGCTGGTAGGCCGGCACCGCGAGCTGATAGAGCGACAGCGCCTGATCGTACGCCCCGCGGATGTGCGCGATCATGCCGAGGTTGTTCGTCGCCCGGCCGACGGTGAGGAGGTCGTCGCCGGCGTTCCCGAGCGCCAGCGCCTCCTGGAAGCGCTGCTCCGCCGGCGCCATCAGCCCCAGCTCGAAGGCCGACGCGCCCAGCATGTTCACCGCCCGCCGGCGCGCCGGCGTGTTCCCCTGCTGGGCGAGCAGCGGCACGACCGGCTCGAGCAGCGCCCGCCCCTCGGCCAGGAACCCGGTGCGCAGGCTGGCTTCCGCCAGCAGCAGCACCAGCTCCGGCACACGCGCCTCCGCCGGTGTCGGCAGCAGGAGGTCGCGCACCGCCCCCCACGCGCCATCGGTCGCGAGGGTCTGCGCCAGTTCGAAGCGGGTAGCGACGGAAGACATCAGCGTCGATCTCAGTACGCGACGGCGAACCGGGTGAACCCGAGGATATCGGCCTCGACTTCGAGTTCGCCCATGTTGAGCGTGCTCGGCACGAGCTGCCAGTGCGTGTCGTTCGGGTGTTCCTGCTTCCAGATGCTCAGGCTGGCGATCAGCGCCGTATCCGCGGCCGTGACCGAGCCGTCGTGGTTCAGGTCCGGGTCCGCCTCGCCGAACTTGAGCCAGAGCCGCGCGGGCCGCGACGGGTTGAAGACCAGGCCGCTCGGCTGGAACTCGGTGACCAGGTGCAGCGAGTCGATGATGCTCAGCGTGATCAGCAGCGAATCGCCCTGTGCGATCGGCTGCCCCGCCGAATCCGTCACCAGCGTGCGATCGTCCACCCGGAAGCGGGCAAACTCCACGGAGTCGGTCTGACCGCTCGCCGGCCGGTACATCAGCCGGATCTCGCGATTCTGCCCGCGCACCGCCCAGAAGCTCACCTGCCGGTCCGCGAGTGGGGGAGCGCTGAGTGAGGCATTCAGGAAGTGCAGGCTGTCCTGGGCGAGGGTCGAGTCCGACCCACCCGTGCCGGGGTTGCCGGCGGCACCGGGATCGGCGCCGCAGCCGAGCAGCACGGCGAGGGTGACGAGCACGCAGGCGCGGAGACGCATCAGACTTCCTCCTGAACGGACGCAGGGCGACGGCCACGGGCCGCCAGCAGGCGCAACAGACGGGTGCGCGAGATGCCCAGCCGCCGGGCCGCCTCGCTCTTGTTGCCATCGCAGAGGCGGGTCATCGAGTGCGCCGCCGCGCGGGTGATGTCGGACATGGATGCGGGGAACGGCACGCCATCACCGGACTGCATCGGGCGGTGGCTGTCGAGACCGAGATCCGCCGCCTCGAGCCGCTGCCCGGTCGCGAGCAGGATCGCCCGCTCGAGCACATTGCGGAGTTCGCGGATATTGCCGCTCCACGGATGCGCCTGGAGCCGGCGTTCGGCATCGCTCGAGAGCGTGGGAACCGGCAGGCCGTACTCCCCCGCGAAGCGGGTGAGGAAGCTCGCCGCCAGCGGGAGCAGATCGCCGGTACGCTCGCGGAGCGCCGGGAGCCGGAGGCCGACGACGTTGAGCCGGTAGTAGAGGTCTTCGCGGAACTGGCCCTGCTTCGAGGCGTCGGCGAGGTCCACATGCGTGGCGGCGATCACCCGCACATCCACGGCGATGTTCGACGTCCCGCCGACGCGCCGGATCTCGCGCTGCTCCAGCACGCGGAGGAGCTTCCCCTGCAGCGAGAGCGAGAGGTGCCCGATTTCGTCGAGGAAGATCGTCCCGCCATTGGCGATCTCGAACAGGCCGGGCTTGGCGGCACCGGCATCGGTGAACGCCCCCTTCTCGTGCCCGAAGAGTTCGCTCTCCAGCAGGTTCTCGGGAATTGCGGCGCAGTTCACGTCGACGAACGGCGCCTTCTTCCTCGGGCCGTTGTAGTGGATCGCGCGCGCGAGGAGCTCCTTGCCGGTCCCGGTCTCGCCGTTGATCAGCACCGTGACGGCGCCGTGGGGAATGATGCGCGCGGCGCGCTCGAGCGTCTCACGAAGCGCGGGACTCTGCCCGAGGATGCCGTCGAACTGATACTTCGCAGCCTCGCGTGAGGCGAAGGTCGCGGTCGATCGCGCGGTGCTGGCCCGGTCCGCCTGGTCCCGGAGCCAGGCCTTGAGGAGGGGAAGATCCTGCGGCAGTGCGAAGTACTCCGAGGCCCCCGCCCGCACCGCGGCGATCGCGACCCGGTAGTCCGCCACCGAGGCAATCACCGCCGTGGAGGCCGCCCCCGTGGGGAGTTGCGCCAGGATGCTGCCGATCGAATCCTCGACCCCGGCGGCGACCACCGCCACGATCCCGCCCTGCACCGCCGTCGGCTGGGGACTGACCACGAGCTCCAGCCCGCAGTCGGCGGCGAGCCCCGGCCAGATCGTGGAGAAGGAGTCGCTCATCGGTACAACTGTGAGCGCGGCGGATGGTCCGGACACGGAACCTCGGAGCTGAGCGGGAGGACGACGGGTGTCGCCCCTGCCATGCGCAGGAAACAGACCGGCATCTGCCGCTCGGCTCGAAAGCGCTAACCCATTCACCGGTAGCGCCTTACGCAAACAGTCCCCGCCAGCTCCAAACTCGCGGGCGGTATGATTCGTACCACCTGTACCAAAACGATCAGGCCCGACTCGAGCCGCGAGAGGGCTCCACGAGAAGCTGTCGCGACACAAGCTCTTGACGCCATCGCCGCCTCCGGAGCATCCAAGGGTGGGAATCACCGTCGCGGGGTCGGTGCAGCGGAGCCTCGCGTCGCTCACACAGGGGCAAGTCCCGTTCTTCATCGGAACCGGCAGCGGCTCCGGTGCTATCCGCTCTGGCCACAAGAACTTCCCCGCCGCTCCCGGATCACGGCCCCGGCCGAGGCGGCGTGACGATTCGATCCACCCTGCGCTGCCACGGTACAGCGAGCGCCTCGCACCGGGTCCGCGAATCCCGGTGCAGGGCTACTCTTATAGGCTGAGGAGTTCCTTATCTCATGCACGGCTCGGGACTGGTGACTCGTCGATGACGCGAGACGGCTGGCTGCCTGGGGCAGGACTTCTCCCCCGAACGGACGCTCAACGAATCCGCGGCGGGGCGCGTACTAGCCTGTGACCGAGGGAGAACTGATTCGGAGGGCCCGTGATGGCGACGCCGAGGCCTTCGGGGTGCTGGTGGAGACGCACGCGGGATTCGTCCGCCGGCTCACCCGCGCGGTGTTGCACGATCGGGAGGACGCCGACGATGCCGCGCAGGATGCGTTCTTCTCGGCCTGGCGCGCACGGGAACGATTCGATCCCGCCCGCCCGTTTCAGCCCTGGCTTGGCCAGATCGCCATCAATGCCGCGCGGGATCTGCACCGCCGCCGTGTCATTCGCCGGACCGATGCGATTCCGGAGAGTCTGCCGGGCGCGGGTGCCTCACCAGCGGCGGTCACGGAGCAGGCGGATCTCCGTCGGCGGCTGAACGACGCACTCGCCGGACTGCCGGAGCGTCAGCGCCTGGCGCTGGTGCTGTTTGAAGTTGAAGGCTATGCGCACGCCGAGATCGGCCTGCTGCTGGGCATACCGGAAGGAACGGCTCGATCCGAAGTGTTTCATGCGCGGCGCAAGCTGCGCACTGTCCTGGGCGAGTCAGAGGAGCAGCCATGACGAGCATCGATCCCTTCGATTCGCGGCCGGACCCGGTCCTCGGTGCCCGGCTGCGCGACTGCCTCGATGCGGGCGACGACGCGGCCTTCGCGGCGCGGGTGCGTGCCCGCCTCCCGCTGGTGACGAGTCAGTGGGAGACGCTGGCGCGGTGGGCGCGACCCGGCATCGCGGCGGTGCTCATGCTCGCGGCGGCGCTGGGGTACTGGGTGGTACTGCAGGAGACGCGACTGGCTCCCGCAGGTGAGGCCACCGAGATCGCGACCGGCGACCAGCCGACCAGCAGCGACGCCCTCATGTCCGTGGTGCTCGGCGGCGCCAGGTAACCGGAGAGACATGGAATGATCAGCAGTACATGGAAGGCCGGTCTGCTGCTCTGCCTCGCCGCGGTGGCGGGCGGTGCCGTGGGCAGCGCCCTCACCGTGCGGGCGATGCACGAGCGGCACGGCCCCGGCGGCGGGCAGCGCCGGGGTGGTGACTGGTACGTGGAGCTCCTCGACCGCGAGCTCAAGCTGAACGGCGCCCAGCGCGACAGCGTGAAGGCGATTCTCCACCGCCACCGTGGCGACATGGATTCCATCTGGGGCGAAGTGAATACCCGGCTCGACCAGATGCGCGACACCATCCGAGCCGAAGTCCGGGTGCAGCTCACCCCCGAACAACTGACGCGCTACGCCGAAGTCACCGCCCGGCTCGACGCCGAGCGGCGTGCAACGAAAAAGGATTCGACCGACCGATGACCGTCTTCCGGCCTCACCGCGCACGGACGTGCGCCCCGCTCGCCCTGCTCCTCCTGCTGAGCCTCGCGCCCCGGGGCGCCTCGGCCCAGACGCCGGCCGTGACGCTGGATGAGGCGATCCGCCTCGCCCAGCACGCCCAGCCCTCCGTGGTCCAGGCGCAGGGCTCGGCCCGCAACGCCCGCGCGCAGGTCCGCTCCGCCACCGGCGCCTACCTGCCCAGCCTGAACGCCACCACGTCGGGGAGCCGCGACTACTCCGAGCGCCCGACGACCAACTCCTCGTCAGGCAGCGTCCAGTCGGGCAGCACCAACAACGTGAACTTCGGCCTGACGTCGAGCATCGACATCTTCACCGGCTTCCGCCGCGGCGCCGACAGCCGTGCCGCGAAGGCCACCCGGACGGCGGCGGACGCCTCGCTGACCGATGCGGAGTCGCAGGCGGCCCTCACGGCGACGCAACAGTTCTTCGACGTGCTCGCGGCCCAGCAGCTGGTGCGGGTGCGCGAGGCGAGCGTGACCCAGGCCGAGGAGCAGCTCAAGCTCTCCGTCGCGAAGCTGCATGTCGGCTCGGCGACGCGCTCCGACTCGCTTCGTTCGCTGGTGAACCTGGGGACCGCGCAGCTGGCACTGGTCTCGGCGCAGAGCAACGTCGCGGCCACCCAGGCCACGCTCGGGCGGACGCTCGGCCTCGATGGCCGCGTCGCCGCGACCGACGACTCCGCCTACTACAGCTTCACGGCCGCGGTGGACACCGCCGAACTGCAGCAGGAGGCGCTGGCCAACTCGCCGTCGGTGCAGGCCGCCGCGGCCTCCGCCGCCGCCGCCCGGGCGCAGGTGTCCTCGGCCAAGGCGGCGTACTGGCCGACGCTCGCGCTCTCCGGTTCGGCGAACTGGAGCGGCTCCAATCAGACCGCCAACGACTACCAGCTCTTCGCGCGGCGCTCGCTCGCCCTCGGCCTCAGCTGGCCGATCTTCAACAAGTTCCAGCGCGAGCAGACCATCGTCACCCGGACCTCCAATGCGGAAGCGGCCGAGGCGACCGCCGCCGACACCCGGCGCCAGGTGCAGGCCGCGGTGACCACGCAGGCCGCGGCCCTCGAGGCGGCGAAGGTCCGCATCGACATCACCCGGACCAGCGTCGAGGCGGCGGGCGAGGATCTCCGCGTGGTGCAGGAGCGCTACCGCGTCGGGGCCGCCACGATTCTGGACGTGCTGACCTCCCAGTCCGCGCTGGCCCAGGCGCAGGTGGACGCGGTGAACGCCCGGTTCGACTACCTCAAGGCGAAAGCCCAAATCGAAGCCCTCATCGGACGCCATCTATGAGCTCACTGTCGACGACTGAAGAACGGATGGCCCAGCTGCCCGCCGATGTCCCGCGGGATGCGGTCATCGTCACCCGGAACATCGAGCGCGAGTACGACATGGGCGGCGAAATCGTGCGGGCGCTGCGCGGCGTCGACGTCACGATCCGGCGCAACGAGTTCGTGGCGATCATGGGGCCCTCGGGGTCGGGCAAGTCCACCCTGATGAACCTGATCGGCTGCCTCGACACCCCGAGCAAGGGCGAGTACTGGCTCAACGGGTTCCGGGTCTCGGAGCTCAACGACGACGAACTCGCCCGGATCCGCAACCGCGAGATCGGCTTCGTCTTCCAGACCTTCAACCTGCTGCCGCGCGCCGACGCGCTCCACAACGTGGAGCTGCCGCTGGTCTACGCCGGGGTGGGCAGCAAGGAGCGCCGGGAGCGCGCCACCGAGGCGCTCACCCGCGTCGGGCTGCAGAACCGGATGGATCACCGGCCGAACGAGCTCTCCGGCGGCCAGCGGCAGCGCGTCGCGATCGCCCGCGCGCTGGTGAACCGGCCCAGCATCCTGCTCGCTGACGAACCGACGGGCAACCTCGACTCCACGACCAGCACCGAAATCATGGCGCTGTTCCGGGAACTGCATAACCAGAATCAGACCATCGTCCTGGTCACTCACGAACACGATATCGCCGCGCACGCCGAGCGGCAGGTCCACCTGCTCGACGGCAAGGTCGAGCGTGACTTCCTGACTCCGAGGAACTAAGTGTCGAAGAAGCTGCCTCTGCTGGTCCTCTGTCTCGCCGCCTGCGCCAAGCCGGCGGCGCCCAAGCGCCAGGTCTACCAGGCGGTTCCGGTCGAACGCCGGGACATCGTGGTGTCCGCCCGCGCGAACGGGACCATCCAGCCCGATACGCTGGTCGAAGTGAAGTCGCAGGCCTCGGGTGAGGTGCTGCAGGTGCGGGTCGAGACCGGCCAGGTGGTGCACGCCGGCGAGCTGATGGTGCGGATCGATCCGCGCATCCCGAAGAACAACGTCGACCAGGCCACCTCGCAGCTCGAGGTGGCCAAGGCCCGGCTGGTGAACGCGCAGACCCAGAAGGATCGGTCGGAGACGCTGCTCAAGTCGCAGTCGATCACCCAGACCGAATACGATCAGGCCGTCCTCGACTACGCGACGGCCAAGGCCGGCGTGGTCACGGCGCAGGTGAACCTGCAGAACGCGCAGATCACCCTCGACCAGACCGACGTCCGCGCCCCGATCACCGGGACCATCGTCGAGCTCGATGTCGAGCGCGGCCAGGTCATCTCCTCGCCGATCAGCACGGTCGGCGGCGGCACGGTGCTCCTCAAGATGGCGGACCTCAACCGGGTGCAGGTCAGCACCCTGGTGGACGAGACCGACATCGGGAAGATCCAGCCGGGCCTCCGCGCCACCGTCACGGTGAACGCCTATCCGAACCGGCCCTTCGACGGCCAGGTGCTCAAGATCGAGCCCCAGGCCACGATCCAGCAGAACGTCACGATGTTCCCGGTGCTGGTGCGCATCGAGAACCGCGAGGGGCTCCTCAAGCCGGGCATGAACTCCGATGTCGAGGTGCACGTCGGCAGGCGCGACAGCGTGCTCGCGATCCCGGTGGGCGCGCTCCGGACCCAGCGCGACGTGAGCAGCGCCGCTGAACTCATGGGCATCACCGACGCCGACGTGAAGGCGCAGCTCGCCACCAGCGAGCCCAAGCCGGCCGGCGATACCGCGGTGAAGACCCGGGTCGCGGCGACGGCCGCGAAGCCCGCGGGCAACACGATGACGCTGCCCAATGGCAACACCGTCACGCTGCCGCCCGGCGTCACCGAGGACCAGGTGAAGGCGATCTTCCGCAAGCGGATGAGCGGTGAAGACCCGACGCCGGAGGAGCGCGCGATTCTCCGCCAGGTGTTCCAGGGGATGGGCGGCGGCGGTGGTGGTGGCGGGGGCGGGGGCGGCGGGGGCATGCGCCGCCAGAGCAGCGATCCGCGCTTCGGGGGCAAGTACATCGTCTTCGTGAAGCGCCAGGGGAAGCCGTACGCGGTCAACATCACGACCGGGCTGACCGACCTCGACTACAGCGAGGTCACCAGCGGCCTGACCCCGCAGGATTCCGTCCTGATCCTGCCGAGCGCGAGCCTGATCGCGCAGCAGAAGGACTTCAACGACCGGATGACGCGGATGACCGGCGGCGGCGGGATTCCCGGCATGAGCGCCAACTCGGGCAGCAAGGCGTCGTCCACACCTTCCGCGAGGCCGTGAGCCATGCAGATCGGTGAGATCCTGATGGTGGCGCTGCAGTCGATCCGCGCCAACGCGCTCCGTTCCCTGCTGACGGCGCTGGGCATCATCATCGGGGTCGGCGCGGTGATCACGATGGTGGCGCTCGGTGCCGGCGCCCAGAAGGCCGTCGACGAGCAGATCAAGGCGATGGGCGCCGGGGTCCTGTCGATCTACCCCGGCCAGATGATGAACCGGGGCATCGCCTCGAACATCCGGGTGAGCCTGCTCGCCGACGACGCCGTCGCGCTGCAGAAAGATGGCACGCTCTTCAAGTCGGTCGTGCCGGAGCTGCAGACCCAGCAGCAGGTGAAATACGCCGGGAAGAACATCAACACCTCGATCTCCGGGTCGACCGCCAACTGGCCGGATGTGAAGCGCTACACCCTCGCATATGGCCGGTTCTTCACCGCCGGTGACGACGAGGCCCGGGAGCGGTACGCCGTCCTCGGCGCCTCGATTCCGGACGAACTCGGCACCAACCCGGCCGCGCTCATCCACCAGACCATCCTGATCCGGAGCATTCCCTTCGAGATCATCGGCGTGCTGGCGCCGAAGGGGGCCAGCAACTCGTTCCAGGACCCCGACGAGCTGATCGTCATCCCGCTCAACACCGCGCGCTACCGCGTCTTCGGCACCGACCGGCTGCGGCAGATCAGCGTCGAAGGCAAGGACAGCGTCCCGATCGAGCAGGTCATGGTCGACATCGAGCGGGTGATCCGGAAGCAGCACAAGATCCGGCCCGGCGGCGAGAACGACTTCATGATCCGGAACGCCCAGGACATCCTCGCGACCCAGCAGGCGACGACCCAGATCTTCACCACCCTGCTCGCGAGCATCGCGGCGGTCAGTCTCGTGGTCGGCGGCATCGGCATCATGAACATCATGCTGGTCTCGGTGACCGAGCGGACCCGCGAGATCGGCGTCCGCAAGGCGCTCGGCGCGACCCGGGTCAACATCATGTTCCAGTTCCTGGTCGAGGCGCTCGTGCTCTGCCTCGCGGGCGGCGCCACCGGCATCGGACTCGGCGTCTGGATCACAGGGCTCCTCGCGAAGGCCAATGGGTGGAACACCCTGGTCTCGACGCAGAGCATCCTGGTGGCCTTCGGCACCAGCGCGGCCATCGGCCTGATCTTCGGGATCTGGCCCGCCAGCCGCGCCGCCAAGCTCGATCCAATCGTCGCGTTGCGATACGAGTAGGCGCACACGGCCGTGGGCCCGCACGGCGGTTGGCCCGCACGGCGTGGGCGCGCACGGCCGTGCGCGCGTACACCGTGCGGGCCCCCGCCCTACCCATCCGCGCACCGCCCCCTAGATTGTCGCCCATGATTCTCGCCCTTCTCGTCGCCCTGCAGGCGCAGGACACCGTCGCGTCGCCTCCCACCGTCAGCATCCCCCGCATCGAGAGCGAAGTCGTCATCGACGGCCGCCTCGACGAACCGGTGTGGCAGCAGGCCGCGCGGCTCACCGGATTCCATCAGTACCAGCCGGTGGACGGGCGGCTCGCCGAAGAGGAGACCGAGGTACGCGTCTGGTACGCGCCGAACGCGGTGTACTTCGGCATCATCGCCCACGACAGTCTGGCGCAGTCGATCCGGGCCACCGTCGCCGATCGCGACAACCTCGATGCCGATGACCGGGTGACGCTCTACCTCGACACCTTCAACGACCGGCGCCGCGCCTTCTTCTTCACCGTCAATCCGCTCGGCGTGCAGGAGGATGGCGTGCGGAGCGAGGGCGGCTTCACCGCCGGTTCGCTGCAGGGCGGCACGACCGACAAGAACCCCGACTTCCTCTGGCAGTCGAAGGGCCAGGTCACCGACTCGGGGTACGTCGTCGAGATCCGGATTCCGTTCAAGAGCCTGCGCTATCCCGGCAACGGCGCGCAGACCTGGGGGATCAACGTGCAGCGCCGGGTGCAGCGCACCGGCTACGACGACACCTGGACCGACACCCGCCGCGCCAACGCGAGCTTCCTGCTGCAGGCCGGCACGATGACCGGCCTCCACGACCTGCAGCGCGGGATCACCACCGAGATCCAGCCCTTCGTCACCGCGCAGGCCAACGGCCAGCGCAATACGAACGGCAGCTTCTCCCGCGAGGATTTGTCGCCGAGCGCCGGCGTCAACCTGCGGCTGGGCCTGAGCAGCAACCTGTCGGTGGACGCGACCTACAACCCCGACTTCAGCCAGATCGAGTCGGATGCGAGCCTGGTGACGGTGAACGAGCGCTTCGCGCTCTTCTTCCCCGAGAAGCGGCCCTTCTTCCTCGAGGGAATCGAGCTCTTCGCGGGCCCCAACCAGCTCATCTACACCCGGCAGATCGTGAACCCGCTGGTCGGCGGCAAGGTCACCACCAAGTTCGGCCGGACCAACCTCGCCAACCTCGTGGCGATCGACGAGCAGAAGGGCGCCAACGCCTTCTTCACGCTGACCCGCGCCCGGCGCGACATCGGCAGCAACTCCACCGCGGGGCTCGTCGTCACCACGCGCGACCAGGATGGGGCCTTCAACCGGGTGATCGCCGGCGATGCGCGCATCGTCTTCGGCAAGCTGTACTACGTCGCCGGCCAGCTCGGCGGCTCCTGGACCCGGGACGCCAGCGGTGCCCCCACCCGATCGAGCCCGCTCTGGGAGGCCGAGTACGATCGCACCGGCCGAAGCTGGGGCTTCAACTACAAACTCACCGGCATCGGCGAGGACTTCAGCGCGCAGAGCGGCTTCGTCCCGCGCAACGACGTCGTCCTGGGCCGCGCCTTCAACCGGCTCTCGTTCTACGGCGCCCGCGGCGCCTGGATCGAGCAGTTCACCACCTTCGGCGGCGCCGAGCGGATCTGGCAGTACGGCGGCCTCTTCTCTCACGACATCGAAGGCACCGAGAGCGCCGATGCCAGCCTCAGCCTGCGCGGCGGATGGCGGGCGTCGGCGCATGGCGAGCATCACTTCGTCGACTTCGATCCCGCGAGCTACTCGAGCTACCAGACCACGCAGGGCGGTATCCTGAGTCCGTACAAGGCGCTCCCGGGCGTCAGCAACGGCTTCTCCTTCTCCGGCAGCGTGACCACTCCGACGTGGCAGACGATGAACGCCACCGCCAAGGTGGCCCGGAGCCGGGGCGCCATCTTTGCCGAAGGCTCGCGCGGATACGAGACCCGGATCACGGCCAGCCTCTCGCTCCGCCCCACCGGCTCCATCCGGCTGACGGCGTCGAACACCTATTCGCGCATCACCCGCGACCGCGACGGGTCGGAGTTCGCGCGCACGATCATTCCGCGGGTCAAGCTGGAGTACCAGCCGAACCGCAGCCTCTTTTTCCGGGTAGTGGGGGAATACGTCTCGCAGCGGCAGGCGGCGCTCGAGGATGCGCGGACCGGCGATTCGCTGGTCGTGGGCGGGACGCCGTCGGCACCACAGGCCTCGAACCGGCTGCGCCTCGACTGGCTCATCTCCTTCGAGCCGACCACCGGCACCGTCGCCTTCCTCGGCTACGGCTCGTCGCTCGACGACGTCAGCCCGTTCAGCTTCCGGAGAATGCAGCGCTCGAGCGACGGCTTCTTCGTGAAGCTGGCCTACCAGATCCGCCGCTAGCGGCGCCGACCGCTACTCCTCGGTCACCTCGACGTCCGCGGTCCCGTCCTCGTGGTAGTGCACCTGCACCCGCCACGGCTGGCAGCAGACGGGACAATCCTCGACATACTGCTGGGACACGCCGCTGCCCGGGTCGAGGGCGATGCTGCAGCTCTCGCCGCAGTAGGGGCAGGCGACCTCCGCCTCGAGGTCGGCCACGCCGTCGCCCAGGGGGAAATCCTCATCGAGAGGATCGGGGGAGTCGGGAAGATCGATCACCGGTTCAGCCGCCAGATAGTGTAGGTGAGAAACGAAGCGAATCCGACCCAGATCAGGTAGGGCACGAGGAGGAACCCGGCGAGCGGCACCACCCGCCAGAAGGCGACCGCGGTGAGCAGGATGACGACCCAGAAGACCACCACCTCCGCAAACGCCGCCCCCAGCATGTGCCAGCCGAAGAAGAGCCACGACCAGAGGGCGTTGAAGACGAGCTGCACGATGAAGAGCGTCAGCGCCGTGCGTACCGGTGCCTCGCCGCGGCGGGACCAGACCAGCCAGGCCGCGACCCCCATCATGATGAAGAGCAGCGACCAGACCGGCCCGAACACCCAGTTGGGCGGGTTCCAGCTCGGCTTGTTGATCGCGGCGTACCAGGCGCCGGGGCGGGCGGCGTAGCCGCCGACGGCGGCGGCGGAGAACGAAACCAGAATCCAACCGATCAATGCGGGTATCGACATGGGTGTGTGACCCCATTGCCGGTGCCACGTTCCCAATTCCCGCCGCACTCTTGCTCCCGTCCCCCGCAACGGCGACCTTACCGGCGCCAGTCCACCAGCAGACCCCCGGGGAGTTCCGCATGCGTCCCAGCCGCATCATCGGCACCGGCTTCGCCGTGCCGGATCGGGTCGTCACCAACGACGACCTCTCGCGCGTCATGGATACCACCGATGAGTGGATCCGGACGCGAACCGGCATCCAGCAGCGGCACTGGGCGGTCGAAGGGGAGACGGGCGCGGCGCTGGCGCTCAAGGCCGCCGAACGCGCGCTCGAGATGGCCGGCCTCAAGCCGAGCGATCTCGACGCCATCGTCTTTGCCACCTCGTCCCCGGATCACTTCATCCCCGGCAACGGCGTCTACCTCCAGCGGCTCCTGGGCGTCACGACGATTCCGGCCGTCGACATCCGCCAGGCCTGCAGCGGCTTCATCTATAGTCTCTCGGTGGCGGATGCCTGGATCCGTACCGGCACCTTCCGCCACATCCTCGTCGTCGGGGAGGAGATCCAGTCCACCGGGATGGATGTCTCCACCGAAGGACGGAACACCGCGGTAATCTTCGCCGACGGCGCCGGCGCCGTCGTGCTGGCGCCGTCGGACGACGACAGCCGGGGACTGCTCGCCTTCGATCTCCACTCCGACGGCGAGTTCGCCGAGATGCTCTGGGTCGACTCCCCCGGCTCGATGTACCATCCGCGCGTGAGCCACGAGCAGATCGATGCGAAGCGGCACTACCTGCAGATGGATGGCAAGGAGGTCTTCCGTCACGCCGTCACCCGGATGCCGGAATCGGTGACTGCGGTGCTCGGCCGCATCGGGCTCGGGCCCGCGGACCTCAGCCTGCTGCTGCCGCACCAGGCCAATCTGCGGATCTCCGAGATGGTGCAGAAGAAGCTCGGACTCAGCGACGCGCAGGTGTACAACAACATCGAGCGCTACGGCAACACCACCGCCGCGACGATCCCGATCCTGCTCGATGAGTGCGTGCGCTCAGGGAGGGTGAAGTCGGGCGACCTGATCGTCATGACCGCCTTCGGCGCCGGATTCTCCTGGGGGAGTGTGGCCTGCCGGTGGTAGGGGGGTAGGGGCGACCGATCGGTCGCCCCGTTGCCACCCGCCGCGCCACCATCGTAGG
>JBGASX010000007.1:0-91567 GCA_044229445.1 Gemmatimonadales bacterium | reverse complement strand
CCTCTCTCGTTCGCCCGGCGGCGTCGCCGCCGTCTAGTATCTGCGCCGGTTCACGCGGGAGAGCAGCGACCCGAGCGCCTCCGAGGGGCCGGTGACCGCCACCATGCGGTCGCCCTGCCGAATGGTCACCGTGACCCGGGAACCGGCGGCGTCCTTCTGCGGGTCGAGCTCGCTGTTCTGGTCCACCAGCGCCCCCACCCGGCCGGCCGGCCCGGCGATCGTCCGGATGAGTTCACCCGATTCGAGCGCCTGGTCCACCGCAGTGACGTCTCCCTCTCCATGGCCGGGCTGCACCCGCATCTGCACCACCGAGAGCCCGGAGACGAGTGGGATGTCGCCGCTACGGATCCCGCCGACGCTGTCCGGCACCACCGTGCGCCAGAGTCCCGCGAGTTCCGGGGCGGCGGAGACCGGCTGGGCCGAGAAGTCGGGCACTTCGTAGGAGACCGGTGAAAGCGATACCGGATCCGCGGCGCGCGCCGTGGCGACGGTCGACGGATCGGTCTCCACCGCGTTGGCAAAGCCCCACCCGGAGCTGGAATCCGTGCCGCCCCGCTGGATGCGGACGAGGCGAGTCGCCGGCGCCCGGTGCGGTGACTTCGAGGTTTGCCCCGCAGGGCGAACGGTGGCTGCTGGTGGAGTGGCGAGTGCCTGGGTCGGGCTGGAGATGGTAGGGGCGGGTATGGCCTGCGCGAGCTGGGGAGTGTCCGGCTTCGGCCGGTTCATCGCCCAGCCGAGCAGCGCGGCTCCGATGACGCTGGCCGCCCACGCGCCATTGGCGACCCTCCGCACGAGGAGATCGCGTCGCTCGGCATGCCGGGCCTGCAGCACCGCGAAGGGGGGCGCGACGATCGTCGGCGGACCGACCCGGGCCAGGAGTGCCGTGGTCCGGTCGCGCAGCGCGGCGATGTCATCGCGCAGTGCCTGGCAGGCGTGGCACTCGGCCAGGTGCCGCTCGATCTCGACGCACTGCGAACGGCTCAGCGCCTGATCGAGATAGGAGTGCAGCTCGTCTTCAGGAATGTGCCGCACGGTTCTCATTTTCCATCCGGTCATAGGCATCAACGAGTCGCTTGCGGGCCCGGGCCAGCGTGGTGCCGACGGCCCCGACGGCCAGGCCGGTCTGCTGCGCGATCTCGGGGTAGCTCATTCCTGCGTCCCACAACAGCAGCACTTCACGGTCCCGCTTGGTCAGGGTGGCGAGCGCACTGTCGACCTTTGCCTGCCGCTCGTCGTCCTCGACCGCCTCGTCCGCGGCCTGCGGCATGGAGGGCTGGGTGATCGGATCATCCTTGAGCAGGGTCAGGTGCCGCTTCCGCCGCACGGCGGCCCTCGCCTCGTCTCGCGCGAGATTGGCCGCGACGGCGAACAGCCACGCCCGGGGCTTCTCCGGCTTGTGATTCATCGCGCGGATGAACACCTCCTGCGCGAGGTCATGGGCGCGGTCCGCGTCCCATACCTTCCGGTAGAGGAATCGCACGACCGTCGAATATGTCGTTCGGTACAGCTCTTCGAGTTCGTCGCCCATCGGATTCTCCCAGCCTGGGACGGTCCGGACTCCGCCAATGAGGGGAACAGCGGCTTGGCAGATGATCTTACGACGTTCGGGAGGGGGCTGGCAACACATGGCTGGCGCCAGCCTGTTCCGTCACTGTCGCTTCCGGGCCTTCACGGGAGGTACGTAGAAGATGCACCCGGGGTGCAGCCCCTTTCCATCGTCGGGCCAGGCGTTGCACAGATCCGGCTTTGCGGACCGGGTGTCGGGGCGATTCCGGCCGTGAAGGGTGCAGTTCTCGCCCGGGTCGTCCAGGAATCCGCAGGCGGAGATCATTTCCGCCTCGAGCGAGTCCGCGGACTCCCGGCTCACCTTGCAGAGGTAGGGTGACTGGCGGGACCGCACCAGGGCCTCGAGCGCGGTGTCCGTTTTCGGGCAGACGATTTCGACCTGGAGATCCCGGCAGCAGGCGCTCCCCCGGGTATGGTCGGCGGTAGAGCAGGGCGCGATCGAGCAGGGATTCTCCCCCGCCGGTTCCTCGTCGATGACCGGGAGCGATCGCGGCGGGAAGGGGAGATCCAGGGCGCTGAGCTCGTGGTGCTCGACGACGAGAAACCGGTCGCCCCCGAGCCGTCTGGGCTGGACCGCGCCTCGGGTCCGGGGTGGCATCGGCCCGGTATGCCCGTGGACGGCACACCGCCCTTCACCCGGGGCCGTCTTCCCGACCGGCTTGAGATGGCGGCAGCGCACATGGAGTGTGGCATCGACGAGCAGCTCGATACCGACCCGACGGAGCTGGCGGAAGCTGATGTTCTCGGTGTGGCCGATGAGCCAGGTGGCTTCGTGATCGGCCGAGTCGATGCCGTCGTCCAGGGTGCCCACCCGGAGAGTGACGGACAGTTCCTGGCACTGGGAGCCGAGGGCGGTACATGGCGGCGGAAGGTTCACCTGAGTAATCTAATCCCGCCTGCCGACCCACTCGCCATTTGGGTCGCATGGCTGTATGTTTGTGAACCTTTTCACAAGGTGTTCTCTCCTACCTGTTCCTGTGAGCGGAGGCGGTACTCGATGCGCGCGATGACGATGGTGGCTGGCATGACCCTGTCCCTGGCCCTGGCGGCCTGTGGCAGCAAGGGTGGCGAAGAGCAGAAGCCTGCGGATCAGACCGCCGCCCCGGCGGCTGCGCCCGCGGCTGCTCCGGCGGAGACCCCGGCGGCTGCGCCGGCGCCCGCTGGTGAGACGCATGAAGTCGCGATGGACTTTGACGGCAAGAAGGCGATGTTCACGCCGACCACCCTCACCATCAAGACCGGTGACATCGTGAAGTTCGTCGTGAAGAGCGGCCCGCCGCACAACGTCGCCTTCCACGCCGACAGCATCCCGGCCGGCGCCGCTGAAGTGCTCGGCAAGGCGATGAAGGAGACGATGGCTCCCCTGGCCGGTCCGATGAAGGTCGGCGTTGGCGAGGCCTACGAGATTTCGTTCGCGGGCGCCCCGGCTGGTGACTACCACTACTTCTGCACGCCGCACATGCCGTTCGGCATGCACGGGGTCATCACCGTCAAGTAACTGTACCGCCTGGCTCACCGGGGGCCGGGTCGCGCACTGCGCGATCCGGCCCCCGCGGCATTTCCCACCACCAGCCCGCCAGCATCACCACCCCGCCGAGCACGATCCCCGCGAGCGCATCCACGCCGTAATGCATCTGGCAGTAGACCACCCCCGCCGTGAGCAGGAGCGCGGGCAGGATCAGCACCATGCCGACTCGTCGTGAGCCGACGAAGGCGGCGGCCGTGGCGACCAGCGTCGCCGCCACGTGCGAGGAGGGGAAGGCGGCGCCGTAGGCGCTGCCTTTCGCGAGCGTCGCGTAGACCAGCCGTGCGGGGAGGTTCGCGGTGAACCAGGCCGCCGGTCTGGGGAACTCGTAGTAGGGTCCCGCGACCGGGTAAAAGAGGAAGATCAGATAACAGATCAGGAAGGTGGCGAGGACCCAGAGGGTGGTCCGTCGCGCGGCGATGAGCTCTCCGTGGGCGACGAAGTAGAGCAGCGGCCCGATGATGATAGGGTAGTAGGCGAAATAGGCGGCGTGCAGGATGGTGCTCCACAGGACGCTGGGCTCGGATTGCCACCAGGTGCGGCTCAGCTCGACGCCGAAGAGGGCCAGCTCCCATCCCCGCACCGTGGTATCGTGGGTCGGCACCGCGCCGAAGTTGTTGAGGATGTCGAGCGCCGGATAGAGCGCGCCGAGGAGCAGCAGCGGGTAGATCTCGCGCATGGTGCGGCCGAACCGCCCCAGGTCGGGACGCGCGGCCAGGAAGACGAGCAGCGCACAGAGCCCATGCGCCGCGATCACCCAGGCGATGGCCGGCTGGCGCGGCAGCCGAACGACACTGACGAGGAGAATGATGCCCAGATAGCCGAGGAGCATCCGCTCGGCGGGGCGGATCAGAGCCAGCCGCTCTGTCGATACCACTGGGCCGTCGCCGCGAGACCGGAGGCCAGATCGTGCGCCGGGCGCCAGCCGGTGTCCCGCATCAGCGGCGCCGGGTCGCCGGTCCATGCCGGCTGGAAGAACTCGTTGGCCTTGTCGGCGGTGAGGATCGTCGCCTGGCCCGCCAGCCGTGCCGCCGTGCCGGTGATCCCGAGGGCGCCCCGCGCCACCCACTCCGGCAGGGTGAGCACCCGGACCGACTTGCCTAACGAATTTCCGACCGCCCGGACGAATTCCATGCTGGAAAAGCGCTCCGGATGGCAGGCGTAGTAGATCCTGCCGACGGCGGCATCCGATTCGGCCGCCGCGATCAGCGCCTCCGCGAGGTCTGGCCCGTAGACGGCGGAGAGTTCCTGCGTGCCGTCCCCGAACACCGGAATGAGTCCGGAGCGGGCGATCCGGAAGGCCTTGAGGACCTCCGTATCCCTGGGGCCGTACACCATGGGCGGTCGCACGATCGTCCACGGGAGGCCGCTGGCCCGGACGACGTCCTCCCCGGCGAGCTTGCTGCGGCCGTACATCGTGACTGGCTGGGGCGGCTCGGCGCCGGTGAGGGGCCGACCCCGTGGTGACGGACCGCCTGCGGCCATCGACGAGACCAGGACGAGGCGGGGGCGTGCCTCACCGAGCGAGGCGAGCAGGCTGGCGGTGCCTTCGCGGTTGCCCCGCAGGAACTCCGCCTCGTCGCGGGCGGCCACCAGCCCGGCGACGTGGTAAATGACATCCTGTCCCGCCGTGGCGGCGCGGAGGGCGTCGGCGGAGTGCAGGTCGCCACGGACCTGACGGATGCCGAGATCGTTGAGGAGCTGGGCCTTGCCGGGGGAGCGGACGAGTGCGGTGACGTCGGCACCGCGGCGGAGCAGGGCTTCGGCGAGATGGCTGCCGACGAAGCCCGTTGCTCCGGTGACCAGCGCCTTCATACCGGCCGGTCGTAGAGGCGATAGGTCTTGTACACGGAGAATTCCATCTTCTCGAGGCCGGCGTTCATGGCCGGATTGTCCTCGAGAATCCAGCCCGCCTCACCCCAGTAGATCTGGTGCTCCGCCGACTTGGTCCAGATCCAGTGGTAGAGCATCGCATCGATGCCCTTGCCGCGCAGCTCCGGAATGACGCCGAGCAGCAGGATCCTGGCCCGGCGGATCCGCTTGAACTTGAGCGAGAGCAGGAGGTCGGCGATCACCGCCGGCGTCAGCCGGCCGGAGCGATGCCGCTGGAAGACCTGATTGAGGTCGGGCAGCGCGAGGCCGAAGCCGATGACCTCGCCGTCCTTCTCGGCGAAGGGCACGAGGTCGGCATTCACCACCGGCTTGAACTGCTCGGCGAGGTGATCGATCTCGTGGTCGGTCATGGGGATGAATCCCCAGTTCTTCTCCCAGCACTTGTTGTACAGGACCTTGATCTTCTCGACCTCGTTCTTGAAGTCGGCGAGGTTGAGCGGCCGGATCGTCACGCCCTGGCGCTTGCGGAGCAGCTCCGTGCCGCGCGCGAGGCGCTCGGGGACGGGGAGGTACTCCGCCATCCAGCCGCCGCGATACACGAAGAGGTCCTTGGCCTTCTTGAAGCCCGCGCCGTCGATCAGCCGGATGTAGTAGGGCGGATTGTGCGGCATCATGAGGGTCGCCGGCGTGTCGTAGCCGTCGATCAGGAGGCCGCACTCGTCGTTGACCGAGAACGACGCCGGGCCCCGCATGACGTCGTGCCCCTTGCCGCGGAGCCACCCCTCGGCCGCGGTGAAGAGGGCGTTCGCCACGTCCTGGTCGTAGATCGACTCGAAGAAACCGAAGAAGCCCACGCGATCGGCGTGGGTCTCGTTGTGGAGCCGGTTGCTGATCGCGGCGATGCGCCCGACGACGGTGCCGCCGCGCTCGGCGAGGAAGTATTCGGCTTCGGCGTGTTCGAAGAAGGGGTTCTTCGCGCGGTCGAGCAGCTTGCGGACGTCCATACGCAACGGCGGGACCCAGTTCGGGTCCCGCGCGTGCATGTCGTACGGTAGGGCGATGAAGCGGTCGAGATCCGCCCGGTCCTTGACGGGCCGGACGGTGACTGCCGTCGTCAGATGACCCCCAGCTCGCGTCCGATCTTGCCGAACTGCTCGATGCAGAAGTCGATCTGGTCGGCGGTGTGGGTCGCCATCAGGCTCGTGCGGAGCCGGCACTGGGACGGCGGGACGGCCGGCGGAGCGACCGGGTTGGTGAAGACCCCCGCGTCGAACAGCTTGCGCCAGAAGACCAGGGTGGTCTCCAGCGGGCCGATGAGCACCGGCACGATGGGAGTCTCGGTCTCGCCGATGTTGTAGCCGAGGCCGCGGAGGCCGGCGTGCAGGCGGTGGGTGTTCGCCCAGAGCTGCTCGCGGCGGTGCGGCTCGGTCTTGATGACCTCCAGCGCCGCCAGCACGCCGGCGGTGTTGGCGGGCGGCAGCGAGGCGGTGAAGATCAGCGGACGGCTGTGGTGCTTGAGATAGTGGATGACGCTCTCGCTGCCGGCCACGAAGCCGCCGATCGAGGCGAGCGACTTCGAGAAGGTGCCGGCGATGAGGTCGACTTCGTCGGTCATGCCGAAGTGGGCCGCGGTACCTTCACCGTTCGGGCCGAGGACGCCGATCGAGTGTGCGTCATCGAGGGCCAGGGCCGCGCCATGCTTCTTGGCGATCTTCACCAGCTCCGGCACGTTGGCGATGTCGCCTTCCATCGAGTACACGCCGTCCACGACGATCATCGCGCCGCGGTTGTTCCGGGTGCGCTCGATCATCCGCTCGAGGCTCGCCAGATCGCCGTGATTGAAGCGCATGGTGTCGCCGTACGACATCTTGGCGCCATCCACGATCGAGGCGTGATCGAGCTTGTCGAGGTAGACGAGATCGCCCCGGCCGATCAGGCCGGAGATGAGGCCGAGGTTGGCCTGATAGCCCGTCGAGAAGACGAGGCAGTCCTCCTTGCCGAGGAAGGCCGCGAGGGCGGACTCAAGCTGCCCGTGCAGGTCGAGGGTGCCGTTCAGGAAGCGGCTGCCGGTGCAGCCGGAGCCGTAGCGCGACAGCGCGCGAGAGGCTGCCTCGAGGACCTTCGGATGGTGCGTCAGGCCGAGATAGTTGTTCGACCCGAGCATGATCCGCTTCTGGCCTTCGATGACAACCGTGGTGTCTTCGGAGTCCGAGATCGGCTTGAAATACGGATAGAGACCGGCTGCCTGAATCTCGCGTGCCTTGGTGAAGCTGCGGCACTTGTCGAAGAGCTGAACGCTCTCTTGCGTCTGGGTATCCACTAGGCCTCGATCCTCAAATACGGGGTCTGCCGAAAACGGTAACTAACCTGTTACAACCTAAAGGTTTGGATTCGCCTGCACAACCCTTCGCGAGGGCTGCATTTCCCGGGGCCGGGCAGGCCGCTATTGTGCACGCCATGCCCGTAATTCCTCCAGCATCCACGGTGACGGCGCGCATGGCCCCTGCTGGGGTACTCAGCATCGTGATCCCGGTCGGGCCGGGCGATTCGGCGTGGGCCGATCTGCTGCCGCTGCTGCTCCCCGCGTGCCCGGCTGGCAGCGAAGTCCTGCTCTCTGCCGCCGAGCCCCGGCCTGCATTGCTCGAGGAGCAGGCGGCGAGCGAGGCCGGGTGCGTGCTGCGCTGGCTCCACGGCACGCGGGGGCGGGGCGCGCAACTCAACCGGGGTGCCCGGGCGGCGACGGGCGAGTTCCTCTGGTTCCTCCACGCCGATTCGCGTCCGGGCGCGGACGCCATCCCCACGCTGCTGAGACGTCTGTCGGAGGGCCGGGACGCACTCTGGTATTTCGATCTCCGGTTCCTCGACGATGGCCCCCGCCTGGTGAAGCTCAACGAATTCGGCGCCCGGTTTCGTTCGCGGCTGCTGGGACTGCCGTTCGGTGATCAGGGATTCGCGCTTGTCAGGCGGCGGTTCGAGCAGCTCGGCGGCTTCTCCGAAACTGCCCCGTATGGCGAGGATCATCTCTTCGTCTGGGCGTGCCGGCATGCCGGCGTCCGGGTCCGTCCCGTGGGACGGCCGCTGCTCACCAGCGCGCGGAAATACGCGCGCCAGGGCTGGCTCGCGACCACGATCCGGCACCTTCGGCTGACATGGAAGCAGGCCGTTCCGGAACTCTTCCGCTCCACCCGGCCAGAGGGAGTGCACTCATGACCCGATGTGCGGTCGCCATCTTCGTGAAGACCCCGGGACTGTCACCCACCAAGACGCGACTCGCCGCGACGGCGGGCCCCGAGGTGGCGCGAGAGTTCTATCGCCGCGCGGTGGAGATCGTCGAGGCCGTGGCCGCGAAAGCGGCGGCGGAGTGCGGCGATCTCACGCCGTACTGGGCCGTCGCGGAGCGGGAGGCCGCGGCCGATCCCCGGTGGCAGAGCTTCGCGACGGTGTGGCAGGGAGAGGGGGGACTCGGCAGCCGGCTCGCGCGGGTCTACGCCGAACTCCGCGCCGTGCATGAGGTGGTGCTGCTGATCGGCGCCGACAGCCCGTTGCTCACCGCCCGCGATCTGCGCGATGCGCGCGACGCCATCACCCAGAAGGGAAAGCCCTTCGTGCTCGGCCGGGCGCTCGACGGAGGATTCTATCTCTTCGGGGGCCGTGAGCCTGTGGCGACCGAGGCGTGGAAGGCGGTCGTGTACAGTGCCGCCGACACCGCCAATCAGCTGCTCCGCCAGATCCGGCCGCTCGGCGCCGTCGCGCCACTCGATGTCATGCCGGATGTCGACGCGGCCGAGGATCTTGGTGCGCTGCTGCTCGCCGGGGTGGCGGAGGAGCGACTGCTGCCGTCGCAGCGGGCGCTGCTCGACTGGATCCGGACACTGCCCGCCGCCGCCGCGGGAGGCGTCGCGCAGGCCGACGGGGCAGGGTGAGGGAGGGCTCGTGACGGGCGGGGATCCGGCTTCGTGTCAGGCGATCGCGCCACCGCAGCTGGATCCGGCCCCCGCGGTGCAGCCGAAGCAGTGCTCGCCGGTGGCGATCGGGAGCGACTGGAGGTCCTCCAGCCGCTCGATCTCCCAGATGGTGCGGATCCGGCCGCCCTGACCGAGTTCCAGCATCTGGTTGAAGTCGCAGTCGTAGAGGGTGCCATCCCATCCCACCGACACCAGGGAGCGGCACATCACGCCGAGTGCGGCCTGCGGGTTGAAATGCCGTACCAGCAGCGCCATGTACTCCTCCAGGCGCCCCTCCCGCTCCAGATCATGCAGGAATCGCCGGATCGGCATGTTGGTGATCGTGTACAGGCGATCGAAGCGGATGCCGTAGGCGTCGCCGAGCTGGCGCTTGTAGTCGCGCTCGAGGCCGGCCTGTTCCCCGGGCAGCGATGCGCCGAGCGGGTTGTACACGAGATCGAGCCGGAGGGCGGGATCGCCCGAGCCGTAGCCGAGGCCGTTGAGGAGGGCCAGGGCACGGAGGCTCTTCTCGAAGGCTCCGCTTCCGCGCTGCCGGTCGACATTGCCCGGGGTGTAGCAGGGGAGGGAGGCGATGATGTGGACACCCTCCCGAGCCAGGAACCGGGGAGTGTCCTCCTGCCCCGGCTCGAAGAACACCGTGAGGTTGCATCGATCGATGACGTCACGCCCGAGGCGGCGGGCGCCGAGGACCAGATGGCGGAAGTGGGCGTTCAGCTCCGGGGCGCCGCCCGTGATGTCGACGGTGCGTACGCCCGGCGCGGCGGCGAGCAGGTCGAGCAGCCGGTCGATCGTGCGCCGCTCCATCAGCTCCGTGCGCCTGGGCCCCGCTTCGACGTGGCAGTGCAGGCAGGCCTGGTTGCAGAGCTTGCCGGTGTTCACCTGCAGGATCTCCAGTGGTGACCGCGCCAGCGAAATGCCGTGCCGCGTCAGCATGTCGGGAAAGGTCTGCAGTTCGATCCCTGTCATCGTCGCTCCGCCTCCCGTGCGAATCGTACCGGCCTGCTCGGCATTCTACCCCGGTCGAGGGTGCGTGGCCATGCGGCTGCCGCGGTCGGTGACGGCCGGGGACCTTGACGAATCAAGAAAAGTTGATACGTTAAGTCCATGCCTGCGACTTCCACTGCCAGCCTGAGCCGTCTCGCACGGGTCTTTCATGCCCTCTCGGATGAGACCCGGCTCTGTGTCGTCGCGATGCTGCGGGATGGGGAGCGCTGCGTGTGTGACCTTACCGCGGCGCTGGGCGCCGGACAGTCACGCCTCTCCTTCCACCTGAAGACGCTCAAGGACGCGGGCGTGGTGCAGGATCGGCGCGAGGGACGGTGGGCCTATTACTCGCTCGTCCCGGGCGCGCTGGGTGGACTCGATGACGCGATCGCCGAACTCTCGCCGGCCGCAGCCGTGCGCACCGTGAAGGCGCGCTGCTGCTGACCGGCTTTTTATTTGCCCGGATTGATCAACATTTCTTGATGGAGAGATGTCATGACGGACGTGACCAGCATCGTACGGGAGCGCTACGGCAAGGCGGCGCTCGAGGTGGTCGAAGGCAACAAGGCGGGGTGCTGCGGCACCGGCGGCTCCTGTGGCAGCGCCGACCCGATCACGCGCAACCTCTATGACGCGATCGAGACGGAAGGGCTTCCGGCCGAGGCGCTGCTCGCCTCGCTCGGCTGCGGGAACCCGACGGCGCTCGCCGAACTCCGGCCTGGCGAAACGGTGCTCGATCTCGGCTCCGGCGGCGGCATCGATGTCCTGCTGTCGGCCCGGCGGGTGGGGCCGACGGGGAAGGCCTACGGGCTCGACATGACCGACGAGATGCTGGCGCTCGCGCGGGCCAACCAGGAGCGCGCCGGCGCCACGAACGTGGAGTTCCTCAAGGGACAGATCGAACAGATCCCGCTGCCCGACAGCTCGGTGGACGTGATCATCTCCAACTGCGTGATCAATCTGTCCGGCGACAAGGACCGGGTCATCGCCGAGGCGTTCCGCGTGCTCAAGCCGGGTGGCCGCTTCGCGGTGTCGGACGTCGTGACGCGAGGGGAGATCCCGGAATCGGTCCGGGCGAGCCTCAACCTCTGGACGGGGTGCGTGGCCGGCGCGCTCGACGAAGCCGACTACCGGGCCAGCCTGACAAAGGCCGGGTTCACCGGCGCGTCGGTCGAGCCGACCCGTGTCTACCACGCCGAGGATGCGCGCGAATTCCTCACGAGCGCCGGCATGGATGGCGAGCGGATCGCCGCCGAACTCGATGGCAAGGTGATGGGAGCCTTCATCCGCGCGACCAAGCCGGAGGGCTGCAGCTGCGGGCCGAGCTGCTGCGGGGGCAGCCGGTGAGCATTCAGCCGCTCGGGGAAGACGAGATGCCGGAGGTCGTGGCGCTGCTCTCCGCCAATGGCCTCCCCACCAGCGACCTCGCGTCCGGGCGACCCCACTTTCTGGGCGTGCGGGATGGCCGGGGACTCGAGGGGATCGTCGCGATCCAGCCGTTCGGGCGCGCGGGACTGCTCCGGTCCCTGGCGGTGCGCCCGGACCGGCGGGGCAGCGGCCTCGGCTCGGCGCTGGTGCTCGAGGCAGAGCGACTCGCCGCGGCGCATGGCATCAGCACACTCTACCTGCTCACCTCCGACGCCGGACCGTTCTTCGCGCATCGCGGATTCACCGAAGTCGCCCGCGACCGCGCACCGGCGGAGCTGCGTGCCATCCCGCAGTTCACGACGCTCTGTCCCAATTCCATCTGCATGACCAAGGCGATGGGAGGGGAGCTCCTGTGACCGCCGCCGGAGTCGCGCGGCCGCTCGCTCCGCCGGGCGTCATCGGCCGGCTGTCGACGCTGGACCGGTTTCTCCCGGTCTGGATCTTCGCGGCGATGGGGCTCGGCCTGCTGCTCGGGCGGAGCTTCCCCTCGCTCGGCACGGCACTCGACCGGGTGCAGCTCGCGGGAGTCTCGGTGCCGATCGGCATCGGGCTCCTGTGGATGATGTACCCGGTCCTCGCGAAGGTGCGCTACGAGGCGATCGGCCAGCACTTCGGCGATCGGCGGCTGCTCGGGACGTCGCTCGTGCTCAACTGGGTCATCGGGCCGGTGGTGATGTTCGTGCTCGCGTGGACGCTGCTGCCGGACCTGCCAGACTACCGCAACGGGCTCATTCTCGTGGGGCTCGCGCGCTGCATTGCGATGGTGCTCATCTGGAACACCCTGGCGTGCGGCTCGGGCGAACTCGCCGCGATCCTCGTCGCGCTCAACTCGGTGTTCCAGGTCCTCACCTATTCGGTGCTGGGGTACTTCTTCCTCGCGGTGGTGCCCGGCTGGCTGGGCTCGACCGGCACGGCGATCGACATCTCGATGGGCATGATCGCGCGGAGCGTGCTGATCTTCCTCGGCATCCCGCTCCTGGCCGGCTACCTGACGCGCCGCGTGCTGGTGGCGCGCCGCGGCACTGACTGGTACGAGGGACGCTTCCTGCCGAAGATCGGGCCGACGGCGCTGCTGGGATTGCTGTACACGATCGTGCTGATGTTCGCGATGCAGGGGCACCGGCTGGTCGAGCGGCCGGTCGAGGTGCTCCGGGTCGCGATTCCGCTGCTCGCCTATTTCGGGATCATGTTCGGGCTGGCCTTCGCGCTGTCGCGCCGGCTCGGTTTCTCCTATGCCGAGACGGCCGCGCTCTCCTTCACGGCGACGGGCAACAATTTCGAACTGGCGATCGCGGTGGCGATCGGCACCTTCGGCATCGCGTCCGGCGAGGCGCTGGCCGCGGTGATCGGTCCCCTGATCGAAGTCCCGGCACTCGTCGGGCTGGTCTACCTCTCGCTCTGGGCCCGTCGCTTCTTCCCCGGTGACGCGGCGCCGTCCCCCTCCTGAACCCCCTGACAGACGCGCCCATGTCCGACAGCTCCCGCCGATTCCAGGTGCTCGTGCTCTGCACGGGCAACTCCGCCCGCAGCCAGATCGCCGAGGCGCTGCTCGCCCGCAAGGGTGCCGGGCGGTTCGAGGTCGTGAGTGCGGGCTCGAAGCCGGCTCCGCGGGTGAATCCGGTCGCCGTGCAGGTGCTGGCGGAGGCGGGGATTCCATGGGAGGGGAAGACGCCGAAGGGACTCGAGGGCCTCGATCAGCAGCGCTGGGACTTCGTGATCACGGTGTGCGACCGCGCCAGAGAGGCCTGCCCGATCTTTCCCGGAACGCCGATCCTGGCGCACTGGGGGATGCCCGATCCCGCGGAGGTCGAAGGGGAGGAGGCAAAGCTGCGCGCCTTCCGGGAGACGCTGACGGTGCTGAACCGGCGCATCGATCTGCTGCTGGCACTGCCGATCGAAAAGCTCGAACGGATGGCGCTTGAACGTTCGATAAGAGAGATCGGGGAGGGATAGTTCCGAGTTCCGAGTTCCAAGTGTTGCCGCTGTCGGGATCCTGGCGGTTGCGCCTGGCGCTGACGCGATCTCGCGCCGCCGGATGGCCGCACAGGAGAGGGGAGACCGCCGCGCGGCGCATCCGGCGCCGCTCGCCTGCGCCAGCGCTGCGGCGCCCGCGCACTCGGCACCAGGCACTACGCCCTACGCCCTACGCACTACGCGCTAAGCACTCGGAACTCGGAACTCGGAACTCGGAACCCGGAACTCGTAACCCGGAACCCGGAACTCGGAACTTTCGGTCTCCCCTACCTACTAGTAGATTGCGATCCATGGCTACCGCCGATCGCATCCTCGACATCACCGAAGATCTGGTTCAGACCCGGGGCTACGAGGCGTTCAGCTACGCCGACATCTCCGACGCGCTGGGCATCCGCAAGGCGAGCGTCCACCACCATTTCGCGACGAAGGCGGAGCTCACCCAGCGGGTAGCGGCGCGGTATCGTGGCGCCTTTGCGGAGCGGCTGCGCGGGCTCGACACCGAGTTCCCCGATCCGACCCGGCGGCTCATGCGCTATGTGCGGCTCTTCCAGGAGGGGCTGCACGAGGGCGATCACATGTGCTTGTACGGGATGCTTGCCTCGACTTCGGCCACCCTGCCCGGGCCGGTCCGTGAGGAGGTGCTCGGCTTCTTCGCCGACCAGGAGGCCTGGCTGACCGGGGTGATCAGCACCGGCCGCACGGCCGGCGAGTTCCGCTTCGACGGAAAGCCGACGGTCACCGCCGCCGCCCTCCTCGCCGGCCTCGAAGGGGCCATGCTGATCGCGCGGGCGCGCGGGGATGTCAGTTACTTCGCGGGGGTGGCGCTCCGGCTGGTTGGCGCGCTGACCACCGGCGGCTAGCAGGCGCAGGAAGGTTGAACGCGGCTTGACGACCCCGGCCGCAACTCCCAGCTTGGAAGTCCTGATGGCACCATGGAGGAGATGATGAGTCTGAACGAACCGATCCAGCGGCGCTCGTTCCTGCAGGCGGTGGGCGTGCTCGGCGCGGCACTGGCCGTCGAGGGGGTGAGCGGTGCGACGAAGCACCTGCCCGCGGCGATCCGGGTCTCGCGTCCCGGCCCCGACGATCCGCCGGTGCCCAACGAGATCGTCCAGCGCATCATGACCGAGCGGTTCCAGGGCCGGCCGATCCAGCGCGGGCACGTGACGCTCGACATGCCGACGATGGCGGAGGACGGGCGGTACGTGCCGGTCATCGTGGAGAGCGATCTGCCGATGACGCCCGACAACCACGTCAAGGCCGTCTACCTCATCGTGGATCACAACCCCGATCCGCTCGTCACGGTATTCCACCTGACGCCCGCCATCGCGGCGGTGCAGATCCAGACCCGCATCAAGATGAAGCGGACCAGCTGGATCCGGGCGATCGCGGAGACGAAGAGCGGCGAGCTCTACGCCGACTACCTGCAGGTCGAAACCACGCTCAACGGGTGCGGTTGATATGCCAGAGACCGGCCGAACCAAGGTGGTAGTGCCTGAGCGGATCCAGCGGGGCGACGTGATCCGGGTCCAGGTCGTGGTGCAGCATCCGATGGACACCGGCTTCTTCCGGGACGCCAACGCCAACATGATCCCGGCGTGGTTCATCAGCGAGGTCCGGGTGCTGTACGGCGAGGAGGAGATCGCGAGCTTCGAGTGGACCTCCGGCATCAGCAAGGACCCGATGGTGAGCTTCCAGCTCCGGGCCGACCGCGAGGCGATGCTCACCGTGCTCTCGAAGGACAATCGCCAGAGCGAATTTCGCGGCACCGCCGAGATCAAGTTCGCGACGACGTGATGCGGGCGGGCGGACGACAGGGCGGACGGGCGGACTGGGGCATGAGGCTCCGGTTCGCCCTTCTCGTATCCATGAGCGTCAGCGCGCCGCTCGTCGCGCAGATCGACGCGCCGGCCCGGGCGTTCTCACCCACGACTGAGCGCACGCTCTACCCGCTGCGGCGGCTCGCGCCATCGGTCTACGCCGTGCTCGGTGACTCGGGCAAGGGGGCCGAGGGACGGCCCAACGCCGGCTTCATCGCGACCCCGGCGGGGGTCGTGGCGATCGGCGGCCTGGCCAGTCCGGCCCAGGCGCGGGCCGTCATCCGGACCATCCGCACCAGGACGCAGCGGCCGCTGCGCTTCCTGGTGCTGTACGCGCATCATCCCGACATGATGTTCGGCGCGATCGAGTTCAAGCGCCGCGGCGCGAAGATCATCGCGCACCCCGACACCCGGGTTTTGGCGAGCGAGGGCGGCCCCGATGCGATGCTGGCCGACTGGGACCGGGTCGTCGGGCTGCAGGAACTGCTGGGCTTCGAGTATGCCAATACACCGGACCGTCCCGTCCCGATGAGCGACACGCTGCGCATGGGGGGGAAGACGATCGTGGTCTTCCATCCGGGGGACGCCCACTCCGCGGGGGATCTCGTCGTCTGGCTGCCGGCGTCGGGGGTGCTGTTCGCGGGCGACATCCTGATGGAGGACGGCGGCACGATGGTCGTGGATGGCAACTCCACGGCACTCCTCCGCGCGCTCACCTTCATCGACTCCCTCCAGCCGCGGGTCGTGGTGCCCGGGCATGGCCGGATCCTCGCCGATCCGACGGCGCTGACCGCGCTCACCCGCCGCTACATCACCGCGATCCGCGATTCGATGCGGGCCGAGGTGAAACGGGGGACGCCCATGGGCCGTGCGCTCGCCGCGTATCCACCCGCAGACAGCGGCCGTCCGGTGACCTGGAATACCCGCATACGGCGCAATGCGGTGCGGATCTACCTCGAGATGGAGAAAGAGTCGATGGGGCTGGACAGTGAGGAATAGCGCGCGCCATTCTCTCGTGAGGCGGGCCGTCGTCGCCATGGCGCTCCTCCCCCTGCTCGCGGTTCCGCTCCTGGCACAGGTGCCGAAGCTCATCTCGACCCGCGCCCTGAACGACATGCTGCCGCAGCAGCCGAGGGAAGGGGTGATCGCAGATCACATCCCCATCGTCGTCATCGACGTGCGGCAGTCCTGGACCAGCTACCTGCAGAATCACCTGCCGCACGCCGTCTGGCTCAACGTGGAGACGCTCCGGGCGCAGCAGGGCGAGCTGCCGTTCCAGCTGCTGCCTGCCAGGCACTACGCCGAGCTCTTCAAGCGCCTCGGCATCTACAGTGGCGGCCGGGTCGCGATCTACAGCGCGGGCGATCAGGCGGATGTCGATGCCACCTTCGTCGCCTGGCTGCTGCAGAGCGCCGGTGCAACGGATGTCAGGGTGCTCGATGGCGGCTATGCCAAGTGGGAGCTCGACGGGCTGCCGCTTACCCAGCGCTATCCGCACGATGGGCTGCAGGGGGGAGGCTTCAAGGCGGGGAAGTTCCGCCCCGCGGTCGCTTCGCTCGAGGAGGTCAAAGCGGCTGTTGGCGGATCCGGCGTGCTGCTGGTCGATGCCCGGCCGCCGGAACAGTTCAGCGGCTCGGCCGGCGCGCAGCTGCGTCGCGGGCACATTCCCGGCGCGGTGAACCACCCGTGGAAGGACGACCTGGAGAAGCCCGATCTCGCGCTGGTGTGGAAGTCGCCGGACGCGCTGAAGGCGTCGTATGCGGCGCAGGGGATCACCCCGGACCGGGACATCATCCTCTACTGCAACACCGGGACGGAGGCGAGCCATGTCTACTTCGCGCTCGCCTACCTGCTGCACTACCCGCGGGTACGGATCTTCACCGGGTCGTGGACGCAGTGGTCGGAGAACGAGACCTTGCCGATCGAGAAGTGAGTTCCGAGTTCCGAGTCCTTGGTGCCTAGTGCCTAGTGGGTACTGTCTGCTGGCGCCGGGGCGGCCGTCAGCGCCCGCAGGTCCGCTGGCTTGTACATCGCTCCGAGATGCATGACCCACTCGACCTGATCGAGATTCGCGATATCGGCGAGCGGATCGGCGGTGAAGAGCACGAGGTCGGCGAGTTTGCCTTCCGTCACGGTGCCGAGGTCCTTGGCGGCCGGGCCGATCGCGAGGGCGGCGTCCCGCGTGGCGGCGAGCAGCGCCCGCGCCGGCGTCATTCCGATCGAATCGACGAACAGCCGCAGCTCCTCCCCGAGCAGCGCCCGCTCCTCCACCGGCCCGTAGGCGACGTGGTCGGTCCCCGCCGTCATGCGCACGCCGCGCGCCGCCGCCTGCCGAGTCACCTCCATCCCGAACACACTCGCCGCGAGTGCATAGCGGTTGGGCAGCGCCTGAATTCTCCGGTGATTCGTCTTGGCCCGCTCCGCACCGAGTTCCTCGGCCCGGAGCGTCGGCTCGAAGAAGGTGCCACGCGCCACGAGCGTGTCGAGCGCCGCCAGCACCTGCGGCCGGCGCGCAGTGGCGGCCGTCGCGGAGTCCGCGGTGAGCTGGAGCAGATCGCTGCTGGTGCGGAGCGTGTCGCGGTCGGCGTGCGAGACGAGCTCGCCCGCGAGTCCCGCCGCATGGACGACGCCGTCCTGCCCGGCCTGGGACTGCTCGAGCACACTCGCCGGCTGCACCCAGCCGTGGCCCCAGACCGTCATCCCCGCCGCATGCGCCGCACGGACCAGCGACGCGACCTGGGTCGAGTCGATGTCCTGATAGAGCTTGAGGCCGATGGCGCCGCCTTCGCGCGCCTGGCGGACGACGTTCTCCGGATCGGTCGAGGGGGTGAACAGGATCGGCCACCAGCCGAGCTGCTTCATGCCGATCGCGGCCGGCGCGTGCGAGCGGACGTTGCCATCGGGGGCACGCTCGATCTCGGGGGAGAAGAAGCGGACGCCGGCGACGAGCTGCATCGCGAAGACCCTGGGCGCCGGCGCGGCGGCGTCCACCGCTTCGAGGAGGCGGGCCGGGTTGTTCCCCATGTCGCGGAGGGTCGTGATCCCGCGCGCGAGCAGATCGTGGAGATCCGACTTGATCGAGGTGTCGGTGATCCCGTTCTGCCGGAAGAGCAGGTGAACGTGGGTGTCGATGAGTCCCGGAAGAAGAAAGCGTCCTCGGCCGTCGACTGTCGTCGCTCCGGCGGGAACCGCGCAGCGCGAGCGGGGGCCCGCGCAGGTGATCCGCGAACCAGCGACCAGCACGACGGCGTCGGGGACCGGCGCCGCGCCGGTGCCATCCCAGAGCGTCGCGCCGGTGATGGCGGTGACCGCGGGCGCCTGCGCGTGCGCGGCGCGCGGGACAGGTGCGAGCAGGGCGGTGAGGGCGATGCCGAGCGCGGCGCTACGATGCGAGGGGGTCATCGTGTTGTCCAAGGTTGCGACTGGGCCGTGAGCCTCTCCGCACAGTACCCCGCCGTACCGGAAAGGTCACGGGGTGGCGCTGACCTTGACCCGCTCTGGCGGGTCGGCAACAATGCACGTACCCCTCACCCTCCACTTCCCTCAAGGCAGGTCGTGTGTTCGAGCTGACCATCAATGGCAGGGCGCAGTCGGTCGATGTCGCGCCCGACACGCCGCTTCTCTGGGTCATCCGCGATACTCTCGGACTGACCGGTACCAAGTTCGGCTGCGGCATGGCGCAGTGTGGCGCCTGCACCGTCCATCTCGACGGGGACGCGGTGCGTTCCTGCTCGACGCCGGTCTCGGCGGTCGGCTCGAAGAAGGTGACGACCATCGAGGGGCTCTCGGCCGACGGCAGCCATCCGCTCCAGAGTGCGTGGGTGGCCGAGCAGGTCCCGCAGTGCGGCTACTGCCAGTCGGGGCAGATCATGCAGGCGGCGGCGCTGCTCGCGAAGACGCCCTCCCCGAGCGACAGCGAGATCGATGCGGCGATGGCGGGCAACATCTGTCGCTGCGGCACTTACCAGCGGATCCGCTCGGCCATTCACCGTGCGGCCGGAAAGGAGGGCTGAGCGATGACCACCACCCAGGTGACCCGGCGCGACTTCCTCAAGGCAGGCGCCACCGCGGGCGCGGGGCTTACGCTGGCCTTCTCGCTCACCGGCTGCGGCCGCCGCGAGGGCGGGGCCGAGGCGGACGCACAGTCCGCGAAGACGGTCTTCGAGCCGAACGCCTTCCTCAAGATCGCGGAGGACGGCTCGGTCGTCGTGCTCGCGAAGCATCTCGAGATGGGACAAGGCACCTACACCGGCCTCGCGACGATCGTGGCCGAGGAGCTGGACGCGGACTGGGCGAAGATCCGGGTGACCGGCGCGCCGGCCGACGCCTCCAAGTACAGCAACACCCTGATGGGGCCGATCCAGGGGACCGGCGGGAGCACCGCGATCGCGAACTCGTGGGAGCAGCTCCGGAAGGCGGGCGCCACCGCCCGGGCGATGCTCGTGGCCGCGGCGGCGAAGGAGTGGGGCGCCGACGCCTCGACGCTCACCACGGAGTCGGGCGTCGTGACCGATCCGAAGAGCGGCAAGCGGGCCGACTATGGCGCGCTCGCGTCCAAGGCGGCGGCGCTGCCGGTGCCTGACAACGTTCCGCTCAAGGATCCGAAGGATTTCCGGCTGGTCGGCCGGAAGGTGCCGCGCGTCGATGCCCGGGCGAAGTCGATGGGGAAGGCGATCTTCACCCAGGACATCCAGCTCAAGGGGATGCTGACCGCGCTGGTACTGCATCCGCCGCGCTTCGGGGCGACGGTGAAGTCGGTCGACGCCGCCGCCGCCAAGGCCATCAAGGGGGTGCACGACGTCGTGCAGATTCCGACCGGGGTGGCGGTGCTGGCCGAGGGGTTCTGGGCGGCGAAGCAGGGACGTGATGCGCTCAAGGTGGAGTGGGACGAAACGCAGGCGTTCACCAAGAGCACCGAGGAGATTTCGGCCCAGTACCGTGCGCTCGCGACCAAGCCCGGTGCGGTCGCCCGCAAGGACGGCGACGCCGAGGGAGCGCTCAAGCGGGGGAAGGCGATCGAGGCGGTGTACGAGGTGCCGTTCCTCGCGCATGCCTGCATGGAACCGATGAACTGCGTGGTCCAGCTCTCCGCCGACCGGTGCGAGATCTGGAACGGCGAGCAGTTCCAGACGGTGGACCAGGGCGCGATCGCGCACCTGACGGGGCTCAAGCCGGAGCAGGTGGTGCTCAACCAGCTCTTCGCCGGCGGCAGCTTCGGACGGCGGGCGAATCCCAAGTCGGACTACGTGCTCGAGGCGGTCTCGATCGCCAAGGCGAGCACCGCGGGGGTGCCGGTGAAGCTGGTCTGGACCCGCGAGGACGACATGCGGGCATGGATGTACCGCCCGCTCACCCTGCATGCGATGCGCGGCGCGGTCGACGGCTCCGGCAAGCTGGTCGCGTGGCACCAGCGGATCGTCGGCCAGTCGATCATCAAGGGCACGGCCTTCGAGGGCTTCCTGATCAAGGACGGCATCGACGGCACCTCGGTCGAGGGCGCGGCCAATACGAAGTACGCCATCCCCAACATCCGGGTGGAGCTGCACTCACCGGAACTGCCGGTCACGGTGCAGTGGTGGCGGTCGGTGGGCAACACGCACACCGCGTACGCGGTGGAGTCCTTCATGGACGAGCTGGCGGCGGCCGCGCATGCGGACCCGGTGGAATTCCGGCGCGCGCTCCTCGCCGATTCACCCAGGCACCTCGGGGTGCTCAATCTCGCGGCGGAGAAGGCGGGGTGGGGTTCGCCGCTCCCGGCGGGGCGGGCGCGGGGCGTCGCGGTGCACGAGTCGTTCAACTCGTACGTGGCCGAAGTCGCGGAGGTCTCGATCGAGGACGGCAAGCCGCGGGTGCACCGGGTGGTCTGCGCCGTGGACTGCGGCGTGGCGGTGAACCCGGACGTGATCACGATGCAGATGGAGAGTGGGATCGCCTACGGCCTCAGCGCCGTGCTGCACGGCGAGATCACGCTCAAGGAGGGCCGGGTGGTGCAGGGGAACTTCGATACCTACCTGCCGCTCCGGCTGCCCGAGATGCCGGTGGTCGAGGTCTACATCGTGCCGTCGGATGCGCCGCCGACCGGTGTCGGGGAACCGGGCACGCCGCCCATCGCGCCGGCGGTGGCGAACGCGCTCTTCAAGCTCACCGGCAAGCCGGTGCGGAGCCTGCCGATCCGGTTGTCGCGAACGAGCGACCGTGGGCGATGGGGTGGGATATCGGGTAGGGGCGGACCAATTGGTCCGCCCCTACCCATTTCTGTCAGCTCGCCTGTCCGCTCTGCTTCAGGGCCCGGTTCTGCCAGAGCACGGTGGCGCCGAGGAGGAGGAGGCTGCCGGCGAGGATCGCGGTCGCGACCACGTTGATCTGCGGCGGGTAGGCGGCCCGCTGCGCGCCGTAGACGTACAGCGGGTAGGTCACTTTGCTGCCCGAGTTGAAGAGCGTGATGATGAAGTCGTCGAGCGACAGCGCGAACGACAGCATCCCCGCCGCCGCGATGCCCGGGGCGATGAGCGGCAGCGTCACCTTGGTCACGACCCGGAAGGGATGCGCGCCGAGGTCCATCGCCGCCTCCTCCAGGGTCCAGTCGAATCCCTTGATCCGCGCCTTGACCGTCAGCGCCACATAGCTGACCGAGAACATGATGTGCGCGATGACGATGGTGGTGAATCCCATCTGCGCGTTCAGGTTCAGGAAGAGCGAGAGCAGCGAAGAGCCGAGGACCACTTCCGGCGTGGTGAGCGGGAGGACCAGCAGCAGGTTGATGAGTCCGCTGCCCTTGAAGGTGTAGCGGCAGAGCGCGAGCGCGATCAGCGTGCCGAGCAGGGTCGCGACCCCGGTGGAGAGCGTCGCCACCTTGAGGCTCAGCTTCATCGCCTCGACGAGCGGCTCGTACTTGAACGGGTCGCGCCAGGCGTCGAAGGAGAAGGCCTTCCAGACGAAGTTGTACTTCCCCTCCGGCTTGTTGAAGCTGTAGAGGATGATCACGCCGATGGGGAGGAAGAGGTACACCAGGACCAGGATGGCGTAGATGTCCATCAGCCGGCTGGCGATCCGCCGCGAGAGGGGAGTGACGGCGGCCATCAGGCGAGGTCCTCGGTGCCCAGGGCACGGGCGTAGGCCAGCACGCCCAGGGTGATCACGACCATCAGCACGAAGGAGAGCGAGGCGGCGAGCGGATAGTCGCGCACCTGGAGGAACTGATTCTGGATGACCGTCCCGATCATCCGCTGGTTGGGACTGCCCAGCAGTTCGGCGTTGATGAAGTCGCCCGTCGCGGGAATGAAGGTGAGCAGGCTCCCGGCGAAGACGCCCGGCATCGAGAGCGGCAGCACCACCTTCAGGAAGGCGCGAAAGGGACTGGAATAGAGATCCTGCGCCGCCTCCATCAGCCGCCGGTCGATCTTCTCGAGGCTGACGTAGATCGGCATGATCATGAACGGCAGGAAGTTGTAGGTGAGGCCGCCGATCACCGCGATCTGGGTGTCGAGCAGGCGGCCACCCTCGGGGAGCAGGTGCATCGCCGTGAGCAGCCAGACCGCGGGGCCGCTGTCGTTCAGGATCGTCTTCCAGGCGAAGGTGCGGACCAGGAAGGTGGTGAAGAAGGGCAGGATCACGAGGCCGAGCAGCAGGTTCTTGAATTTGCCGGCCCGGAAGGCGATGAAGTACGCCAGCGGGTAGCCCAGTGCGATGCCGAACAGCGTCGACGTGAGCGCGTACTGGAACGAGCGGAAGAAGTGGCCGCCGTAGGACGTGAAGGCGCGGGAGAAGCCGTCCCACCAGGGGACGCCTTCCGCCGCGACCGACGTCTTGCCGAGGGTGAGAATCGGCACGACGTAGAACAGCATGAGCCAGAGGATACCCGGCGCCACCAGGAGGTAGGGTGCGACCGAGCTGCGCCGGGATCCGCCTGCGGCAATGCCTGCCATCGACCGTTACGCTCCGATCGCGTCCTGGAAGATCTGGTTGAACGCCTTGTCATCGGCGTCCTCCAGCCACTTGAAGACGTGCAGCCGGGCGCGGATCTCGTCGGTCGGGTTGACCAGCGGGCTCTTGGCCAGGTTGGCGTCGATCTTCGCGAGCGCGTCGCCGCAGCCCTTCACGGCGGAGATGTACGGGGCGGCGGTGAGAATCTGCGCCGAGTGGGCCGGGTCGTACACGTAGTTCATCCAGGCGGCCGCCAGCTCCGGATGCTCGCTGGTCTTGGGGATCAGCATGTTGTCGGAGTAGAGCATGGCGCCTTCCTTCGGCGCGATCCAGCGGAGATCGGGGTTGTCCGCCGCGAGGCCCTGGATGTCGCCGGACCAGGCGATGGCCACCGCGATGTTGCCGCTGGAGAGGTCGGCGGCGTAGTCGTTGCCGGTAAACTTCCGGATGTGACCGTTCTCGCGGTACTTCTTGATCTTGGCGCAGGCGGCCTTGGCGTCGTCGAGGGTGCAGGAGGACGGATCCTTGCCCTGGCCCAGCATCACGAGGCCGAGGGTGTCGCGCATCTCGGTGAGCATCGTGACCTGGCCCTTGAACTTCGGGTCGAAGATGTCGTTGATGCTGGTGAGCTCGCGGCCGGTCTTCTTCGGGTTGTAGCCGACGCCCGTCATGCCGGAGAGCCACGGCACGCTGAACTTGCGGCCCGGGTCGAAGCCGACGTCCTTGAGGCTGTCGACGAGGTTCGCCTTGTTCGGGAACGCCGCTTCGGGAATCGCCTGGACGTAGCCGAGCTTGATCAGCCGGCCCGCCATCCAGTCGGTCAGGACGATGATGTCCCGGTCGATCGACTGGCCCCGCTTGAGCGGCTCGTCGATCTTCGCGAAGAATTCGTTGTTGTCGTTGACGTCCTCGGTGTACTCGGCGTGGATCCCCGTCGCCTTCTCGAAGTCGCCCACCGTGTTCTTGTCGATGTAGATCGGCCAGTTCGAGATGCGGACCGTCTTGGTCGCGGTCGCCGTGGCCGCGGCGGCGGCGGAATCCGCGCCGGCGGCGGCGCCTTCCTTCTTGCCGCAGGCCGTCAGGAAGGCACTCCCGAAGGCCACCGTCCCGGCGGCCAGTGCGGTGCGTCCCAGGAAGTCGCGCCGGGACAGCGCACGGTGGACCAGCTGCTGCAGCTCCTGCTCATCGTACGACTTGGGTGTACTCATGGCATCCTCGGGGGATGGGGTTCAGGACTCACTGTCCGGCAAGCTGTAGCGTGGTGCGCTCGTTCTCGTCGAGATCCCGCGCGGCCCTGGCGGGGCGGAGCAGGCGGGCGGCATCGGCGTCCCAGTTGAGGGAGTAGCCGCGGCCGGTCACCAGCTCCGGCCGCTCGCCCTCCGAGCTGACGTGCGCGACGACCTCGATGCCATCCGCCGTGCGCAGCAGGCAGCGGATGACCGGCCCCTGGAAGACCGCCGCCTCGAGCGTGGCCGGCAGTCCCTTGCCGGGCGCGCCGAGGTGGAGCCGCTCCGGGCGCACCATGAGCGTCGCCTGCCCGCCGACCTTCGCCTCCCAGCCGGGCCGGGCGGCCTCCATGCGGGTGGTGCCGCCGACGGTGGCGACGCAGGTCTGGTCCATGACGCCGACGACCGTCGCGGGGAGCAGGTTGGCCACGCCGATGAAGTTGGCGACGAAGACGCTGGCCGGAGAGTGGTAGATCTCCTCGGGCGTCCCGATCTGTTCGACCCGACCCTCGTTCATCACCGCGATCCGGTCCGACATCGTCAGCGCCTCTTCCTGGTCGTGGGTCACGTAGATGAACGTGATCCCGACCTCGCGCTGGATGCGCTTGAGCTCGATCTGCATCGCCTGACGCAGCTTGAGGTCGAGGGCGCCGAGCGGTTCGTCGAGGAGAAGGGCGCTGGGGTAGTTGACCAGCGCGCGGGCGAGCGCCACCCGCTGCTGCTGCCCGCCGGAGAGCTGCGCCGGCTTGCGGTCGGCGAAGGTCTCGAGCCGCACCACCTTGAGCAGCTCGGCCACACGCTTGGTCACCTCGGCCTCCGGCAGCTTCTTGCTGCGCGGGCCGAAGGCGACGTTGTCGCGTACCGACATGTGGGGGAAGAGGGCGTAGTGCTGGAAGACGGTGTTCACGTTCCGCTTGTAGGGCGGCGTCGTGGAGACGTCCTGGCCTTCGAGCAGGATGTGTCCGCCGCTCGGCTGCTCGAATCCGGCGATCATCCGGAGCGTCGTGGTCTTGCCGCACCCCGACGGCCCGAGCATCGAGAAGAATTCGCCTTTGCCGATCGTGAAGTGCGCCTCGTGGACGGCGACGTAATCACCAAAACGCTTGCTGACATGATCCAGGGTGATGACTGCGTCCATGCGGGGCGGCCTCAGGCGGTTGGAGGAGGTGTGGCGTGTCCGACCCAATGTGCAGCCCAATCGGAGAGTTGACAACCACCGTCCCGGACGGCAGTATGCGTCAAGCCTCGGCACACAGCCGTGAGTCTCCCCGCAGCGAGCGATAGCACCCAGCTACCCGTTCCACTCAAAACCGACAATCCAATGACCGCCACCATTCCGTCACGGGAACCGGCGGGGCTTGACCGTCTACTCACCCGGGCCCAGCAGGTCGGGGACGTGGAGACGACCAAGCTTCTCGCCAGCACCCCAGCCTCCGCCCGGCTCTATCAGCGGGCCGTCCGCACCCTGCCGTACGGGGTCGTCTCGTCGTTCCAGAAGGGGTCGCCCTATCCCATTTATGTCTCGCACGGGAAGGGGAGTCACGTCTGGGACCAGGACGGGACGGAATACGTCGACTTTCATGGCGGCTTCGGCGCCATGGTCGTCGGGCATGCCCATCCCCGGATCGTCGAGGCCTGCCAGGAGGCGGCGAGTCGCGGCACCCACTTCGCGGTGACGACCGAGGAAGCGGTCGAGTACGGCGAGGAGATCTGCAAGCGCTTCAACCTCGAAATGATCCGCTTCGCCAACTCGGGGACCGAGGCGACGATGGACGCGATCCGGGTGGCCCGGGCCGCGACCGGCCGCGACGTCATCTGCAAGATCGAGGGCTCGTATCACGGCCACCACGACGCGGTGATGTTCTCGGTGGTGCCCGGGGCGGACACCATGGGCGGCCGGGAGCGGCCGGCCAAGGCGCCGGTCTCCAAGGGGCTCGTCAAGGACGCCCACAAGTACATCGAGGTCGTGCCGTTCAATGATGCGGCGGCCCTGGAGCAGCTCCTGACCGAGAAGGGGAAGGAGATCGCCTGTCTCATCATGGAGCCCTCCATGATGAACATCGGGATCGTCCAGCCGCAGCCCGGCTACCTGCAGCGGGTCCGCGAGCTCTGCACCAGGTTCGGCGTCGTGTTCATCTTCGACGAAATCAAGACCGGCGTCACGATCGCCGCGGGTGGTGCCACCGAGCGCTTCGGCGTCCAGCCCGACCTCGTCTGCCTCGCGAAGGCGATCGCCGGCGGCCTCCCCGCCGCGGCCTTTGGCGGGCGCGAGGACCTGATGCGGCTGATCGAGAAGGGGGTCTCGCAGATGGGGACCTATAACGGCAACCCGCTGGTGTCCCACGTAGGCCTGGTGACGCTGCGCGAAATTCTCACGCCCGCGGCCTACGAGCACTTCACCCGGCTCGGCGCCCGGCTCGCTACCGGCTGCAACCGGGTCATCCAGCAGTACGGCCTGCCGGCGCACACCGTCGACCTCGGCGCGAAGGGCTGCGTCTCCTACCGTCCGACGCCGATGACCAACTACCGGGACTTCCTCGAGACCCGGCCCGAACTCTTCGCCGCCTCGTATCCCTGGCTGCTCAATCGGGGCGTGTTCATGACACCCGGCGACGAGGAGCAGTGGACCCTGTCGGTCCAGCACAGCGATGCGGACGTCGATCTGTACATCTCGGTGTTCGAGGCGTTCGCGAAGGCGGTGACGGGGTAGGGTAGTACGCACTTAGTACTAAGTACTAAGTACTTAGTACTTAGTACTAAGTGCTTCGTGCTTCGTGTCTAGCCGTGCCCTGGCACCGGCCTGTCGCGATACGGATACCACCAGCTCTTCCGCTCCATCTGATAGTCGAGATGCACGTGCTTGGGCTCGCGGAAGGCGTCGAGGCCCTCCTCGCCGAGTTCGCGGCCCATCCCGCTCCAGCGCATGCCGCCGAAGGGTGCCGCATCGTTGTCGCTGAGCGGGTCGTTGATCCAGAAGGTTCCCGCCTTGATCCCCTGCATCGCCCGCATCGCCAGGGAGAGGTCGTTGGTGTAGATGCAGGCGCCAAGCCCGTACTTCGAGTCGTTGGCCATGGCGATCGCCTCGTCCGGCGTCGCGGCCACGGTCAGCGAAATCACCGGGCCGAAGATCTCCTCCCGGGTCGGCAGGGTGCCGTGCTTCACGTTGGTGAGAATCGTGGGCTGATAGAAGTGCCCCGGCAGTCCGGCGGGCGAGGTGCGCTGTCCCCCCGCGAGAATCCGCGCCCCCTGACGCATCGCCTCGGAGACCTGGCGCTCGACCGTCTCGAGTGCCTCGCGTGAGATCAGCGGGCCGATGTCGGTCTCCGGCTGCATCGGGTCCCCCAGCCTGAGCGTCGCGACGTACTCGCGGAGCCGGCGGGTGAATTCCTCCGCGATCGATTCCAGCAGGTAGATCCGCTTCGAGGAGGTGCAGACCTGGCCGGCGTTGAGGAGCCGCGCCCAGGCCACGCCCGGCACCGCGATCTCGAGATCGGCATCGCCGAAGACGATGAACGGGTCGACGCTGCCCAGCTCGAGATTCACCTTCTTGAGGTCGGCGCCGGCCTGCGCCGCGATCCTCCGGCCCGCGGCGATCGAGCCGGTGAAGGCGATCAGATCGATCTTCGGATGCCGGACCAGCGCCTCGCCGGTCTCCGGGCCGCCGGTAAGCATGTTGACCACGCCCGGCGGCAGGCCATCGAAGCAGCGGGCCATCAGCAGGTTCGACAGCGGATTCTGGTGCGGTGGCTTGCAGACGACGGTGTTCCCCGCCACGAGTGCCGGCGCCAGCTTCCACGCCATGAGCAGCAGCGGGAAGTTGAACGGCACGATCGCCGCCACGACGCCGAACGGCTCCTTGATGGTGAAGTTGAGCTGGTGCGGCGCGACCGGCGGAACCGAATTGCCGTAGCTCTGCCGGCCGACCTCCGCATAGTAGTCGAAGGCCGCCGCCACCCAGTCGATGCAGTCCACCGACTCGATCAGCGGCTTGCCGGTCTCGCGGGTGAGCAGGGTGGAGAGCTCGTGCTCGGCGGCGCGGATCCGCGCCGCGACCTGGCGCAGGAGCTTCGCCTTCTCGACCCCGGGAATTCGCCACCACTCGGGCTGTGCCCGTGCGGCGGCCTCGACGGCGGCCTGCACATCGTCGGGACCGCAGTCCGCGGTGACGCCGACGAGTTCCAGCGTGGCGGGATTCCGGATGTCGCGGGTGACCGCGCTTCGGGAGGGGACCCACTGCCCATCGATCAGGATCGGAGAAACGTCCGGCATGAAGACCAGCCTCGCATTGAGCCGCACATGTTGAAGCGGAACCGAAGCGGGATAACTTGCATTCCGTCGTCGAGACGCGGAAGGAGTCCCCGAGCCACGCGAAGGCTGCCATGCCCGACTTTCTGAATCTGCTCGAACTCGAAGGCGTGGCCCGCGCGCGGCTGGAGCCGAACGCCGCCGACTACTTCTCCGGCGGCGCCGGCGACGAGATCACCCTCCATGAGAACCGCCGGCTGCTCGAGGCGCTCCGGATCCACTACCGGGTGCTGGTCGACGTCAGTGCCGTCGACCCATCAGTCACCCTGCTCGGTCGCCGGCTCCCGCTGCCCATCCTGATCACACCGATGGCGTTCCACCGGCTGGCGCACCCTGACGGCGAACTCGCGACGGCACGCGCCGCCGCCACGCTGGGCATCCCGTTCGTGCTCAGCACCTTCTCGACCGTCAGCATGGAGGAGGTGCGCCGCGCGGGCGCCGCTCCGCTCTGGTTCCAGCTCTACGTCCACAAGGACCGCGAGCTCACCCGCGACCTGGTCCAGCGCGCCGAAGCTGCCGGCTACGAAGCCCTCATGCTCACGGTCGACGTTCCCGTGCTCGGCCGGCGCGAGCGCGATCTCCGGAACGCCTTTCAGCTGCCTCCCGAACTCCGCCTCGCCAACCTGGGGCGGGATGGCCTCGCCGCGCTGCCGGCGGTGCAGGACGACTCGGCACTCGCGGCCTACTTCGCCGGGCTGCACGACGCCGCGCTCACCTGGCGCGACCTCGAGTGGCTCCGCTCGATCTCCCGTCTCCCGCTGCTGCTGAAAGGCATCGTGCGGGCCGACGACGCGAAACGGGCGGTGGACCACGGCGCCTCGGGGATCGTGGTCTCGAACCATGGCGGCCGTCAGCTGGATACCGCGGTCGCCTCGATCGGCGCGCTGCCGCGCGTCGCTGAGGCGGTGGGCGACCGGACCACGCTGCTGGTCGATGGCGGGATCCGCCGGGGGACCGACGTGCTTAAGGCGCTCGCGCTCGGGGCACACGCCGTCCTCCTCGGTCGTCCCGTCCTCTGGGGCCTCGCGCTGGGTGGTGAGGCCGGCGTGCGCCGAGTGCTCGAGATGCTCCGGGACGAATTCCTGCAGGCGATGCAACTCTCCGGTGCGCCGACGATTCCGGCCATCACCGGCGATCTGCTCACGGGCGGGTAGTTGGCCTCGGCGCCCGCGTTTCCCGACCGCTCGCCTCCGCGCCGACCCTCACTAAAGCTTCAGCCGTTCTTCAGCTTTCGCTGACGATATTCCCGACCGTATTTACAGCAGAATTCTGCTGCATCGCGAATCAATCACGCCGTCGCCTGCACGCTCGACGGCTGCATTTTTTTCGGCATGAGCGGACCGCGAGCGCTCCGGCGGCAACGTCCGGCGTCCGCGGGGCGAGGAGGTAGGATGGCGGCGCTCCGTCTCCTGGCGCGGCGGCGGGTCGGTGTTCCCGTGACGTCCGGGAAACGACGCGCGCTGGCTCCCGACGAAGTCCACGGTGCGCTCAGCGAGATCGGCTGGGGGCTGCTGGCGACCGAAGAGTCGGGACAGCCCTATGCGGTGCCGATCGCCTACGGATTCGACGGGCGACGGATCTACATCGGGACGGGCCCGGGCCGGAAGCTGCGCACGCTCGAGCGGAATCCGCGGGTCTGCCTGACGGTGGCCGATGTGGTGAGTCTCAGCGACTGGGTGTCGATCGTGATCACCGGTCAGGTGCGGTGGATCGATCGGCTGCCCGACCGGGCGCGCGCGATCCGGGCCCTGGTGCAGCAGCGGCGCAGCGGCCGACGGCTCGGGGCGGAGCAGGCCCCCAGGCTGGCCCGGGCGCGACTGGCGTACATCGAAATCGAATCCATGACAGGGCGATGTTCCCGCTCTTCTTCCGAGGGTAGTGTCTGATGACAACTGCGCGCGCGCTTCCGGAGATCATCCAGGGCGGCATGGGAATCGGCGTCTCCAACTGGCGCCTCGCCCGGGAGGTGTCCCGTCGCGGTCAACTTGGGGTGGTCTCCGCGACCGCGCTCGATTCGCTGATGGTGCGGCGACTGCAGGACGGTGATCCGGGCGGCCACGCGCGGCGGGCGATGGAGCACTTCCCGATCCCCGGTGTCGCGCAGGCGGTGCTGCAGCGCTACTTCCTGCCCGAGGGCCGGCCGAAGGGGACGCCCTACAAGCTGCTCCCGATGTACCGCCAGGTCGTGCTCAAGGCGCGCCAGCAGCTCACGATGCTCGCGAGCTTCGTCGAGGTGTACCTCGCCAAGGAGGGGCACACCGGTCTCGTCGGCGTCAATCTGCTGATCAAGATCCAGCTGCCGAACCTCGCCATGATCTACGGGGCGATGCTGGCGGGGGTGGACGTGGTCCTGATGGGGGCCGGCATCCCGCGCGAGATTCCGGGCGTGCTCGACGCCTTCGCCGAGCACCGGCCGGCCACGCTGCGCATGGAGGTCGAGGGGCTGCCGCCGGGCTCGACCGAGGTCGTCGCCTTCGATCCGCGGGCCCACTGGCCCGATGCGGCCTCCGCGCCCGCGCTGAAGCGTCCCGACTTCCTCGCCATCATCGCCAGCAATTCCCTCGCGACGATGCTCGCCCGCAAGGCGAACGGCAAGGTGAACGGCTTCGTCGTCGAGGGACCGACTGCGGGGGGCCACAACGCGCCGCCGCGGGGCGAGACCCAGTTCAACGACCGCGGGGAACCGATCTACGGTGAGCGCGACGTGGTCGATCTCGAGAAGCTGCGCGAACTCGGCATCCCCTTCTGGCTCGCAGGCGGCACGGGCTCACCCGAGGCGCTCAAGGCGGCGCGCGCGGCCGGGGCCGCCGGCATCCAGGTCGGCACCCTCTTCGCCTTCTGCGACGAATCGGGGTTCACCCCCGAGGTGAAACGCTCGGTGCTGCACGCGGCCGCCACCGGCAGCGTCGAGGTGTTCACCGACCCGCGGGCCTCGCCCACGGGCTACCCCTTCAAGGTGGTGCGCTGGCCCGAGGATCCGACGGCGGGCAGTCCCGAGCCGCGCGAGCGCATCTGCGATCTGGGGTATCTCCGGACTGCCTACCATCTGCCGGACGGCCGGATCGGCTTCCGCTGCGCGTCGGAGCCGGTCGCCGACTATGTGGCCAAGGGTGGTCTCGAGGAGGAGACCGAAGGGCGCCGCTGCCTCTGCAATGCGCTGCTGGCGAACGTCGGGCATCCGCAAGAGCGTGCCGAGGAGGCCGAAGAGCCGGTGCTCATCACCAGCGGGGATGATCTCGCCGGGATCGCGCGCTTCCTTGCCGGGCGCGATCACTACACCGCCGCCGATGTGCTCGCCTATCTGGCGCCGGAACAGCGTGTGGAGCCGCCGGCGTCGATCGGCTGAAGGCCGGCGGCGTTCGCGGTGAAGGACTGAAGCACCAGAAGTGATGACATCGGGGCACCGCACGCCCGGCTGTGGTCGAAGCCGGGCGTCGCTGTAGAGGGGACCGCGACGTGGCGGATACCGGCCAATCGAACAGGAGAGCACGCGCATGGACGACCAGGACGGAAGCCACCGGGCAGGCTTCGGCAGCCACGAGAGTGTGGCGCCGCTGCTGGCCACGCTGGTCGACGCCTCGGAGGACGCGCTGCTCACGCTCAGTCCGCACGGCACCATCCTCACCTGGAACCCGGCGGCGGAGGCGCTCTTCGGACACCGCTCCAGCGAGGTGATCGGGCAGCACATCGACCTCATCTGGCCGCTGACCCGCCGCGAGGAACTCACGGACATCCTCGCCCGGCTGGTGCGCGGCGGGATCGTCAACACGCTGCCGGCGGAGTGGAGACACCGCGACGGTGTCGCGCTCCCGATCACGCTCACCCTGTGGGGCGTGCCGGATGCCGCGGACCTGCTGCGCGGCGTGGCCGCCCGGGTCCGTCCGGACCCGCGCCGGGCCAGCCCCCGCGGCGAACTCGCCTGGGGCCAGGCCGAGCTTCGGACGCTCACGCTCGCCATCGAGCAGGGCCCCGCCGCGGTGCTCATCACCGACACCAGCGGCCGCATCGAGTACGTGAATCGCCGCTTCACCGAGATGACCGGCTACTCCGCGGAGGAGGTCCTCGGCCAGACGCCGCGCCTGCTCCGCTCGGGGCTGAATCCGCCGGAGGAGTACACCCGGCTCTGGTCCACCATCCTCCGCGGCGAGGTGTGGCGGGGTGCCTTCTGCAACCGCCGGAAGGACGGCGGCGTCTACTGGCACTCCGCTTCCATTTCGCCGGTCCGGAACGAACAGGGGGTGATCACCCGGTTCGTCGCGATCCAGGAGGACATCACCGAGCAGAAGCGCATGCTCGAGGCGCTCCGGGCTTCGGAAGCGGGCTATCGCCGCATCGTGGAGACGGCCACCGAGGGGATCTGGCAGGTGGACGCGGAGCATCGCACGGTCTTCGTGAACGCCCGCATGACCGAGATGCTCGGCTGCACCGAGGCGGACATGCTCGGGCGTTCGGTGCTGGACTTCACCGATGACGAAGGCCGGGGCATTGCCGTCGCGAGCATGGAGCGGCGCCGCGCCGGACTCCGCGAACAGCTCGACTTCAAGCTGCGGCGCCCCGATGGCACGAGCTTCTGGGTGCTGATGTCGACCGGCCCGATCCTCGATGCCGAGGGCCGTTACGCCGGCGCGCTGGCGATGGTGTCGGACATGACCAGCCGGCGGGAGGCCGAGGCGGCGCTGCGGGAGAGTGAAGTGAAGCTGCGCGAGGCGCAGAAGCTGGAAGCGGTGGGCCGTCTGGCCGGCGGGGTCGTGCACGACTTCAACAACATCCTCAGCGCGATTCTGGGTTTCAGCGCCGTGATCCGCGGCGACCTCCCGCACGACCATCCGAGTCAGAACGAGGTCGAGGAGATCCGGAAGGCGGTGCAACGGGCCTCGGGGCTCACCCGCCGCCTGCTCGCCTTCAGCCGCCGCCAGGTGCTGGCGCCCCGCATCGTCGATCTGAACGAGATCATCACCGGGATGAGCGGAATGCTCACCCAGCTGAGCGGCGAGCAGGTCACCCTGGTGACGGCGCTCTGCGACCAGCCGGGGATGGTGCTTGCCGATCCGGTCCAGCTGGAACAGATCATTCTCAATCTGATCGTCAACAGCCGGGATGCGATGCCGGAGGGCGGCCGCCTCGTGATCGAGACCACCGCGGTTGCGGTGGAGGGAAGGGCGGCGGAGGCGCCGACGCTCCCGGCCGGGAACTGGCTCCGGCTGTCGGTCGCCGACAGCGGGGTCGGCATGAACGAAGAGACCCGCCGGCGCGCCTTCGAGCCGTTCTTCACGACCAAGGACGAGTCGCGGGGGACAGGCCTCGGCCTCGCGACGGTAGAGGCCATTGTGAGGCAGAACGGCGGCTTCATCGTCCTCGACAGCGCCCCGGGGCAGGGCACGACGGTGCGGATCTACCTGCCCCTGGTATCGCCGCGGACCGAGGGGCCGGCGACCAGCGTCCTCGCGCCGGCATCCGGGAGCCGGCCCACGGTGCTCCTGGCCGACGACGACGACTCGATCCGGGGACTCGTGCGCCGGGCGCTCGAGACCCACGGCTTCGATGTCCTCGTCGGGACCGGCAGGGACGCGCTGCAGCTCGCCCAGCGCTTCCCGGGCGAGATCGACCTGCTCGTGTCCGATGTCCTCATGCCGGGCATGAAGGGGCCGGAACTCGCGCGGCGACTGCTCGAGACGCGGCCCCGGATGCGTGTGCTGTACATCTCGGGGTACACCGACGGGTCATCGCTTGGCACCGGCCCCGACGGCGTACCGACCGTACTACTCCAGAAACCGTTCGCGCCGGCGGCGCTGGTGGACAAGGTGAAGGAGATGCTGCACCGCCGTTGAGGTCCGGCGGTGCCGCACGTCGTCCCACGCTAGAGGCTCTCCCCCTGCTGATGGGCCTCGACGAACCACAGCCACTTGTCCGTCCCGCGGGCAATCTCGGTCATGATGTCGGCGCCGACCGCATCCTCGAGGTCGGTCATCTCCTCGATGCACATCCGGGCCGTCCGGCCGAACTGCGAGAGCGCGTCGGAGAGCGCCGCCACATGCTGTCCCCCGGTGGTGAGCGCCAGCGGATAGTCGAGCAGCTTGGAGCGCACCGCGACGATGCGTACCGTGCCCTCGGCCACGCCACCGAGCTGGACGATCCGCTCGGCAATCAGGTCGATGTACCCCTCGACGTCCTCGTTGATCTCATCGAACAGCTTGTGCAGCGCGATGAACGTGGGCCCCTTCACGTTCCAGTGTGCCTGCTTGCACTGGGTCTGGAGGTCGATGCAGTCGGCGAGCCGCTGGTTGAGCAGGGCGGCAATCTCCGCGCGCCGCTCCTCGGGAAGATCGTTCTTGGTCGGATAGTGCTTCGATGTCGGCTCCACGTTTCGTGTGTCGGCCTGGGACGCACGGGCTGCGCGCGGGGTGATCGTGTTCGTGGGCATGGGGTACTCCGCTGTGATGAGGTCGTCGGGATACGGTACAGGGTGGGAGGATCCGGGCGGCGGGTCTCCGCGCACCCACCCGGGCGACACCACGGCGCCTCGAGGCCGCCGGTGTCCGCCACCAACGCAGCATAGCGGCTGCGCCACCCGCTTGCGATACACCGTTGGATGGAGGCGTTCTCGTCCGTCCCGGCGATGCGGTGACGTCCGCCGGGTCCGGAATCGGTTATTCTTGGCCGTTCCCTGACCCCCTGCTCGAGCGAACCCCGGGAGGCGCCGTCTGCAGACCCGGATGCGTGGCGATAATCTGATGGCCGGCAACGCGGGCTCACTGGCCGCCGCGGCCCTGCTCCTCCTGCATGCGGGGCTCGCCTGGGTGCTGCGGGTGCCCGCGCTCACCACCGCGCAGGACGATGCCGTCTATCTGCTCCTGGCCAGGGCGCTCCGGCACTTCTCCTACGTCGACCTCTGGCTGGTCGGCACCCCCTTCGAATCGCTCTATCCGCCGCTCTACCCGGCCCTGCTCGCCTCCGCCACCGCGATCTTCGGAGATCGGTTCGCCGTCGCCATCGCCGCCAGCGTGCTGCTCTCCACCGCGACGCTCGGGCTCTTCTACCTCATCGTCCGCCGCTGGTCGCCCGGGCTCGCGCTCCTGTGTCTCGCGGTCGCGGCGGTGAATCCCACGCTGCTCAACGCGGCGGGGCACGTGCAGAGCGAACCGCTGTTCATGTGCTTCGCCGCGCTCTCACTCTGGTGCCTCACGGCGCCGGCACCGACACGGCGGACCCAGATTGCCGCGGGGGCGTTCGCCATCGCGGCGGCGCTGACCCGAAGCGTCGGCATCGCGCTGCTGCTCGCGATCCTGGGGCAGTGGCTGCTGGAGCGGCGCTTTCGGGCTGCCGGATGGTTCGCCCTGGCGAGTCTGCTCACGGTTGGTGCCTGGATGACCTGGACCGCCGTCGCGCCGAGGCAGCTTGCCGGCCAGTCCTACATCACCGACGCCGCCTACATCCGGACGGATTCAGTGACCTCGGCACCAGCCCCGCCCGCCGCGAGTCACGATTCGGCGCCCGCCGTCCCGTCGCATCTCCCGCTGGCGCCATCGAAGCAGCGGGCGCGCGGTGTCGAACTGCTCCGGACGGTCGCCAGCCGCCTGACGAACAATGTGCCGACGTATCTCGCGCGGCGGATCCCGATGAGCCTCGCGATGCCGACGATCGGCGGGACGCGGATCGACAACTGGGGCTGGCTGCTGATCGTGCTGGGTGCGGGGACGGTGGGATTCACCCTCCTGGCGCGGCGGCTCCCAGGGGTCGCGCTCTACTTCTTCTTCTATGCCGGAATCCTCGCGATCTGGCCCTATATCCTGCCCCGCTTCCTCGTGCCGGTGATCGGGCTCCTGGTGCTGATCGTCCTGGCGGGGGGACAATGGCTCGGGGCGCGATGGTCCCCGCGTGTGGGGTGGGGCATCGCCGTCATGCTGGCGGGGGTGCTCGGGGTGTCAGGCCTGCTCCGGGATCGGGTCGAATGGCGGGCGCTGAGCACCTGCGACCGGAGTGCGCCCTACGTCTCCACCGGCTGCTTTCCCGCGCAGCAGCTCGCCTTCTTCTCGGCGGTGCACGACGCCGGGCGAAGAACGCCCGCAGACGCGGTGCTGCTGACGCCGAAGGCGGCGACCACCTACCTGCTGATCGGCAGGCGCACGGTGAATGAGCTCGAAGCCGCCAGCCTCCCCCCGGCGGAGATGCAGGAGTACCTGCGCCGGTTGGGTGTCCAGTACATCCTGCTGAGCCACGTCCACCGCGATCAATGGGTCATCGCCGGCAGGCTGATCCCCTACTGCGCCTCCCTGGAGCTGGTGGAGCAGTACGGCGGGGATGCACTGCTCCTGCGCCGGCATGAGGCCGAGTTCGCCGGAGGGAATGCGTGTGAGGCGTTGAAGCGATTCGCCGGAGCGCCCTGGCAGGTCGGTCGTCGCGGGCCGCGAATCCTGGAGGCCGGCCCGCGGGAGTTCAGCGCCGGGTGGTGAGCACCGCGCCCATCAGGGCACGGCGGTTCGGGAGCAGGGCGGGATCGTAGGGCGAGGGGTAGCGCCAGGTGTCGGTCCAGGCCAGGAAGATCGACGCCCCGGCGACCACCGCCGTGAGCAGCGTCAGCTCCGGTGCGACACCACCATTCCGGATCACCCCGACACCCCAGGCCACGCCGAGGAGCCCCGCCAGCGCGAGGTGCGCGGGGGCGAGGGCGTACCGCTCGGTGCCACCGGCGACCTTGGGAGTGAGCGTGTAGGCCACCCGGCGGCGCAGCAGCGAGTCGATGAGGGCTCCGGCGAGGTGCGGCCACTTGGCGATCTGAAGGATCAGCGAGCGCCAGTGGAGGCCGCGTTCGCGCTCCGGATCGAGATAATACCGCTGCCGGAAGTGGTCGATCCCCTGCAGCAGGAGGCCCATGCCGATCAGGGTCATGAACGCCCCTGGACGGATGAAGGCCGGCGTCAGGTTGTTGATCAGCAGCCGGATGAGGATCGGGTAGAGGATGAGCCAGAGCAGCGGCCGGAGGAAATACACGCCGTGGAAGAGGCTCATCATCCGCTCGAGCCAGGGCAGTTTCCCGGCGCTTTCCCGCAGCACGCTTCGCTTGAGTTCCAGCACCGAGCGCGCCCAGCGCGTCTGCTGCACCAGGTAGTCGCGCCAGTTGACCGGTGTCGTCCCGAGCGCGAGCACCTCCGGCACGTAGACGCCACGCCACCCCGCGGCGCGGTACATCAGCGTGAGCCGCAGGTCTTCCGCGTCATAGTTCGGAAAGCCGCCGACCGCGCGCAGCGCCGCCACCCGGTGCACGTTGTGGCTCCCGATGATGATCGGGTGCCCCAGCGCGTAGCTCGCCATCTGATGCGAGGAGTAGTAGTCGTAGGTCTCTTCGGCGGCGCCCCGGGCGATGAAGCTGGCATCCTCGTTGTAGTAGACCTGGGGGGCCTGCACGTAGCCGATGCCCGGGTCCCGGAAATAGCCGAGGGTGCGGTCGAGGTAGTCCGGTTCGGGGACGTGATCGGTGTCGAAGGCGGCGATGAACTCGTAGCCGGCCGATTCAGGGCTGTCGAGCCAGGCGTTGTAGTTGCCGTACTTGGTACGCGCCGCAAAGGCGCCGCCATCCGTCTGGTACTCCGGCCGGTCCCGCCGGCTGAAGTGCCGCGCCCCCAGCGACGCGCAGAGCGCGCGCACGCCGGGATCGTTGCCTTCGTCGAGGACCCAGGTCTCGTGCGGGTAGCGGATAGCCACCAGCGCCCGGAGCGTCTGCTCGAGCATCGCGAGCGGCTCTCGCCCTGGCACGATCGTGGTGAGGACGGCGACCCGGTGCCCCGCCTCGGCGGGGATGTGCCCGGGGCGGCGCATGCGAAGCAGCGGGAACCAGCGGGAGAGCCAGACGGCGAGTTCGTAGCCGAGCACCAGGGTCGCGGCCACGTACGAGACGGGGTGTTCGCGGCGCCCGGGCAGGGTCAGCCACCAGACGCTGAAGGCCGAAATCGCAGCGATGGCGACCACGCTGAGCAGGATGAAGCCTGCCCGCGGGCCGCCACGGAGGACCTGCTCATCGACGATGACTCGATCGTCCGAGCTGGATCCGTGCGAAGGGTGCAGCTCAGTCGGGTTGGTCCCTGCAGGGGCCACTTCAGGTATCGCCACGAATGCCAATCTCGGTTCTCTCCGTCATATTAGCGTCATTCACAGCCCGCAGGCGACCCGCCAGAGTGTCCTGAGCCAGAATCGGCGTGCCCAGTCGCAATTTACAGGCCGATCGTGGACATTTCTCAAGGGAAAGGGATCGGTGCTCGGCGGCCCGTCCCCTGCATGAAACCAGACGCTCGAACCCTAACGGAGCCCGCTGACAGTGCGCAGAAGTGAACGTCGGTGGACGATTCGCAGTCAATGCCGATGATGGAGCCCATCCTCTGGCCTTTCTGTCCTGCGGTAGACACACCCCTGGTGTGGGATTGTCGCGATGGTTTCGTCGCCGGCTGAATCCGTGACGACGCCCGCCGAGCCGGTCCCGGCTCCCCGCGCCTCCATTCTGTGGGACCTGCGGGAGGTCCTGGGGGACATCCTGCGCTATCGGGAGCTCCTCGCGGAGCTGACCCGGCGCGACCTCCGGATCCGGTACAAGCAGGCGGTCATGGGCATCGCCTGGGCGGTCCTGACGCCGCTGGTCGTGGCCCTCTCCGGCTGGGTCATCCGGCTGGCGCTGAGTTACATGTCGGGCGCCACGCTGCACCGGAGTGAACTGGCCGGCATCGCCATCCGCTCGGTGGCCTGGTCCTTCTTCACTGGGAGCCTGGGTTTCGGGACGGCCAGCATCACCGCCAATCTGCCGCTCGTCACGAAGTGCTACTTCCCGCGCGCCCTGCTGCCGGTCTCCGCCGTGGTCACCCAGGTGGTCGACACCTCGATCGCCGTGGCGGCGATGGCACTGGTGCTGCCGTTCTTCGACGTCCACCTGAGCGTGGCGTTGCTCTGGGTTCCGCTGCTCGTGCTGCTGCTGGTCCTCCTCACGGCGGGCGCCGCGATGCTGGCGAGCTGCGCCAACGTCTTCTTCCGCGATGCCAAACACCTGGTCCAGATCATCGTCAGCTTCGGCATCTTCTTTACGCCGGTGATCTTCGATGCGGACGCCTTCGGTCCCAATGGCGCCCGCTGGCTGATGCTCAATCCGCTCGGTCCGGTCTTCGAAGGTCTGCGTCTCGCGATCGTGAACGGACACGACCTCGCGCTCCCGCTCCTCGGCGACCGCGGCACCCTGGTCTGGAGTCCCTGGTTCCTGGCCTACTCCGCGATCTGGGCGATCGCCGGCACGGCGGCGGCGACGGTGATCTTCCACCGGGCCGAGTTCAAGTTCGCGGAGTACGTGTGAGGACGGCACGGTGACCACGGGCCACGTGGAGTTCGAGCACGTCTGGAAGAAGTTCCGTTACGGCGAGGTGAACGACCGGCTCCGGGACGCGATTCCCGCGCTGGTCGGGCGGCTGCTCGGCCGCACCGATCCCGACGAAGGGTTGTGGAAGGGAGAGTTCTGGGCGCTCCGCGACGTGAGTTTCGTCGTGCGCCCCGGCGAGGCGCTCGGGCTCATCGGCCCGAACGGGGCGGGGAAGTCCACGATTCTCAAGCTGCTCATCCGCATCATGAAGCCCACGAGCGGGCGCTGTGCGATCCGGGGGCGGGTCGGCGCCCTCATCGAAGTCGCCTCGGGCTTCCATCCCGATCTGACCGGTCGCGAGAACGTCTTCCTCCAGGGCGTGATCATGGGGATGCCGCGGAGCGAGATCGCCCGGAAGTTCGATCAGATCGTGGAGTTCTCCGGCGTGCTCCCGTTCATCGATACCCCGGTGAAGCGCTTCTCGAGCGGCATGCAGGCGCGGCTCGGCTTCGCGATCGCGGCCCACCTCGAACCGGAGGTGCTGCTCATCGACGAGGCGCTCGCGGTCGGCGATGCCTCGTTCCAGGAGAAGGCGTTCGCGCGGGTCCGCGAGCTGGTGAGCCAGCAGATTCCGGTCGTCGTGGTCTCGCACCAGCTCGATGCCATCAGCACCCTCTGCCGTCAGGCGATCCTGCTGGATCGCGGCCGGGTCGTGCGGAGCGGCACACCCCACGAGTGCATCGCCGCCTACCTGCACGGTGAAGCGGGCGTCCTCCCGCCCACCGCGGGCGACGGCGCCGTGCGCATCGAGGACGTCGAGCTCTCGGCGGTGACGGCCGAGTCAGGCGCTCGGCTCCGGGCGGTGCTGGCGTGCGTGGTCGTGGACCCGGCCCGCGCCGATCGGGAGAGCGTCCGGGTCCGGGTCCGGTCCGCCCAGACCGGCGAGACGGTCTTCGAGACCGGGACGCAGCAACTGGGCATCGCGCTCCCGCGGGAGGGCGAGTACGAGGTGGAATTCGACCTGCAGATGAACGTCGCCCGCGGGATCTACCTGCTGGACACCGTGGTATGGGACCGGCTCACTTCGCGGGAATCGTTCGTCGGCCCGTCCACTTACCTCGAGATCCATGGGGGCGCCTCGTTCGACGGCGTCGCCCAGCTCAATCCGCGCGTCACCCTCGAGGATGCCCGCGGGGTGCGTCACTCGCCCATCGCGGCGCCCCGCACGCCGGCTTCCTGAGGCTTTCGCTTCCTCCCACAATGCCCACCGCCATCCTGCAGCTGGAGGCATCCGCCCTTCCTCCCGCGCTCGACATCGCCCCGGGCTACGGACATGCCCTGGTGCTGTTCCGGTGGCATGGGCGCCCGGTGGGCCAGTCGAGAGTGCCGGTCGTGGGAGGCACGATCCGCGGCGAGGTGCTCCGGCAGGCCGCGCTCGACTGTGCCGGCGAGCAGATCGCCGCCTGCCGCATCCGGGAACATCTCGGGTTAGGCGACGAGGCTCCGGGTCCGGCGGCGCCGAGCTGCACGATCGCGGTGTGCACCCGGGACCGGCCCGAGGATCTAACCCGCTGTCTCGAGGCGCTCAGTCGCCTGCCGGACGATGGCCAGGAGATCGTGGTAATCGACAGCGCGTCGGCGAGCGATGCGACACGGCGGGTCGTCGAGCGGTTCCCGCGCGTGCGCTATGTCCGCGAGGAGCGGCCGGGGCTCGACATCGCCCGGAACCGGGCACTCGCCGAGGCGCGGCACGAGGTGGTCGCCTACACAGACGACGATGCCGCGCCGGATGAAGGGTGGCTCCGGGCCCTCCGGGCCGGATTCGCCGATCCTCGGACGCTCTGCGTCACCGGGCTCACGCTGCCGATCGAGCTGGAGACGCCCGCCCAGGAGTGGTTCGAGCTCAGCAACGGCTTCGGCCGCGGCTACCGCCGCATCGTCCACGACGGCATCGAGGCCGATCCCTTCCTCGTGGCGCGCGTCGGGGCGGGGGTCAACATGGCGCTCCGCCGCAGCGTGCTCGAACTCGTCGGCGGTTTCGACGAAGCGCTCGACGCGGGCACCCCGACCCAGTCCGGGGGGGATCACGACATATTCACCCGGATCCTCGCCGCCGGATACTGCATCGTGTACGAGCCGAGCGCGCTCAACTGGCACCGTCACCGGCGGGAGTGGCACGAGCTGCAGCGCGCGCTCTACGGCTACGGCGTCGGCGTCTACGCGTACATCACCCGCCACTTCCTCAACGGCGAGTGGCGCGCGCCGCTGCTCGCGGTGCAGTGGCTGCGCTCCCAGCTCCCGGCACTCGTCGGCTCGCTGCTCGGGCGTCCCGGGCGGATGCCGAGCGATCTCGCCATCGCCGAACTGCGCGGCTGTCTTGCGGGACCGGGAGCGTACCTGCGCTCCCGCCGCCGGCTGCGGAAGCAGGGATGACCCGCATCACTCCGCCACGCATCTCGGTCGTGACGCCGACGCACAATCGGCGGGAGTCGGTCGTGCGGCTGCTCGATCGACTGCGGGATGGCACCTTCCCCGCAGCGCAGTTCGAGGTCGTGGTGGTTGCGGACGGATGCGTGGATGACACGCTCGCGGTCCTCCGCGCCTCGGCGTACCCCTTTGCGCTCCAGGTGCTCGAGCAGTCCCCGGGACGCGGCGCCGCCACGGCGAGGAATCGCGGCGCGGCGGCCGCCAGCGGTGAGATCATGATCTTCATCGACGACGACATCGAGCCGCTCCCCACGCTGCTCGAGGCCCACGCCGCCGCCCATGCGGCCGCGGGCGAACCGCTCGTCGTCATCGGCGCGCCGATCCCGGTGCGCACGCCCGACAGCGATCTCCAGCATATCGCCGTCTGGGGCTGGTGGGAGCAGCAGTTCGAGCAGATGCGTCTGCCGGGTCATCGCTTCACCTACGACCAGGTCTTCAGCGGCATCCTCTCGATGCCGGCCGCGCTCTTCACCGGCGTCGGCGGCTTCGAAGTCGCGCTCAACAGCTGCCGCGACGACTCCGAGCTCGGCCTCCGGCTGATCCGCGCCGGCGCGCGCATCACCTACTCCCGCGCGGCCGGCGGCTACCATCACGAGATGCGGGACCGCGCCCGGCTCATTCTCCGGAAGCAGGCGGAGGGGAAGGCCGACGTCCTGCTCGCGCGGAAGTACCCCGATCTCTGGTGGACGCTGCGCCTCTCGCGCGGGCCCGGGCGGTCACTGCCCCTCCGGTTCCTGCATCGGGCCGCGCGCACCATGCCGCGGCTCGGGGATGCGACCGCGGCGCTGCTCGCCGCAACGCTGGGACCGCTGGAGCGGTTTCGACTCAGGAACACCTGGCGTCAGGTGCACGCCGGTGTGATGTACTACGCCTACTGGCGCGGCGCGATGCGCGCGCTGGCCGACCAGGGGGACGGCACCGCGGCGCTCGCCGAACTCGCCCGGCGTGGCGACGATCCGGCCTCCTTCCGCGAGGTGAAGATCCTCGAGCTGGATCTCGCCGCCGGCCTCGACGCGGCGGAGCGGTTGCTCGACCGGGAGCGCCCTGACGGCGCGCGGGTTCGTCTCGGCGAGCAGTGGATCGGTGACATCCCGGCCCAGCTCGGCGCGGAGCCGCTCCGCGGTGTCCATCTCCGGAGGCAGCTCACCGCGCCATCCCTCGGCTGGGCGGTGCTGCATGCGGAGGGACTGGCGTCGTTCGCCCGTCCGGCGGTGGCCGGAACGCCGGCGGGGGATGATGCAGAGCTGCCGACGGAAGGTGCCCGCGTCTGCCGTGTCGCGGGATCGCTGCTCGCCCGCGGCAAGAGCGCGACCGCACTCCTGGTCCATCTCGCGGATGGCCGATCCGTCGCGGAACATGATGCCTGCGCCGAGGCGCTGTTCGAGGGAGTCTTCGCCGACCTCGCCCGGGATGGCGTCGTGCTCGCGGCCCGCTGGGCCCAGCGCGCCGGTTCGCTCGAGGAGTTTCTCGTCGCGCTGGAGCGGCGAACCGCCGTGCCCGGGATCGCCCGGAGCATCCGCGTCGGGTTCGAGCGGCGGCTCGCCGCGGTGCCCTCACTCCCGACACCGCTTCGCCTCGGGCTGACCGAGGCACTCGCGATCGAGGTGACGGCGCCGCTGACGGATCTGACGATCGGTGAGGGGATCGAGCGTGTCGTCGCGCGGATCACCGTCCAGGGGGCGTCACTCGGCATGCTGGAGCTTCCCGTGATCGACGGGATGGTCGCCGCGGCGGTAATGCGCGATGCGATTGCCGATCGGTTCGGCTGGCCGCTGCTCGGCTGGCTCTTCGAGCGCACGGCCTACCGGGAGATCACGCTCCGTCACGACGCGGGGAGCTGGAGCGCCTGGCGGGGTGATGCGCGTCTCGCGGAGGGACTGCCTGACGACGCCGCCGAGCGCTGGGCACTGCTCCACGATCGGATCGGCTGGGAGACGTTCGTCGGCCTCCTCTGGCCCGCCGGTGCCGAGGCGGCATACCCGGTCACTCCCAGCGACGTGTCACCGCCGTGGATCTCGCTCGAGGCCTCGGCGCCGCTCGGCGATCTCCGGGTCGGAGTTCCCCGCGTCGCCGTCGCGCTGCACGTCGCCGGCGCGCCGGTGGTGGCGATCGAGGTGGAAACGGAGGAGGGGATGCTCCGCGCCTCGGTGCTCCGCGATCAGCTCCTGATCGCCGGGGGATACGAGCTTCTCGCCGTGGCGGTCCGGGAGGCGCTCCTCGGCCAGCCATTCGGCGCGGAGACTCCCATGGAGTCGCTGCTCGCCGCCGCGGTCCAGCGGTCGCACGAAGCGCGTGACACGCGGACCGTCACGGCGTATCCCGCACTGTCGTTCGCTCCCGGATGGGAGCGTGCAGTGCGAACGGCCATCCCGGCTGGGCGGGCCGCTGTCGTCCTCGGCCGTCGTGCGCTTCCAACCCATACCGCCGTCGCGCGAGCGGCGCTGCTGCCCTCGGCCCTGCGGGAGGAGTTTCTCGCCGAAGGGATTCCCGTCGCCGAGGTGAATGGCTCGGGCACGCCGCTGCTCGGCTATTCGCCCGGAGCGTTCGTGCGCGCCGAAACCGTTTTGCCGGCCGGCGCGGACCTGGTGGAGTCGCATGGTGCGACGACCCACCGCCTTCCGATTCTGATGTACCACCGCGTTGCGCCGGAGGGTGTCGCCGTACGGGACCGCTACCGGATGGCGCCGGCCCGCTTCGAGGAGCAGCTCCGCTACCTCCACGATTCCGGCTACCGCAGTGTGACGCTCGAGGAGTGGCGCCGCGCCGCCGAGCGCCGGCGGCCCCTGCCGGGTCGCGCGGTGCTCTTCACCTTCGACGATGGCTACCGTGACTTCCAGGACCAGGCGTGGCCGCTGCTCCGGCGCTACGGGTTCGGGGCGACGGTCTTCCTGGTCACCGGCAGTGTCGGTCGCTGGAATACCTGGGACGAGTCGCGTGGCGACGAGGAGCCGCTGCTCGAATGGGACGCGATTCGCCTGCTTCACGCGCAGGGCGTCGAATTCGGTGCGCACAGCGTCAGTCACCGTCCGCTTTCGCTCCTGTCGCCGGAGGAGATCGCGGCAGAGGCGCTCCGCTCGCGCCTCACGATCGAGCGGGAGCTGGGCGGGCGAGTCACCGCCTTCGCGTACCCCTATGGTGATGAGGACCCGGTCATCCACCATCTGGTTGGCGCCGCCGGATTCGGCTACGGCCTCACCTGCCGGCCGACGACCGCGGACGGCTCGATGCCCATGCTCGTGCTGCCGCGTCTCGAGGTGCGCGGAAGCGATGACCTCGCCACCTTCGCCGCGAAGCTGGCCGCGCCATGATCCCGCTTCCCTATCTCCCGGCCCCGGTGCGCGTGGGGGAGATCGATCTTTCCGCCCCGATCGCGGCGCTCTCCGGGTGTGCGGGGTATGGGGCCGTGCGCCTTCTCGTCAGGCACCATGGCCTGCCGCTCGGCTGGGTCACGCTCGAAGCGCCGGAGGAGGTGGTCTCCGCGGCGCGGATCCGCGACGCGCTCGCTGGCCAGCTCGCCGGACCGATTCAGAACGCCGTCCTCGCCAGCGGACTCGGCACGGAGGCAGGGCGGGAAACGGGGACCCTGCCCCCCATCAGCGTGGTGGTCTGTACGCGGGATCGTGCCGACTCGATGGCGCACTGCCTGCTCTCGCTGCTGGCACTCGACTACCCGCACTTCGAAATCGTGGTCGTGGACAACGCGCCGACGACCGACGCGACCCGTCACCTGGTCGAGGGGCAGCCGGTGCGCTATGTGCGCGAGGACCGCCCCGGGCTCGACTGGGCCCGCAACCGTGGCATCGCCGAGGCGGCCCACGGCATCATCGCCTTCACCGATGACGATGTACGGGTCGATCGCGGCTGGCTCCGTGCCATCGCCGCGGCGTTCAGTGCTCCCGAGGTCATGCTGGTCACCGGACTCACCTGCCCGGCGGAACTGGACTCGGAGGCGCAGATCATGTTCGAGTACAGCTACGGCGGCATGGGGAAGGGGTGCCGAGCCTGGGAGGCTCGGCGCGAGGCGATGACGCCGACGCAGCTGCTCGGGGCGCATCATCTCGGGGTCGGCGCGAACATGGCGTACCGCCGCGAGATCTTCGAGCGGACCGGCCGCTTCGACACCGCCCTCGATGTGGGGACGCCGTCCCATGGCGGCGGCGATCTCGACATGTTCTTCCGGGTCGTCGCCGCCGGCGGAGTGGCGCGGTACGAACCGAGGGCGATCGTCTGGCACACCCATCGGCGTGACCTGCCGGCGCTCCGGCGGCAGCTTCGCGACAACGGTCGCGCCTTCGGCGTCTACCTGATCACCCGATTTTTCGAGTCGCGTCAGAGCGACTGGCCGGTCTCCCGCCCCGATGTCATGCGGTATGCCGTCTTCGTCTGGCTCGGTTGGCTGGCTGGAAGAGTCATCCGCCGGTTCCGGAAGCGGGAGACGCTCTCGCTCTCGATGCAATGGGAGGAACTCGGCGGCGTCCTCGAGGTTCCGTTCGCCTACGTCGCCACCCGGCGCTCCGATGCGCGGCTCCGGCGCGCCGATATCGCGACACCCGCCTGAGGCTCCGCCGGCACACGCCGGGAGTGAATCCCTTATTTTGGCTGCGGGGTTTCACTCTCTGGAGGAGTACCATGTCGATCCGACCCGTGAAGCGCGTGGTCGAAGCCACGCCCACGATGGAGGGTGCCGGCGTCCATCTCCGGCGCGCCTTCGGTTTTGGTGATACAGAAGAGACCGATCCGTTCCTGCTGTTCGACGATTTCCGCAATGACCGGCCGGCGGACTACCTCGCCGGCTTTCCCTGGCATCCGCACCGCGGCATCGAGACCATCACCTACGTGCTTGCCGGCACGGTGGAGCATGGCGACAGTCTCGGCAACCAGGGCTCGCTCGGGGCCGGGGACATCCAGTGGATGACCGCTGGTTCCGGCATCCTGCACCAGGAGATGCCGAAGGGCGATCCGGCGGGCCGGATGCACGGCTTCCAGCTCTGGGCCAATCTCCCAGCCTCGCTCAAGATGACGAAGCCGCGCTACCAGGACATCGGCGCGAAGGACATCCCCACGGTGACCGATGACGACGGCACCGCCGTCCGGGTCATCTGCGGTTCGTTCTGGGGGAAGTCGGGGCCGGTCGAAGGGGTCGCCGCCGATCCGGTGTACCTCGACGTCACCGTGCAGCCGGGGCGCCGCAAGGTGCTCCCGGTGGAGATCGCCCGGCACGCCTTTGCGTACGTCTTCGAGGGCTCGGGGAAGTTCCGCGATTCGAGTGAGCCGTTCGGGGTGCTGACCGAAAAGGACGGCCGGGAGGAAGTGGTGGTGCGCGAGCAGACCGGGAATCGCTCGCTGGTGCTCTTTGATCGCGGCGACGAGGTCGTGGTGCACGCGGGCGAGGAGGGGATCCGTTTCCTGCTCGTGTCAGGCAAGCCGATCGAGGAGCCGGTGGCCTGGTACGGGCCGATCGTGATGAACACCGCGGCCGAGCTGCAGCAGGCGGTGTCGGAGCTTCGGAACGGCACCTTCCTCAAGTCACGCTGAACCGGCGCGACCACTCAGTCCGACTGGGTGGTGTCCAGCACCATGCCCACGGCATGGGAGAGCGCCTCGAAGGCGGCGCTCCGGTCGAAGGAGCTGTTATGGTAGCCGAGCTTGAGGAGCATCGCCTCGAACTCGGGTGCGTGGGGCGGCGCGGAGGTGCCACGCAGCTTCAGCAGCAGCTCCGCGCAGGCGGGGGCGCAGTCGGTCGCGTTGTAGCTCGCCCAGAGGAGCGCCTGGTGGATCACCGGAGTCGGATGCTCCGCCGCGAGGCGAAGCGCCCGTTCCAGCCCCTCTGCCGGCCGGTGAAGCGCCCTGAGCTGTCGCGCCAGCACCGTCTCCAGATCGAAGGCCGGGTCGGCACGATGGAGCGCCTCCGCCGCGGCGAGCCGGGTATCGATCGAGAGGTGGTGGGTGACCGCCGCGCGCAGCGCCTGCTGCGCCGCCGGGAGCGGGATGACCGCCAGCGCCTCGACCTCGCGCCAGGTGGTTTCCCGGGCCGAGAGCATCGCCACCACCTCGGCCAGCTCCTCCGGCGCGAGTCCGGCGAGCGCCTCCACGTCGTAGTGCTGGCCCGGCTGCCACGACTGCCACACCGGGACCACGCTCGCCTGAAAGCGGACGTATGCCTGGCTCGGCTCCGGCGGCTCGCCTGACGGAGTCGGCGTCCGGATCGGCTTCTTCCCCTCGATAATATCCATCGTGCCGGCCTCGAGGTCGTAGGCGAACCAGGCGTCGTTCGCCTTCTGCCGCACCACCTCGCTCCCGACGAATTCGTACACCTCCCGCTGCCGGCCCGCCGCCCACGGAAAGGCGGCGTCCCATCCGGCGGCCTTCGGTCCCCAGATGAGCGCGAGCGTCGGCGACATCGCGAACTCCCAGTCGAACGGGATGCGCAGCGTCCCCTCGCGGTAGGTGATCCCGCCCCCGCGCCCTCCCTGCGTGATCTCCACCTCAGCGTGCGGCATCAGTGGGCGAAGAGCGAGTCATATTTGCCGGTCGCGAGTACCGAATCGAACCGCGCCGCGATCCGGGAGACGAGGGTCGTGTCGCCGGTGCCGCGTTCCATCGAGACGGACACGTAGCCGAAGTCCGAACTCGCCGCGACGTTCACGGTCCGGCCGTCGATCTTCACCGGCATCTCGTAGGCATCGGAATCCGCAGGCACCCGCTCCGCCTTGAACTCCGCGACCAGGAAATCGAGCAGCGCCACCCGGAGTGCGCTCCCCGCTTTCTGGATGCGGTAGTACTGGTAGCCGCCGTCCTCGGTGGTCACCGCGCCGCGGTAGGGGATGGGGGCGAAGTGCTTTCGCTCGACCAGCCGGTCGATGCCGTCCTGGCCCCGCTCCCAGGCGAAGTGATGATCCACCCAGGCCGGGTCGAGCGCGTCGAAGTCCGGAAAGCGCATCCGCGCCGGGTCGATCGGCAGCAGGTAGCTCTGGTTGCTGACCACGTCGGTGACGCCGAGGCGGGGGAGGCTCTCGCTCCCGATGCCGTTCTCGTCCTGGCCCCAGCCGAAGCGGATGAGACTCCGCCCATCGGGCGAGAGTCCGAGCGGCGGCACCGCGGGAACCAGGACAAGCGCCGAGTCAGGCGTGAAGCGGCGGAACGAGAGACTCCTCGTGTCGAAGGTGGCATTGCCGAGGAGATAGATCCCGTGCTCCGTGAACGTTTCCCGATTGATGCGCCCCGGGACCAATTCGACCTTCTGTGCCGCGTGAAAGCGCAGGTTGTCGGAGGTCAGGATCTGCGCCTGACTGACGCCGCCACAGTCGGGCAGCGAGTCCACCCGGGGGCGCACGCCATCGGCGACGACCAGGAAGCACTCACTCGGCGTGTCGGAGGGATCGGTATGTACCAGCAGCGCGTTGGCTGGGCCCGGGAGCACCGCGACCTCATCCAGTGGCGTTTCCGCTGCGGCGCTGTCGGAGGAGGCGCCGAACGAGACCGGATTCCCGGCGAGCCGGAGCCGGAACCGGGCGATCGCCGCGATCACGCTCTTCCCCTGCACCTGGGTCTCGTAGAACTGGCTCACGACCGTCAGGACCTCGAACAGTCCGACCGACTCCGAGCGGAGCGGCTCACTGGCTCGCACGACCCGGTAGCGGTAGGTGAGCCCCTTCGCGCGGGGCGGGCCGCCGCGGCCATCCCGAGGGAGCCAGTCGGTCCACGCGGTATCTCGCTTCGTCGGGTAGGCGGGCAAGCGCAGCAGAAAACCTTCGCGGCTCTTCGAGCCCAGCTCCACGTCGAGCGCCTTGCTGCCCCGGCTGGTGAAGACTTCCACCGCGCCGGGTGCCACCCAGCGCCCATCGACCTGGTGGGCGTCCTCCAGCCAGAGCGGCCCGCGCACCGAAGCGCGTACAGTGTGGGAGAACGCAGGTATCGAATGCAGGGTGAGCGCGGCCAGGCCGGTGTCGACTGCTGGTGATGCGACCTGGTCGGCGGGCCAGCGGATCTCGACCTGGAGGAAGAGCGTCTCCCCTGCAATCGTGGGTGGCACATCGGCGAGGAGGCGCGCCGCGCCTGCGATCACCCCGGCGACCCCGGCGATCACGCCGAGCCCATAGCCCAGCGCCTTGAAGAACGACGGGTCGGCGTGGGCCGCAACGTACCGCGCCGCGACCAGTCCGATGACGCCGCCCGCGATCAGCCCGAAGAGACCGAGGAAGAGGACGAAGTACCCCGCACCTCCTTCCCGGCTCGAGACGTGGTACCAGTCCACGCAGAGCGCGGCGACACCCCCGCTGGCGACGGCGCCTGCGGCGGCAGTGAGGAGCGCGACGAAGATCGAAGCGAGCCAGCTCATGGTCGGGATCGGTGAAGGGGTGGACGCCGTGGCCGCGGGAAGGAGACCGAGGATCCCGCGGGCGTCAGGCGGTACTGCGGCATCAACCAACGTCAATTGTGAAGAAAATGGAAGGGTATCGGCATTCCGAGACTTGAAGCGTACCGTACCTCCTGCTTTATTCACGCGCCTTTCGCACGCATCTGTTGGAGCTACCGTTGACTACTTCCGGCTCTCCACTGCCCGCGGACTCGACGATGGGACTGGCCCTGCCAGCGCACCTGGATTCCGGGTTCGCGCCGCTGCTCAAAGAGCACTTCCAGCTCGAGGAACTCGATCGCCACCCGGGCGCCATCTTCGGCGTCTGGAGCGACTCCCGCATTGCCTACGTGAATCCGGCCTGGCACCAGTTCGCCGCGGAGAACGGCGGCGCTGCGACGATCGCAACGTCCTGGGGATTGGGGAGTCGATATCTCGATGCCATCCCGGCGGTGATTCGTCCCGTCTACGAGCACCTCCTGGCCACGGCGCTGAGTCACGGCCTCGAGACGATGCATCCGGTCACGCACGAATACGAGTGCTCGGATGCCACCACCTATCGCACCTTCCGCATGCAGCTCTACGGGCTCCGTGGCCGGGGAGTCCTGATCGTCAACACCCTGATCTTCGAGGCGCCGCACGATCACGCGCACCGCACGCCTGAGCTGCCGGACGAACGACGCTACCGCAACGCGCGCGGGGTGATCGTGATGTGCAGCTACTGCCGCCGGATTCAGCACCCCGCACATCCGGCGAGGTGGGACTGGGTCCCCGCGTGGGTCGAGACGATGCCGATCGATCTCAGCCACGGCGCCTGCCCCATCTGCCGGGATTTCCACCTGACGCCGGAGCACTAGCGCGCGCACGGCCGCGTCATTCGATCTCCGGCAGTACCCGTCGTCGCCAGAAGTTCACCCCCCCCGGCATCCCCGATTGTCAGCGTCCCCCGCGTCGTCCTGCGAGGACAGCCTGGCAGCTCTCGACCCCGAACATGGCTGTCTCATGAATTCACTCTGAAGTCCGCCGAAAGGCGGGGTGAAAGTCTCTTCGGATGGCTTCAGATTGCGCCACCGTCGCCGACAACGGAGGGGAACGCCAACGACCCCCCGGCCCACCCCAGGGCCCCCACAGGAAGCGCCGCATGCTGAAGCGTCTCTCGATCGGGCCCAAGCTCCTGCTGATGCTCGTCCTCCCGCTACTCGGTCTCACTCTCTTCGCCGCCGATTTCATCTACCAGCAGAGCGTCGCCGCGCACAACGCCGGCGACGTCAAGGCGCTGACCGAATTCGCCGCGGATCTCAGCCGGCTGCTGCAGCGGACGCAGGCGGAACGGCGTGGCACCGAGATCTTCCTCAACGGATCGGGAGCGGCCGGTCAGGCCGAGCTGGGCGCGGAGCGGGCGGCGACCGATTCAGAGGTTGTCGTGCTCGACTCGGAGATCGTGAAGATGCCCGCGCTCGGGCTCAGCAAGGAGTTCAACGTCAGTCTCGATACTGCCGTGACGCGCTACTACCGCCGACTCGCGGCGGTGCGAGCCCAGGTCGACGGGCGCCAGCTGGGTGAAGCGGCGGCGACCGCGTACTACTCGGCGCTCGACGAGGCGTTCCTGCAGGTCGTCGCGCGCATGGCCGGCGAGAGCAAGGACCCGGAACTCGCCCGACTCTTTGGCACCTTCACCAGCCTGATGCACACGATGGAGCGCGCCGGTCTCGAGCGGGTGCTGCTTACCGCTGCCTTCGAGCGGGGGAGATTCGCCGACCCCACCGAGTTCGCCGAGTTCCTGTCCGCGGCGGAGGAGCAGGGAAGCTACCAGCAGCTCTATCTCGCGACCGCCTCCGACAGCGAGCGGGAGGTCTTCGCATCGACCGTGACCGGAGCGCCGGTGGAGCAGACCACGCGGCTGCGGGAGGTGGCACGCGAGACGGCCGGGCAGCGTTCGCTGGGCGGAGTGCGTGCGGCGGAATGGGACGGTGCGGCCGGGGCGCGCATCGCGATGCTGTCGCAGATCAACGATCAGCTCGTCGCGGAGATCGCGGCGCGCTCCGATCGGCTGAGCAGCAGCAGCCGACGCTGGCTGGTCGGAACGCTGATCGGTTCGCTGGGCCTGCTGGTCTTCGCCGTCGTGCTCGCGCTCCGGATCGGCCGCGGCCTCGCGGGGGGCGTGGGGCGGACCGTGACGGTGCTGGAAGCGGTGGCCGCGGGCGATCTCGAACAGACGCTGCCGGTGGAGGGGACCGATGAACTGGCCCGGATCGCCGCCGCACTCAACAAGGCGGTGACTGCGCAGCGGCACTCGCTGGAGGAAGCACGGGTCCAGACGGCGCGGGCCTCGGAGGCGGCGGAGGCGGCGCGGCTGGCGGGCGAGCAGGTGCAGGCGGCCGCCGAGCGCCAGCGCCAGCTCGAGCGCGAAACGGCGGAGAACGAGCGTCGTCAGGCGGAGCGGGAGCAGAAGGAGGCGGAGTCGCGCCGGCAGCAGGAGCAGGCCCGGGCGGAGGCGGAACGGCGGCGGGAGGCCGAACAGGCCGAGCGGGAGCGCGCCGAAGCGGAGAAGCTGCGCAACAGCGTCGCGGCGATTCTCGAGGTGGTGAATGCCGCCGCCCAGGGCGACCTCACCCGCGAGGTGCCGGTCAAGGGGAGCGATGCGATCGGGCAGATCGGCAGCGGGCTCGAGCTGCTCTTCTCCGACCTCCGGCTCAGCGTCGGCGGCATCGCCCAGACGGCGACGACGCTCGCCGGCGCGGCGGAGGAACTCACCGCGAGCAGCGAGACCATGAGCACCAGCGCCCGCGAGACCTCGGCCCAGGCCGGCGTCGTCTCGGCAGCGAGCACCCAGGTCACCAGCAACATCACAACGGTGGCGGCCGCGGCGGAGGAGATGAACAGTTCGATCGCCGAGATCGCGCGCAATGTCACCGAGGTGGCGCGGGTCGCGGCCCAGGCCGTCAACGTCGTCAGTCAGACCAACGTCACCGTCGCCAAGCTGGGGGCCTCGAGCGCCGAGATCGGCTCGGTCACCAAGGTCATCGCCTCGATCGCGCAGCAGACCAACCTGCTGGCGCTCAACGCCACCATCGAGGCGGCGCGGGCCGGCGAGGCGGGGAAGGGCTTCGCGGTCGTGGCGGGCGAGGTGAAGGATCTTGCCAAGGGGACTGCGCAGGCCACCGAGGACATCACGGGGCGCATCACCGCCATTCAGGAGGATGCGGAGCGCGCCGTCTCGGCCATCCAGCAGATCGGCCAGATCATCGCGCAGATCAGCGACATGCAGGCCGCCATCGCCTCGGCGGTTGAGGAGCAGACCGTCACGACCAGGGAGATCGGCCGGAATGTGGTGGAGGCGTCGAAGGGCTCGGACGAGATCACCCGCAACATCACCGGGGTCGCGGACGCCGCGCGCAGCACGAGTGATGGCGCGCGCGACACCCTGAGCGCCTCCGGGGAGCTGGCGCGGATGGCGTCGGAGCTGCAGGGGCTGGTGGCGAAGTTCCGGATCGAATCGGGGGCAATGGCCGGCCGCGGTGCTTCGCGCGGGACCTTGAGCCCTCGTTCCGCCTGACGATCCGCCCCTGACCCCTCTCCAATGAGTGGGGAGGGGAACAGGGAGGACGCCGCCTCCTCATCAGTTCTTCAGATTTGCCAAGGGGTGCCGATAATGAGGCAGTCGGTCCTTGGCTGCATGGGCGCTGCCCGGCGGCCCTTCCTTCACCTGCGCGGCATATGTTCCGGTTTCGCGACTGGCCGGTCAAGACGAAGCTGGCCCTCATGGTCGGTGTCGGGTCGCTGGGGCTCATCGCCCTGACGCTCCTCGCCTTTGTCACGATCAACAAGGTTCGGGTGCATGGCCCGCTCTACCAGTCGATCGTACTGGAGAAGGACCTCCTCGCCGACATCCTGCCGCCGCCCGCATATCTCATCGAGTCGTATCTGGCCGCAGACCGGGTCCTCAACACCACCCATCCCGAGGAGCGCCTCAGCTACCTCGCGAAGCTCGATTCGCTGAAGAACGACTTTCACGCGAGGCTCGCGTACTGGAAGGCCGGACTCCCCGAGGGGAAGGCGCGCGAGGCGTTCGAGAAGGAACTCGTTCCGCCGGCACTCGCCTTCCTCGCGCTCGAGGACAGCAGCTTCGTCCCTGCGGTGCGCCGGGGCGACCTCGCCCGCGCCCGGGCCGTCTACGAGGGGCCGATGGACGAGGCCTACCTGGCCCACCGCAAGGGCGTCGATGCGCTCGTCGCCATCGGCAACGCCGACTTCGCCGCGCTCGATGCGCAGGCGGAGACGGTCGATGTCGCCCCGAAGCGGACCCTGATGCTCCTCGCCGCGGCGATCGTGGTGCTCACCGTGCTGCTCGGCCTGCTCGTCGTCCGGCAGATCCTCGACAGCCTCGGCCGCACGGTTGGCGCGCTCGAGCGGGCCGCCACGGGCGATCTCACCGTCACGACCGGCGTCGAGTCGGCGGATGAGTTCGGCACCATCGCGAAGGCGCTCGACGGATTCCTCTCCGGCCTCCGCGGCAGCATCGCGGCGATCGCCGACAACGCCAGCCAGCTCGCGGCCACCGCCGAGGAGCTCAGCAGTGTCAGCCAGACGATGAGCGCCGGGGCGGAAGAGACCTCGGTGCAGGCCAACGTCGTCGCCCGCGCGACCGATGGGGTCAACCGCAACGTGCAGACGGTCGCCTCCGCCTCGGAGCAGATGAGTGCGTCCATCGTGGAGATCTCGAAGAATGCGTCCGATGCGGCGCGGGTCGCCTCCGAAGCGGTCTCGGCCGCCGACGTGGCGAGCGAGACGATGGCCCGGCTCGGAACGTCCAGCGCGGAGATCGGTCAGGTCATCAAGGACATCACCGCGATCGCGGCGCAGACCAACCTGCTCGCCCTCAACGCCACCATCGAGGCGGCGCGCGCGGGGGAGGCGGGGAAGGGGTTCGCGGTCGTGGCCAACGAAGTGAAGGAGCTCGCCAATCAGACCAGCCGCGCGACCGATGACATCAGCCGGAAAATCCACGCGATCCAGGGGGACACCGCCTCCGCGGTCAGCGCCATCCGCGGCATCGCGGAGGTGGTTGCCCAGATCAGCGCGGCGCAGAACACCATCGCGAGCGCGGTCGAAGAACAGACCGCGACCACCAACGAGATCAACCGCAATCTCTCGGAGGCGGCGAGCGGCGCGTCGGAGATCGTGCAGAACGTCGGCGGCGTCGCGACCGCCGCGGGCGAGACTACTCGCGGCGCCAACGACACGCAGCAAGCGGCCTCGGAGCTGGCCCGCATGGCCAGCGGACTGCAGGACCTGGTGCATCGGTTCAAGTACGAAGAAGGGGGCGCCGTTGGTCAACGCGCGGGCCGCAGGCCGGCTACGGCGCCGAGAGCCGCAGTGAAGGACGCGGTGCCCTTCGACTGACGCCCCCTCCCCCGGCCCCTCCCCACTGGCGTGGCGAGGGGTGAGTGCCCTTCCCCCGGCCCCTCCCCACTGGCGTGGCGAGGGGCGGCTCGCCTCTCAGGATCACCTGTTCCGCAGCCGATACTCCCAACCATGGACAGATCGGGTTCTGAGCGGACCGTGGAGGGGGAAAAGCCCTTCTCCGCAGCAAAGACGTTGCTGATCTCGGCGCTCGTGGTCGGGGCGATCGAGAGCGCGATCATGCTCGCGCTCGATGTCTACTTCGGGCGGGAACCCGGGTCCGTCGACTTCTTCGACCCGCTCGTCCTGACCCTACTCTCGGCCCCAATCCTTTATCTGCTCATCCTCCGCCCGCTCCAGCAGCGTCTGGAGGATCGCATGCGCGCCCTGAACCGTCAGCGTCAGCTCGCGGTCACCGCGCTCGCGGAGGCCAAGCTCTATCGCCAGGCGCTCGATGAGCATGCCAGCGTGGCCATGACCGATCCCGCCGGACGCATCGTGGAAGTAAACGAGGCCTTCCTGCGGATTTCCCTCTACGCGAGGGAGGAGGTCGTGGGCAAGCCGATGCGAATCCTCAATTCGGGATTTCACTCACCCGAGTTCTTCCATGGAATGTGGACGACCATCACGTCGGGCAGGCCATGGCACGGGGAACTCCGCAACCGTCGCAAGGATGGCACGATCTACTGGATCGCAAGCACGATCGTCCCCATCATGGGTCCGGACGGAAGACCGGCCCGATACATCACCATCCGTACTGACATCACCGCACGGTTGGAGGCGCAGACGGCGCTCGAGCGGGTGTCCGATTTGCAGGAGCGGACCGGGCGACTGGCGGAGGTCGGCGGCTGGGAATTCGACCTCGCGACCCAGAAGCTGACCTGGTCGGACGAAGTCTTCCGGATCCATGAATACGATGGACCGGAGCCGCCGCCACTCGCCCGCGCCATCGAGTTCTACGTCCCTGAAGCACGGGAACTCATCACGGCGGCCGTCCAGGCCGGCATCGACCATGGAACGGCGTGGGATGTCGAACTTCCCTTCGTCACGGCGAAGGGCAACGCCCGGTGGGTTCGGGCCCAGGGCGTGGCCGAGCGGCGCGGGGGCGTGACCCACCGGTTGCATGGCGCGTTTCAGGACATCACGCTGCGCAAGCAGGCCGAGGCCGCGCTGAAGGAGGCGCGCGATGCCGCCGAGGCCGCCACGCGCGCGAAGAGCGACTTCCTCGCGACCATGAGTCACGAGATCCGCACCCCGATGAACGGGGTGATCGGCTTCACCAACATGCTGCTCGATTCGCAACTCAATCCCGAGCAGCAGGAGCAGGCAGAGACGATCCGCTCCTCCGCCGAGAGCCTGCTCACGATCATCAACGACATCCTCGACTTCTCCAAGATCGAAGCGGGGAAGCTGACGCTCGAGGACATCCCGTTCGACCTGCAGGCAGCGGCGGGGGATGTCGTCGACCTCCTCGCCCACCAGGCGGCCGCGCGCGGGGTGGAGCTGGTGCTGCTCTGCCCGCCGCTGACGCCGACGAAGCTGCACGGGGACCCGGGCCGGGTGAAGCAGGTACTGCTCAACCTGCTGAGCAACGGGATCAAGTTCACCCGGAAAGGTCACGTCAGCATCCGGCTCGGCGTGTCGGGTGGTGCGCTCCTGGTAGAGGTGCAGGATACCGGCATCGGGATCACTGAAGAACAGCAGGCGCGGCTGTTCCAGCAATTCAGTCAGGCGGATGCCTCGACGACGCGCCACTTCGGCGGTACCGGCCTCGGGCTCGCCATCTGCAGACGGCTCGTCGAGATGATGGGCGGCACGATCGGCGTCCGGAGCGTGGCGGGCACCGGCTCCACCTTCTGGTTCACCCTGCCAGCGGGCGCCATTCGTCACGATAGCGGGCCGGTGGAGGCCGACACCGAACTGGCGGGGCTTCGGATCCTCGTCATTGATCCGCTGGAACCGAGTCGACTCGCTCTCGTCACGGGGCTCGAGTGTCGTGGCGCGGCGGTGGATGAGGCCGGCAGTGGGGAAGCCGGTCTCGGCCGGATCGTCATGGCCGTCGCCGAGGGGCGCCCCTACGATCTGGTGCTGGTGGACCACGCGCTGCCCGACCTGACGGCGCCGGCGTTTCTCGAGCGGGCCCGCGCGAACCGGAACGTCACTCCGATGCCGGTGCTTGCGCTCGCTCCCGCACCGGGAAAACAGCAGACCGCCCAACTGCAGGCCATGGGCTTCGTGCGAGTGATCTCGAAGCCGGTCATCAAGATCGATCGGTTGGTCGACGTCCTGCTCGACGTGGCGGGGCGGGCACCACGGCGGGTGGCGGAAGCCGCTTCGGTCGCGACGCTGCCAGTCGCGCGGAGTGGCGCGGGGTACCGGGTGCTGGTGGCCGAGGACAATCCGGTCAATCTGAAGGTGGCGGTGCGGATGCTGCAGAAGCTCGGCTGCCGAGTCGATACCGCCGGGAACGGCCTGGAAGCGGTGCGGATGACCGCCGATCTGCCCTACGATCTGGTCCTGATGGACCTGCACATGCCGGAAATGGACGGCATCGCGGCGACCGAGGCGATCCGGCGCCGGGAGGCCTCGCTGTCGTCGAGGTCCGGATTCCGCCAGGTCCCGATCCTCGCGCTCACCGCCGATGCGATGACCGAGGAACGGGGACGCTGCTTCGCCGTGGGCATGAATGATTTTCTGGCCAAGCCTGTCACCCTCGGTGAGCTCGGGGCGGCGCTGGAACGATGGATCGGGGTGCCCGCCTCCGGCTGAACCGGGTATCTTGGTGCCTATAACAATTGCTGCAGGGTCTGACCGCCGCCGTGCCGGTACGGGTCGCTGCGGGCAGACAGCCGGGACCGGATCCATGCCTCTCAAAGCCCACCTCGCCCGTCTCACCCTCGCCATCGATGAAGGACCGGCGGCCGTCATCATCACGGACATCGTCGGACGGATCGAGTACGTCAACCGGCGATTCACCGAGATGAGCGGGTACGAGCCTTCGGAGGCGATCGGCAAGACACCTCGGTTCCTCAAATCCGGTCTCACGCCTCCCGGGGTTTACACGGAGCTCTGGTCGACCATCACCTCGGGGAAGACCTGGCGCGGCGAGCTCTGCAACCGGCGCAAGGACGGGGAACTCTTCTGGCAGTCGGCGTCGATCTCGCCAGTCTGGTATGATGCGCGCGAGATCAGCGGCTACGTCGCCGTTCAGCTGGACATCACCCAGACCAGGCGCACCCTCAACGCGCTGGAGGCAACCGAAGCGGCACTTCGCACGAGTGAGGCCTGGTACCGCGCGCTGATGGACGGGACGGAGGACATGGTCTCGGTACTCGACGCGCAAGGGTACTACCGCTATGTGAGCGCCTCATTCGAGCGGACCCTAGGGTACGCGCCGAGCGAGCTCATCGGAACGATGGCCTTCAACCTCATTCATCCCGACGACCTCGAACCGGTACTCCGGACCTTCAGCACCGGGGTGCAGCAGCCGGGCGCCGTTCGCCGAATGCAGTATCGGTTGCTTCACAAGGCTGGCCACTGGCGATCGGTGGAAGGTGTCGGCAGGAATCTGCTGGATGATCCCATCGTTGCGGGAATCGTGATCAGTAGCCGGGATGTCACGGAGCGGCTCACGCTCGAGGCCCAGCTCCGCCAGGCGCAGAAGCTCGAAGCCGTCGGGCGGCTCGTCGGCGGGGTCGCCCATGACTTCAATAATCTCCTCACGATCATTCTCGGTGGTATGGAGGCGCTGGAGGAGCAGATCCCGGTTGGCGACGGTCGCCGGGCAGAGATCCGCCCCATCGCCGAGGCCGGAGAGCGGGCCGCCACTCTGGTGGGGCAGCTCCTCGCGTTCAGCCGACAGCAGATGGTCACACCGGTGGTCCTCGACCTCAATCTCCTGGTGGCGGATCTCCGGGTGCTGCTGGGCCGCCTGGTCGAGGACGACGTAACCGTGCGGCTACAACCTGCCGCGGCGCCCGCGCTGGTGCGTGCCGACGCGGGGCAGATCGAACAGGTGCTGCTCAATCTCGTCGCGAACGCCCGCGATGCGATGCCGGACGGGGGCGCGATCGAAATCGAACTCGAGATCATCTCCGTGCCGGACGAGACGGCCTCCGGGCATGATATGCCCGCGGGTCGGTACGTGCGCCTCGCGGTGCGGGACAACGGAATCGGCATGACCGAGGAGACGCTCACTCACGCCTTTGATCCCTTCTTCACCACCAAGGAGACGGGCAGGGGTACCGGCCTCGGCCTCGCTTCGGTGTATGGCATCGTCAAGCAGAGTCAGGGGCACGTCTGGCTCGAGAGCATTCCGGGACGGGGCACGACGTGCACGATCTGTCTGGCGCTCGAGAATGCGAGGCCTGACGCGGCCACTCCTCCAGCCCCGGAGCCGTGGAGGGGAGGTTCCGAGACGATCCTGATTGCCGAGGACGACGCGGGCCTCAGACGGTACGTCCGCATCGCGCTTGGGCGGCTTGGCTACCGGGTGCTCGAGTCGACTGGTGAAGACAGCATTGCGGTGGCCGCTGGGTTCGATGGGCCGATTGATCTGCTGCTGACGGACGTGGTCATGCCCGGTCACAGCGGCCCCGACCTCGCGAAGACCCTGCAGGAATCCCGGCCCGGTCTCCCGGTGCTCTTCATGTCCGGGTACGCGGCCAACCATCGGCGTGCCGTGGGAATCTCCCAGGGCAGTTTCATCCAGAAGCCCTTCCGGACCAGGGACCTCGCCGCCGCGGTGCGGCGGGCGCTGGACTGAGATCTCCGCCGCGCCTTCGCGAGGAGGCCCCACCGGGGCGGACGGAGCAATTTCCCAGGGCACCACGCCGTCATTGCGAGGAGGCCCGTGAGGGCCGACGAAGCGATCTCCTGGCCTCCGCGCGCAGGGCGAGCAGGTGATTCGCCGGCAGCGGCTCGGAGTGGTCGGGTCCGCTCACCGCAACCAACCCCTCCCCCGGCCCCTCCCCACTGACGTGGGGAGGGGTGAGAGCCCCTCCCCCGACCCCTCCCCACTGACGTGGGGAGGGGTGATTCGTTCATGCTGCCGGATGCGCCGAGTCGCTCGGCGGCGTGGTCGGCGTCGCGGGTGCGGCCGACTCGGCCTCAGTCGCTGGCAGCGTGCGAGTCACCGTGCGGGCACTCTTCCACGCGGCCCGCTTCTCCGCATCGTGCCGGAAGAGCGGCCGGTGAATCGCATCGAGCACCCGGACCAGGCGGATGATTTCTTTCGCCAGGTCACGCATCTCGGCATTGGCGCCGACGTGCGCACTGGTGCCGGTGTACTTGGCGCTGATGGCCTGCTCATAGGCATTGAGGGTGCTCTCGAACTGCCCCAGGAATTCGGGGGTCATGCCGAACTGGGTGAGCACGGCCTGCTGCTCCCGCGCCTCGCTGAGCACGACCCGCCCGCTGTTCAGGTACACCTGCTGGCTGCTGTGCGGCCTGGGCAGGGTGAGCCGCACCGGCATCGTTGGCTCCTCGCGGGTCGCGACGGCCGCGAGTCGTGCGAGGAGGGTGAGGAAGTCGTGCAGCCTCGCACGCAGATCCTCCTTGGTGACGGTGGCCGACTCGGCCGCGACGTGCCCGCCCCGCTCCTTGGCCGCAAGGGACTGAAGCCGTGCGGCGGCGTCCTCCATGCGCCGAAGTGCCCGCTGCCAGGCGGGATCGTCGGAGGGGTTTGCGTGCAGGAACCCCAGAACGCGGAGGACCATTTCGATGATACGGATAATCCGGATAGACATAGGACGCTCCTCTCTTGAGCGTACTCGCAGGCCCCGGTCGAGAAGAGCGGCCCGCTGGTAACTGGTTCGGTTGTCAGGTGGTCCCGTCTCGACCGCGCCGGGCCGGCGGGCACCTCCTGAAAGGTTTGTGCCACACATCACAATGCGTGTCAGGCGGCGTGAGATTGGCGCATCACTCGAATGGCGTGGTGCAAAACTTTTGGACAACTGTGTGGCATCCCAACTGAAGCGCAGGGTCCGGCCGACGATCCGATGGCAGCGGCTGACGCGGCGTCCGGACCAATCGAAGGACGTCCCGGAATATTCTTCCGTCTCCCCGTCACGCGTGATGCGTCAGGCGAATCTGGTCAAGAGGCGCCCGAGATCTCTGTCTTTCTCTCTGAAATTTGTGATGTCCCAGCAGCCCCGGGCCATCCCGCGGCGCGACCCCGTTGCGGGGTCATCGCGATGGCGTGCGAAGTGATCGGCACGGCGTGAGAAGTCTTCGAAACTTCTGGAGGACGGATCGCTACGGAATGCGGTCGGGACGTCCCTTCAGATTCAGGAGCCGGCACCGACTGACTAAGGATTGTACAGCGGAAGATTCAGGTGAAACGGAGGGAGTTTGGGGCGGTACCGAGAAATGTTGAATTGGTACTGTCCACGGCCGAGTGTCCACGTGGACACTTTCGAGGACGCGCGAGGACAGTGAGGTGGACACATTTCCGGGGCGGGGATCGGCCCGGAGTGGCTGGCGCCCCTCCCCCGGCCCCTCCCCACTGGCGTGGGGAGGGGAGACGGCGGGCCTTAGTGCCGGTGCGCGGTCGACAGTGCGTACACCGCCGATCGGAGCGGGATCAGGGGATCGTCGGCGAGTTCGATTCCGCTGGTCAGGAAGATCGGGTTGTAGGTGAGCTCGCGCTGCAGCTCCTCGTTCTTCGGGGCGACCGTCGTGAGCGTGATGGTGCCCAGCTCCACAAGCTTGCGGTCGTTTGGCCAGACGATCGACCCATCGTTGGTCGGGTCGCCAGGATTGGCGAGCTGAACCACCAGCCGGAACTTCACCGGTCCCTTCCCCAGCCGCTTCGGCAGGTCCTCGAAGAGATAGTTCGGCGTCGCCTTTGCCGCGGCGGCAGAGTCGAGCGTCGCGATCCCGGCGGCCGGCAGGATCTGGTAGCGACCGGCGCGCTTCTTCCCGGCGCTGTCGACGAAGAGCAGGGCGTTGTTCCCGAAATAGGCCAGCGTCGCGAAGCTCACCGGCAGCGGCTGCACATCCTGGATGAACTTGAGCGCACGCGGGTGGGCACCGAGGAACTGCTCCACCGGGTTCGGGTGCGGACTCGTGGGAGTCGTCTTTGATACCGCCGTCAGGAAGGCGAGGAACTCCTCGCCGGTGCCCACCACGAATCCGTTGTGCGAAATCGCGACGATGTCGGTGAATCCCCCGCCGGGCATCGTGAACCGGATGGCCATGCCACGCGGGGCGCCCCGGGTGTCAGGGTCGGGGATCATCGGGTTGCCGGTGCCATCCGAGAAGCGCACCGTCACCGGCACGCTCCCGCCGGCGAGGTGGGCCGCCTTGCTGATCGAGCGCGCGCCCGGCGCGGCGGTGAAGGTGCCGGTGACCACGAGGCCCTTCGCGTGCATGAAGCGGAAGCCGGTGTGGATGCCGCCATTGAGCTGGGTGATGACATCGGCGATCTGCTGCGGGAGGCTCTTGGTCTGCGCTGCGAGCGGGAGCGGCACCGCGACGAAGAGTGCCAGGATGGCGAGACGGCGGGCGACGGCAATCGGCATGAACCCCTCCATGGGCTATTTGCTACGAAGTGAGTCGGGATTCCGTATGGTCGCTCGCCAAAGGCCCTCCTGTCAACATCGGGCGTGACTCCGGCATCCGCTCGGAGTGGGTGAGGCCGCGGTTCGCGCTCAACCCCTCCCCCGGCCCCTCCCCACTGGCGTGGGGAGGGGAGCCAACTTCGTCATCGCGAGTAGGGCCCGCAGGGCCCGACGCGGCGATCTGTGGTGGCATTCCCCGGCACAGATTGCTTCGGCCACGGCGTGGCCTCGCAATGACTCGGGTTTCCCCCCTCCCCACGAAGTGGGGAGGGGCCGGGGGAGGGGCCTGCGCGGAACCCCGGTGTGCGAGCTGAGTAGGCACTCCCTCATAACGCCCCCATAGAATCCCTCCCCGGGAACTCTTTCCCCGCCCCCCGGCGTTGTCACCCGCGAGGCAGTACCCGATCGCAGGTATCCACAGCGCGCGAAACACCCGGGGAGGCGGCATGGCACAGCAATCGACGTTCGATCCGCGCGATCCATCCGAGCCCCGCTCCGCACGTCTCGGCGTCCGGCGTCCCGTCACCGCGATTCCTGCCCGCTTCGTCGCGGAACGGGAGCGGGTTCTCCGGATCCTCGAGCGCTGGGCGGAGACGCTGCAGGCCGGCCGGTCCATTCCGTCGGCCGCGCGGTGAGCAGCGCGTCCGGCATGCGCGTCCTCATGTTCGGCTGGGAGTTCCCTCCCTTTCAGGCCGGTGGGCTCGCGACCGCGACGGTCGGCCTGGTGAAGGGGCTCCTCCGGAACGGCACCGACGTGACGCTCGTCGTCCCGTTCCCCGCGGACAGCTCGCCGATGCCGGAGCTCCGGCTGGTGAGCGCCGATGGCGCGGCGCCGGATCAGCTGGTGGTGCACCGGATCCCCTCGCCGATGACGCCCTACGGCGGCGCCGAGGAGTATCAGGAGATCTATTCGACCATCAAGGGGCAGGCGCGGCAGGGGACGACGGTGTACGGCGCCGATCTCTTCCAGGAGGTGGCCCGCTATGCGGCACTCGCCGGCGGCATCGCCGCGCGCGAGCCGCACGACGTGATCGATACCCACGACTGGATCACCTTCGCAGCCGGCATCGAGGCCCGCAAGGTGTCAGGCAAGCCGCTCATCGCCCACATTCACGCGACCGAGTTCGACCGGGCAGGCGAAGGCGCCAATCCGGAGATCTGCCGGCTGGAGTACGAGGGAATGATGGCCGCCGACCGGATCGTGGCGAACAGTCACGCCCTCAAGCGGGTCTGCGTGGAGCGCTACGCGATCCCGGCCGAGAAGATCGATGTCGTCCACTGGGGGATCGACAGCGACGGCTTCGACGGCGATGCACCGCGGGAGAATCTCTTTCGTCCCCGCGCGCTCCCCGCCTCGGCGCCCAGGGTGCCGATCGTTCTCTTCCTGGGCCGAGTCACCTGGCAGAAGGGGCCGGACTACTTCATCGAGATGGCGGCGCGCGTCGCGCGCTACGTGCCGAACGCCAAGTTCATCGTCGCGGGGCAGGGTGACATGCTGCCCCGGCTCATCCGCCGCACCGCCGAGCTGGGGATTGCCGACCGGGTGCACTTCGCCGGCGGGGTGCACGGGGCCCAGGTGAACCGGCTCTACCGGATGGCCGATGTCTGCGTGATGCCGTCGGTGAGCGAGCCGTTCGGGCTGGTGGCGCTCGAGAGTCTCCGGAACGGTACCCCCTGCGTCATTCCCAAGACCGCGGGCGTCGCCGAGGTCGTGGTCAATGCCTTCAAGGTGGATTTCTGGGATGTCGACGCGATGACCAACCAGATCGTCGCGCTGATTCAGTACCCCGTCCTCCGGGACGTGATGTCCCGCAATGCGAAGCAGGAACTGGAAACCCGGCGCTTCTCGCTCGAGGAGCCGGCCCGGCTCACCGCGGATGCGTACGCGCGCGCCGCCTCGTCCCCCGCATGGAGTCTCCGATGACCGACATCTGCATCTACGCCCAGGTGCACCAGCCCTTTCGGCTCCGGCAGTATCGTCTGTTCGACATCGGCACCGACGGGGAGTACTTCGACACCGACAGCAACCGCCGGCTGCTGCGCCGCGTCGCCGACAAGTGCTACCTCCCGGCGAACCGGCTGCTCGCCGAGCAGATCCGCCGCTCGCACGGCGCCTTCAAGGTGGCGCTCAGTCTGAGCGGGGCGCTCATCGACCAGATGGCGGAGTGGGCGCCGGATGTGCTCGAGAGTTTCCAGGATCTGGTCGCGACCGGCGGAGTCGAGCTGCTGGGCGAGACCTACTATCACAGCCTCGCGTCGCTGGCTTCCGAGGAGGAGTTCATCGAGCAGGTGGTGCGCCACTCCCGGACGATCGAACGCTACTTCGGGCAGCGGCCGCGGGTGTTCCGCAACACCGAGCTGATCTACTGGAACGACCTCGCCCCGACGATTGCCCGGCTTGGTTTCAAGGGCGTCATGGTCGAGGGCGCCGACCATGTGATGGGGTGGCGCTCGTCCAACCACGTCTACTCGGCCACGACCGCACCCGCGCTCAGGCTCATTCCGCGCAACTACCGTTTGAGCGACGATGTCGGCTTCCGCTTCTCGAATCGCGGCTGGGACGGGTGGCCACTCACCTCGGAGAAGTATGTCGAGTGGCTCTCGCGCAGCACGGGCGACAGCATCCATCTGTTCGTGGACTACGAGACCTTCGGCGAGCACCAGTGGGCCGAGACGGGGATCTTCGAGTTTCTGGCCCACCTGCCAGGCGAGTGCCTTGGCCGCGGTCTGGACTTCGTGCATCCTTCAGACCTCGTAGCCCGGTCCCCGATCGCACCGCTCTCGTTCGAGCGGCCGACCTCCTGGGCCGATCTCGAGCGGGACACCACCGCCTGGCTCGGCAACCGACTCCAGCACTCGGCCCAGGAGCGGCTGTACGGCCTCCGGGCGCCGGTGCTCGCGAGCGGCGATCCCCGGCTGGTAGAATCGTGGCGCCGGCTGACCACCAGCGACCACCTCTACTATATGTGTACCAAGTGGTTCGCCGACGGCGATGTCCACAAGTACTTCAGCCCCTACGAGTCGCCCTACGATGCGTTCATCGCCTTTATGAACGTGACCCAGGACCTCGAGCAGGCGATCGGCGCCCCTTCGGGCGGCGAAGAGTGGGTGCATGCAGCCGGGCTGGCCTGCGTGGCCTAGTCCCGGGCACCCGGCCGGGAACCAATCCGGCACTGGCGGCGTTGGGCAGGACAGGAAGGTCTCCGCGGTTGCCCCAGGTCACGGTCGAGGGAAACGGACGGATGAGTCGAGACGCGGCTGACGAGCAGGACACAGTGACCGCGGCACCAGCCGCGGAAGACTCGGCGGAGTTCGAGGCATTGCTGTCCCCGCTGCTGGATTCGGCGTACGGGACGGCGTTGCGGTTCACCCGCAACCGGTCTGACGCGGAAGACCTCGTCCAGGAAGCGGCGCTGCTCGCCTTCCGGGGATTCAAGTCCTTCGAACGGGGCAGCAACTTCCGTGGCTGGTTCTTTAGGATCCTGACCAACTGCTTCTACAGCAAGTACCGGAAGCGGAAGCGGCAGGGGACCGAGGTCGAGCTGGATGACACGCCGGAGCTGTACCTGTACTGCCAGACCGCCGTGCAGGGGCTGCACGCACAGACGGAAGACCCTGCAAGTTTGCTCATGTCCCGGATGGCCACCGAGCAGGTGACCGCCGCGATCGATTCGCTGCCGGAGGAGTACCGTATCGTGGCGACGCTCTATTTTGTGCAGGACTTTGCCTATCAGGAAATCGCCGAAGTGGTCGGGGTTCCGGTGGGAACGATCCGCTCACGGCTGCACCGCGGCCGGCGACTGCTCCAGAAGGCCCTGTGGACCATCGCGGAAGAGCGGGGCATCGTCAGCGCGCTGACCGATGCCCCGCAGGAGGAAGACTGACATGCATCCTCCCGATCGCTTCACCTGCGAAGAGGTGTTCGAACGCCTCGACGATTATCTCGACCGGGAGCTGACCCCCGACGAGATGCGCATGATTCGGGAACACCTGGAGACCTGCGCGGCCTGCGCCAGCGAGCACCGCTTCGAACGCGGGGTCCTCGACGGCGTGCGGGAGAAGCTCCACCGGCTGGCGGTCCCGCAGGACCTGATGGCGCGGATCACCACCCGAATCCGCGCCGACGGTGCGGGCGATCCGGAGATGCCCTAACCCAGGTCGCCATTCGCGCCGTCGAGGCCCTCGAGAAACTCCGCCGGCACCGTGCCACGAACCTGTGCCAGGGTCTTCACGTCGATCGAGGTGGGAGAGGCGTGCGAGACCTCGCCCAGTCCGCGCGCCAGCGCGAGGGTCGGGCAGGCGGCGATGACGGTCCGCCCGAAACAGGCTTCGCTCAGCTCCGCACCGGTGAGATCGGCCCGGTGGAGGACGGCGTTGATGAGTTCGGCGTGCTGCAGGCTGGCGCCGCTCAGGTTGGTCCCCGCGAGCATCGCGCCGTTGAACGCCGCGCCCCGCAGGTTCGCCCCCGCGAAGTTCGCCCCCCGCAGGCTGCCCTCCGAGAGATCCACCCCCGAGAAATCCGAGCCGGGAAAGCTGGTGTGATCGAGGGAGGCGCGCACCAGCTGGGCGTTGCGGAAGTCGGCGCCCGGCGCCTCCGCGTGCGCGAGCTTGAAGCTGGCCCGGCTCAGCTCGGCGTCGCGCAGGGAGGCGCCGGTGAGATCGGCGCCGAGCAGCCGGCCATCAGTGAGGCGCGCCCCGACCAGGGAGGCGTTCCGGAGGCTGGAGCCGCTCAGGTCCGCGCCCCGGAGATCCGCGCCGTCGAGACGGGCCCCGGCCAGGTTGGCGGAGCAGAGGTCGGCGCCCCTGAGATCGGCGCCGGAGAGGTCGGCGTTGGGAAGGTCGGCGTAGAGCAGGACGGCGAGCGCGAGCCGCGCGCCGATGAGCGTTGGTGCGTCGACTTCTCTGAGCTGGACGCCGGTGTCGCGTCGGAAAATGCGGATCATGCCGTGATACGCTCCCAGATGGTCAGCGGTTCTGCGCAAAGCTACTCCCCGGGACAACGGGCGGAAGATGGAACCCCGAATCGGCGGGCCGCGTTGTCCGGGAGGGGAGACATCACGTCCAGCATCACCGAGGGAGAGGGCCGTCAGGTTTCGATGAAAGGAGATCCGGCATCACCGCGATTCGCCCACCCGAATGACGCGCCCGAGGAACGGTGGGTCGACGCCGTTCGCCAGCAGGTACGTGGCGTACGGGCTCCGGAGAGTCTCCGGGCACGCATCGAGGCCATGCTGGCCGTGGAACGCCGCCTCGGTCTCTGACTGGGAACCGAATCGCCGCTCGGCACGTTCTCCGGCTGCGCCCCTATCTTCGGGATGCAGACATCAATGGAGACCGTCATGCGCCAGCGGACCGCGGAGAGTGCCAGGCTCGAGCAGCATCACAAGGAACAGGCCAATTGGCGCCGCTGGGGACCCTACCTCGCCGAACGGCAGTGGGGCACGGTGCGCGAAGATTACAGTCGCGATGGCGCTGCCTGGGATTACCTGCCGCACGACCACGCCCGCAGCCGTGCCTATCGCTGGGGCGAGGACGGACTCGGCGGTTTCTCCGACGATCAGCAGCGACTCTGCCTCTCGGTGGCGCTCTGGAACGGCCAGGACCCGATCCTCAAGGAGCGGCTCTTCGGGCTGACCAATCGCGAGGGCAACCACGGTGAAGACGTCAAGGAGCTGTACTACTTCCTCGACGCCACGCCGACGCACTCCTATCTCAAGATGCTGTACAAGTACCCCCAGCGCGCCTTTCCCTACGAGGACCTCGTGCGGGAGAATGCGAGCCGCGGGGTGACCCGGCCGGAGTACGAGCTGATCGATACCGGCGTCTTCGACGACGATCGCTACTTCGACGTCGAGATCGAATACGCCAAGGCGTCGACGGACGACATCCTGCTCCGCATCACCGCCCACAACCGCGGTCCCGAGGCGGCGCAGCTGCACCTCCTGCCGCAGCTCTGGTTCCGGAACACCTGGGCCTGGAAGGAGGGCAGTGCTCGTCCCTCGCTCCACGCCCGCGACGGCGCGGTGATGGTGAGTCACGCCGAGCTCGGCGACTACCGCTGGTCCGTCGAGGGCGCTCCCGAGCTGCTCTTCACCGAGAACGAAACCAACACCGAGCGGCTCTTCGGCCGCGCCGCCACTGCCAAGTATCTGAAGGACGGCTTCCACGAGCGGATCGTCGGCGGGCGAACGGAGGCGGTCAATCCCGAACGCCAGGGCACCAAGGCCGGGGCATGGTACCGGACGACGGTCGAAGCGGGCGGGTCCGTGGTGATCCGCACCCGGCTGACGGCCGGAAGCGCTCGACCGGCGTTCACCGACTTCGACCGGATGCTGGAGCTGCGTGCCCGCGAGGCGGATGAGTTCTATAGCCAGCTGCAGGAGGGGCTCACCGACCCTGACGCGCGGATGGTACAGCGCCAGGCCTTTGCCGGCATGATCTGGAGCAAGCAGTTCTTCTACTACGACGTGCCGGAATGGCTCGCCGGCGATCCGGCACAGCCGGCGCCGCCTGTGGAGCGGAAGCGCGGCCGGAACGCGGAGTGGAAGCACCTCAACAATGCCGACATCATCTCGATGCCGGACAGCTGGGAGTATCCCTGGTACGCGGCGTGGGATCTCGCCTTTCACTGCATTCCCTTCGCCCTCATCGATCCGGAGTTCGCCAAGCACCAGCTCGTGCTGCTCACGCGCGAGTGGTACATGCACCCGAACGGCCAGCTCCCGGCCTACGAGTGGGCCTTCGGTGACGTGAACCCGCCGGTCCACGCCTGGGCGGCGTGGCGGGTGTTCCAGATCGATCGCAAGCGCCGCGGCGATCAGGGCGACCTCGCCTTCCTCGAGCGGGTCTTCCACAAGCTGATGCTGAACTTCACCTGGTGGGTGAACCGGAAGGATGCGCAGGGGAGGAACGTCTTCCAGGGCGGCTTCCTCGGCCTCGACAACATCGGGGTGTTCGACCGGAGCGCGCCGCTGCCGACCGGGGGGTACATCAACCAGGCGGACGGCACCGCCTGGATGGGGATGTACAGCCTCAATCTCATGCGGATCGCGCTCGAGCTGGCGCGGCACAACCCGGTATACGAGGACATCGCGACCAAGTTCTTCGAACACTTCCTTCACATCGCCGAGGCGATGACCAACCTGGGCGACGACGGCGTCGGCCTGTGGGATGAGGAGGATCAGTTCTACTACGACGTGCTGAACACTCCTGACAACCGGCTGGTGCCGCTCAAGGTGCGCTCGATGGTCGGGCTGATTCCGCTCTTCGCGGTCGAGACGATCGACGAGGCGCTGCTCCAGGAGCTTCCCGGCTTTGCCGGCCGGCTCCGGTGGTTCCTCGATTCACGCCCCGATCTCGCGGCGCTGGTGTCGCGCTGGCAGGAGCCGGGGATGGGGGAGCGGCGGCTACTGTCGCTACTGCGCGGGCACCGCATGAAGCAGCTCCTGCGGCGCATGCTCGACGAGACCGAGTTCCTCTCGGACTACGGCATCCGAGCGCTCTCCAGGGTGCACGAGGCGCAGCCGTACGTCTTCGACGTCATGGGCATGCCGCTCTCGGTGAAGTACCAGCCTGCGGAGTCGGACTCGGGGCTCTTCGGCGGCAACTCCAACTGGCGGGGGCCGATCTGGTTCCCGGTCAACTACCTGCTGATCGAGTCGCTGCAGAAGTTCCATCACTACTACAGCGACGACTTCCGGGTCGAATGCCCGGCGGGATCGGGGCGCTATCTCACGCTCGCCGAAGTCGCCGACGAGCTGTCGAACCGGCTGTCGCGGATCTTCCTGCGCAACGCCGATGGACGCCGGCCGGTGTTCGGCGACAACGAAAAGCTCCAGCGCGATCCGCACTTCCGCGATCATGTGCTGTTTCACGAGTATTTCCATGGCGACACCGGCCGAGGTGTCGGCGCGTCGCATCAGACCGGGTGGACCGGGCTGATCGCGAAGCTGCTGCAGCCCCGGGTCATGCAGGCGACCAGCCGCACGGCGTCCGCCACCGAAGCGCCCGCCGCCAGAATGTCACGTCCCCGACTGGAAACGCACCATGCCGACCTCTGAGATGCCCCGGCGTCCGATTCCCCGTCTGCTCCCCGGCCAGCGCGCCGTCGTCACCGGCGCCAGTTCCGGCATCGGCAAGGCGATCGCTCTCGCCCTCGGCGAAGCGGGGGCCGATGTTGTCGTGAACTACTCCTCCGCGGAGGCGCCCGCACTCGAGGTCGTCGCCATGCTGCAGGGCATGGGCCGCCGTGCCTTTGCGTTCAAGGCCGACGTCGCCGACGAGATGCAGGTCGCCGCGATGTTCCAGCGGGCGAGGGAGGAGTTCGGCAGCGTCGACATCCTGATCAACAACGCCGGCCTGCAGAAGGACGCGCGGCTCCACGAGATGACCGTTTCCCAATGGCAGCGGGTGATCGACGTGAATCTCACCGGGCAGTTCCTCTGTGCCCGGGAGGCGGTGCGCGAGTTCAGGCGGCGCGGGATGGTCCCGGAACTCTCGCGGGCGCTCGGCAAGATCCTGTGCGTGAGCTCGGTGCACGAGGTGATCCCGTGGGCCGGGCACGTCAACTACGCCGCCTCGAAGGGCGGGATCATGATGCTGATGAAGAGCATCGCACAGGAATACGCCTCCGAACACATCCGGGTGAACAGCGTGGCACCCGGCGCGATCCGCACGCCGATCAACCGCGACGCCTGGGAGACGCCCGAGGCCTATGCGGCGCTGATGAAGCTGGTGCCGTACAAGCGCATCGGTGAACCGGAGGACCTGGCGCGGGCCGCCGTGTGGCTGGTGTCGGACGAGGCCGACTACGTCACCGGCACGACCCTCTTCGTCGATGGCGGGATGACGCTCTACCCCGGCTTCGAGGCTGGGGGCTGACATGCAGCTCGACGCGGAATGGCTGGAGGCCGACGGACTCGGCGGCTTCGCCTCCGGGACCGTCGCCGGCTGGCGCACCCGTCGCTATCACGGGCTGCTGACGCCGGCGATCGAAGTGCCGTCGCGGCGCGCGGTGCTGGTGGATGGCTTCGAGGCGTGGGTCGAGCGGGATGGCCGCCGAATCGCGCTCTCCACCCAGCAGTACGTCCCGGATGTGATCCACCCGGATGGCCAGATCCGGCTGGCGGCGTTCCGCGCCGCACCGTGGCCGACGTGGACCTGGCGCTTCGAGGATGGGCTCGAGGTCACGCAGGAGATTGTCGTACCGCACGAGCGTCCGTCGGTGGCGGTGCGCTGGCGGCTCACGTCTCCCGTGCGCGATGTGCGGCTGTTCGTGCGGCCGCTGCTCTCAGGCCGGGATACCCACGCGCTGCATTACGAGAACGCGAGTCTCGATCCTGGGGCCGAGGTGAAGGGCGACCGGGTGCGCTGGCGTCCGTACGCCTCAATGCCGACGGTACTGAGTCAGGCAAACGCGAGCTACACCCACGAGCCGCAGTGGTATCGCAACTTCCTCCTCGCAGAGGAGCGGAATCGCGGGTTCGAGCATCGCGTGGACCTCTGGTCGCCGGGCGAACTGTCCTGGGATCTTTCATCCGGGGACGCGAGCTGGCTCCTCTCCGCGGAGGACGTGGAGGAGTATCAATCGCTCGGGCGCGGATCGGCGCGGACCATTGCAGGGCGCCTGTTCGAGGAAGAGGAAGCGCGGCGCGCCGCCTTTGCCTCGCCGCTGGAGCTGGCCGGTGACGCCTACCTCGTGCGCCGCGGCGAGGGGAAGACGATCATCGCCGGCTATCCCTGGTTCACCGACTGGGGGCGGGACACCTTCATCGCGATGCGCGGCCTCTGTCTTGCGACGGGGCGGCTCGATGATGCGCGGGCGATTCTGCTCGAGTGGGCGGGTCTCGTGTCACAGGGCATGCTGCCCAACCGTTTCATCGAGGGCGGTGACGCGCCAGAGTTCAATTCGGTCGACGCTTCGCTCTGGTACGTCATCGCGGTGCACGAATTCCTCGAGGCGATACAGGCCGGCCGCAGGCGACTGCCCGCCGCCGAGCGTTCGCGGCTGGAGGCGGCGGTGCAGGCGATTCTCACCGGCTATGCCGAGGGAACGCGCTACGGCATTCATGCGGAGCCGGGTGGGCTGCTCGCGGCCGGGGTTCCAGGCGTGCAGCTCACCTGGATGGATGCCAAGGTGGGCGACTGGGTGGTGACGCCGCGGACGGGGAAGCCGGTGGAGATTCAGGCGCTCTGGATCAACGCGCTCCGGATCGGCGCCCGGTTCGATGATCGCTGGGCCCGGATGGCGGGACGGGCGACGGCGGAGTTCCGCGAGCGGTTCTGGCATCCCGATGGCTTCCTGTACGACGTGGTGGATGACGGCGGGGTCGCGGGCGCCATGGACGCGAGGTTCCGGCCCAATCAGCTCTTCGCGATCGGGGGACTGCCCTTTCCCATTCTGGATGTGGAGCGAGGGAGGGCGGTCGTCGCGGCCTGCGAGGCGCGGCTCTGGACGCCGATGGGACCGAGGAGTCTCGCGCCCGGGGAACCGGGCTACATCGGCGTCTACGCCGGAGGTCCGGTGGAACGGGACGGCGCCTACCACATGGGTACCGTCTGGCCGTGGCTCGCCGGTCCATTCATCGAGGCATGGGTGCGGGTGCATGGGGACAACGAGATCGCCCGGAGCGAGGCGCGGTCCCGGTTCTTCACACCGCTGCTCGACGGACTCACGCGTGCGGGGCTTGGTCATCTGGCCGAGATCGCCGACGGCGATCCGCCGCACATGCCGCGCGGCTGTCCCTTCCAGGCCTGGTCGATGGGGGAGTTGCTCCGGCTCGAGTACGTGGTGCTGGGCGGTCGGCAGGGGCGCGGGGCATGACCCCGCGATTCCGCGATCACCTCCCCGAGTATCTCGCGGAGGCGTTCGGGCTCGGCCTCTTCATGGTGTCCGCCTGCGGGTTCGCGGTGCTGCTCTATCATCCCGCGTCGCCGGTCTCGCACTGGGTCCCCGGGATGCTCACCCGGAATCTGCTGATGGGCCTCGCGATGGGGCTCACCCTGCTGCTCAACTTCTATGGGCCGTGGGGCCAGCGATCCGGCGCACACCTCAATCCGGCAGTGACGCTGACCTTCTATCGACTCGGCAAGGTCCACCCCGGTGATGTCGCGCCGTACATCGTCGCGCAGTTCCTTGGCGGAGTTGCCGGGGTCGCCGTCGCGCGCCTGATCTTCGGGCCGCTCCTGGCCGACGCGAGCGTGAACTATGTGGCGACCCTTCCCGGCGCCGCAGGGGTGGCCGTCGCCTTTGCGGCGGAGCTGGGCATCACCTTCATCCTCATGCTGGTCGTCCTGCACGCCGCCTCGAGTGAAGTGCTGGGGCGCTACACCGGCGTGCTCGCCGCGACCCTCGTGGCGCTCTACATCGCCTTCGAGTCGCCCTACTCGGGGATGAGCATGAATCCGGCGCGCACCGTCGGATCGGCCGTCTTCGCGGGGCGATGGACCGCCATCTGGATCTACTTTGTGGCGCCGCTCCTCGGCATGCTGGCCGCGGCGCAGCTCTACCTGAAGCTGCGGAGCCCGCGGCAGCGGCTCTGCGCCAAGATCACCCACCTGCCGAACGTGCGCTGCATCTTCTGCGAGTACCACGCCCGCTAGGCGCGGGAACCTTTCCGGGGTGGCCGGCATTTACCCGGCACACGAACGATGGCAGGTGCACAAGGCGCCTGCCTCACACAACCCCTGGAGGAATGTATGCGCAGGATTCTCGCGGCTGTCGCAATGCTCGTAACCGTGGTCGGCATGACGACCGCGGCGACCTACGCCCCCAAGATGTACACCAGCAAGCCGTTCGCCGGCGTGAAGGCCAACACCGGCACCGTCTCCGCCACCGTCGACAACGGCAAGATCACGCTCAAGGTCTCCGATGACTTCGTCATCCCGGACACCCCGGCGCCGAGCTGGCAGATCATCGACTCCAAGGGCAACACCTACCTGCTCAACCAGTTCAAGATCAAGAGCGGGACCAACCGGATGATCACCCTGCCGAGCTACATCAAGGACGTGGCCAAAGTGCAGGTGTGGTGCTCCTTCGCCGAAGTCGTCCTGGGCGAGACCTCGTTCGACACCATCGTCAAGTAACTGACCCCCTTCACATCGCCGGTCGGGCGCTCCCGGCCGGCGATCGTGTTTTCTGGAGGAACCTCCCATGCGTCCGACCACGCTGTTTTCCGCCGCCGCGCTCGTCGGTGGCCTCATCTCGCCGCTCGCCGCCCAGGTGGCGGAGCACAAGAGCCTCACCCTGGAAGGCGCGCACAATGTCATCGCGGCCGCCGTCACCTATGCCCGGAGCAAGGCCGGCACCGGTGTGATCGCGGTCGTGGACGATGGTGGCAACCTGATGGCGCTGGAGCGGCTCGACGGCACCTTCGCCGCCGGTGCGAACATCTCCATCGGCAAGGCGCGCACCGCTGCGCTCTTCAAGAAGCCGACCCGGTTCTTCGAGGAGCTGATCAACAAGGGCCGCACCGCGATGACCACCGTCGACTTCACTCCGCTGATCGGTGGCGTGCCGATCGTGCTCGACGGGCAGATCGTCGGCGCCGTCGGGGTGAGCGGGGCCGCCTCGGCCCAGGAAGACGAAGAGGTCGCGATGGCGGGCGCGGCAGGCGTCGAGACCCGGGTGTCCAGCGCGGCGCCGTCGCACACGATGGACGTGAGCTACTTCCCGCAGGAGCAGGTCCGCGCGGCGTTCCAGAAGGGGAGCGTGCTCCTCGATGGCGCCGGTCGCAACTACATGGTGCATGCGAGCCGCCGCGAGAAGGCAGGCCAGGCCGAGGTGCACCTGCTCGATACCGACGTGATTTACGTGCAGGACGGGTCGGCGACCTTCGTCACGGGCGGTAATGTCGTCGGCGGGAAGACGATCGAGCCGAACGAGATCCGCGGTGATTCGATCACCGGCGGGGCGACGCGGCGAATCGCGAAGGGGGATGTCATCACCGTCCCGAGCGGCACCCCGCACTGGTTCGAAGAGGTGAAGGGCCCGCTCACGTACTACGTGGTGAAGGTCCGGTGATCGGCATGCGCCCCGGACTCCTGCTGCTCGTCTCGCTCACTGCGTTCGGAGCCTCCGGGCTCCGGGCGCAGGTGACCGGCGACGCTCCCTACGGCAAGCCCTCGGCCATCATCGATCTCGGTACCGCGAGCGGCGCCGCGTTGGTTCATGGCCAGTGGCGCTACAGCGATGCCGGCTTCGTCGAGGTCGATCATTACGCCCCCGGTCCCGACCTCCGCCCCTCTGGCGCGCCGAACCGGACCCACGACATCACCCCCCGCGCCGGCGCGGCCGACTTCGACGATTCGGCGTGGCTTGCCTTTCCTGCCGAGTCGATCGCGGCCCGGCGCGGGAACGGGAAGCTGAGCTTCAACTGGTATCGCATCAACGTGACGATCCCCGAGCGCATCGGTTCACGCGCGGCGACGGGGATGACCGTGGTCTTCGAGCTGGTCGTCGATGATTACGCCGAGGTCTGGGTGAATGGAAAGCTTCCGGTGGTGCTGGGACAGACCGGCGGCCAGCTGGTGAAGGGGTTCAACGCCCCCAATCGCGTGGTCCTCACTCGGAATGCGCGCCCCGGCCAGCAATTCCAGCTGGCCATCTTCGGCATGAACGCTCCGGTCTCGGCGCCGCCGGTCAACTTCATCTGGATCCGCTCGGCGACACTCGACTTCTACACGCCGGAGCAGGCGCGGGTGGGGCGCGATGCGGGCGGGCGGATCACGCGGCTCGATCCTGCCTTCGACGCACTGGTGGCGCGGGATGCGAAGATCGAGAAGCTTGCGGGCGGATTCGAATTTCTCGAGGGCCCGGTCTGGGTGCGGGACGGGGGCTACCTCCTCTTCAGCGACCCGAACACCAACACGATCTACCGCTGGTCGCCGGACGGGCAGGTGAGTGTCTATCGGACCAAGAGCGGCTACAGCGGCGTCGACATAGGCGACTATCACCAGCCAGGCTCCAACGGACTCACGCTGGACCGGGAAGGGCGTCTTGTCATCGACCAGCATGGCAACCGGCGGGTGATCCGGGTGGAGCGGACCGGCGCGGTCACCGTGCTCGCCGATCGATTCGAGGGGAAGCGGCTCAACAGCCCCAACGATCTCGTCTACCGGAGCGATGGCGGGCTCTATGTCACCGATCCTCCGTTCGGGCTGCCAAAGGTCTTTGCCGATCCGGGCAAGGAGACGCCGTGGAGTGGCGTCTACCTGGTCCGCGACGGGAGGGTGACGCTGCTGACGAAGGAGCTGAGTGGTCCCAACGGCATCGCCTTCTCGCCGGACGAGCAGACGCTGTACGTCGACAACTGGGATCCGCAGCACAAGGTGATCATGCGTTACGACGTGCAGGCCGACGGCACGATCGCCAATGGGCGGGTGTTCTTCGACATCACCCGTACGGTGCCCGGTGATGACGCCTGGGACGGGATCAAGGTCGACCGGGACGGCAACGTCTACGCCGCCGGCCCCGAAGGGATCTACGTCCTCTCGCCGGCGGGGAAGCATCTCGGCACCATCACGCCGCCCGAGCATGTCGCCAATTTCGCGTGGGGCGACGACGACCTGCAGACGCTGTACATCACCGCGTCGACGGGGCTCTACCGGCTCCGGATGGGGCGTCCGGGCGCGGTAGCCTTCGCCCCGGCCGAGGCGGCGACCCGGTGAGCCGGACGCCGCGCCTCGCCGCCTGACGTCGTCGGGAACCTCCTGCCTCCGCCAGCGTTGTGGAGGCAGGAGGAAACACCCATGGCACCGACCGCACCCATCGACAGCATCCTGCTCCATCCCGCCCTCGCCGGCCGGACCCTGGTGGTCCGCCGGGACGGCACCTGGGCCGCCTTCGACATAGAGCGCGAAGGCCAACTTGTCTCGGGCCGCTTGATCGACAGCGACCCCGCCGCGGACGCCTGGCGCGGGAGCTCCGCCCGATGAGCGCCTTCCACTACGACGTCATCATCATCGGCTCCGGGGCCGGTGGCGGCACGCTGGCCCATCGGCTCGCTCCGAGCGGCAAGCGCATCCTGCTCCTCGAGCGAGGGGACTACGTGCCGCGGGAGAAGGAGAACTGGAGCACCCGCGCCGTGAACCTCGAGGGCCGCTACGCGACGAAGGAGGAGTGGCGCGACAAGGATGGCAAGCCGCTCCACCCGCACACCAACTACTTCGTCGGCGGCAACACCAAGTTCTACGGCTCGGCGCTCTTCCGGCTCCGGCGCGAGGACTTCGGGCTGCTGCAGCATCATGCCGGGCTCTCGCCGGCGTGGCCGATCACGTACGACGAACTCGAGCCGTACTACACCCAGGCCGAGCATCTGTACCAGGTGCATGGCAACCGCGGGGAAGATCCGACCGAGCCGTACGCGGGTGCGCCGTACAAGTACCCGGCGGTGAGCCACGAGCCGCGGATCCAGCAGTTGAGCGACGACTTCGCCCGGCTCGGTCTCCGGCCGTTCCACACGCCGCTCGGCGTCATGCTCGACGAGCAGAATCGCCGGAAGAGCGCCTGTATCCGGTGCGCCACCTGCGATGGCCATCCCTGCCTGGTCAACGCCAAGTCGGATGCCCAGGTGGTGTGTGTCGATCCGGCACTCGCCTATCCCAACGTCACGCTGGTCACCGGCGCGTACGTCTCGAAGCTGGAGACCGATGCCTCCGGCCGGTCGGTGACCGGGGTCCACGTCACGCGTGACGGGGCCGCCGAGCGATACACCGGCGACATCGTCGTGGTCTCCGCTGGTGCCATCAACTCCGCCGCGCTGCTGCTTCGGTCCGCGAATGATCGACACCCGCGTGGCCTGGCCAACGGTTCGGACATGGTCGGCCGGCACTACATGGGGCACATCAACTCGGTGCTCATGGCCGTCTCCAAGTGTCCCAACCCGACGGTCTTCCAGAAGACCCTCTCGGTGAACGACTTCTACCTCGGCGCGCCGGAGTGGGCGTACCCGATGGGGCACATCTCGTTCGTCGGGAAGCTGGACGGTGATACGCTTGCGGCGGGAGCACCGGCCATCGCGCCGGGGTGGACGCTCGAGCTGATGGGGAAGCACTCCCTCGACTTCTGGCTCACCTCGGAGGATCTGCCCGATCCCGACAACCGGGTGACGCTCGACCGCGACGGCCGCATCGTACTCAGCTACAAGCCGAACAACGAGGAGGGACACAAGCGGCTCACCGCCAAGCTGCAGGAGCTGATGAAGAGCCAGACCGCCTGCGCCGTGCATGGCCACGACTGTCACCAGGGGCTCTTCGCCCGCAATCTCTTCCTCGGCCAGCGGATTCCGCTCGCGGGGGTCGCGCACCAGAACGGCACCCTTCGCTTCGGGGACGATCCGAAGAGCTCGGTGCTCGACCGCAACTGTCGCGCGCACGAGGTGGACAACCTCTATGTGGTGGATGCCAGCTTCTTCCCCTCGAGCGGCGCGGTGAATCCCGCTCTGACGATCATCGCCAACGCCCTGCGCGTCGGCGATCACCTGCGCCAGCGGCTGGCCTGATGCGTCCCGCACATCTGCTGCAGCGCGCGGCCTGCACGGCGCTCGCGACCGGGAGCCGGTATCTCGCCTGGCTCTACCTGATGGGGCTCGTCGTGGTGGTCACCCCGGCCGCGGCGCAGGCGCCGTGGACCGGATCTGGCGTCGGGCTCCCCGCGGCCGAAGCGGTTCCGGCCATCGGGCTCACGGTGTCGGACATGGATCGCTCGATTGCCTTCTACACCGGAATTCTGCCGTTCCGGGTCGAGGCTGACACTGAGGTCGCCGGTCGCGCGTGGGAAGAACTGACCGGGGTCTTCGGCGTGCGGATGCGAATCGTCCGACTCCGGCTCGGCGCCGAGCAGCTCGAACTCACGGAGTACCTCGCGGCCACGACGCCGGGGCGGCCAGCGCCGGTCGACAGCCGCAGCAACGACCGCTGGTTCCAGCACGTCGCCATCATCGTCAGCAACATGGATAGCGCCTACGCGCTACTCCGGGCGCACCATGTGAAGAGCGCGTCCACCTCGCCCCAGCTCCTGCCGAAGAGCATTCCGGGGGCGGCGGGCATCCGCGCCTTCTACTTCCGCGACCCAGACGGGCATCCGCTCGAGATTCTCCAGTTTCCCCCCGACAAGGGCGACCCGAAATGGCACCGGAGCGATGCGCTCTTTCTCGGCATCGATCACAGCGCCATCGTGGTCGCGAACACCGAGCGGAGTCTCGGCTTCTACCGGGATCTACTTGGCCTCCGGGTGGCGGGGGAGAGCCACAACTTCGGTGAGGAGCAGGCGCACCTGAACAATGTCGAAGGCGCCGACCTCCACATCACCGGCCTCCGGAGCCCCGCCGGCCCTGGGATCGAGTTCCTGGAGTACCTCGCTCCCACGGATGGCCGCACGATTCCGGCCGACGAGCGCCCGAACGACCTGGTGCATTGGCAGACGACGATCCTGGTCCGCGATCTCGATCGCGTCTCGGCCCGGCTCGACTCGGCAGGCGTCGCCCGGGTCTCCCGTTCCGTGGGACAGGTCCCGGACCGGAACCTTGGCGCGGTCCGCGGCATTCTGGTGAGAGACCCCGATGGACACGTAGTCCAGTTGATTGGCCGGTGACGTCCGGCAGGGAGGCAGCGATGGCGACGCAATTTCGGCAGCTCGGGCCGGCGGACGCGGAGACGCTCAGCGAACGGTTGCTCTCCTGGCATCGCGGTGAGAGCCCCCGCCTCGACGCCGAAGCGGTACGTCGCGAGACCCACCGGCTCCTCTCCGACAACGAGCGCTGGCACGCGTGGATGATCGAGTGCGGCGGTGAAGCGGTCGGCTACCTGATGCTGCAGTTCCGCCGCGGCGGAATGTTCGAAGCGCCGCGCGCCTATGTCGCCGCGCTCTATCTGGTCCCCGCGGCCCGCGCGCGGGGGACTGGGACGCTGGCCCATCGCTTCCTCGCCGACCTCTGCCGCTGGCTGCAGGTCCGGCTCTACGATTTCGACACCGCGGACGAATCGAAGCCGGTGCAGTGGGTCGCACGCAGCGCTTCGCGGACCGTCTCCTCCGGACACTCCTTCTTTCAGGCGACCGCATGACCACCACGACGCCCCGCCGCTCCACCATGACTCCGATGAGCCGGACCGCTCCGACGATGCAGGCGGTCGCGGTGATGCCCGGCAAGCCCGGCTCGGTGCACCTCACCCACATGCCGCGTCCCGAGCTGTCCGAGATCCCCGGGGGCCGGGGAGTACTGGTCAAGGTGCTCCGGGTCGGGGTCGACGGCACAGACAAGGAGATCAATGCCGCGGAGTACGGGGCGGCGCCCGCGGGCTACGACTATCTCGTCGTGGGCCATGAGAGCTTCGGCCAGGTCGTGGCGGTGGGCGATCGGGTCACCGAGCTGACGGTGGGCGATTACGTCGTGGCCACGGTGCGGCGTCCCGGGCACAGCATCTACGATGTCATCGGCACCAACGACATGACCACCGACGACGTCTACTACGAGCGCGGGATCAACCTGCGTCACGGCTACCTCGCGGAGTACTATGCCGACGACGCCGAGTTCGTGGTGAAGATCCCGATGGGATTGAAGGAGGTCGGCGTGCTCCTCGAGCCGACGACCGTGGTGGAGAAGGGGATCGCCCAGGCGTACGAGATCCAGCGGCGGCTCCGGGTCTGGCGCCCGCGACGCGCCGCAGTGATGGGTGCGGGCACCATCGGGCTGCTCGCCGCGATGGCGCTCAGGATCCGGGGGCTTGAGGTGACGGTGTTCGGACTCGAACGGGCGCCCTATCTCAATTCCGATCTCATTGAGGCGCTGGGGGCGAGGTATGTCTCGACCCGGGATGTCACCGTGATTGAAGCGGCCCCGCGCTTCGGGCCCTTCGACCTGATCTTCGAGGCGACGGGTTTCTCCCCGATCGTGTTCGAGAGCATGCAGGCGCTGGCCAAGAACGGGGTGCTGGTTCTCTCCAGCGTCACCGGAGGAGACCGGATGGTCGAGGTGCCGGCGGACCGGATCAATCTCGATTTCGTGCTCGGGAACAAGGTGATGGTCGGTACCGTGAACGCCAACCGGGAGTACTTCGAGGCCGGCGTGAAGGACCTGGCCCAGTGTGAGGCGCAGTTCCCGGGGTGGCTCAGCCGGCTGCTGACGCATCCGGTGGATGGGCTGGAGAACTTCGAACGACTCTTCGAGCTGCTCACCATGGGCAAGGGTGTCATCAAGGCCTACTGCCGGGTCGCGGAGGCATAGCCCCGGCACCAGGATTGGGGGGCTTCCGCCGGGACCGCTCGCGGCGGAGCTTATGGAGGGCGAGTAGTCTCCGCCGACGTGGGGAACCCTGAGGGCGGTTGGGCGCATGCTCCTGCCGGGCTACACACTCGAGGCTGAACTGTATCGCGGCCGCAAGCGGGTCGTCCACCGCGCGCGCCGTGACAGCGATGGCGCGCCCGTGATCCTGAAGGCGCTCGCCAGCGAGTTTCCCGCCGCCGCCGACACCGCGAGCCTCCGCCGCGAATACGCGATCCTGCAGTCGCTCGAGCTCCCCGGGATCGCGCGCGCCCTCGCCCTCGAGAACCAGGGTGGCCGGCTCACGCTGGTGCTCGAGTTCGCCGGGGAGTCCACCCTCAAGGAGCTGATCCTCCGGCGCCAGGTGGACCTGCGCTTCGCGCTGGCCATCGCGCGACAGCTCGCGGAGGCGCTGGCGACGCTGCACCAGGCCGGCATTGTCCACAAGGACCTCAATCCCAACAACGTCATCATCGCTACCGGCACCGGCCGGGCGACTCTCACCGATTTCGGGATCGCCTCCCGGGCGCGCGTGGAGCCGCAGCGGCCAGGCGTGCCCCATCTGATCGAGGGAACCCTCGCCTACATGTCTCCCGAGCAGACCGGGCGGATGAACCGCGATCTCGATTATCGCACCGATCTCTATTCGCTCGGTGTGACCTGCTACGAGATGCTGACGGGGAGGGTGCCGTTCGATTCGAGCGATCCGCTCGAGGTCATCCATGGGCACGTCGCCCGGGCGCCGGTGCCGCCCGCCGAGCTTGAGCCATCGATTCCGCGCCCGCTGTCCGATCTCGTCCTTCGACTCCTCGCCAAGGCGGCGGAAGACCGCTACCAGAGCGCGGAGGGGGTTGCGGCAGACCTCGAGCAGGCAGAGCGGGCCTGGAGTGTCTCAGGCGCTATTCCGGAGTTCTCGCTGGGACAGCACGATCTCCGCTCGCGGTTCGTGATTCCGCACCGGCTCTACGGTCGCGAGGGAGAGATCGCCAGGCTGCTGGCGGGATTCGAGCGGGCCGCAGGCGGGCGCGCCGAGCTGATGCTGGTCGCGGGGTATTCGGGCATCGGCAAGACGTCGCTGATCCAGGAGACCCACCGCTCGCTGCCCGGCCGCAAGGGGTACTTCGTCGCCGGCAAGTTCGATCAGCTCGTTCGCGATGCGCCCTATGCGGCGCTCGCCCAGGCGCTGCAGCTCCTCGTGCGCCATCTCCTGTCGGAGACGGACGAGCAGGTCGCAGCCTGGCGCAGCCGCCTGACAGAAGATCTGGCCGGCCTCGGCCAGGTACTCATCCAGCTCATCCCCGATCTGCAGCGGCTCATCGGGGCCCAACCGCCGCTGCCCGCGCTCGAGCCGGCTGAGGCGCGCCATCGCCTCGACCGGGCCTTCCAGCAGCTGCTCCGGAGCGTCGCGACGCCCGGACACCCGCTGGTGCTCTTCCTCGACGACCTGCAGTGGGCCGATGCGGCGACCCTGCGGCTGCTGCCTCAGCTGCTCGCCGACCCGGAACTCCGGGGGCTGATGCTGATCGGCGCCTATCGCGACAATGAAGTCCAAGCCTCGCATCCGCTGCACGGCGTGATCCGGGAGGTTGCCGCCGGCGGCACAGCGGTGACGGAGCTGACGCTCGGCCCGCTGGGCCCGGATGAAGTGCGCGCGCTCGTCCGGGATACGCTGGTCGGCTCGGAGAGCATGGCCGACCAGGTGGCCGCGGTCGTTCACGAGAAAACCGCGGGCAATCCGTTCTTCGTGAACCAGTTCCTGCACTCGCTCCATCAGGATGGTCACATCGTCTTCGACCGGAGTGCACGCGCCTGGCGAGCGGACCTGCCGGCCATTCGCGGACTCCGGATGACGGAGAATGTGGTGGATCTGATGGCGTCCCGGCTGCAGCGCCTGCCCCGCGAGACCCAGCGGCTCCTGCGGCTCGCCGCCTGTGTGGGTGCCAGGTTCGACCTGACGACGCTCTCGACCATCGCGGAGCAGCCCCCGGAGGTCTCGGCCCGGGAGCTGTGGCCGGCCGTCGAGGAAGGGCTGCTGATCTCCGCCGAAGCATCGTACGGCTTCGCGCCCGATCTCACCGACGGACGCCCCCCGGAGCAGCGGCGCTTCCAGTTCCTGCACGACCGGGTGCAGCAGGCCGCCTATGCGCTGATTCCGGAATCGGAACGGCGCGGCGTCCACCTCAGGGTCGGTCGGCTGCTCCTCGCGGGCGGCGATGATCCGGCCAATCCCGCCTGGCTCTTCGATGTGGTCAACCACCTCAACCTCGGAGCGGAGCTGATCGGCGACCGGGCCGAACGGCTGGCACTCGCCCGTTCCAACCTGGCCGCGGGCCGGCGGGCCAAGGCGTCGGCGGCCTTTCCCGGGTCGCTCGGTTACTTCCGCGCCGGCGCGGCGCTGCTCCCTCCCGAGGCGTGGCAGACCGAGCGCGAGCTCGCCTTTGCGCTCGACCTCGAAGTCGCGGAGGCGTACTACCTGAGCGGCGCCTTTGCGGAGGCCGAGCGGGCATTTCGGGTGCTGCTGGATCGTGCCGCGACGACGCTCGAATACGCCGACGCCGCGGCGCTGCTCGTCGTGCAGTTCGAGACGATGGAGCGCTTCGGCGATGCCATTGCGGTCGGGACGGAGGCGCTCCGGCGGCTCGAGGTGATCCTGCCGACCGACGCGGCGGAGAAGTCGGCGGCGCTCGCCCTGGATCTGGCGGAGATCGACGCGAAGATCGGCGACCGCGAGATCGCGACGATGGTCGATCTCCCCCCGCTGACCGATCCACGTATCCACCGCGCGCTCAAGCTGCTCGGCGCGACCTGGGCCTCGGCGTACATCACCGCGGACGTACCGCTCTCGACGCTCATCGCGGCGCGCATCGTCCGGCTGTCGCTGCAGTATGGCCACGCCCCCGAGTCGGCGTTCGGCTACGTCCTGCATGCGGTGACGCTCGGCTCGGGGCTCGGCCAGTTCGAGCGGGGGTGGCAGTTCGGCCACCTGGCCATTCAGGTCAACGAACGCCTCGCGGATCTGCGCCTGCGCGCGAAGGTGCACCACATGTTCAGCGCCTTCGTGAATCTGTGGCGGAAGCCGTTCGCCACCTGCTTCCCGCACGGCCGCGAAGCGTACCGCGCCGGGCTCGAGTCGGGGGACCTCCAGTTCGCCGGCTACGGACTCTTCCATCAGAGCTGGTACGGGCTGGCACTCGCCCCCGACCTGGCCGACGTGGAGCGTGACTACGAGCCGAGCATCGCGGCGCTGCGCAAGATCAAGATGGACGCATGGGGCCAGATTCAGCGCCTCATCCTCAATTGGGCCCTGGCGCTTCGGGGGCTCACCGACGCCCCCACGTCGCTCTCGACCGCGGGGTTCCGCGAAGAGGAATTCCAGGCCGCCTTCAAGGGAATCGGCATCTTCGAGAGCTTCTGGGCCACGAGCAAGCTGGCGCTGCTCTTCACCTTCGGTTCCGCCGCCGTCGCGGCCGCCTTCGGGCTCGAGTGGGAGGAGACGGCGGAGAAGTTCGTCGGCTCGGTCTGGCCGGCCTGGTACAGCGGGCTGCTCGCCCTGTCCGTGGCGGCGTGGTTACCCGAGGCCCCGGAGGCGGAACGACCGGGACTCGAGTCTCGGCTCGACGCGCTGCTGGAACGGTTGCGGCGGTGGGCGGAGAACAGCCCCGAGAACTTCCGTTCCACCTGGCTGCTCGCGAAGGCCGAGTCGGATGCGGCGCGGGGAGACGCTGCGAGTGCGATCGTCGGCTACGAAGAGACGTTGCGGTCGGTGGCGGGCGAGAGTTCCCCCCGTGGCCGCGCCCTTGCCAACGAGTTGTACGGCCGGTTCTGGCTCCGGCAGGGCCGCCCCAGGATCGCGGCGGCGATGCTCGCCGAGGCGCGGTTCGAGTACGAGCAGTGGGGCGCGCACGCGAAGGTCGCCGATCTCGACCGGCGCCATGGCGCGCTGCTCCAGGGCAGCCTGACAAAAGGTGCCGAGGCGTCGCGCACGCTGCACACCACCCAGGCCCTCGAGTCGACCTTCGACTTCGGCGCGGTCATGAAGGCCGCGCAGGCGCTGGTGAGTGAGATCGAGCTCGAGCGACTGCTCGGACGGCTGCTCCAGGTCGCGCTGGAGCATGCCGGCGCGCAGCGCGGCCAGCTCATCCTGGAACAGGATGGGGGCGCCGCCGTCTGCGTGTCCGGCACTGCCGGTGCGATCCATGTCCGCCTCGAGCAGCACACCCCCCTCGCCGAAGAACAGGGACTGCCGCTCTCGCTCGTCAACCTGGTGCGGCGCTCGGGCGAGATGGTGGTGCTGGCCGATGCTGCCGTCGAGGGACCGTACACCACGGATCCCTTCGTGCTGCGGGAACGCCCCCGGTCGGTGATCGCCATGCCGGTGACGAATCAGGGCCGGCTGCTCGGCGTCCTCTATCTGGAGAACAACCTCGCCAGCGGTGTCTTCACCGCCGAGCGGACGCAGGTGCTCCAGATCCTGTGTGCGCAGGCGGCGATCGCGATCGAGAATGCGCGGATGTTCGCCGAGATCCGCCGGCTCAAGGACCGGCTGCAGGCGGAGAACGTCTACCTGATCGAGGAGATCAAGACGCAGCACGGGTTCGAGGAGATCGTGGGGCAGACCACGGTCCTGCGAAAGGTGCTGAGCCAGGTCGAGCAGGTGGCGCCGACCGACACCACCGTGCTCATCACCGGAGAGACCGGCACCGGCAAGGAGCTCGTGGCCCGGGCGCTGCACAATCTCAGCCGGCGGAAGGAGCGCCCCCTGGTGACCGTGAACTGCGGCGCCATCTCGGCGGGCCTGGTCGAGAGCGAGTTCTTCGGCCACGAGAAGGGGGCCTTCACCGGGGCGATCGCCCGGAAGATCGGCCGGTTCGAGCTGGCCGATGGCGGCACGATCTTTCTCGACGAGATCGGCGAGCTTTCGCCGGAGCTCCAGGTCAAACTCCTGCGGGTCCTGCAGGAGGGGGAGATCGAGCGGGTCGGCGGGAGCCGCCCCATTCGCGTCGATGTGCGGGTGATCGCCGCGACCCATCGCGATCTCGAGCAGCTGGTCAAGGATGGGAGATTCCGCGCCGACCTCTTCTACCGGCTCAACGTCTTCCCGGTCCGTACCCCTGCGCTCCGCGAACGGCGCGAGGACATTCCGCTGCTGGTGCGCTATTTCGTGCTCAAGTATGCCCAGAAGTTAGGCAAGCGGATCGAGTCGATTCCGGCGGAGGTGATGGAACCGCTCTGCGCCTACGCCTGGCCGGGCAATATCCGCGAGCTGGGCAACGTGCTGGAGCGCTCGGTGATCGTGAGCCGCGGCACGGTGCTCGAACTCGGCGACTGGATCCCCACGGTGGCCCGGCCCGGTGGCAACGGCGAGGGCCAGTCGCTCGAACAGATCGAGCGGGCGCATATCATCGCGACGCTGGAGCAGACCGGCTGGAAGGTCAGCGGGGTCGGCGGGGCCGCGCAGGCCCTCGGCCTCAAGCCGACCACGCTCGAGTCGCGCATGAAGAAGCTGGGCATCCGCCGCCCGGGCTGAACTCCTTCCCTCCGCATTCCCGAGCCACCATTCACGACCGGTCGTGAGCCTCCCGATATTTCGGGAATCCCGCTCGTGTCCCCGCCTGATTCCACCGAGTAACAGAAGTCCAAGTCGTTAACTGAAAGTCACTTACGTGAATGCGCCTGGGGATCTCCCCGGGGCATGGCACCTGCTTTTGTACCGGGTGCAACGACTTCCCTGCGAGTGACCTGTGCTGAGACTGACCCAGACCCGGAACGGCTCCAACCGCCCCCTGCTCAAGGCTGAGGGGCGACTCGTCGGCGAGTGGGCCGACCTGCTGGAGACCGAGTGCGCCACGCTGGTCGGGGCCCATGCGGCGCTGGATCTGGATCTGGGGGGAGTCAGCGATGTCGATGCCCGGGGACTCGACGTGCTTCGCCGGCTGCAGCGGGGGCCCGTCGCGCTGATCGGCTGCACCCCGATACTGCTCGCGCTGCTCGCTCAGGAGAGCCTGCCATGACTGCAAGGACGCTGGAGACCGCGACTCAGGCGACGACCCCGATCGGCGGGGCGCCGACGCTGGCGGAGTTCGAGGCGCAGCTGGAGTCGGTGCTCGATGTGGCGTATCGAACCGCCTATCACCTGACCCGGAACCAGGCCGATGCGGAGGACGTGGTGCAGGAGGCGGCGCTCAACGCCTGCCGCCACCGTCAGGGCTTCGAGCGCGGCACCAACTTCAAGGCGTGGTTTCTCCGGATTGTCACCAACGTGTTCTATTCCCGCTGTCGCCTGGCATCCACGGCGCGGGAGTCGGTCTCGCTCGATGCTGCGGAAGAACCGCGGCGTTTCACGCGCACGATCGTCGGGGGTGCGGATCCGGCGGAGAGCTTTCTCGATCGTCTCGACGCGGAGCTGGTCAGCCGGGCGATTGCGGATCTGCCGCTCGAATATCGCGTCGTGACCACGCTCTACCTGGTGGACGACATGGCCTACCAGGACATCGCGGGCCTGCTGGAGATTCCGGTCGGGACGGTCCGTTCGCGCCTGCATCGGGGCCGCCGCCAGCTGCAGCATGCGCTGTGGGCGATGGCGGCGGAGCGCGGAGGGAAGGGGCACCAGCACTGACGGAATGGGACGCGACTGGCGCTGGGACGCCACCGGAGGCGGCACCCCAGCGCTGGTGATGCGCGATGCAGGAAGGGGATCAGTCGCGGGGAGCGTCCTTCAGCTTGACCCAGTTGCTGTCGGCCGTCGCGATGTTGCCGGGAATGTCGGCGAGCCACTTCTGCTGGACCCCCTTGCTGTAGTTGAGGTACAGCCGGTCGTTGACCACCCGGAACGCTTCCGGATCGATGCTCACCTTGTGCCCGTGGGCGACGCCGTAGGCGCAGTAGCCGCCGTAGACCGGCGCATACTTGTCCGGATTCGCGAGAAAGGCATCGCGGTTGGCGGTGCTGGCGAAGTAGTACGTCGCTGCGCCGTGGGCCGCGGTGATCGCGGAGGAGCCCTTGAGGGCCTTCGTCTGCGTGAAGTACGCGACCGGATCGTAGCCGCTCAGAGCGACGCCCGACTTGTCGGTGTTGACCGCCTGAGCGGAGAGCAGGGTTGTTCCGAGCGCGAGCGCCAGCGTCAGCACTCCGGCGGCTCGGGAAATGGTGGTGCGTGTCACGATGTTTCTCCTTGCATTGAGTCGCGCCGGCCCGACATGGACTGGCGGCAGGAGAGGAACGACGTGTGGGCCCTGGTGGTTCCCTCCTCTGCATCTCTCCCATGATTCGATTCCTCGATCCCACTTGTTCTCGGTCCTTCCATAGGACTAGACTGAGCGAGCACGAGCGCCTCGTGGAGGCGTCGCAAACTCGGCCATCCTGGGAAGGAGTCGAATGGGTGAGCGGCTGAAGCGAACGGGCCGCCGGTGGCGGAACCAGCTGGCACGGCTTGCAGCTGGTGCGCGACGCCGGACCTTCGGCTCCGCGACAGTCGCCCAGGGGGCATGGGCTGACCTCGTCGACTGGTTCAACGGCCTGGAGTTCGGGGAGAACGGGATCCTCCTCGGATTCGCCGCGCTGATCGGGCTGGTCGCAGCACTCGGCGTCGTGGGGTTCTACAAACTCATCGATCTCGCGCACCACGCCTTCTTCGCGTGGCCGGAGACGCTCCTGCCGTCGCTGGGTCTGCTCGCCTATCGGCCGCTGGTGACCGCCATCGGCGCGGTCGCGGCCTGGTACACGATGAAGCGGTTCGGCCAGGGGAACGACGGGCTCAACATTCCGGACCTGCAGCGCGCGGTCGTACGCAGGGAAGGAGAGATTCCCACCCAGCCGGCGCTCGCGCGGACGGCGGCCAGCGCCGTCACGATCGGGAGCGGCGGCTCCGCGGGCAGCGAAGGGCCGGTCGCCGTCTTCGGCGCGCTCGTGGCGTCGCGCCTCAGCCATCTCTTCCGGTTCTCAGGCAACCGCACCCGCATCCTGGTCGGGGCGGGAGCCGCCGCCGGCATCGCGGCCGCGTTCAACGCGCCGCTCGCGGGAGCCTTCTTCGCCCTCGAAGAGATTCTCGGTTCCTTCACGACCGCCGCCTTCGCGCCCGTCGTCATCAGCAGCGTCGTCGCGGCCATGGTGTCGCGCGCGGTCTTCGGGAATCATCCGGTGTTCCCGGTGCCGATCGAGCAGGCGTACTCGCTGACGCGCGAGGTCGTGCTCTTCTACCCGATCCTCGGGCTAGCCACCGGGCTGGCGTCGGTTCTTTTCGTCCGGGTGTACTTCGGTGTGGATGGCCTGCGGCAGCGCTTGCGGGTTCCCCCGCTCTGGATCGCAGCCGCGGGTGGTGCAGTCGTCGGCGGACTCGCCTACCTCTCACGCGGGCTCCTGGTGGGCGCGGGGCATCTCGCCATCCCGCTGGACAGCTTCACGCAGCTTGCCTGGTATCTCGTGGCGCTCCTCGCACTCGCGAAGATCGTGGCCACATCCCTCACCCTGAACACCGGCGGGTCGGGGGGACTCTTCACCCCGTCGCTCTACGTCGGGGCGAGCATCGGCAGCGCCTTCGGCATGCTGCTGATGAGCCTCTTCCCCGCGCTCCATCTCTCGCCCGCGCCCTATGCCCTCGTGGGGATGGGATCGGTCGTCGCGGCCGCC
>JBGASX010000006.1:0-92438 GCA_044229445.1 Gemmatimonadales bacterium | reverse complement strand
TCCCGCGGCGCGGCGCTCGAACGTATACTTCCCTACCTCACCGGACAGGATCACCCGACACACTGAGGCGACGTGCTCTACGAACTGCTCGCGCCGCTGGGCAAGCATTACCTCCTGTTCAATCTGCTCAACTACATCAGCTTCCGCGTCGCGGGGGCGACGGTCACGGCCATCCTCATCGCCTTCCTCATCGGGCCGCCGATCATCAGCCGCCTGCGGGCCCGGAAGATCGGGCAGGTGATTCGCGCGGAGGGCCCGGCGTCGCACCAGGGGAAGCGCGGCACGCCGACAATGGGCGGCGTGATCCTGCTGCTCGCCACGGTGATCGCCACCCTCCTGTGGGCACAGCTCAGCAACCGTTTCGTCCTCTTCGCGATTCTCGCGACGCTCTGGATGGGGGGCATCGGGTTTCTCGACGACTACCTCAAGATCGTCGAGGGGAAGTCCCGGGGGCTCGTCGCGAAATGGAAGCTGGTCGGGCAGGTGAGCTTCGGGGTCGTCCTGGGACTGCTGCTGCTCTACTTCCCGGTGGTGGCGAGGGAGACGATTCCTGCAGGCGCCACCACGGTCCCCTTCTTCAAGTTCGTGATCGTGGCGTTCGCGCCGTGGCTCTACGTCGCCTTCGTCACGACCGTGATCACCGGCAGCAGCAATGCCGTGAACCTCACCGACGGTCTCGACGGCCTCGCGACGGGTCTCTCCGCCATCGCGGCGGGGGCCTTCGCGCTCTTCGCGTATCTGTTCGGCCGCATCGATGCCACGGCCTACCTCAATCTCTTCTATCTCCCTGGCGCCGGCGAACTCGCCGTCTTCTGCGGCGCGCTCCTCGGTGGCTGCCTCGGCTTCCTCTGGTTCAACGCACACCCCGCCCAGGTCTTCATGGGCGACACGGGAAGCCTCGCCCTCGGCGGCGCGTTCGGGACGGTAGCGATTCTCCTCAAGGCGGAATTCCTCCTGCTCATCATCGGCGGCGTCTTCGTGGCCGAGGCCATCTCGGTCCTGCTGCAGACCGGCGTGTACAAGTGGTACAAGCGGAGCCGGGGGAAAGAGTACGCCGACGCGCACCGGGTATTCCGCATGGCGCCGCTGCACCACCACTTCGAGAAGCTGGGCTGGCATGAGAGTACCGTCGTCACCCGCTTCTACATCCTCGGCATCTTCTGTGCGATGGTGGCGCTCGCCACCCTGAAACTCCGATGAGCTTCGAACGCTGGCGGGCCAGTGGCCGCGAGGCGGCGGTGATTGGTCTCGCGAAAAGCGGTGTGGCCGCGGGGCTCCTGCTGCGCCGCGAGGGGATTCCTGTCTACGCCTCCGACATGGCGAAGGACCTGACCAAGAGCGCCGGTCCTGACGCCCCGGCGATCGCGGAGCGGCTGCGCGCCGCCGGGATCGAGATCCAGCTCGGCGGTCACGACCTGGCCCGCATCGCGCGCGCGGGGATCTGCGTCGTCTCGCCGGGCGTCCCCCCTGAAGCGCCGCCAGTGCGGGCGGCACTCGACGCCGGCGTGCCGGTCGTCTCGGAGCTGGATGTCGGCTATGCCGCGATGCCGGGGGTGAAGTTCGCCGTCATCAGCGGCACCAACGGCAAGACGACCACGACGGCCCTGACCGGGCACCTGTTCGAGACCGCAGGGTTTCGCGCGCTGACCGCGGGGAACATCGGCCGGCCGCTCGCGGAGGTGGCTCTCGCGGGCGAACACCCCGAATGGGTGGCGCTCGAAATCTCCTCCTTTCAGCTGCACGATACCAGCGATCTCGTGCCTGACATCGGAGCGATGACCAACCTCGCGCCGGACCACCTCGACCGGTATCCGACGCTCGAGGCCTACTATGCCGATAAGGATCGCCTCTACCTGCACGACTCCGTGAAGAGCTGCTGGGTGACCAACGCCGACGACCCGGAGGTGGAACGGCGGGCCGCCCGGACGCGCGGCGCCCGGCTCCGTTTCAGCGTGCGCGGGCCGGCCGACGCGTCGTATGCCCGCGAGTCCCGGACCCTGATGCTCCGAGGCGAACCGCTGCTGCCCCGGGAGGCGCTGGCCCTCTTTGGTGACCACAATGTGGCCAATGCATTGTGCGCGGCACTCATCGCCGACCGCGCCGGTGCGTCCCGTCCGCGGATTGCCGACGGGCTGCGGTCATTCCGCGCGCTGCCGCACCGGATGGAGCCGGTCCGGACCGTGCACGATGTCCTCTGGATCAACGATTCCAAGGCGACCAACGTGGCCTCCACGATGGTCGCGGTCGAGGCGATGGAGCGTCCCTTCGTGCTGCTGCTCGGGGGGCGCCATAAAGGCGAACCGTACACCACGCTCGCCCGCGGGGCGGGTGGGCGCTGCCGCGGGGTGATCGCCTTCGGCGAGTCACGCGAACTGATCGTGAAGGACCTCGCCAGCCTGCTGCCGGTGGTCGAGGCCGGGAGTGATTTCGGCCGGGTCCTGTCCGAGGCGCGCCGGCTGGCGCAGCCTGGAGATGCGGTGCTGCTTTCTCCCGCCTGCTCGAGTTACGACATGTTCAAGAACTATGAGGACCGCGGGGCCCAGTTCCGCGCGGCGGTGGAGGCCCTATGAGTGATGCGGTGCGGCATCCGGGTGAACTGCGCTGGGAGACGCGCCTGCTCGCCGTGGTCACCGCAACACTGGTGTCGTTCGGCATCGCGACGATCTACGGGGCCTCGAGCCTGGTGAAGCTGCGCGATGGGGGCGTCGTGGGAGGCTCGTACGCGCTGACCCAATTCACCGGGGCGCTGGTGGGTGGCATCCTGATGCTCACGCTGTCGCGGATGGACTACCGCCGGCTCCGGCCGCTGGCGTGGCCCCTGATGGTCGGGTCGATCGTGATGCTGATCATCATCATCCTGCCGTTCACACCCCACTTCATCTCGCCTACCCTCAACGGGGCGCGGCGCTGGATCCGGATCGGGCCGCTCCAGTTCCAGGCGGCCGAGCTGGTGCGTCTCGTCGTGATCATCTGGTGTGCGATGCTCGCGACCAAGAAGGGGGAGCAGGTCCGCCAGTTCAAGAAGGGCGTGATGCCCTTCCTGGTGATCCTGGGCTTCGTCTCCCTGCTGATCCTGCTCGAACACAGCATGTCCATGGCGGTGCTGGTGTCGCTGATCGGCGGCATCGTGCTGTTCAGTGCCGGAGCCAAGATCGGCCACTTCCTGCTGCTCGGCATCGTGGCCGTGATCGGCGGGCTGCAACTCATCCAGATCGCGGGATACCGCGCCGCCCGCCTCGACAAGTTCCTCAACGGCGCCGACGCCACCAGCCAGATTCATCAGGCGATCGTGGGTGTGGGCTCCGGCGGGGTGTTCGGTGTGGGACTGGGGCAGGGGCAGCAGAAATTCGGGTACGTCCCCTACGCCTATTCGGACTTCATCTTCAGTGCGATCGGCGAGGAGTGGGGCTTCATCGGCGTGCTCCTCATGGTGACCCTCTTCGGGATCTTCTGCTGGCTCGGCTTCCGCATCGCGAAAACGGCGGAGGATCCCTTCGGCCAGTATCTCGCGACCGGACTCACCGCCGCGGTCGGCGTCACGGCCATCATGCACATGATGGTGACGCTGAGCCTGATGCCCACGACCGGCCTCACCCTGCCATTCGTCTCCTTCGGGCGGTCGAGTCTGGTGGTTTCGCTCGTGGGCACCGGTATCCTGCTCTCCATCGGGCGGATGCGGGGGAAGCCGGAGAAGCGGCATGAGCGGCGCGATTAGTCGCGCCGCCGCAAGAAAGGTCGTCTTCATCGCAGGTGGCGGCACCGGCGGCCACCTGATGCCGGCGCTCGCGATCGCCACCCTCCTGCGCCAGCGGCGCCCCGATGTCGAGCCGGTGCTCATCGGCTCGGAGCGGGGCATCGAGGCGCGCCTCCTCACGACGCGTGATTTCCGCTATCACCTCCTTCCGGTCGAGCCGATCTATCGCCAGCAGTGGTGGAAGAACTTTCGCTGGCCCGTCGTGGCGCTCCGGCTCATCTCCCGGCTCTCCGCCCTCTTCAGCGAGGAGCAGCCCGTCGCCGTCATCGGCACCGGCGGGTACGCCTCCGGCCCCTCGGTCTGGTTCGCGGCACGACGGGGGCTGCCCACGGCGCTCCAGGAGCAGAACGCCTTTCCGGGGCTGGTGACTCGCCTCCTTTCGGGCCGAGTCAGGCAGGTCTATCTCGGCCTGCCCGAGGCACGGCGTCGGCTTCGCTTCGGGCCGCGCACCGAAGTCTTCGACACCGGGAACCCCATCACCCCGCCCGATCCCGCCCGCCGAGCGGCCGCGTTGACCCGTTTCGGCATCGACGATTCGAAGCCCGTCCTGCTGGTGACCGGCGGCAGTCAGGGCGCTCACGCGATCAACACCACGGTGGCCCGCTGGCTCGAAGCGGGTGGCGGCGAGGGCATCACGGTGCTGTGGGCGACCGGCCGCGGATCGTACGAGGAGTTCAAGGCGTTCCACCGCCCGCCGTCGGTGCAGGTCTTCGATTTCCTCGATCCGATGGCGGATGCCTATGCGGTGGCCAACCTCGTGGTCGCACGGGCAGGGATGATGACGGGCGCAGAACTCTGCGCCTGGGGCCTTCCGTCCGTGCTGATTCCGCTCCCGACCGCGGCCGAGGATCACCAGCGATTCAACGCCCAGGCGCTGAGCGATGCCGGCGCGAGCATGATGCTGCTGCAGCATGAACTCACCCCCGCTTCCTTCGGCGAACTCATCGGCCCGCTCATCCGGGACCCGCTGCAGCTCGAGCGAATGGCCGCGGCCTCGCGCGCCCGGGGAAAACCCCATGCCGTCGACGAGATTGTGACCCATATCCTGAGCCTTTTCTGAGGCCGGACAGGGTTTCGCAACTCTCGGTGGGGTTTTAGATTAGCCCACCAATCATGGATCTGTTCGACCCCGCCGATTCCCGTCCCGTCCACTTCATGGGCATAGGCGGCGCAGGCATGAGCGCTCTGGCGCTTGTGGCTCGTCGCCGCGGAGTCGCGGTCAGCGGCTGCGACCCCGACATTTCCGGGACGGCCGACGTCGTCCAGCTCGGGGCCGTGGTGCAGCAGGGGCACGATCCCTCGCACGTCGACGGCGTCCGCGCCGTCGTGGTGACCGCGGCGGTTTCCCCCGATCATCCCGAACTCGCGCGGGCGCGCGCGCTCGGCATCCCGGTGATTCCGCGCAAGCAGGCGCTGGCGGATCTGGTACATGCCGGACGACTGGTCGCGATCGCCGGCACGCATGGCAAGTCGACCACGACGGTGATGACGACCGAAGCCCTCACCGCGGCGGGCCTCGCCCCCACGGGCCTCGCGGGTGGCCGAGTCGACGCCTGGGGTGGCAACGCGAAACTCGGTGGGGACCGGCTCTTCGTCGTCGAGGCGGATGAATACGATCAGGCCTTCCTCACGCTGCATCCCTCGGTCGCGGTCGTGAACAACGTCGAGGCCGATCATCTCGAGTGCTATGGTGGCGTGCCGCAGCTCGAGCAGGCCTTCGTGACCTTCGCGGGCCGGGCCGAGCGGGTCCTCATCGGGGCCGACGATCCCGGCGCCATCAGGGTGGCGGAGCGCCTCGGGGCAAAGGCCTGGCGCTTCGGACTGGGGAACGCAGATCTCCGGTTGAGCGACATTCGGCAGGGACCCGAAGGAAGTCAGGCGAAGCTCTCGCTGCCCGGCGGACGCCAGGTGACGCTGCGGCTGCAGGTGCCAGGTATTCACAACCTCCGCAACGCGACCGCGGCACTCGGCGTGGTCCTGGGGCTCGGTGGCCCCCTCGAGCCCGCGCTCGAGGCGCTGGCACGCTACGGCGGGCTCGGCCGGAGATTCGAGCGGCTCGGCGAGGCACGCGGCATCACCTTCGTCGACGATTACGCGCATCATCCCACCGAACTGGTGGCGACGCTGCAGGCGACGCGTCAGGCCTTTCCTGGAAGGCGGATCATCGCCGTGTTCCAGCCGCACCTCTTCTCCCGGACGGCGGAGCATGGAGTCGCGATGGGGGAGGCGCTTCGAGCCGCGGATGTCGCGATCGTGACCGAGATCTACCCCGCGCGTGAGCAACCGATACCTGGGGTGAGTGGTCGTTCCGTGGCCGAGGCCGCGCGCCCGGGCGGCGGTGAGGTCATCTTTGAGCCGGTGAAGGCGGAGGTCCGCGCCCGGATTCTCGAGCGGGCTCGGTCCGGTGACGTGGTCATCACGCTCGGCGCCGGCGACATCACCCGGGTGGGACGGGAGCTGGTGCAGTGGCTGCAAGCCGCCTGAGCAAGCCCGGCTGGAAGATTCTCGGCGGGCTCGTCCTGCTGGGGGGGCTCGGATTCGGCCTCCCGAAGCTGCTGGGCAAGTCGGAGTTCTTCCGGGTGCATCGTGTCGAGGTCCGCGGCCTGGTGAACCTGCGGGCCGAGGAGATCGTGGAGAAGGTGCCGGTGCGCGCCGGCCAGAGCATCTTTGCCGATCTCGATGCCGTGCGACGTGCGGTAGATTCGATCCCCGGGATTGATCAGGTGAGCGTCAGTCGCCGGCTGCCGGGGACGATCGTGATCACGATCGAGGAGACGCCAGCCGTCGCGCTGGTCATGCGCGAAGGCAAGCTCAAGCTGGTGAGTGTGCGGGGCAGGGTGCTGCCGTTCGACCCGACGGTGGCCGCACCCGACCTCCCGCTGATCGCCGAGGCCGACTCGGTGGTGACGAAGTTTCTGGCCCATACCCGGGATGCCGACCCGACCTTCTTCGGACGGGTGGTGTCGGCGGCTCGATCCGGCGATGATGTAGTGCTCACCGTGGACACGAAGCGTTACTGGTTCCGGCCCGACGCGCCGGCGGAGGTCATTCGAGCCGTGATGGCGGTCGCGCAGGACCTCGAGAAGAAGGGACGCCGCTGGGCGGAGCTGGATGCGCGCTTCGCCGGCCAGGTCGTCGTTCGCTGGGGGACCGCGTGAGCGTCTCTCCCAACCGTCTCGTCGCTGCCCTGGATCTCGGCAGCACCAAGGTGGCCGCGGTGATCGCCGAAGTGCAGGGCGACAACCGCTCCCCGGTCACCCGAATCCTCGGCGTCGGTGTCGAACGCTGCAACGGGGTGCGGCGCGGGGTCGTGCGCGGCATCGAGGAAACGACGCGTGCGATCCAGAAGGCGATGAAGGACGCCGAGCGGATGGCCGGCGTCGAAGTCGGCTCGGTGTACTGCGGGATCGCCGGCGAGCATGTGGCCGGCCAGACGTCGACCGGCGTGGTGTCCGTCACCGGCGGGGAGATCCGCACCGGCGACGTGGCCCGGGTCAATGACGTCGCCTCCAGTGTGCCGCTCGGCAAGGACCACGAGCTGCTGCACGCCATTCCGCAGGACTACCTGGTCGACATGCAGCCCGGCATCACCGAGCCGATCGGGATGACCGGCTCTCGGCTCGATGCCCAGGTGTACCTGGTCACCGTGCTTTCCAGCGTCCCGCAGAATCTCAAGAAGTGCGTCGAGGGAGCGGGCTACCACATCGCGGAGCTGGTGCTCGAGCCGTTGGCGGCGAGCCTCGCGGTCCTCACCCCGGACGAGCGGGACCTGGGCTGCGCCCTGGTGGAACTGGGTGGCGGATCGACCAACGTCGCTATCTTCCAGGGGGGCAAGATCCGGCACACCGGCTCCCTCCTGATTTCCGGCAGCCACGTCACCAACGATATCGTCCACGGGCTGCAGGTGACCCAGCAGGACGCGGAAAAGCTGAAGGAACGTTCCGGGGCGGCATGGGAGCCGCTGGTGCCGGAGTCCGAAGTCATCCAGCTCCCGGGAACCCCCGGGCAGGGCGCCCGCGGCGCGCATCGGCAGACGCTCGCCCACATCATGCGGATGCGGCTGCAGGAGACGCTCGAGTTCGCGAGCGACGAGATCACCCGGGCCGGTTATCATCAGCGCCTGCCGGCGGGTGTGGTCCTCACCGGGGGCGGTTCCCAGGTCCCGGGCATCGTGGAGCTCGCGCGCGAGGTGTTCGCCATGCCGGTTCGGGTGGGCAAGGCGGGCCAGGGGCTGGTGGGGCTGACCGACAGTGTGGAAGCGCCGAAGTTCGCGGTCGTCGCGGGCCTCGCGCTCTATGGCACGAAGCAGCTGGCGCAGGGTGCGGCCTTCGGAGCTGGCAAGCGGAGTTCGCAGGCGGTAGAGAAATTCGTTCGACCCGTCCGGCAGTGGCTCCAGGACTTCTTCTGAGAGAACCTCCCATGATCTTCGAGCTGGAAGAGACCGGCGCACAGAACGCGCGCATGAAGGTCGTTGGCGTCGGCGGTGGCGGCGGAAACGCCGTCAACCGGATGATCGAGGAGCAGCTCCGCGGGGTGGAGTTCATCTCGGTGAACACCGATTCCCAGGCGCTCGGCAATTCCAAGTCGGACGTGAAGGTCCAGATCGGGAAGAAGCTGACCCGTGGACTCGGCGCCGGCGCCCGCCCGGAAATCGGCCGTCAAGCCATCGAGGAGAACCGTGAGGATCTCCTCGGCGTGCTTCAGGGGGCCGACATGGTCTTCGTGACCTGCGGCATGGGCGGCGGGACGGGGACCGGCGCGGCGCCGATCATCGCGCAGATGGCGCGCGACATGGGGGCGCTCACCGTCGGGATCGTGACCAAGCCCTTCCTCTTCGAGGGGAAGAAGCGGATGCGCCAGGCCGAGATGGGCATCGCCGAGATGCGCAACTCGGTGGACACGATGATCGTGGTCCCGAACGAGCGGCTGCTCGCCGTGGTCGGGAAGGGCATCCCCTTCCAGGATTCCCTCAAGAAGGCCGATGAAGTCCTGCTGCAGGCGACCCAGGGCATCGCCGACCTGATCACCAAGACCGGCATCATCAACGTCGACTTCGCCGACGTCCGCACGATCATGCAGAACGGCGGCTCCGCCCTCATGGGGACCGGCATCGGCCGGGGCGAGAACCGGGCGATGGAAGCGGCCCAGCAGGCGATCTCGAGCCCGTTGCTCGACAACGTCTCGATCGCTGGCGCGAGCGGCGTGCTGATCAACATCTGCGGCGGTGGCGATATCAACGACATCATTCACGATGCGGTCGGCGACGAGGCGGAGATCATCTTCGGCGCGGCGACCGATCCGTCCATGCAGGGCGAAGTCCGGGTGACGGTCATCGCCACTGGCTTTGACCGGGTCGAAACGCCGGCCGCCGTCCCGGTCCTCCCTGCCAAGCCGGCGCCTGGTGTCATCAATTTCCCCTCGGGGAAGCGCGTGCCCGCTCCGCCGCCGGTGACGCAGATGCCGGCCGCTCCGCCAGCCGCGCCCGCGCGGAATGATCGCCGCACCCCGGCGCCCGGTGATGTACCGGAGATGGAAATTCCGACCTTCATTCGCAGGCAGATGGACTGACGGTGAAGAAGCTTCTCCTCGCGGCGATTCCGACGCTCTGTGCCACGGCGCTGCTGGCCGTGGCGACGCTGTTCGCGCTCCACGATAGCTGGCCGTGGCGCGAGGGGAGGCCGATCCCGGTCCCGACCACCGTGCAGGATCTGCTCTCCGAGCGGATCGATACCCTGCGTCGCGGTGAGACGGTCTCGGATCTCTTCACCCGTCACGGGCTCCCCGCGCCCACGCTCGACCGGAACACGTCGAACGGCCTCTTCGATCCCCGCCGTCTCCGGCCCGGTCTCGTCTTCAGCATCCAGCGCCACTCCATCGACTCGATTCCCACGCGCGTCAGCTTCCGCGCCGGGCCCGAGCAGCGCGTGGCGCTGCAGCTCACCAGCAGCGGCTGGCAGGCGGTCGCCGAGCCGATCCACTGGAGCGCTCAGCCGATCGTGCTCGCGGGGCGCATCACCACCTCGCTCTACGATGCACTCGATACGGAGATCGACGACACGCTGCTCGCGCCCGAGGATCGGGTGCGGCTCGCCTGGGATCTTGCCGACATTTTTGCGTGGCAGGTGGACTTCAGCCGGGACATCCGTCCGGGGGACAGCTTCCGCGTGGTCGCCGAACGGCTGGTTTCCGACGATGGTGAGGTCCGCTTCGGCCGGGTGCTGGCCGGGGACATGGTCATCGGCGGCCTCGGCTATACCGCCTATCGCTGGACCTCGGCCGACGGCAGCTCAGGCTTCTACGACGCGGAGGGGCGGTCGCTGCGGCGCGCCTTCCTGCTCGCGCCGGTGCAGTTCCGGCGAATCTCGTCCGGGATGAGCAGCGGGCGGCTGCACCCGGTGCTCGGCATCGTACGGAAGCACGAAGGGATCGACTTCGCCGCGGCACCCGGGACGCCCGTCATGGCGGCCGGCGATGGCGTCGTTGCCCGGCGCGAATGGACCGGGGGCTATGGCAATCTGGTCGAGATCCGGCACGCCAACGGCATCGTGACTCGCTACGGGCACCTCCAGGCCTTCGCCAAGGGACTCGTGGCCGGGATGCGCCTCTCCCAGGGCGACGTCATCGGCTACGTCGGCTCCACTGGCCTCGCGACCGGTCCCCACCTGCACTACGAATTCCGCGTCAACGGAGTCGCGCGCTCCCCCCGCGATGCCGATCTGGGCACCGGCGACCCGGTCCCGCTGGCCCAGCGCCGGGAATTCGCGCAGGAGCGGACCCGCCTGCTGGCGCTGCTGAACGGCGGCATGCCCACCTACGCCGACAATCGCTCCGAGGGCCGCGCGGCCGCCGGGGCCAGCTTCTAGCCGCCCGCCCGGGCACCCCGCCCGTGGAACTCTTTCCCGCCATCGATGTCCGCGCCGGCCGAGTCGTCCGCCTGAGCCAGGGCGAACCCTCGCGCGAAACCTCCTACCATGATGATCCCGTAGCACAGGCGGAGCGGTTCATCGCCGCCGGCGCCAGCTGGATTCACGTCGTGGACCTCGACCGGGCCTTCGGGACCGGCGACAATCTCGCGGTGATCAGCGCCGTCGCGGCCTCGGCGGGCGGCCGGGTACGGATCCAGGTCGGTGGCGGTCTCCGGTCCCTCGAGGCCCTGGACGCGGTCCTCCGTCTTGGCGTCTCCCGCGCGGTGCTCGGCACTGCGGCGGTGACCGATCCCGCGCTGGTCCCCAGGGCGGTCGCCGCCGCCGGGGGCGAGCGAATCGCCATCGGTCTCGATACCAAGGCGGGCATGGTCGCGATTCGCGGCTGGGTCGAGACTACCGAGCTGTTCGTCGACGACGTCTGCCGCCGGGTCCTCAGCGAGGGAGCGAAGACCATTATCTACACCGACGTGAGCCGCGATGGCATGCTGACCGGTCCCGATCTCGACGGCGCGAAGCGGCTGCAGGCGCTTGGGGCCTCCGTGATCGCGAGCGGTGGCGTTGCCAGCCTGCAGGACCTGCGCGCTGTTCGTGACGCCGGCCTCGCCGGGGCGATCGTCGGGCGGGCGCTGTACGAGGGGAAGTTCACGCTCGAAGAAGCGCTCGCCGCGCGCTGATGACCGTCGTTCTCGTTCTCGTACTCGCGGCCTCCCTCAGCTGGTTCACCTACTGGCGACTCGAGCGGCTCGGTCGCCGGGCCTGGACGGCGGCGCTGGCGCGCACGGTCGCGTGGAGCGGGCTCGGTCTGCTGCTCCTCGATCTCACCTGCAGCACCCGGCCGGGCCCCGCCGCCAGACCACTCGTGCTCCTCGATGGCAGCCTCAGCATGACCGCCGCGGGCGGTCGCTGGGAAGCCGCGCGCGACTCCGCACGATCGTGGGGCGAGGTCCGACTGTTCGGCGATGCGCGCTCCACGCCTGACAGCGTGCCGAACTTCGGCCGCTCCGAACTCGGCCCGGCACTCCGTGCGGCGGCCGCCTCCGATCGGCGGGTCATCGTGGTGACGGACGGCGAACTCGACGACGCGCAGGATCTCTCGCCTGACGCGCTGGCCCGCGTGGGGGTACGCACCTTTCCGCGTCAGGCAGTTCCCGATCTCGCGGTCACCCGCGTCGAGGGCCCGGACCGCGTCACGGCCGGCGACACCATTCGCATGGCCGCCACGGTGCGCGCCTTTGGTGCCATCGGCGACAGCGCCCGGATCGAGGTGCGTGTCGATCAGCGGGTGCTCGCCCGCCGCGCAGTCCGCCTGGGTTCGGATGGCAGCGCCAGCGTGTCGCTGGCCTTTCCGAGCACGGGTCTCTCCGGCGATGTCCTCCTCCGTGCAGGCCTGGCCACTGCGAACGACGCCGAGCCGCGCGACGACGCCCGCCTCTGGCTGGTGAGGGTTACGCCGACCCCCGGGATCGTCGTCCTGGCCAGTCCCGGCGACTGGGATGCCCGCTTCCTCTTCAATGGCATTCGCGCCGTCGCCGATCTTCCGGTCCGCGGCTATTCCCGGATCGAGGCCGGCCGCTGGCGTTCGATGGAGACGGTGCAACCGGTGAGCAGCGAGGAGGTGACCCAGGCTGCGCGCCGGGCCGACCTCCTCGTCGTGAAGGGGGCCGCCCCCGAATTGTTGCGCGGTGCCCGGGCCCGTGGCCTCTGGCACTGGCCAAGTGGAGAGGGCGGCGAGACGGTGATCCCGGGGGAGTGGTACGCCACGACGCGCGGCAGTTCCCCCATCGCGAATGCCTGGCTCGGTGCGCCGGTCGATTCCTTTCCACCGCTCAGCGACATCACGCCGATCGAGCCCGCACCAGGGGACTGGGTCGGACTCAGCGCGCAACTCAGTCGCCGCGGGGCGGAACGGCCCATCATTACCGGCCACACGAGCGGCGGGCGCCGGGAAGTGATGACTGCGGCGGATGGATTGTGGCGCTGGCAGTTCCATGGCGGGTCCAGCGAGCAGGCCTATCGCGCCCTGATCGCCAGCACGGTCTCCTGGCTGCTGGGCGGCGCCGATTCGGCGGCCGGCAAGGCGCGCCCGATCCGGCCCGTGGTCGCCAACGGCCGGCCCGTGCTCTTCGAGTGGACGGGGGTCGGAACACCGGTGCCAGTCGGCGTCGCGCTCGCGGGTGATAGCGGCGCCCGCCGCGATACCTTGCGCTTCGATGGTGCGGGCCGCGCCGAACTGCGTCTCGCGCCGGGGCGCTATCGCTACGAGCTCGATGGGGGCGGGGCGGGGCTGATCGTGGTGGATCGCTGGTCCGAGGAGTGGCTGCCGCGTCCGGTGCTCCTCGCCGATCGGGAGGCGCCCGGCGTCAGCTTCGGCGGCTTCACGAGTACCCGGCGCTGGATCTGGCTCTTCTTCCTCGTCATCGCCGGCCTGACGGGGGAATGGCTGGCCAGACGCAGATTGGGGCTGCGATAGTCGGTACTTCGTGCATCGTACTTAGTGCCTGGTGCGTAGTGCACAGTGCTCGGTAGACGGCGCGCTCAACGCGGCACTGAGCACCAGGCACTCTGTACGCGGAACTCGGTACTCGGAACTTTTGGGATGATTAGATTCCCCGCATGACTTCCAGCAGAATCGGCGACACTCCCAAGCTCTCCCTCTGGCAGCGCCTCAAGCGGGTGGCCCTCACCGACGTCGGGGCCCTCGTCCGGGGGATGAACGCCGCCGACCTCGAGGCGCTCGAGCGCACGCTGATCGAGGCCGATTTCGGCGTCCAGGCGACCATCGATCTGGTGCAGACAGTCGAGGACGAGGTGCGTCGTGGGCGGCTCAAGACCGAGGACGACCTCAAGCGCGCGGTGCAGGCGCGGCTGGTGACGCTGCTCGAGGTCCCGAACTCAACGCCGGGCACAATCGCCCGCGCCGCCGACGACGGGCCGACCGTCCTGCTCTTCGTGGGCGTGAACGGCGTGGGGAAGACGACGAGCGTCGCGAAGCTCGCAAAGCGGCTGCAGCGCGAGGGTCGGAAGGTCCTCCTGGGCGCGGCAGACACCTATCGCGCCGGGGCCATCCAGCAGCTGCAGACCTGGGCCGAGCGGCTCGGGATGCCCTGCGTCGCCGGGGCGCCGGGCGGTGACCCCGCCTCCGTCGCCTTTGATGCGATCGAGGCCGCCGCCACGCGCGGCGCCGACACCGTGCTCATCGATACCGCCGGCCGTCTGCACACGCAGGACGGACTGATGGATGAGCTGCGCAAAGTCGTCCGCGTCATCGCCCGAAAGCGGCCCGGCGCGCCGCACGAGACGCTGCTGGTGCTCGACGGCACCGTCGGCCAGAACGCGATCCAGCAGGGCAAGCTCTTCACCCAGGCCGTGCAGCCCACCGGCATCATCGTCACCAAGCTCGACGGCAGCGCCCGTGGCGGCGCGGTGGTCGCGCTCCGCAAGGAACTGGGTCTCCCGATCCGTTTCCTCGGCCTGGGGGAGACGGCCGACGATCTGACGCCGTTCGATGCCTCGGCCTTCGCCGCGCGGTTGCTCGAGTCGGATGGCTGAGTGCCGAGTTCCGAGTTCCAAGTACCGAGTGAGGCGGGTCGAGCTCAGTCGGAGCACTCGGAACTCGGAACTCGGAACTCGCTCCTGACGCCATGCCCGTCCTTCGTCCGGATACGTCGATCAAGTTCCTGAAGGGCGTCGGCGAACGTCGCGCGGAGGCCTTCGCGCGGCTCGGGGTGCGCACTGCGCAGGAACTCCTCTGGCACATTCCCTTCCGCTATCTCGATGCCTCGAGCCTGACTCCCTTCGCGAAGGCGAAGGTCGGCGACGAAGTTGCCTGCGTCGGCAAGGTGATCGCGAAGCGGCTCATGCCGACGCGGAGCGGCCTCCGGATCTTCACCGCCGTGTTGCGCGACGAGAGCGGGATGCTGGAGTGCGCCTGGCCGGGGCAGGGGTTTCTCGACCGGACGATCGAGGTGGGGCAGACGCTGCTCGTGGTCGGCCCGGTGCGCTTCTATCACGGGCGCCAGCTCAACCCGCGCGAGTACATCATCCTCGCCGAGGCGGACAGTGAGGGCGAGGACGCGGCGCCGCTTGGGCGGGTGCTGCCCGTCTATCGGGCGACGGAGGGGCTCTCCCACAAGGTGATCCGCTCACTCATCGACCGGCATCTCGAGTCGATGATCGCCTTCTCCTCCGATCCGCTGCCCGAGGAGCTTCGCGGGGCGATCGAACTCCCGGACGTCCCGTCCTCGCTCCGCGCGGTGCACCGGCCGGCCACCGTCGAGGAGGCGGAGGCGGGCCGTCGCCGCCTCGCCTTCGACGAGCTGCTCGACCTCCAGCTCATGCTGATGCGCGCGCGGCTCCTCGCGAAGCGGCGCCGGACGGGCGTGCCGTTCCAGGTCCGTCACACCTACACCCGCCAGCTCGCCGAATCGCTCCCCTGGCCGCTCACCGCCGATCAGAAGCGCGCCATTCGCGAGATCACCGCCGACATGACGGCCGCGGAGCGGATGCACCGGCTGCTGATGGGCGACGTGGGAACCGGCAAGACCGTCGTGGCCCTCTTCGCGATGCTGCTCGCGCTGGAGAACGACTACCAGGCCGCCCTGATGGCACCGACCGAGCTGCTCGCCGAGCAGCATTTCGCCACCCTCACGAAACTGCTGGACCCCCTCGACCTGCGTCCGGAGCTGCTCCTCGGTCGCCTGACGAACCAGGAGAAGATGGCGCGGCGGAAGAAGCTCTCGAGCGGCCAGGCCCGGCTGGTGATCGGCACCCATGCGCTCCTCGAGGACAGCGTCGCCTTCCAGCGCCTCGGCCTCGTGATCATCGATGAACAGCACCGCTTCGGCGTCGATCAGCGCTCGCAGCTCATCGCCAAGGGCGACGCGCCCGACGTGCTGCTCCTGACCGCCACGCCGATTCCGCGCTCCCTCGCACTCACCCGGTTCGGCGACCTCGATGTGTCGACCCTGCGCGCAAAACCGCCGGGCCGCGGGAGCATCAAGACCGGCGTCCGGACCGCGGCGCAGCGGGATCGCGCCCTGGCCTTCGTCCACGAGCAGTGTGCCGAAGGGCGCCAGGCCTACGTCGTCCTGCCGGTCATCGAGGAGTCGGAGCGGGCCGATCTCCGCGCCGCGACGATCGAGGCGGAGCGGCTCCGGGCCAGATGGCCCGACCTCACGGTGGGACTGGTGCACGGGCGGATGAAGGCCCCGGAGCGGGACGAGTGCATGCGGAAGTTCCGCGCCGGCGACGTCGATGTGCTGGTCGCAACGACGGTCATCGAGGTTGGCATCGACGTGCCCAATGCGACCGTGATGCTCATCGAGCATCCGGAGCGGTTCGGACTGGCCCAGCTGCATCAGCTTCGGGGGCGGATCGGCAGAGGCGGGGAGGAGAGCTTCTGCATTCTCGTCGCGGAGGAACCGGTGCCGGAACGGCTCAAGGCCTTCTCGGCGACGAACGACGGATTCAAGATCGCCGAACTCGATCTGCAGGAACGGAAGATGGGCGACCTGATCGGGGAGCGTCAGGCGGGCGACTTCGAACTCCGGCTGGCCCGACTGCCCGACGACAGCGACCTCCTCGCGCAGGCCCGCGACATCGCCAACCGGATCCTCGAGCAGGATCCGCTGCTGGTCCGCCCGAGACACCAGCCGCTCAAGGAACGGGCGCTCGGGAGGTATCCCCGCGCCGTGGAACTGTTCCGAACCGGGTGACGACAGTTCCGAGTTCCGAGTACCGAGTTCCAGGTCTCTCTCTCGGTACTCGGTACTCGGTACTAAAACGCCACACTCACCCCCACATTCGTCCTCGTCCCGGTCTGCGTCACCGTCGGCGAGAAGGGGATGTTCTTCGGAGGCTGCTTCGGCCGGGTGAGTTCCCACACGAAGAGCCCCGCACTCGCCAGCACCGCACCCTCGCCGCCAAATAGCCATCCCCGTGCATGCCGGTCGTGGCGGAGCGCCGTCTGGTAATAGCGCTCTGCGACAGGGTCTGCGTACGCGCCCCCGGGAAGCTGGTCGCATCGCGTCCGGTCGGCATCGCAGTAGCTGCGGAGGTTGGTGAAGGCGCGATCGGCGTCGTGATGCGCGGCGGAGGCCTTGAGTCCCATGCCGACGGCGGCGGCGAGCGCGGCCCACTTCCCGTACTTCACGGCGAACGGTGTCCCGCGGGTCCAGGCGGAGTCGGCGCGCTGGGCCGCGAGCGGAGTCACGCCGAACGTGAGGCAGAGCAGGGCGAGTGCGGAGCGGAGGATCATTGGCGAAGCCGTTGCAGGTCGCCCCGGCCGCCGAGCACCAGCATGGTGCTGTCGGCCAGGACCATGGGCGCGAGTTCCATCGGTCGTCCCAGCTTCGTGGACCAGGCGTCGGCTCCGGTTCCGCGGTCGAAGGCCCGGAGGGTGCCGTCGGAGGCCCCGACCAGCAGCCAGGGACCGTAGACCGACGGGGCGCCGGTTGCGGCCCAGCCCGCGGGCCGCAGCTCCGTCGTTGCCGCGCTGGCGCCTGACAGGAATCGGTTGACCGACCCGGTCTGGGTCACGGCGTAAATCGTATCTCCGGTCGCGGCCGGCGAGTTGAGCAGCGGACCGCCGAGCCGGACACGCCAGCGATCGCTGAGACTGTCGGGGTCGATCCCGATGACCAGGGAGTCGCCCGTCGCCGCGACCAGCTCGTCCCCGACGCGGATCCAGGGCGAGACCACCGTCCCCGGTGCCCGGCGCCGGCGCGCGACGGTGCCGTCGCTCAGCTTCACCAGATACAGGCTGTCGAACGACGAGACCATGAAGTGTTCCGTGCCCACCTGAATCGCTCCGGTCTGGCCTGGAGTCACCCGCCGGCGCCACAGGACGTGGCCGTTCGATGGATCGAGCGCGACCACCTGACCCTGCCGCGTGATGGCGATCAGCTTCCCGCCGATCAGGGCGAGCGGTGCCTGGGTGTAGCCGATGCCGGTCGACCAGAGTTCGTTGCCGCTCGACGGCCGGAAGGCATGGACCTTTCCGTCAGGGCGATCGGTTGCCGCATACACGATGCCGCCCTCCACCAGCACGCCGCCGACGAGTGGCCCGGCGACCCGATGCGCCCAGCGGGTCTTCCCGGAGCGGAGATCCACGGCGACCACCCGGCGGTCCGAGCCGCCGAGATAGGCATTCTGGGTGTCGACCGCGATGGGGGCGCTCGGGCCGCGCACCGGACGGCTCGCCCACAGCCGGGTGAGCGGGGTCCCCGCGAGGGGGGCGGCGGGCTTCACCTCCCCGGGATCGAAATCCGGATCGGGGCGAAAGCCGGCGCAGGCTGCGTTGACGCTCACCAGCGTCAGCGCTAGACTCCACGCCCCACGGCGTGCCAGCCGCCAACCCCGCCCAAGTAGAAGATGATGACCGTCCGCATCGCCGAGTTGTCCAGTCACGTAGGTTCGTCCGTCACGGTTCAGGGGTGGGTCACCACGACCCGGTCCAGCGGGAAGATCGCGTTCGTCGTCCTGCGCGACGGCACCGGGTACCTGCAGGGAGTCCTCTCGAAGAAGGAGGTCCCCGAGGCGACCTGGGAGCGGTTCGCCACGCTCGTCCTCGAGACCTCCGTCGCGCTGACGGGCATCGTCCGCGCCGAGCCCCGCGCCCCGGGCGGCTACGAGATGCACCTGAGCGAGGTGCAGGTCATCGGGGCGAGCCCGGAGTTTCCGATCCAGCCGAAGGAGCACAGTACCCAGTTCCTGTTCGAGCATCGGCATCTCTGGCTCCGGAGCCGGCGCCAGGTCGCGATCGCCAAGGTGCGCAACGAGGTGATCCAGGCCATCCGCGACTTCTTCTATCAGCGCGACTTCACGCTGGTCGACACGCCGATTCTGACGGGCTCCATCGGCGAGCAGGCCGGCGAACTGTTCAGCACCGACTATTTCGATCTCGGCAAGGCCTACCTCGCGCAGACCGGCCAGCTCTACGTCGAAGCGGCCGCCGCGGCCCTCGGCAAGGTCTACTGCTTCGGCCCGACCTTTCGCGCCGAGAAGTCCAAGACCAGGCGACACCTCACCGAATTCTGGATGGTCGAGCCCGAAGTGGCCTTCAACGACTCCGCGGCCAACATGCGGCTGCAGGAGGAGTTCGTCAGCTACATCGTCGGCCGCACCATCGAGGCCCGCAAGGAAGAGCTCAAGGAGCTCGAGCGCGACACCGCACCGCTCGAACGGGTGCAGGCGCCCTTCGCCCGCATCAGTTACAGTGACGCCGTGGTGAAGCTCAATGCCCTCGGCTCCGACATGGAGTGGGGCCGCGACCTCGGCGGGGACGACGAGACCCTCCTCGCCCAGCAGTACGACCGCCCGGTATTCGTCTTCAACTACCCGAAGGGTGTGAAGGCGTTCTACATGAAAGAGAACCCGGACGATCCCCGCACCGTGCTCAACAACGACTGCCTCGCCCCCGAAGGGTACGGGGAGATCATCGGCGGTTCACAGCGCGAGGACGACTACGACCGGCTGCTCGCCCGCATCCACGAGCAGGAGCTCGATCCGGAGGCCTATCGCTGGTATCTCGATCTGCGGAAGTACGGGACCTTCGTGCATTCCGGCTTCGGACTGGGCGTGGAGCGTACCGTCGCCTGGATCTGCGGTCTGCCGCACATCAGGGAGACGATTGCCTTCCCCCGGCAGATACATCGGCTTTATCCCTAGACGCGCGCGGCGTAGGCGCGCACGGCTGTGCGCGCCTACCCGGGCGCGCGCGCTTCACCTCATCCCACAGCCGATCCAGCTCCTCGAGGCCCGCGGTGGTCATGTCGACCCCGCGGGCCTCTGCCATGCGTTCCACCTCGTTGAAACGCCGCTGGAACTTCTGATTGGCCCGGTCGAGCGCGGTGGTGGGCTGGACCCGGGCCTTCCGCGCCAGATTGACGACCGCAAACAGCAGGTCCCCGATCTCGTCGACCAGGTCATCCGGGGGTAGGGGATGGACCGGCTCGCCAGTGGTCTCGGGAGATACGGCGTGTGGACCCTCCGCGGCGATCGCGGCTTCCACCTCGGCGAGCTCTTCGCGGATCTTGGCCGCCGGGCCGTGCGTGTCGGGCCAGTCGAAGCCGACCGTGGCGGCCCGCTCCTGAAGTCGGTAGGCCTTGATCAGGCTTGGGAGCCCGGGCGGGAGTCCGTCGAGCACGCCCTGACGCTTTTCCTTCCGCTTGAGGTTGGACCAGCGCTCCGCCGGCCCGAGATCGAAGAGATGCGGGTGCCGCCGGCGCATCTTCGCCTCGAGGTCTCCCGCGACCTCGTCCGCGCTGAACTCGCCCCGCTCCTCCCCCAGGACCAGCTGCCAGGCCAGATGCAGCATCAGATCCGCGACCTCCTCGCGGATCTCCGCCGGCCGCCCTTCGGCGATCGCGTGATCGAGTTCGAAGACCTCCTCGACCAGGTAAGGGCGGATGGTTTCGCGGGTCTGGATCCGGTCCCACGGGCAGCGCTGGCGGAGGTCACGGACCATCGCCAGAGCACGTCCAAGCGCTGAATTATCTTGCATTTATCCTCCTCGGCTCCTATCATACCCGCCGCTTGAGCATGACGTCAATTCCAGCCGAAGTTGAGCGTGCCTGGGCCGAGGTGAATCTCGGTGCCGTGGTCGCCAATGCCCGCACCGTGGCGGCCGCATGCGGCGCCCGCCTTCTGCCGATGGTCAAGGCGAATGCCTATGGCGTCGGGGTGCTGCCGGTCGTCCGGGCGCTCGAGACGCTCGACCCCTGGGGATTCGGGGTCGCGACCGTGGAAGAGGGCGCCCAGCTCCGTGGCGCGGGGGTCACCCGACCGGTCGTCGTCTTCACCCCGCTTCAGCCCTCACTGATCCCCCTCTACCATCAGCACGACCTCCGGCCCGCGATCGGCGATCGCCACGCCCTCGCGGCCTGGCTCGCGCAGGGGGACCGCCGCTTTCATATCGAGATCGACACCGGGATGGCGCGGGCCGGCTTTCAGCCCGTCGAAGTGGCCGCCTCACGCAGCCTGCTTGAAGCCTCCGAAGGGTGGGAAGGCGCCTTCACCCATTTCCACTCCGCCGATTCCGCCCCCAGTTCGGCGGACCGGCAGTGGGAGCGCTTTCAGGAGGTACTAGGTACGCTGCCGAGGCGGCCGGCGCTGGTCCACGCGGCGAACAGCGCCGCGGCGCTGCGTGGTGCCACCTTCGCCGCGGACCTGGTGCGACCCGGCATCTTCCTCTACGGCGGCGACGTCCCGGGAGTCACCGCAGCGCCGGTTGTGCGGCTGCGCTCGCGCGTGGTCGCACTCCGCACCGTGCGGGCGGGGGAGAGCGTGAGCTACGGGGCGACCTGGGTGGCGCCGACCGAGACCCGGGTGGCGACGCTGGCGATCGGCTACGCCGACGGCGTGCTCCGTTCCCTGAGCGGGACGGGCGCGGTGGAGATCAACGGGACGATCGCCCCCATTCTCGGCCGCGTCACGATGGACTGCATCATGGTGGCGGTGAAGGAGAGCTGCGCCCTCGGAGATGTGGCGACCCTCTTCGGCGGCCTCGTCTCCCTCGACGATCAGGCCCGGCGGGCCGGGACGATCTCGTACGAACTGCTCACGGCGATGGGCCCGCGCGTCGCCCGGAGGTATGGATGAATCAGCATTTCGCATCCCTGGTGATCGGTCTCGCCCACCAGGCGGAGCAGGCCCTGGCCGGCAACCTGCCGCCCGGCGCGCCGGGCAACCCCGAGCCGCGCGAGGTCGCCCGCACCCTCATCGACACCCTCGGCATGCTGCAGGAGAAGACCAGGGGCCAGCTCGATCCGGATGAGCAGCGGCTGCTCAACGAGGCCCTGACCGGCATCCGGTTCCGCTTCGTGTCCACGGAGAAGAAGTAACCTGCGCCGCGCCGCCCTGATCGTGCTCGACGGCGTCGGCTTCGGGCCGGCGCCTGACACGGACGCCTACGGCGATACCGGGAGCGACACGCTCGGCAACGTCGCGCGGGCGGTCGGCGGACTCCGGCTCCCGAATCTCGAGCGGATGGGACTGGGCGCGATCGCGCCACTGCCGGGGGTGGCCGCGGTCGCCACGCCGACCGCGGCGTATGGCCTCGCCCTGCCGAGGAGTGCGGGGAAGGACAGCACCTCAGGCCACTGGGAAATGTGCGGGCTCACCCTCGCCCACCCGTTCAGGACCTATCCCGGCGGATTCCCCGACTCGTTCATCGCGGCATTGACCGCGGCCACGGGACGGGGGGTGCTGGGCAACTGCGTCGCTTCCGGCACGGAGATCATCGCCCGGCTCGGCCCCCAGCATCTCGCCACCGGCCAGTGGATTCTCTACACCTCGGCCGACAGCGTCTGTCAGATCGCCGCCCACGAGGAGCTCGTCCCGGTGACGGAGCTCTACGCCGCGTGTCAGGCGGCGCAGCAGATTCTCGCCGGCCCGGAGACGGTCTCCCGGGTCATCGCGCGGCCCTTCGTGGGTGATGCAAAGGCGGGCTGGACCCGGACCGAACGGCGCAAGGACTTCAGCGTCCCCCCTCCTGGCGAGACGCTGCTCGACCGGCTGGTGGCCGCGCACATCCCGCGGGTCGGGATCGGCAAGGTCGACGACCTTTTCGCCGGCCGGGGCATCATCAGCATGCACCCGAGGACCAACGCCGAGGCCTACCGCGCCATCGCGAGCGGCCTGGCGGCGATGGAACGGGGGCTGCTGTTCGTCAACGTCCTCGAATTCGACCAGAGCTGGGGCCATCGCAACGACGTGCCCGGCTTCCACGCCGGGCTGCTGGCGCTCGATGCGGCCCTGCCGGGGATGCTCGCCCCGATTCGGGACGAGGATCTGGTTATTATTACCGCCGATCACGGCAACGACCCGACGACGCCCTCGACCGATCACTCACGGGAGCGTGTGCCGGTGCTTGCGTTTGGACCCCGGGTACGGCCCCGCGCTCTCGGGACGCGCCAGAGCTTCGCCGATGTGGGACAGACCCTGGCGGAGTTCTTCGGTGTCCCGGCCCTCAGTTCCGGGCAGTCCTTCCTTGGTGAGATCTGGGATGGCTGACGAACTCCTGGCTCAGGCCAGAGTGGCCCAGGCCCGGGCTTGGTGTCCCTACTCGAAGTTCCCGGTGGGTGCGGCGCTCGAGGCGGACGACGGCCGGGTGTTCACCGGCTGCAATGTGGAGAATGCCTCGTTCGGGCTGACGATCTGCGCCGAACGCGGCGCCGTCATGGCGGCGGTGGCCGGGGGCGCGCGCCGGTTCCGCCGGCTGGTGATCGTGACGAATGCCGACCCGGCCGTGAGTCCCTGTGGCGCGTGCCGTCAGGTGCTGGCGGAGTTCGGCGGAGACTTGATTGTGGAAAGCGCAGGACCGGGTGGCACGCGGCGCTGGACGCTGCGGGAGCTCCTCCCGGACGGATTCGCGTTCGACAGAGGCGGTACGGATTGACGACGACTCAGATTCGCCTGCTCCCTTCGCTCGTCGCTTCGGCGGCGATTCTCCTGGTGACGGCCTGCCAGGAGCGGCTCTCTGCTCCGGCGGACTGCCCCAATCTCTGTCCCGGCGGCTACATCGTCCGGGACACGGTGCTGGTGCCGACGCTCGGCACCGACTCGAGCTACGAGGGCTACGTGCTCGCAGGCCAGGGCGGGTCGCTCCGGGTCTCCTACCAGCTCCCGGCGAGCGAAGACCGCGCCGTCATCAAGTTCTCCGCACGGCCGGACTCCTTCGATTTCAACGACACCCTGCGCGCCTACACGATCGACTCGGTGGTGCTCTCGGTCGGACTGCAGTATCGGGACACGGCGGTGAAGAACCTGGTGGTCTCGCTGTACCGACTGCCGTCCACGCTCGATTCGGCCTTCACCTTCATCGATGCGGACACCGCCTTCACCCCGGCGAACGTCATCGACACGTTCATGGTGGCGGACAGCCTGATCAGCACCACGCTGACCCGCACCTACAAGGGCGCGACGCTGTCGCAGGTCGCCATCGCCGCGTCGGACACCGGCGTCCTCGCGATGGGCGTTCAGATCCGCGCCGCGCAGCCGACCGGAATCCGGATCGGCAGCGCCGGCGGCGGCTCGACCGCACCGCTCTTCACGACCTATCTCCATTTCCCGACGCCCGGTGACACCACGCAGACGGCCCGGACCTTCGTGAAAGGGCCGTCGTTCGCGCGGTTCCTCACGCAGAATGCCCCGGCACTCGACAGCACCGTGCTGACGGTGGGTGGCGCGCCGAGTTCCCGTTCGATCATCCGGTTTCCGTGGCCGGCCTTCCTGAAGGACTCCGCGCAGCTTCTGCGCGTCACCCTGGAACTGGTGCCGACCACCGCGATCCTCGGGCTCCCTCGGGACACGGCCTTCCTGCAGGCTCGGCCGATCCTGTCCGATTTCGGCGGGAAGAGCCCCTCCGGGACCGACGGGTTCTATATCGCCATTGCTCCCATGGTGGATGGCCAGACGGATACTCTGCGGCTCGAGGTGCGCCGGGCGGTCACTCTCTGGCAGGGGACCTCGGCACTTCCGCCGGCCTTCATGCTGCAGCTCTTCCCTGAGACCAGCAACTTCATCCGCGCGACCTTCGGGTCGAGCCGGAGTCCCGGCTTCACGCCGCGCCTCCGGGTCACCTACGCGCTCACGTTCCCCTTCGAGAAACCCTGATGCGGCTGACTCGCATGATGGCCGTCGTCGCACTGGCGGCCGCGCTTCCCGCTGTGCCGGCCGAACTCTCGGCGCAGTCGTCGCTCTTCGGGGTGCGCGGCCTGGGCCAGCCGGGGCGGCCGGTGACGCCACGGACCCGGGCGACCGGAGGCAGCTTCGGACTCTTCGATGGCGAGAGCGACGCCAACCCGGCGGCGATGGCCAACCTCAGGTCTGTCACCGCCGACTTCGTGATCGCGCCGTCCTGGCGGACCTGGGAGACACCAGCCGGGAACGCCTCACTGCGTGATACCCGATTCCCACTGCTCTTCATCGGCGGTCCGATTCCGGGCAAGCGGCTGGCGCTGGGCGTCTCGCTCGGCAGTTACGCGGACCGCGATTTCCGGCTCGCCTCGAGGGACTCCATCCTGGTGCGGGGAGTCCAGACGACGGTCTTCGACTCCCTCAAGTCGGTCGGCGGCATCAACGAGATCCGCTTCGCCGCCGGCTACGCCCTCGGACCGCGGACCAGTGTCGGAGCCGCGGTCTACTGGATCACCGGGTCGAGCCGACTCGAGGCACGGCGCTCCTTCAGCGACACTGCGTTCATCGCCTTCCGGCAGACCGCCGAGCTGTCGTATGAGGGCGTCGGTTTCGCCCTTGGCATCACGCAGCATCTCGGCTCCAACCTGCAACTTGCGGCGAGCGTCCGGTCGGATGGGCACGTCAGCGTCGACAAGGACTCGACCCGCGCCTACAGCGTCAACCTGCCATACACCGTCGGTGCCGGCGCCATGTTCCGTCCCTCCTCCAAGCTGACCGTTGCCGCCTCGGGGAGCTACCGCACCTGGGGTGATGCCAGCGGGGATCTCATCGCCCACGGCGGCGTGGGTGCCCGGAACACCATCGAGCTCTCGCTCGGCGGCGAGTACGCGCGCGACCCGCGGCGGCCGAGCAAGCTGCCGATCCGGCTCGGTGTCCGGTACGCCGACCTGCCGTTCCCGATCGTGACCGGGCAGAAGCCGAAGGAGTTCAGCGTCTCCGCGGGCAGCGGGCTCCGCTTCGCCCAGGACCGGGCGGGGATCGATCTCGCGCTCGAACATGCCTGGCGGAGCGAGGGCAGCGCCTACAAGGAGCGCGCCTTCATGGTCACCTTCGGACTGTCGATCCGCCCCTACGGCGACCCGCAGCGCTAGCGGCGATGAAGCGCCTCTACATCGAGACCTACGGCTGCCAGATGAACGTGGCGGACACCGAGCTGATGCTCGGGGTCTTCCAGCGGGATGGCTTCGTGCAGACCGACCGTCCCGAAGAGGCCGACGTGATGCTGGTGAACACCTGCGCCGTCCGCGACAACGCGGAGCAGCGGGTGATCGGCCGGCTGGGCGAGCTGCAGCACCACAAGCGACCGGGGACGGTGCTCGGTGTGGTCGGGTGCATGGCGCAGCGGCTCGGGCCCACGCTGCTCGAGCGCGTCCCGAAGGTGGACATCGTCGCCGGCCCCGACGCGTACCGGAATCTCGCCGAGCTGGTCGCGCAGGCGCAGGCGGGACAGCGTCTCTCCGATACCGAATTCCGCTCGTGGGAGCACTACGAGGATGTGCCGCCGGTGCGGGAGACCGCGGCGACCGCCTTCGTGACGGTGCAGCGGGGCTGCGATTATAAGTGCACCTTCTGCATCGTTCCGTTTACCCGGGGACCGGAGCGGAGCCGTAAGCTCGAGGATGTGGTGCGCGAGGTCCGCACGCTCGCGGAGCAGGGCACCACGGAGGTGACGCTCCTTGGGCAGACGGTCAACAGCTATCACGACGGCACCCACGACTTCGCCGAGCTGCTCCGCGCCGTCGGCGGGGTGGACGGGATCCACCGGGTGCGCTTCACCAGCCCCTATCCCACCGACTTCACCGACCGGGTCATCGAGGCGATGGCCACGGTGCCCGCGGTGTGCGAGCATGTGCACCTGCCGGTCCAGAGCGGCAGCAACGCCGTGCTGCGCCGGATGCTCCGCCGCTACACGCGTGAGGAGTATCTCGACGTCGTCGCCCGGCTCCGGGCCGCGATGCCCGGGATCACCTTCTCGACCGACATCATCGTCGGCTTCCCCGGCGAGACCGAGGAACAGTTCGCGGAGACGCTCTCGCTGGTCGAGGCCGCCGGTTTCGACGACGCCTACACCTTCAAGTATTCGGTGCGCGATGGCACCCCCGCGGTGCGGCTCAAGGACCACGTCGACGAGGACGTCGCCGGCGAGCGGCTCGAGCGGCTCATCGCCCGGGTCCGGGACCAGGCCCGGCGCCGCAACATGGCCAGGGTCGGCACCAGCGCCGAAGTCCTGGTGGAGCGGGCGGCGAAGCGGGGAGACTTGCTCCTGGGGCGGACTCGCACCAATCTCCTTGTACTGGTGGAGCTGCCTCTCACGGCCATCGGCGAATACCATCAGGTCCAGCTCACTGGCACCACCGGGTCGACCTTTACGGGCCAGGTGGTACGTCCCCAGCTTGCGGTGCTCGCATGAACCGGAACGCCCTGCACAACGCCGTCGAGCATCATGTGGCCGAAGCATACGGTCGCCTGGTCCAGCACTATCCCGACTTCTGCGGCTGCGATACCTGCCGCCTCGATGCGATGGTCTACGCCCTGAACCGGCTGCCGCCCCGCTACGTCGTCGGTCTGGAAGGCTCCATCGTGACGGATGTGAATCTCGACAAGGACCAGAACCGGGCCTCGATCGAAGTCGCCGTCATGGAGGGAATCCGGAAGATCAATCTCGCGCCGCGCTGCGGACGGAAGGGCGCGACGAAGTAGCGCCGACTCACTCGGCCGGGGCCCGGTGGGGCCTCGGCTGAAGCCCGCCGCCCTGCTGCTCATCTCCTATGGGGCCGGTCTCGCGACCGGCCTTCTGCGTTTCTGGGATCCTGCCGTCGTCGCCCTGATCCTGCTGCTGGCCGCCGTCTGGTTCTGGCGGAGCACCGCACTGGTCTGGTGCGTTGCCGCGCTCCTGGGACGGGGGAGCGGAGAACTCGCGCTCCGGCTCGAGGCGATGGAATGCCGGAGCCGCCTGACCGAGGGGCCGATCACCGTGGAGCTGCGGGTCCTCGAACCGGTCAGTGCCGATGCGCCACTCGCCCGGGTCTCGATGCGTTCCGTCCCCTGCGTGGGGGCCGTCGATGCCCGCTGGCCGCCGCGGGCCGAGGTGGCCGCCGGCACGAGCGGACGTGCCTCGGGGCGCTGGATCCGCCGCCCCGATCACGGCGGCCGGGCCGATGGCATCATGCTGGTCCAGCAGTTCCAGGAGACGGGCCTCGCTCCCACGCCGGTCGAGCGGCTTCGCAACTGGCTCGCCGCGACCGTCCGTCGCCTTTATGGCGCCCGCACCGGCACGGTCGAGGCGCTCATCGTCAATCGCCGGGGCGGCATGGCGCCGGAACTCCGCGAGCGCTACGGCCGCGCCGGCCTCGTCCACATCCTGTCGATCTCTGGCTTTCACGTCGGCGTCATCATCGCCTGGGTGGTGATGCTCGGCGGCCTGCTCGGGGTTCCGCGGGGCCGGAGCGCGATTGCCGCCGCCGCGCTCGCCTTCCTCTACGTCCTCTTTCTCGCCTGGCCGCCGCCGGCGGCGCGGGCGGCACTCCTCGCGGCACTCGCGGCCCAGTCGCACCTGCGACAGCGCAATCCGGAGGCGACGTCGCTCCTCGCGGTGACCTGTCTCTTCGTCGTGGTGCTGGACCCCTGGGCCGTCCTCGATGCGGGAGCGTGGCTCTCGGCGTGCGCGCTCCTCGGCGCATTGATGGCCACGCGCTGGAGCGATCGTGCCCTCGGGACTGCCTGGTGGTGGCGCATGCTGTCCGCGTCGGTCGGCGCGACGCTGGCCACGGCCCCGATTACCGCCGCGCTGTTCGGGATCGTCTCGATCGCGGGAGTATTCCTCAACTTCCTCGCGATCCCGCTCGCCGCCCTCGCCGTGCCCGGCTTGTTGGCGAGTCTCCTCGCAGCGGTGCTTCTCCCGCCACTGGCCGCTCCGCTCGCCGCCGGTGCCGGGGCGCTCCTCGGCTTGCTCGATCAGCTCGCCTGGTGGGGCGGAAAGTCCGACGCCGCCGTCATCATTCAGCCGGCCGAGCCGGCCTCGGCACTCCCCTGGCTGGCGGTGCTGCTCGTCGCGGCGTGGGGCATCAGCGGACGGGCGCCGGCCTGGGAGACCGCCCGCCGTCTCGCACTCGGTGCCTGTGCCGCGACCTGGATACTGCTGATCGCGGACGGGCTCGGTTCCGTCCATGACGCGGAGTCCGGCCTGACGTTACATTTTCTCGATATCGGTCAGGGCGATGCCGCGGTGCTCCGGACGCCAGCGGGGCACTGGGTGCTGATCGATGCGGGGCCGAAGAGCGACCGGGACGATGCGGGCCGTCGCATCGTGGCGCCCTTTCTCGCGCGACATCACGCCGGCGGACTCGCCCTCGCGATCGTCTCGCATGCCCATGCCGATCATCTCGGGGGCCTGCCGGCAGTGCTCGACCGCATTCCCGCGAGCAGCGTACTGGAGCCGGCGGAACTGGTCGCGGATTCACTGTACACCCGCTTCCTCGACCAGGTCGATGCACTCGGCATCCCGTGGCGACCGGCCCGGGACGGCCTCCGGTTCGAGCTGGACAGCGTGCGCTTCACGGTGCTCCATCCGGACACGGCGTGGGTCGAGTGGGGCGTGGATCTCAACGAGGATTCGGTGGTCCTCCTCGTCGAATACCGCGGCTTCCGGGCCCTCTTTCCGGGGGACGGCGGATTGCACGCCGAGTCGCGGCTCGCGGGGCGGGTCGGAGCGGTGGACCTGCTCAAGGTGGGGCATCACGGCTCGCGATCGGCGACCGGGGAGGGCTGGCTGGCGGAACTCCTGCCTCACGCGGCGGTCATCAGCCTGGGGCGGGGCAACCGGTACGGACACCCCCACGCCGAAGTGATCGAGCGCCTCTCCCGGCACGGGATTGGCGTCTGGCGGACGGACCAACTAGGCACAATCACAGTCACGACTGACGGCCGGACCTTCACCATCGAGGGGCGGGGCCGCCGCGAGACGTTCGAGACGAGAGGACTCCCTGGTGCTTCCCAATAGTCGCGTCACCACGATCGAGCGCTGGATTCTGGATCAGGAAGACAAGTACCCCGAGGCTACGGGCGAGCTCTCCAATCTGCTGTACGACATCGCGCTGGCGGCCAAGATCATCGGTGCGAGCATCCGCCGGGCGGGGCTGGTCAACATCCTCGGTGCGGCCGGCGCCACGAACGTCCAGGGCGAGGAGCAGCAGAAGCTCGACGTCTTCGCCAACGAGACCATGACCCACGCGCTGAATCACACCGGGCGGGTCTGCGTCATGGCGTCGGAAGAAGACGAGACCATCATCCCGGTCCCCGATCAGTACGCCCCCGGCAAGTACGCCGTCCTCTACGATCCGCTCGACGGCTCCTCCAACATCGATGTGAACGGCCCCGTCGGGACCATCTTCAGCGTCTATCGCCGTGTCAGCCTCACGGGCAAGGGGAGTCTCGCGGATGTGCTGCAGCCGGGGTGCAAGCAGGTCGCCGCCGGCTACGTGATCTACGGTTCGAGCACCATGCTGATCTACAGCACCGGCCAGGGGGTCGCCGGTTTCACCCTCGACCCCTCGATCGGCGAGTTCCTGCTCTCGCACCCGAAGATGATCACTCCCAGGGTGGGCAAGTACTACAGCGTCAACGAGTCGAACTTCGCCCGCTGGAGCAAGGGGATGCAGTGGGCCGTGCGCGGCTTCCACGGCGACCGGCCCGACGAGATCAAGGGCAAGAACTTCCGCTATATCGGGTCGCTGGTCGCGGACTTCCACCGCAACCTGCTCGCCGGCGGCATCTTCATGTACCCCGCCGACACCAAGAGCACCAAGGGGAAACTCCGGCTCCTCTACGAGGCCTCCCCGATGGCCTTCATCGCCGAGCAGGCGGGGGGCTCCGCCACCGACGGTACCCGGCGCATCCTCGACATCGTGCCGGAGAACCTGCATGAGCGGACACCGCTCGTCATCGGTTCGCGGGAGGATGTGGGGTACGTTTCCGACACGCTGCACCGGATGGGCGAAGGATGAGCGAGTACCGAGTTCCGAGTTCCGAGTGGCCTCGTCACACCCGTATCCTCCGAGTCGGGGCCCGAACCCGCGTCCTCGGAACTCGAAACTCGGAACTTGTTCCCGGAACTCGGAACTCGGAACTGAATGCCGATGCCTGACGATAGCAGGAAGAACGTCTACGGTCCGGCCGACTGGTCCGGCTCGCTGACTCCGCCCGGACAGTTCCCCTTCACCCGGGGCGTCTATCCCGCGATGTACACCGAGCGGCTCTGGACCATGCGGCAGTACGCCGGGTTCGGGACCGCGGAAGAGACCAACGCCCGCTTCCGCCACCTCCTCCAGGCCGGGCAGAGCGGACTCTCGACGGCGTTCGACCTCCCGACCCAGATGGGCTACGACTCCGATCACCCCATGGCGGAGGGTGAGGTGGGCCGAGTCGGTGTCGCCATCGACACGGTGGAGGATCTGCACGACCTCTTCCGGGAGATCCCGCTCGACAAGGTCTCCACCTCGATGACGATCAACGCGACCGCCGCGGTGCTGCTCGCGATGTACGTCGTGGTGGGCGAGGAACAGGGCGTCCCCCGGACGAAGCTGCAGGGCACGGTGCAGAACGATGTGCTCAAGGAGTACATCGCGCGCGGCACCTACATCTATCCCGCTGAACCCTCGCTCCGACTGGTCACCGATCTGTTCCGCTTCGTTGCCGATGAGGGGATGAACTTCAATCCCATCTCGATCAGCGGCTACCACATGCGGGAGGCCGGCGCGACCGCCGCGCAGGAGGTCGGCTTCACCCTGGCGAATGCGCTCGAGTACATGCGCCGCGCCGTCGACGCGGGGCTCGACGTCAACCGCTTCGGTCCACGGTTGTCGTTCTTCTTCGCCGCGCACAACGATCTCTTCGAGGAAGTCGCGAAGTTCCGCGCCGCTCGCCGGCTGTGGGCCCGCCTCGCGCGCGAGCGCTTCAACGCGGACGACCAGACCTGCCGGCTTCGCTTCCACACCCAGACCGGCGGCGTGACGCTTCAGGCCCAGCAGGCGATGAACAACGTGGTCCGCGTGACGGTGCAGGGCCTCGCCGCCGCGCTCGGCGGCACCCAGTCGCTGCACACCAACGGCTACGACGAGGCACTCGCCCTCCCGACCGCGGAGTCCGCGACGCTCGCCCTCCGGACCCAGCAGATCCTCGGCTACGAGAGCGGGCTCTCGAAGGTGGTGGATCCGCTCGCCGGAAGCTGGTACGTCGAGGCGCTCACCGACCGGATCGAGGCTGAGGCGCTCGCACTCGTGAACGAGGTCGATGCCCTCGGCGGGTCGGCGGCGGCCATCAATCGGGGCTACTTCCAGGAGGCGATCGGCCGCAGCGCCTGGGAGCTGCAGAAGGCGCAGGAATCGGGAGAGCAGGTCGTGGTCGGCGTCAATCGCTTCACCGACGACTCGACACTGCCCCCGATGCCGCGCCCGGACTACTCGGCGCTCGCGGTGCGACAGAAGGCACGCCTCGCCCAGGTGAAGGCCGCCCGCGATGCCGCGGCGGTCGCCGGCGCACTCGCGGCGGTGGGCACGGTTGCCCGGGACACTGCTCCCCTCATGCCGCCGATCCTCGCCGCAGTCCGCGCCCGCGCAACGCTCGGCGAGATCAGCGATGCGCTGCGTGAGGCGTGGGGAGTTTACCGGCCCGCGTAGAACGGTCGGGGCTCCGCCCGAGCGACCCTCCGGGCGCTGGTTCGGGATACTTGCTCGTCGTCGCGACTCAGCCGCAGCGCCATTTTGCGCGCTCAGTTCGGGCGTCCTTCTCACGGTCGGGGCTCCGCCCCAGCGGCCCTTCGGACGCTCGGTTCGGGCGGGCGGGGACGCCCGCCCCTACCCGCGCCCTCCGCGGGAGCCGCGGCGTTCGCCCCTCCCTCGATGTCCGCAATATCTCCCCGCCTGTCCGCCTTCCCGCCCGTCCGCCTTCCCGCCTACTTTCCGTCGTCCTCTACTGTGGAGTTCCCGATGGGCCTGCTGGATGATGTGCTCGGCCATGTGAAGTCTCAGCTCGGACCGGCGGCCGGTGCCGCTCATCCCGATCTTGTTACGACCGTCGTGCAGATGCTGGGCAGTGGCGGCGGTCTCACGACCCTCGTGCAGCAGTTCGAACAGGCGGGCCTGGGCCCCATGATCCAGTCCTGGATCGGCACCGGTCCCAATCCGCCGATTTCGCCCGCGCAGTTGCAGCAGGTGCTCGGCAGCGGGCAGCTCCAGGCGCTCGCGTCGAAGCTCGGTCTCTCGCCCGAAGCCGTGACCAGCCAGCTCTCCCAGGTGCTGCCGCACCTCGTCGATGGGCTTACCCCGAACGGCCAGCTCCCGCAGGGCGACCTGCTCGGCGGCGCGATGGGGATGCTGAAGAAGTTCCTCTAGGCCGAAGGGGTCACAGAAGCGCTTGAGGGGTCCCCGCCGCCGGCGGGGAACCCCTCAGAGCGTCCGGAAACCTTCTGCTCGCGCAGACCCCTCACTCGTGTCCGGAAACCTTCCGATCGCTCAACGGCGGCGGCTGCCCAGAGCGATTCGGGTGCTCCCCAGAGCGATTCGGGTGCTCCCCAGAGCGATTCGGGTGCTCCCCAGAGCGATTCGGGTGCTCCCCAGAGCGGTTCGCGTGCTCCCCAGAGCGATTCGTGCGCTCCCCAGAGCGCCGGAGGCTCTCCCCCTAGATCCCGACCTGCACGCCGAGGTGGATGATCAGGAGGTCGGTGTGGCTCTCGACGGGCCTGAGGATCACGCCGCCACTGCCGTTGCTCTGGATGCTCCCCTCGCGCAGGTAGTGGGTGAGGCCATGTCCCTGGTAGCGCACGCCGGCGTCGATGTAGACCGGGTTGCTCTTGTTGGAGACGAGGTACATGAGCCCCCCGCCGCCGTACCAGGCGAAGGTCCAGTCGTTGAAGTTGGTGGTGCTCGCGAAGGGATTGGAGTTGTTGGTCCCCTCGACGCTCGTGGTCGTCACGAAGTCGGAGAGGCCAACTGCGCCATGCACGTACGGGCGGAGCCGTCCGGTGCTGAGCTCGATCTCGGGGCCGACGCCGAAGCTCAGGATGTCGTTGCTCGTGGTGAGGTCGACGTCGAGGCCGGGCAGGGTCGGGCTGAGCGGGACCCGCTCGGTGGTCCGGCCGTATTCGATCCAGGAGCCCCAGACCCGGAGTCCGGCGTGGCGGCCGCGGTCGAGGAAGAAGGTGATGTTGCCGCCGAGCCCGAAGCCGGTGCCGACGAAGTTGCGGAACTCACCCTGCGGCGCGCCGAGCTGCAGGTTGATGCCGACGAGCGTCTTGGGCGCGGGGGCATCGCCGACTTCGCGCAGGTACTGGGCCGAGAGCGGGGAGGCGAGCAGGGCCATCGGCGCGAGCATACGCAGGGCGCGCAGAGTCACGGGAAGCTCCGTTAGGATCGGGTGGTGGTGCATAGGATAACCACCCCTCCGACGGCAGCGTCAAGTCCGCCACTGGCCGGCTCCGGTACCGGGGCGTACATTCACCCCGTGCCCCAGGACCCGGGGCCGATCTCCTCGCAGGACAGTCCCAGGGACGGGACTCGACATTCGGCTGGAGTCCCCGCCATGCGGTACGATGGCGTCATCACGAGCGCGTCGATTCTGACCGCGATCCTCGTCCACATCACGAGTCCGACCATCGCCACCGCGCAGGGAACCCGCGCGGTGCCGCAGGCCTATTCCAGAGGCAAGTCGCTGGCCGACTGGATGGTACAGGCGGAGCACTACATCCCCGAACTGCGCCGCGAGGCGATCAAGTCGATCGCGGCCCTCGGACCGGCGGCGCGCGACGCGCTGCCCGTCCTGATGCGCTCGACCCGGGATGAGAACCAGGAGGTCCGGCTCTGGGCGGTGACCGCCATCCGGCGGATCGGCCCCGCTGCCCGCGAGGCGTCACCCGCACTGCTCACGGTGCTGTCCGACGATGCCCGCCCGGTGCAGGAGGCGGCGCGGGATGCGCTGGAGGCGATCGGGCCGGCGGCCACTCCGGTGCTCGTGCCGGCGCTCACCACCCGCGACCCCTGGGTCCGCGCCAACGCCGCCGAGGCGCTCGGCGTGATCGGCGTTGCGAAGGGAGAGGTGGTGCCCGGACTCGTCCGGCTGCTCGCCGATGACTCGCTGTGGGTGCGTGCCTCCGCGGCCTGGGCGCTCGGGCATCTCGGTCACGACGCGAAGAAGGCGGCGAAGCCGCTCGCCGCCTCACTGGCGGAGGAACTGCGCCGCGATCCCACGCTCGCGGCACCGGCGCAGCGGGTGCGGGTCGAGAACCTGGTCTATGCGCTCGGGCGGATCGGGAAGGATGCCGGCGATGCGGTGCCGCTCGTGATGTCGGTCTTCTTCGATGGCGGCGACTCGCTGCGCGGGATCTCGGTCGTGGCGCTCGCGGGGATCGGGGCGAAGGCCGCGGAGCCGCTGGGCAAGGCGGTACGCAGCGGGCCGATGCCGGTGAGGCTCGATGCGGCGCGCGGGCTCCGGCTCATGGGACCGGCGGGCAAGGGCGCCGTCGGCAACCTCGTGAAGGTGCTCGAGTCGAACGATGAACTCGACGGTGGACACGATCTCGTGATCGCGACGGCCGATGCGCTCGGCGCGATGGGGAAGCAGGCGAAGAGCGCGCGCTCGGTGCTCGAACAGCAGCGGAAGCGCAGTGTCACCCCCGATGTCGTTGCCGCGCTCGACCGCGCGCTCCGGAAGATCCAGCAGGGCGGGTGAGCCCACGCCTTGAATCGGCGGCTCGGCTCCGCTAAGATATTGCGCCCGTTTCTCTTAGGACGCAGCCGCCATGCCGACGTACGAGTACCAGTGCCCGGAAGGGCATGACTTCGAGTTGTTCCAGAAGATGTCCGACAAGCCGCGGGCCAAGTGTCCCACGTGCGGCAAGTCGGCCACGCGGAAGATCTCGGGCGGCGCGGGGCTCCACTTCAAGGGCACCGGCTTCTACATCACTGACTACGGCAAGGACGGCAAGGGTCCCCGGAAGGAACCTGCCAAGAGCGAGAGCACCAGCAGCACGCCTGCCTCCACCACGCCCGCCGCATCGGATGCCTCGACGCCGGCGGCGCCCGCCAAGGCGGAGGCTCCCGTCGTGACTCCCAAGGCCAGCAAGAGCGCGAAGAAGGGCAGCAAGTGAGCGACGCCGTCATTCGCGCGGAACTCGCGCGTGTGGCCGCGGCGCTCGGCGCGGAGAATCTGGGCTTCGTGCTCGAGCGGCCCAAGGATCCGAGCCACGGCGACCTCTCCACCAACCTCGCCATGCTGCTGGCGAAGTCGCTCAAGAAGAATCCGCGTCTCGTCGCCCAGCAGGTGATCGAGACGCTGCAGATTCCCGCCTCGGTCGTCGCGAAGACCGAGATCGCCGGCCCCGGCTTCGTCAACTTCTGGCTGGCGCAGGATGCGCTTCAGAACCTGCTGCAGACCATCATCGAGGCCGGTCCGGCCTACGGACGGCAGAATCTCGGTGCCGGCCAGAAGGTGAACGTCGAGTTCGTCTCCGCCAATCCTACCGGGCCGCTGCACGTCGGGCATGGGCGCGGGGCCGCGGCGGGCGACGCGATCGCGGCGCTGCTCGAATGGACCGGGCACGATGTCACCCGCGAGTTCTACATCAACGACGCCGGGGTCCAGATCGACCGGGTGATCGAGAGTCTCTGGGTCCGGCTCGAGCAGGAACTCGGCCGCCCCGCGGAGATACCCGAGGGCGGCTACCACGGCGCCTATCTGGGCGAGATGGCGCAGCAGCTCCTGCAGGAACACCCGGAGCTCGCGAAGCTCAGCTCCGAGGAACTCCGGAAGCGCTGCACCGTTGCGCCGGTCCTCATCCGTCAGGAGCAGGAGGAGCTGCTGCTCGCCCTCCGGGTCAAGTTCGACCGGTGGAGCAGCGAGCGCGCCGTCCGGGACGAGGGCAAGGTCGACGCGGCGCTCGCGCTCCTCGCCGGACGCGGCCTCACCGAGGAACGGGACGGGGCGCTGTGGCTCAAGACCAGCGAGTACGGCGACGACAAGGACCGGGTGCTCCGGAAGAGCGACGGGTCGCTCACCTATTTCGTGCCGGACATCGCCTATCACGTCGACAAGCACGAGCGCGGCTTCAGCCGCGTCATCGACGTCTGGGGTGCCGACCATCACGGCTACATCCCCCGGATGCGCGCGGTGCTCCGCGCCCTCGGCTACGGCGAGGACTTCTTCGAGGTGGCGCTGGTCCAGCTCGTGAAGGTCGTGAAGGACGGGGAAGAGGTCCGGATGTCGAAGCGCGCCGGAGACTTCGTCACCCTGCGCGATCTCATGGACTGGGTGGGCGTCGACGCGACGCGCTATTTCTTCCTGATGCGCCCGGGCCAGTCGCCGTTCACCTTCGACGTGGACCTCGCCCGGAAGCAGACCGACGAGAACCCGATCTTCTACGTGCAGATGGCGCACGCGCGGATGAGCGGCATCTTCCGCGTGGCGGACCGCACGCCGGAGTCCGCCACGGGCGACGTCCGGCTCGAGGCGCTGACCGCCCCGGAAGACCTGGAACTGCTCAAGAAACTCGCCGTCTTCCCGGACATCATCGCCCGGGCCGCCAGGGCGCGCGAGCCGCACCGGATGACCGACTACCTGGAAGATCTTGCCCGGGTCGCGCACGGCTGGTACCACAAGTGCCGCGTCCTCGGCGAACCGCCTGACACGGAAGCCGCGCGCCTGGCGCTGGCCCGTGCCGCCCGCATTGTCCTTGCCAACGGCCTTGGCCTGCTCGGCCTCTCGGCCCCCGACCGGATGTGACCGGATGAAACTCCTCGTTGTCGGCAGCGTCGCGCTGGACTCGATCATCACCCCGTTTGGCACCGCGGACGATGCCCTCGGCGGTTCGGCCGTCTACTTCAGCGTCGCGGCCTCGCTGCTGACCGGTGTCCGCATCGTCGGCGTGGTGGGTGACGACTACCCGATGGGCGACCTCAAGGCCATCGCCGCCCGCGGCGTCGACATCTCCGGCGTCGAGCAGGCCAGGGGCGAGAGCTTCCGCTGGAAGGGCAAGTACTCCTTCGACCTCGCCAGCCGCGAGACGCTGGAGACGCGCCTCGGCGTCTTCGCCGATTTCAAGCCGAAGATCCCGGCGGCGTTCGCCGACACCCCGTACGTCTTCCTCGGGAACATCCATCCCGATCTGCAGCTCGGCGTCCTCGACCAGATGCGTTCGCCGCGGCTCGTCGCCTGCGACACGATGAACTTCTGGATCGACTCCGCCCGGGACCGCTTTCTCGAGGTGCTCAAGCGGGTCGACCTGCTGATCGTCAACGATGAAGAGGTTCGCCAGCTCTCCGGCGACTGGAACGTGCACCGCGCAGCCAAGTGGGTGCTCGATCGCGGCCCGCGCCGGGTCATCGTCAAGCGGGGCGAGCATGGCGCGCTGCTGGTCGAGGCGGGGCGCAGCTTCTTCTGCCCGGCCTATCCGCTGGAGGAGGTCTTCGACCCGACCGGCGCCGGCGATGCGTTCGCGGGCGGCTTCATGGGCTACATCGCGCGCACCGGCGACACCTCGAGCGACGGCCTCCGCCGCGCGATGGTCTACGGCGCGGCGATGGGGTCGTTCGCGGTCTCCGCCTTCAGCGTCGGCGGATTCGATGGCGTGAACCCCGCCTCGCTCACGCAGCGGGTACGGAGCTTCAAGGATCTCACCCACTTCGAACTGGCGGAGGCGGTGGCGTCATGACCGAGCGGCAATACGCCGCGGCCGGAGTCGACCTCGAGAGCGCCGAGGTGGCCAAGGCCCGGATCGGCGAGCTGGTGGCGGGGACCAGGACCGCCCTCTCGGTGGGACATGTCGGTGCGTTTGGCGGGATGGTTCGGGTTCCGGCCGGCATGCGGAAGCCGGTGCTGGTCATGAGCACCGATGGCGTCGGCACCAAGGTGCTCGTGGCGCTGCAGGCCGGTCGTTTCGATACAGTGGGCGAGGACCTGGTCAACCACTCGGTCAACGACATCCTGGTCCACGGCGCGAAGCCGATTGCATTCATGGACTACGTCGCGGGCGCCGCCCTTACCGTCCAGCAGATCGCCGGCATCGTCGAGGGGGTCGCCCGCGGCTGCAGGAATCACGGGATGGCGCTCGCGGGGGGCGAGACCGCGTCGATGCCCGGTCTGTACCAGCCCGGCAATTTCGACCTGGCCGGAACGATCATCGGTGCCGTGGAGGAGGATGAGGCACTCCACGGGGATCGCATCCAGCCCGGGGACGTGCTGCTTGCATATGAAGCCACCGGCCTGCACACCAACGGTTACACGCTGGCACGCCGAGTCGTCTTCGACGTCATGAAGCTCCAACTCGCTGACAAGCTTGGAGATAGCGGTCAGACCGTGGCCGAGGCACTGCTGGCGGTCCACCGGAGCTACTCGGCGGCGGTGATGCCCGTCATCTCGAGCCTGCACGGGATCGCGCATATCACCGGCGGAGGCATCCCCGGGAATCTGGTGCGCGTCTTGCCTGAGGGATGCGAAGCTGTGGTGGAGTCCGGCAGCTGGACCTGGCCTCCGCTTTTCCGGATCCTGCAGGACGCTGGCAAGGTCGGCACCGAGGAGATGCGGGATGTCTTCAACCTCGGCGTCGGGCTGATTGCGGTGCTTCCGAAGGACCGGGTGCCTGCGGCACAGGAGAGTGCGCGGGCCAGCGGCGTGCCTACCTGGGTGCTCGGCGAGATTCGCCGTGGAACGACGGGGGTGCGCTTCCGACCCTGAACGCCATTGAAGGATGGAGCCCATGCGAATTACGCGTCTTGCCGCCGCCGTCACCGGACTGGTCGTCCTCGCCGCACCGCTCGCCGCACAGAATGCTCAGTGCGCGACCTACAACAGTCCGCCCTTCTCGTCCCAGGATTACAACATCTGCAACGCGGCCATCGACGGCACGCAGGTGCTCCATCCGGTCGCCGGCCTGCTCGTCAGTGGCGGCAATCCGGTGCTCGGCAGCGTGAAGTCGCTGGGCGGACTCGGGCACTTCTCGCTGACGGCGCGGGTGAACGCGACGCAGCTTCGCACCCCGGACCTCAACTACGACGGCTCGACGACGACGGTCGGCCAGGACAAGAAGATGTACGCGCCGGCACCGCTGGTTGAGGCCGCGCTCGGGCTCTTCAAGGGCGTGAACGGGTTCCTCGCAGTGGATGCGCTCGGCTCGGCCCAGCTGCTGCCGACCAAGGCGATCGACAACCTCACCGTCGACAAGAACGCGCGGAAGATCGGGTCGATCGCACTGGGGCTCGGCTATGGCGCCCGGGTGGGTGTCTTCTCCGGCAAGGCGATCATTCCCTCGCTGACGGTCTCGGTGATGCGTCGCGACATCCCCCGCATCACCTACGGCAACGTGACCACCGGCGGCGACAACTACAGCTACAGCCTCGATCTGCACGCGACCAACCTGCGCGCGGTGGCCGGCTACAAGCTCGCGCTCTTCAACGTTGGCGCCGGCATCGGCTGGGACAAGTACACCGGGTCGGCCAACATCGGCTTCGTCCCGAACGGCGGCGTGCTTCCCGCGCAGACGATCAACGGCATCAAGCTCGACAACACCCGCACGATGGCGTTCCTCACGGCGGCGATCGACCTCCCGGTGGTCAAGATCGGCGCCGAGGCGGGGTACCAGTTCGGCAAGGCAGAAAACCTGGCGACCACGTTCGCCGGGAACGATCCGGCGAAGAAGCGGCTCTTCGCGGGTGCGGGTCTCCGCTTCGCGTTCTGACGCGACGGCTTTCGATACGGCGGTTCACGACTCAGGGAAGGATGTTCCGGTGCCGATACTGGCACCCATGCATACCAACCCGTCGCTGAGCCGCCGCTTCGTTTTCGCCCTGGTCCTGTTGGCTGCCGGGGCACCACTCTCGCTGCATGCCCAGGCCAGTGCGACCCCCGCGACCGGCCCCTGTCCGGCCGACACCACGACCTCGTCGCGGATCTGTCAGGCGGGCGCCGATGCCCTCACCGCCTTTCTCCCAATCGAGGGATTGCTGGTCGGCGGCGGCAACCCGGTGCCCGGTACGGCGGCGGCAAGCGGGAGGTTCGGGCACGCACGACTCGCCCTCCGGGTCGGCTTCGCGAGCCTCACCGTTCCCAGGACCTCCTACGACGGTACGACCGACACGGTGCGCGCCGACAAGCGGCTCCTGGTGCCGATGCCGCGGGTGGACCTGGCCCTCGGACTCTTCAGCAAAAAGCTGCCGCTCGGGACCGTCGCGATGGACCTGCTCGGGTCGGCGGTGCTGCTCCCGACCGGGGCGACCACCCGGATCCGCATCGACGAGAACGCCCGCAAGATCGGCCCGCTGGCGCTCGGCCTGGGCTACGGCTTCCGTGCGGCGCTCCTGATGAAGGCGCCGAAGCCGACGGTGTCGCTCAATGTGATGAAGCGGGACATGCCCTCGATCCAGTTCGGCGATCGCGGTGCGGGGGACAATCTCGCCGTCGCGACCACACTTTCTGCGATCAATGCGCGGCTGATCGTCGGCGGCCAGGTGAAGGCACTGACGATCGCGGGCGGCCTCGGGATGGATCTCTACAAGGGGACGGGGCGGGTGTCATTCGCCGATTCGGCCGGCGCTGATACGACCGTGGCGGTCGACTTGAGCACCTCCCGGATCATGACGCTGCTCAATCTCGCATACGATCTCGGGCCGGTGAGTGTCTGGGGAGAGGGGGGCTTCCAGGTCGGCAAGAAGACGGAGCTCGTCACGATCTTCCAGCGCAACGATCCGAGTGCCGGCCGCTTCTATGGGGGCGCCGGCCTGACGATCCGCTTCTGAGCCTCAGGGCGGGGGCGTCCGCTCGTACACGATCCCGTCGTTCGCCCGGAACACCTCGCGATAGCCGCTGGCCAGATAGTCCCTGAGCCATGGGTACTTGGCAATGATGTAGACCGGCGTTTTCCGCACCGCATCGGTGTCGATGATGTAGCGGGGCGGGTGCCGCTCGAAGTCCTTCCGGAGATTGTCCCACGCGCCGGGCACGATGCGGTCCGAGGTATCGTAGTTCGGGTCCCAGCTCACCGGACTCCCGAAGATGTGGCCGGTGAGCGGAAAGGTGGCGATGTAGCGGGTCGCCGGCCGTCGCTCGGCATCCAGATACATCCCCGTCATCCGCGTCCCCTGTCCCCAGACAAACAATCGATCGGTCTCGGTGGAATGCTCGCGCACATACTGTGCGGCGGCAGAAGGCGCCCGATTGCGCGAGAGTCCGATCGCATCCACGACGAGGAAGACGATTGCACTGAGGATCAGCCAGTTCCGCAACGGCACGGGGCGGAGCAGCGGGAAGCGAGGGATGAACTCGCCGCGAAAGATGGCCGTGACCAGCGGCGCCGCGAGCAGGGCCAGCGGCAGGATGAGCTGCAGGTAGTAGTGATAGAGGAACTGCCCGTTGGCGCCGACGCCGACGATCGACACCAGGAGCAGGATGATCAGCGCCATCGCCTCGGCGCGTGCGCCACGCCACAGCCCATCCACGCGGCGGGATTCGCGGATCGAGAGCAGCGCGGTGAGGACCAGTGGCAGCGTGGCGACGAGGAAGAAGGCGCTGTTGCTGAGCGCGCGGTCCCAGTAGACCCAGCTCCGGATCCCGAAAGCAGCCTCCTGAGAGAGAATCGTCCAGTAGATCGCCTCGTGGAGGATGCCCGCCCGCTCGAGCAGCAGCGCCGCCGCCACGAAGACCGCCGCGAATCCGATCGTCAGGAGGGCGCCCTGCAGCACCACGTGCCACCAGTCGAGCCGTCGCTTCACCCGGTAGTCGGGGTGAAAGAGATAGAGGCCCAGCGGCAGCCCGGCGATTCCCGAGGGCTGCTTGAGCAGGAATGCGATGGCAACCAGGGCACCGGCGAGGAGCAGCTCCGGGCGGAGGCGCGAGCGCCCCGGCGCGATTGTAATCGCGAGGGCTGCCGCGACCGGGAGATTCATCAGCAGCTCGCCGTTGGGCGCCAGGTTCCGGTAGTCTCCCCAGGCGAGGAAGAGCCCATAGAGCAGGGCTGCGGTGAGCCCCGTCTCCGGATCGAAGAGCCGCCTCGCGACGAGACCGACGATGGCCATCGTCGCCAGGGTCCAGAGCAGGCCGGTGAGGTGCAGGGCGAGGGGGTGGTACGGTCCGGCGACTTCGACGATCCCCTGGTAGAGCGAAAAGAGCAGTGGAGGCTTCCGCTCGATGGCATCGACGTAGGGCAGGTCGCCGTGGAGCATTTCGATCGCCACGACGGAATAGACCTGGGTGTCGTCGATCGCCTTGGGGTAGGTGAGCGCCGGCAGTCGGGTGACCAGTGTGGCGAGCACGAGGGCGATTGCCGCCCGGCGTGGGGTGATGGCCATCAGCCTTCCCTGATCGGAAGTGCGCCGGCGTCCAGGGTTGACGGAGGCCGGACGACCGTGAAGATAAGCTGGGAAAGCCGCAATCTTCTCATTCCCGCCTGATCGCGTAAATTCCTGCCCGTGGAAGACTTCGATGCCATGGACCGGGCGCTCGCCCTCGCCTGGCGCGGCTGGGGGAGGGTCTCTCCCAACCCGCTGGTCGGGGCGGTGGTGCTGCGGCACGGCGAGATCGTGGGCGAGGGCTGGCACCCCGAGTACGGTGGCCCCCACGCCGAGGCAGAGGCGCTGAGGAGCGCCGGCGCACGTGCGCGTGGTGGCGACCTCTTCGTGACCCTCGAACCCTGCAATCACCACGGCAAGCAGCCCCCCTGTACCGAGGCGATCATCGCCTCCGGCGTGAAGCGGGTCGTCGCCGCGATCGCTGATCCCAATCCCGAAGCGGCCGGTGGTGCCGCCAGGCTCCGCGCCGCTGGCATCCAGGTCGAAATCGGCCTGCGGGAGGCCGAGGCCCGGGCCCAGAACGCTCCCTTCTTCCATCGGTGGACCGGACCGCGGCGGCCGTTCGTGGCGCTCAAGCTCGCCACCACCCTCGATGGCCGTATCGGCGATCACACGGGCCGCTCCCGGTGGATCTCCGGCGATGAAGCGCGGGACTTCGTCCACTGGCTTCGGGCCGGCTACGACGCGATCGCCGTCGGCGGGCACACTGCCCGGACCGACGACGCCTCGCTGACGGTGCGCGGCGATCTCGAGCCGCGGCGCCAGCCGTCCCGGGTCGTCTTCGATCGCCGCGGCGACCTCCCCGAGACCCTCTCGCTGGTTCGCACCGCGCGCGAGGTTCCCACGATCCTCATCACCGAGGCCCACGGCCTCTCCGCCCGGCTCGCCGATCTCGAGGAAGCGGGCGTGGTCGTGCACCGCTCCAATTCGCTCGCCGAGGGGCTGGAGGCGCTCGAAGCTTCGGGGATCGGCTCGCTGCTGGTGGAGGGGGGAGGGCGTCTCGCGGGTGCGCTTCTCGCCGAGGGGCTTGTGGACCGCTACTACTGGATTCAGTCGCCGGTGTGGCTCGGCGATTCGGGCATTCTCGCCATCACCGGGCTCCCCGGGACGACGCTGGTCGAGGCCGAGCGGTGGAACGTCGTCGAGCGGCGGGCGCTGGGGCAGGACACTCTCCTCGTCGCGGATCGGGAGCCATGTTCACCGGAATCGTGACGGCGGTCGGCACCATCCGCGAGGCGAAGCGCGCGCCGAGCGGGCTGACGCTCAAGGTCGGGGCTCCCTTTCGTGCCCTCAAGCGCGGCGAGAGCATCGCCGTGGACGGGGCCTGCCTGACGGTCGAGCGGATCGGAAAGGGCTGGTTCTCAGTCCACGTGATCGCGACTTCGCTGGAGCGGACCCTCTTCGGGGGCTACGCCAAGGGGCGCCGGGTCAACCTGGAGCGTGCGCTCAAGATCGGCGACCGGCTGGGCGGCCATATGGTGCAGGGCCACGTCGATGGCGTGGGCGAGGTGGTGAGGGTGGCGCAGCAGGGGGACGCCTGGCTGGTGGATGTCCGGGTTCCGGCCGAGGTGGCCCGGGTTTCGATCCCGCTGGGGTCGATCACGGTGGACGGGGTGAGCCTCACGGTGAACGCGATTCCCGCGCCGGGGATCATCCAGCTCTCCCTCATTCCGTTTACCTTTCAGCACACGACCCTCGGTGAGCGGCAACCCGGTGACGGGGTACACCTCGAGGGCGACACCATCGGCAAGTATGTGGACGCACTTCTAACGAGCCATCGCGCCTCCGCGGCCGGCCTCACGGGGCCGGCGCGAGACGGCGAGGGCTGATGACCGATATGACCTTCGGCAGTATCGAACAGGCCATCGACGATCTCCGTAACGGCAAGCTGGTGATCGTTGCCGATGACGAGGATCGCGAGAACGAGGGTGACCTCATCTGTGCGGCGGAGCTGGTCACGCCCGAGATGGTCAACTTCATGATTACCCACGCCCGCGGCTGGGTGTGCCTCGCGCTTCCGCCTGAGCGGTGCGAGCAGCTCGATCTGCAGCAGATGCAGGTGCAGAACACCGAGAGCCAGCGGACCGCGTTCACTATCACCATCGACGCCGATCCCCGGTTCGGGGTGAGCACGGGGATCTCCGCCTCCGATCGGGCCAAGACGATTCACGTCGCGATCAATCCCGCCACGGTGCCGAGCGACCTGCGCCGGCCCGGGCACATCCAGCCGGTGCGGGCCCGCCCGGGCGGAGTGCTGCAGCGGGTGGGGCACACGGAGGCGGCCGTCGATCTCGCGCGTCTCGCGGGACTGAATCCCGCCGGGGTGATCTGCGAGATCCTGCAGGCCGACGGTTCGGCCGCACGGCGTCCCGAGCTCGAGGCCTTCGCGAAGCAGCATGACCTCACCTTCGTGACCATCGCGGAGCTGGTGGCCTACCGGCTCAAGAAGGAGCAGCTGGTCCACCGGGCCGCGGAGGCGCGCCTCCCGACCGAGTATGGGGAGTTCCGGGTGGTGGCGTATTCGAACGACGTCGACCGGGCCCAGCATGTCGCGCTGGTGATGGGCGACATCGACGGCAAGGCCAATGTGCTGGTGCGGATGCACTCGAAGTGCCTGACGGGCGACGTCTTCGGATCGCAGCGCTGCGATTGCGGTCCCCAGCTCGAGGCGGCGATGCGCAAGATCGCCGAGGAGGGCCAGGGGGCGATCGTCTACCTCGACCAGGAGGGCCGCGGGATCGGGCTGCTCAACAAGATCCGGGCGTATGCGCTGCAGGACGAAGGGGACGACACCGTGCAGGCGAATCAGCGGCTGGGGTTCGCGCCCGATCTCCGGAATTACGGCATCGGTGCCCAGATTCTGCGCGACCTCGGTCTGTCGTCGATCCGGATCATGACCAACAATCCGCGCAAGCTGGTGGGTCTCGACGGGTACGGCCTGGAGATCACCGAGCGGGTGCCGCTGCTGACCGATCCCAACGTCGAGAATCGCGCCTATCTGGATACCAAGCGCGACAAGCTCGGTCACCTTCTCGCCCATTAGCCGCATGCCCGAAATCCGCGGCCAGCTCCGGAGCACCGGGCGGGTGGCCATTCTCGTCAGCCAGTACAACGAGCGCGTCACCTCGCGACTCCTCGACGGCGCGCTCGCCTGCTGCCGCGAGGCCGGGTGCCGCGATGCCGAGATCGACGTGGTCTGGCTCCCTGGGGCCTTCGAGCTCGGTGGCGCGGCCGCGGTCGCGGCGGGGACCGGCCGCTACGTCGCGATCGTGGCGCTCGGCTGCGTGGTGCGGGGCGAGACCGCCCACTTCGAGTTTGTCGCGGGCGAGGCGGCGCGCGGCTGCGCCGAGGTGGCGATCCGGCATGGCCTGCCGGTGGCGTTCGGCGTGCTCACGACGGAAACGATGGAACAGTCCCTGGAGCGGGCCGGTGGTGCCGCTGGCAACAAGGGGCATGAAGCGGCTGAGGCCGCCCTGCGGACGGCTGATGCGATGGCGCAATTGCGGAGACTGCATGCTTCGTCCTGAGACCAAGGCCCGGGCGAGGGCATTGCAGGTGCTGTATTCGATGGAAGTGACCGACACCCTGCCGCTGGTGGACGCGGTGACGCGGATGGCGCGACTCACCGGCCCCGATCCGACGGTCTACGATCAGGCGGAGCAGCTGGCGGAGTCGGTGCTCAGGGAGAAGGATGAGCTGGACCGCCACGCGTCGGATGCCGCCGACAACTGGCGCCTCGACCGGATCGCCGCCGTCGAGCGGAACATCCTGCGTATCGGGGTGCACGAACTGCTCCTCGGGGCAGTACCGGCGAAGGTGGCGATCGATGAGGCCGTCCAGCTGGCGCACTGGTTCGGGGGCGCCAAGGCACCCTCGTTCGTGAATGGCGTGCTCGACCGGGTCGCCCGCTCACTCGGCCGGTTGTGAACGTCCTTCTCGTCAACTGGCAGGACCGGGAGAATCCGCAGGCCGGCGGCGCCGAGATCCACCTGCACGAGATCTTCGGGCGGCTGGCCGGCCGAGGTCATCGGATCCGCCTCGTCTGCTCGGGGTGGAAGGGCGGGCCCGCGACCGCGACGGTGGACGGGATCCAGGTCGAACGCCACGGGGATCGCAACAGCTTCGCGCTCGTGGGACGTGGGGCGGTGCGGCGGGCGATCGCGGCCGAGCGACCCGACCTCGTCATCGAGGACGTGAACAAGATCCCGCTCTTCGTGGCGGGGCTGACGGATGGGCCGGTGGGGGTGATCGTCCCGCATCTGTTCGGGTCGAGCGTCTTCCAGGAGGCGCCCCTGCCGGTGGCGACGCTGGTGTGGCTGCTGGAGCGACCGATTCCGTGGGCCTATCGGCGCGCGGCATTTCACGCGATCAGCGAAAGCACCCGCGACGATTTGGTCGCCCGCGGGGTCGCGCGCGAGCGGATCGTGGTGATCTATCCGGGCGTGGACTCGACCTACTTCACGCCGGCAGCGACGAGCATCCGGAGCAGGGAGCCGAGCTTTCTGTACATCGGGCGGCTCCGGCGGTACAAGGGTGTCGAATATGCGATCCGTGCGCTCGCCATCGCGCGGGCGACACAGCCGGCCATGCGCCTGAATATTGCTGGATCTGGCGACGACCGGACGCGTCTGGAGGCGCTGGTCGCGGAACTCGGACTGGGCGAGGCGGTACAGTTTCTCGGCCGAGTGACCGAAGCCGAAAAGATGCGGTTGCTCAGGAGCAGCTGGGCGAATGTCTTTCCTTCCTGCAAGGAAGGCTGGGGGATCACCAACGTCGAGGCGGCGGCCTGCGGAACGCTCTCGCTCGCCTCGGACAGCCCGGGACTTCGCGACTCGGTGCGTCACGGCGAGACCGGCTTCCTGGTCCCGCACGGCGACACGGCGGCGCTGGCGGCGCGGATGCTCGAGCTCGCGGCGAACCCGGAACTGATGGAACGGCTGGGGCGGCAGGCGCGCCCCTTCGCCGAGGGATTGAGCTGGGAGCGCGCGGCGGATGGGACCGAGCGCTGGATGGACGAGATGATCCGGACCGGGGTCAGCGGGGCGGGGCACCACTGACCAGCGGCCGTAGCCACGATCGATCAACGCTGATGTTCTGACCATCGCACAGGAGCCATGCCAATGACGACCAGCATCACGGCCCGCCACTGCGAGATTTCCGACGAACTGCGCGCCCGCGCCACCGCGATCCTCACCCGGCTCGGCGGCCTGGTTTCCGATCCGGTGGACGGCACCGTCGTCTTCGACGTCGCGCCCACGGCCTCCACCGCGGAAATCCGGCTGCGCGGCGGCAAGGGCGAGAACTTCAACGCCACGGGTGAGGACAAGGATCATCGCTCCGCGCTCGACCGTGCGGAGGAGAAGATCCGGCGTCAGCTCGACAAGACGGTGCAGACCAAGCGGGGCCGCGGCGCGAAGGACGTGGCGTGAGCATCTCGCTGCGCGACCTGCTGGCCCGGGCGGGTGATCCGCTGCAGCTCCAGCCGCTGACCGGCGAGCTGGGCCTGGATCGCCCCATTCCGGATCCCGAGGTCGCGTCGCCGGGGCTGGCCCTCGCGGGCTTCACCAGCCGCTTCATGCCGCGCCGGCTGCATGTGCTCGGGGAGACCGAGATCACCTACCTCAACTCGCTCGAGGCACGGGAGCGGCGCGCCCGGCTCGAACAGTTCTTCCAGTTCGACCTGCCGGCGATCTTCGTCACGAAGGGTCAGGCGGTGCCGGAGGATCTGCTCGACCTCGCGCGGGTGCGCGGCGTGCCGCTCCTCCTGAGTCAGCTCAAGACCGCGGAGTTCTACCGCCGCATCAAGCCGATCATGGAGGAGGCGTTCGCGCCGCGGACGACGCTCCACGGCTCCCTCGCCGATGTGTATGGGGTCGGGCTGCTCTTCATCGGCCAGTCCGGCATCGGCAAGAGCGAATGCGTGCTCGACCTCATCGAGCGCGGGCACCGGCTCGTCGCCGACGACGTCGTGCAGGTGTCCCGGCGCGGGAGCGACATTCTCATCGGCCAGGGCCACGAACTCGCCGCGCACCACATGGAGATCCGCGGGGTGGGGCTGATCGACATTCCCGCGCTTTTCGGCGTGCGGGCGGTGCGGCAGCAGAAGCGCATCGAGGTGGTGGTGCAGCTCGAGGCCTGGGAGAACGCGCAGGATGCCGACCGCACCGGACTCCACACGCTCGAGACCACGATCCTCGAAGTGCCGCTTCCACGGGTCATCGTCCCGCTCAATCCGGGGAAGAACATCACCGTCATCGCCGAGGTCGTGGCGATGGCGCAGCTGCTCCGCTACTCGGGCGTGGATGTCGCCGCGGCCTTCAACGAGCGGCTCATCCGCCAGATGAAGCACAAGCAGGGCCTCAAGCGCTATCTCCAGGAAGATTATGAGTGAGCTGGCCCATGGCGTGGTCGTGGCGCATGGCGCCCTCGCCGCCGCGCTGGTCGGCGAGGTCGAGCGCATCAGTGGCGAGCTGGGCGTGCTCGTGTCCGTGTCCAACAGCGAGTGCGGACCGGAGGACATCGAGCGGCGCCTCCTCGCGGCCACGGGTGACGGGCCGACCGTGCTGTTCGTGGACATGCCGTGCGGGTCCTGCTTCTTCGCCGCGATGCGGACCGCTCGGAACCATCCGAACATCCGCGTCGTGACCGGGGTGAATCTCCCGATGCTGCTCGATTTCGTGAGCCATCGAACGCTGCCTCCCGCCGACGGCGCCGCCCGCGCCGCGGACAAGGGCAGCGACGCGATCCGGCGGGTCTGATGACCGTCGCGGTGTATCGCGTCGACGACCGGCTCGTGCACGGGCAGGTGGTGATCGGGTGGGGCAAGCCCCTCAATCTGAAGTTCATCGTGCTGGTCGATGACGGTGTGGCCGCGAGCGACTGGGAACGGGACCTCTACCGGATGGGGGTGCCCCCCGAGATCGAGCTGATCTTCAGCGGCACCGAAGAGGCGATCCGTCAGCTTCCCGGGTGGCGGAGCGAGGCGCGCGCCGGCCTGGTGCTCACGGCCGACGTGGCCACGATGGCCGCGCTGTGCCAGGGGGCTCCCCCCGTCGAGCGGGTGAATCTCGGCGGCGTGCATCACAAGCCGGGGCGCACACCCCGCGTGCCCTACGTCTACCTGACCGACGAGGAGTTCCGGGTGCTCGAGGCGATGGAGGCCGCGGGCACCACGGTAGCGGCCCAGGATCTTCCGACCAGCCAGCCGGTGCCGCTGGAGCAGTTGCGATGACCCTCGGACCGGCAACCGCGATCACCGGACTGGTCGCCTGGGGTACCGTCGTCGGCATCGATCTGGTCAGCTTTCCGCAGGCACTCCTCTCCCGTCCCCTCATCGTGGGGGCCGGGGCGGGCCTGATCCTCGGCAATCCTGAGGCGGGACTCCGCGTGGGGCTCCTGCTGGAATTGTTCGCGCTGGATGTCCTGCCGGTTGGCGCGGCCCGCTATCCCGACTACGGAGCCGGGACGGTCGGCGCGGTGCTGTTCTCGACGGCCGGACCGTGGCAGCAGACCCTCGGGCTCGCCACGCTCTTCGCCCTCGGCTTCGCGGTACTGGGTGGGCTCAGCCTGCAGTGGCTGCGGGAGCTCAACGGCCAGGCGTTACAGCGCCAGAGCGCCGGACTCGCCGCCGGCGATGCGGCGACCGTTGCGCGGCTCCAGTACCGCGGGCTGCTCGGCGATCTCTTCCGCAGCGCGATGCTCGCGGGCCTCGCCATCGCGGCCGCCCAGTTCCTGCGGGAGCGGCTGCCGCTCGGCGAGCGGCAGATGATGGTGACGGCGGTGGCGATCGGCGCGGGCGTCGCCGCTGCAGCGAGCGGGGCCCTGCGGGGTGCCGGGCGAGGGGCGCGGCTCAAGTGGCTTGCGGTTGGCGTCGGCATCGGCCTCACGGCGGCGGTGCTCCGATGACCACCGGATTCACCCGGGCCTCGCTCCGCCTGCTGGGCGTGCAGGCCTCCTGGAACTACGAGCGGATGACGGGGCTCGGGATGGGCTACGCGGCCGAGCCGCTGCTCGAGGATCTCAAGTCCGTCGACCCGGCGCGTCATGCCGAGGCGCAGATCCGGTCGGCCGAATACTTCAATTCCCATCCGTACCTGGCCGGCCTCGCCCTGGGCGCGCTGGTGCGGGCCGAGTACGACCAGGTGCCGGGACCGCAGATCTCCAGGCTCCGGACCGCGCTCACCAGTCCGCTGGGTGCGCTGGGCGATCAGCTCTTCTGGGCCGGGCTGGTGCCGGCGCTGATGAGTGCCAGCATCGTGGCGGTGGTCTACGGGGCCGGCCTCTGGGCACTGCTGGCGGCGATTCTCGGGTACAACGCCTTCCGCCTCGCCACGGGGGTCTGGGCGCTGCGGACCGGTCTGGCCCACGGGGCGAAAGTCGGCGGTGCGATCGGTACGTCCTGGCTTCCGGGCGCGGCGCAGCGCATCGGACTCGCGGCGGGGCTGCTGGTCGGGGTCGCATTGCCGCTGGCCTCGGCGTGGCTGCTGGAGGCTTCCACCAGTTGGGAACTGCCGATCGTGGCGGGCACCGTCACGGTCGGACTGATCGCGGCGTGGGCACTCGGACCGCGATCGAACGCTGTGCGTTTCGGCCTGGCCGCCATCGGCCTGGCCTCTCTCCTCGCCTGGGGACTGCCATGATCGAGCGGGAATCCCAGATTGTGAATCAGCTCGGCCTTCACGCGCGCCCCGCAGCGCAGATCGTGAAGACCGCCAGTGCGTTCAAGTCTGATATCGAAATCGTCAAGGACGGCATGGCGGTCAATGGCAAAAGCATCATGGGGGTGATGATGCTGGCCGCGGAATGCGGCAGCATGATCATGTTCCGGGCAAACGGTGAGGATGAGGCGGCCGCGGTCGAAGCACTCGCCGCCCTTGTCGGCCGGGGATTCGGGGAGTCATGAGCGAAAGCACCCTCGTGCAGGGCGTCGGCGTCTCGCCCGGCGTGGCGTTCGGGCCGGCGGTGATCGTCCGGCTCGACGTGCCGGACGTGCCCAATCGCGCCATCCGGGCGGAGGAGGCGGATGCCGAAGTCGCCCGGCTGCACGAGGCGGTGAAGGACGTGGCTCATGTCCTCGAGTCGCTCCGGGAACGGGTGAGCGAGCGCGCGGGCCGCGAGGAATCGCACATCTTCGACGCCCAGATCCTCATGGCCTCCGACGCCGATTTCCTGACCGGCGTCGAACAGCTCATCCGGCAGAACCTGCTCAGCGCCGAGACGGCGTACGAGTTCAAGGCGCTGGAGATCCGCAATACCTGGGCGGGGTCGGGCAACGCCATCCTGCGCGACCGGCTTGCCGATCTCTCCGCGATCCACAACCGGATGCTGTCGCGGCTGATGGGGCGCGATCATGAGCATCTCTGGTCGATGCCGGCGGACGATCAGGTCGTGATCGTGGCGCGGGAACTCTCGCCCGGCCTCACGGTGCAGCTTGACCGCGATCACGTGGTCGGGCTGGTCAGTGAGGAGGGCACCCGGACCTCGCACGCCGCCATCCTCGCGCACTCCCTCGGCATCCCGGCCGTGATGGGCGCGGTCGGGGCGCTCGAGAAGATCGTCAACGGCGCGATGATCCTGCTCGACGGACAGACCGGGACCATCCACGTCGAGCCGACCCGCGCCGAGATCGAACGGGCGCGAGCGCTGCTGTCGCGCCGCCAGAAGCTGGAGCTGGAGCTCGAAGGTGCGGTCACCCAGGCGGCGATCACGCCGGACGGGGTCAACCTCACCGTCATGGGCAATGTCGATCTGCCGGACGAGATCGCCTCGGCGGCGCGTCACGATGCGCAGGGTGTCGGCCTGCTCCGGACCGAGTTTCTGGTCACCGGTCGCGCGGTCATCCCGTCCGAAGAGGAACAGACCGACTATTTCCGGCGGGTCAGCGATGCCTTCCCGGGGTATCCCGTGATCGTGCGGTCGTTCGACCTCGGAGGCGACAAGTTCCCGGCGGCGTTCCGCGCGCCGCAGGAAGCCAATCCCTTCCTCGGCTGGCGCTCGATCCGGGTCTGCCTCGATCATCCGGAAATCTTCCGGCCCCAGCTCCGGGCCATCCTCCGCGCCGCGGCGGACCGGAAGGTTGAACTCATGCTCCCGCTGGTCACCCGGGTCGAGGAGGTGCTCGACTCGCGGGAGATGATGCTCGAGGAGGCGCTGAACCTCGCGCGGGAAGGCGTCAGGGCGGCGGCTTCGGTGCCGGTCGGGGTGATGATCGAGACGCCCGCGGCGGCGATCCTGGCCGACGAACTCGCCAAGCACAGCGCCTTCTTCAGCGTCGGCACCAACGACCTGGTGCAGTACACGCTTGCCGTGGACCGGGGCAACGCCCGGCTGGCCGAGCGGTTCAGCCCGCATCACCCGGCGGTGGTCCGGCAGCTCAAGACCATCGTCGATGCGGGGAAGCGCGCCGGTATCGGCGTGAGCGTCTGCGGAGAAATGGCCTCCGATCCGCTCTCGGTCGTGCTGCTGCTCGGCCTGGGCTACCGGACGCTGAGCGTCGGCCCGCCGGCGATTCCGCTGGTGAAGTGGGTCATCCGGACCGTCCCGATGTCGGTGTGTGAAGCCGCCGCGAAAGCCGCGCTGGCCGCCGACAGGCCGGGCGATGTGACCCGCGCCCTCCGCGAGGGGGTGGGGGACTACTTCGATTCCCGACTTTTCTGACGCTTTCTCCGTTGCCGGGCCTGCTCCGCTCGGCTACTTTGCGCCTTGAATCCTGCGGCCCGACTGGGCCTTCATACTCACTACTACCGCGAAGCTCTCCATGGCCAAGACGCACCGCCACGTCTTCACCTCCGAGTCCGTGACCGAAGGCCACCCTGACAAGGTGGCGGACCAGATCTCCGATGCCGTGCTCGACGCGATCCTCAAGGAGGATGAGCGGGGCCGCGTCGCGTGCGAGACGCTGGTGACCACCGGCATGGCGATCGTGGCCGGAGAGATCACCACGAAGACCTACGTCCACATCCCCAAGATCGTCCGCGACACGATCAAGAAGATCGGCTACACGGACGCGAACTACGGCATCGACGGCGATACCTGCGCGGTGCTGAGCTCGATCGACAACCAGTCGCCGGACATCGCGCAGGGCGTCGATACCGGCGGCGCCGGCGACCAGGGGATGATGTTCGGGTACGCGACCGACGAGACCAAGGAGCGCATGCCGCTCCCGATCCAGGTCGCGCACCGTCTCGCCGAACGGCTCGCCGCCGTCCGCCGGGGCGATGCCGGGACGACGCAGCTTCCCTGGCTCCGCCCCGACGGCAAGAGCCAGGTGTCGGTCGAGTACGATGGTGACAAGCCGGTCGCGATCAAGACGGTCGTGGTCTCGACCCAGCACGCCGCGCACTGGAATGGCCGCGAGCTGTCGCAGCGCACCATTCGTGAGGGCGTGATCGAGGAAGTGATCCGTCCGGTGCTCGACAAGATCCACCTCGACTCGGGCCGGACCAAGATCCACATCAACCCGACCGGGCGCTTCGTCATCGGCGGTCCGCATGGTGACGCGGGCCTGACCGGGCGCAAGATCATCGTCGACACCTACGGCGGCATGGCCCGTCACGGCGGCGGCGCATTCAGCGGCAAGGATCCCTCGAAGGTGGACCGCTCCGCGGCGTATGCGATGCGCTGGGTGGCGAAGAACATCATCGAGGCGAAGCTCGCCAAGCGCTGCGAGGTGCAGGTGGCCTACGCGATCGGCGTCCGGGATCCCGTCTCGGTCATGGTGCACACCTTCGGCACCGGCGTCGTTCCCGACACCCGTCTCGAAGATGCGGTGCGCGAGGTGTTCGACCTGACGCCCGGCGGCATCATCAAGGCGCTGGACCTTCGCAAGCCGATCTATTCACCGACCGCGGCCTACGGGCACTTCGGCCGGAAGCCCTACGCCAAGGGCGGCCTGCAGTTCTTCCCCTGGGAGCAGACGGACCGGGTGGAAGCGCTGCTCGACGCGGTGGGATGATCGAAGTCACTGTCGCGCAACTCGGCCTCGACCGGACCACCAACTCGCCGGTGGTGATCCTGCGAGAGAAGGACGGTACGCGGGTTCTTCCGATCTGGATCGGACCCGCCGAGGCCAGCGCGATTGCCATGGAGATGCAGGGCCTGCGCCCTCCGCGCCCGATGACCCACGACCTGCTCAAGTCGGTGATCGTCGGGCTCGGTGCTGTGGTGCAGCGCATCCGGATCAGCTCCCTCAAGGAGAAGACCTACTTCGCCGAGGTCTGGCTGGCGCGGGCGGATCATGTGTTCCAGGTCGACGCCCGGCCATCCGACAGCATCGCCCTCGCCCTCCGGGTGCAGGCCCCCATCTTCACCGAAGACACCCTCCTCGAGGACGGCCCCGACGACGCGGCCGTAGCACCGGACGACCAGTCGGCAGAGGCGGAGAAGCTCCGCGCCTGGCTCGAGAGGATGAATCCAGAGGATTTCGGAAAGTTCCAGCCCTGATGCGCCTCTCGCTTCGCCACGCGCCGCTCGCACGACCGCTGCTCGCCGTCCTCGCTCTCGTCCTGTGCAGTGCCGCTCCGCTCGCCGCCCAGAAGACCGCCATCGCCGCGGGCCGGGTGCTCCTCCCGCGCGGGAAGGACACCGTCGGCGTCGCGAATGCGCGAGTCGTGCTGCACCGGGTCGGCCGGAAGGCCCAGGGGCCCATCGACTCGACGATCGCCGGCCCGCGGGGCGAGTTCCGCTTCCGCTACGCCGCCGACACCTCGTCGGTCTTTCTGCTGAGCTCGGGCTACGCCGGGATCGAGTACTTCTCCTCGCCACTCCATGTCGATGCCGAGCTGCCTGACACGGGGCTGGTGCTGTTCGTCTCCGACACGTCTGCTGCTGCGCCGATCCACGTCTCCTCCAGGCACCTGGTCTTCAGCAAGCCGGGGAACGACGGTACCCGCGCCGCGCTCGAGATCGTGGTCCTCGAGAACGACGGCGCCGTCACGCGGGTCGCGCGGGATTCCTTGACGCCCGTCTGGGGGGCACGGCTGCCGAAGGGCGCGCTCAGCTTCCAGGTGGGGCAGGGCGACGTGGGACCGGACGGGTTGTTCCTGCGGAATGACAGCGCCGTGCTGGTGTCGCCGGTGGCGCCAGGCCAGAAGCAGCTCATGTTCACCTACGCCCTGCCCGCGACACCTGGACGGGTGAAGCTGCCGGTGAGCGATTCGATCGCCACGGTGAACGTCCTGCTCGAGGAGTTCGACCGGCACGTGACCGGCGGCCAGATCGCCAAGGCAGACAGTCAGTCGATCGAAGGCCGCACCTTTCAGCAGTGGGCGGGGCCCGCGGCGGCTGGCACTGTGCTCGAAATCGACTTCCCCGGCAACAGCAGCGGCTGGATTCTGCCTGCGCTCGTGGGCGCCGTCGCGCTGACGCTCGCCCTCGTGGGATTCCGGGTGCTGAATCGCCGCCCGGTTGCACCGGCGCCGGTGCAGCAGAATGCGCTGCTCGATCAGCTCGCCCGGCTCGACGCGCGCTATGCGGGGCGTGAAGCGCAGGTGCCCGCCGCCGAGTGGCAGCAATATCAGCAGGACCGTGCGCGCCTCAAGACTGAACTTGCGCAGCAGCTTGCCGGGAAGGGACCGTTGTCTTAGGTTAGCGCGTCGTCAACAACACAACACGCGAGACGGGACGCTCGGAAGCCGGTGCAATGCCGGCGCGGCCCCGCCACTGTAACGGGCAGAATTGACCTCGCTCAGGATCGCCACTGGGAAACCGGGAAGGCGAGTGAGGAGCCCGAAGCCAGGAGACCTCTCGTCTCGCGCCACCACGAACACCCTCGGGGGAGGGCTCGGTGGCGACTCCAGCCGTCGTTCTTCGGCTCTTGTCCGCCTGTCTCCGGTTCCCCTGGGACAGGCGATTTCATTTCGCCCTCCCAGGTGCGCTGCTCATCGCCTGCCAGTCCGGTGCCGTTGCACCGCACGGGCCGGCGCTGGTCGATGACGCCGGGGATACGGTCCGCCTCCAGACGACGGCCAGGCGCGTCGTCTCGCTGAGCCCCGCTACTACCGAGCTGCTGTTCGCGATCGGGTCGGGCGATCTGCTCGTCGGCCGCACCCGCTGGTGCGACTATCCTGCCGCCGCGCTCGCCGTCCCGAGTGTCGGTGACGGCATTCCGCCGAACATCGAAGCGGTGCTCGCGCAGCATCCCGACCTGGTGCTGCTGTATCGCTCGCCCCAGAACGGCGAAGCGCTGCGGCAGCTGCGGGGCGCCGGCATCGCCGCCGCGCAGCTCACCATGGATCACCTCGCCGACGTCTCGCGCCTGGCGCGGCTGCTGGGTCCCGTGCTCGGCCACTCCGCCTCCGCCGATTCGCTCGCGACGGCCTTCGACCGCGCGATCGCGGCGGCCGCGCGAGACACGATCGCCGACACCTCTCGCCGACCGACCGTGCTCCTCCTCGCATGGGACCAGCCGCCGATCGCCATCGGCACGGGAAGCTTTCAGAGCGAGATCCTGGCGCTCGCCGGGGGACGCAACCTCTTCGCCGATCTCGGCGAGCCGTCCGCGCCGGTGAGCATCGAGGCGATCGCCTCACGGAATCCCGACCTCATCCTGCTCAGCGACAGCGGGGCCCCCCGGTTCGCCGCGCGTCCGGAGTGGCGCGCGATTGACGCCGTGCGCGAACGCCGCTTCGTGCGCCTGATGACCCCGGCCTTTGGCCGACCGAGCCCACGGGCACCGGAAGTGATCGCCGAACTGCGGGCCGCGCTGCGGGCGGTCCCCCGATGAGGCTCGGCCGGGTCGTGGGGCTCTCCCTCTTGGCGGTCGCTGCGCTCCTCGCCGGCCTCGGTCTTGGCGCGGTGCGGCTCACGCCGGGGCAGGTGTCGGGCGCGTTGCTGGATGGATCGGCGGAAGGGGGCACGATCATCCGGCAGCTCCGCCTGCCACGAGTGCTCCTCGGGTTCCTGGTCGGGGGCAGCCTCGCCGTGAGCGGCGCGGTGCTGCAGGCTCTGATTCAGAATCCGCTGGCGGACCCCTACCTCCTTGGCATCTCTGGCGGCGCCGCCATCGCGGCGGTGCTGGTGATCGCGATCGGCATCGGCGGCGCCTGGACGCTCCCGCTGGCCGCGTTCGGCGGCGCGATGCTGGCCCTCGCGCTGGTCTACCGGCTGAGCCTGGTGCAGGGACGGCGCCTCGACGCGCATGTACTGCTCTTGGCCGGCGTCGTCGTCAGCGCGTTCACCTCCGCGCTGGTCGGCGCGATTCTGACCCTCTCCCAGGCCGGTCAGCTCAGGAATGCGTTCCTCTGGATGCTGGGCGGGCTCGGGGCGGCGTCGTGGCAGGCGGTTGCGATCTTCGCCGCCTACAGCGTGCTGCCGCTCGCGATCCTCGGCTGGCACGCGCGGTGGTTCGACCTTCTTGCCCTCGGCGACGATTCCGCGAGACATCTCGGCGTGGATCCGCATCGGCTCCGGCGGACGGCGTATCTCGCCACCGGGTGCCTGACGGCCGCTGCCGTCGCGACCTGCGGGATGATCGGCTTCGTCGGTCTCGTCGTTCCCCACGCAATCCGGCGCCTCTGGGGACCGCTCCACGCCACGCTGCTGCCGGCCGCGTTCGTCGTCGGAGGCGCGTTTCTCGTGCTGGCCGATGCGCTCGCCCGCTCGGTGGCACCGCCGATCGAACTGCCGGTCGGTATCGTCACCGCCCTCGTGGGAGTGCCGCTCTTCGCCGTCCTGCTCCGGAAGAACCTCGCATGATCATCCGCGGCAGCGGTCTCAGCGTGCGCTATCCCCGGACGGAGCGACCGGCGCTGTCGGATGTCACGATCGCGCTCACGGCCGGAGAACTGGTCGCCGTGGTCGGGCCCAACGGCAGCGGCAAGACCACGCTGCTGCGTGCCCTGCTCGGCACGCTGCCGCTCGCCGGCGGAAGCGTGGAGCTGCTCGGCCGCCCGCTGAGTGAGTGGGGACCGAGGGAGATGGCCCAGGTGGTGGGCGTGGTCACGCAGCGGGAGGAAACGCTCTTCCCGCTGACCGTCGAGGAGACGGTCTCGCTCGGGCGCTACGCGCACCTCGGTCCGGTCGCCTCGCCGGGCGAAGGGGACCGTCGGGTCATCGCCGAGGCGATGCGCCGAGCCGACGTGGCCGCACTGGCCGGCCGGCGGACGGACACGCTCTCGGGTGGCGAGTGGCAGCGGGTCCGCATCGCCCGCGCCCTGGCGCAGGATCCCCGGCTGCTCGTGCTCGATGAGCCGACCGCCTCCCTCGATGTCAGGCACGAAATGGAAGTGTTCGAACTGGCCCGCGGGCTCGCGGGGCAGGGCATCGCCACCCTGCTCGTGACCCATCACCTCAATCTGGCCGCCCGCTACGCCGACCGGCTCGTGCTCCTCCATCATGGGACATGCGTGGTCGACGGCGCGCCGGCGGACGTGCTCACGCCGCAGCATGTCACCCGGGTGTTCGAATGGCCCGTGGCCATCACCACCTGGTGCGACGGCGCACCGCAGATCGTTCCACTCAAGCCCGGCGAAACGCCGGTTTCCTGAAAGGCTGTCCCGTGCGTACTCTCGTCACCCTGCCATTTCTCGCGGTCGCATTCGCCGCACCGCTCGTCGCCCAGCAGAGCACCGCGGACAGCGCCACCCAGCTCGAGGAGCTCGTGGTCACCGCGGATCGTGCCCCGACCCTCCAGAGCCGCACCGTCGCGTCGACGACCGTGATCAGCGGCGAGGAGCTCCGGCAGCGCGGCGTCTACTTCCTCGAGGATGCCCTTCGCGAAGTGCCCGGTGCGAGCGTCGTCTCGAGCGGTTCCTTCGGCGGGGTCAGCTCGCTCTTCCTCCGCGGCGGTGAGAGCGACTACGTGAAGGTGCTGGTCGATGGCGTCCCGGTGAATCAGGCTGGGGGAAGCTTCAATTTCGGAACCCTCAGCACCGACGATATCGAGCGTATCGAGGTCGTCCGCGGTCCCGCATCGGTGCTCTATGGCTCCGACGCCATGTCCGGCGTTGTCCAGATCATCACCCGCCGCGGGAGCGGGCGCCTCCATACAGAGGCCCGGACTCAGGCCGGGACGTTTGGCACCTGGCGCGGGGAGCTCGGCGCGAGCGGAGGATCGGAGCAGGTGTCCTACGCGGCGAGTCTCTCCCGCTTCCGCACCGACGGCATCTACGCGTTCAACAGCGGATACCGGAGTACCGTGGCCAGCGGCGCGCTCACCGTTCGGCCCGATGCCCGGACCGATCTGACCCTCACGGCCCGCACCGGCGACAACACCTTTCACTTTCCCACGGATTACACCGGCGTGGCGGTCGACAGCAATCAGCGCACGCTGCAGGATGCCACCACGCTCGGACTCGAGGTCGCGCATCGCTTCACCGACCGCGCGGAAGTCCGGGTGCTGCTCGCCTCGCACAGCCAGAACGATGGCGCCGCCAATCCTTCCGACAACCCGGGTGATACGCTGGGCTTCTACTCGTCGAGCGAGACCCGCACCCTGCGCCGCTCGGTCGATGCCCGCGGCATCATCCAGGCGACCTCCGGCATCAAGGTCACGGCGGGCGGCCAGGCGGAGTTCGAGGACCTGCGTGAGCTCTCGACCTCGGGCTCCCAGTACGCCGGCTCGATTCTCGGCTCGTCGTTCGCGGCCGCCCGGCGCAACGTCGGATTCTACGGCCAGACGATCATCAATCTTGGCGCGAGGTCGCTGCTCAACCTCGGCGTGCGCCTCGATGACAACCAGCAGTTCGGCACCCACTTCACCTATCGGGCGGGCGCCGTCTACGCGATCGCCGGCGGGCTCCGGGCCCGCGGCTCCATCGGCTCGGCATTCAAGGAGCCATCGATTCGCGAGAACTTCGCGCACGGCGCCTTCGAGGTGGGCGACCCCGCCCTCAAGCCGGAGCAGGGCCGGAGCTGGGAGCTGGGACTGGAACAGGCGCTGGCCGGTGGAACGGTGACGCTTGCGGCGAACTACTTCGATCAGCGCTTCCGGAACCTGATCCAGTATGACGGCAACGTGGCGCCCGGCCTTCCCAACTATCGCAACGTGACCCGGGCCACTAGCCGAGGGGTCGAAGTCACCGTCGATGTTCGCCCGGTGCGCGGCACCACGATCACCGGCTCCTATACCTTTCTGAAGACCCGGGTCGACGATGCCGGCCTGGCAACGGGAGCCGGCGACGTCTTCGTCAACGGGCAGACACTGATCCGCCGCCCGGCGCACAGCGCCCGGCTCGACGCCCGCACGCGGCTCGCCGACCGGCTCGGACTGGGGCTCGGCATGAACTATGTCGGGCGGCGGGACGATGTGGACTTCCGGCCGTTCCCCTCGGTCCGGACGACGCTCGCGAGCTACGTCACGGTGGATGCGGATGCCTCGGTCGATCTGCTGCACGAGTCGGCCGGCCGGTTGGGGCTGACCGGCACGCTACGGGTGGAGAATCTCTTCGACCGGAAGTACGAGGCGATCGTGGCCTTCCGGGGTCGGGGCCGGGCGATTCTCGCCGGGCTCACGGTGGGCTTGTAGCACGCACGACCGTTCGGGGGGATCGCCGACGTTGGAGCGGGGCCTCCCCGAACCGCCGCAGGACGGGTGTGCGAGTCGGGTCGGGGGGCGGCGGGGACTCTCCTGCGCTCCCCGGTCGCGCCGGAGCCGGGACCTTTGCATCTTTCAGCCCATGACGCTCCGGCGCACGCTCCTTCTTGGGTCGCTAGTCCTCAGCACACTCCTCGCCTGCGCCCGGGCGCAGGAACCGCTGCCGCCAGCCGAAGAGGCGCTGCTGGTGGTGGACAGCACCGTCCCGGCGCTCGAGGTGATCCCGGTGCAGTCGCCCGCCTCCGCGGTCGTGGTCCCCCTCGGGGCGATCAATGCGACCCCGGGCAGCCTCAGTTCGCTGAACGGGTGGGCCCTGGTGCCCCTCGGCGCTGCCGACGCGGTGGCGGTGGTCGACCTTCAGACGCGCACGCTGGTCCGAACCATTCCGCTCGCCCCCGGCTCGGGGGCCACCGGCGCCGCGATCGTGGATGACTCCATCGCCTACGTCGCGAACCCCGGCCTCAACACCGTCACCCGCATCAACTACCTCACCGGCGACACGACGACGAGCATCGGCGTCGGCCGCTCCCCGCAAGCCGCAGTCTACACGCGCGGTCGGCTCTTTGTCCTGAACGGCAACCTGCCCCTGGGTGTCCCGCCCGGCCCGAGCTGGATCTCGGTGGTCGACCCCGTCACCAACCGGCTCGCCACCGGAATTGATTCGATTCTCCTGCCCGGTCCGGGCAACGCCGGCTCCGGGGCAGTACCGTCGGATGGCGTACTCTACGTGCTGAACCGCGGGCCGAATGACGGGGTGACGGAGGGCCGCCTGACGCTGATCGATCCCGTCGGACGCAGCGAACTCGGGAACTTCGTGGGTTTCGGTTCCGCGCCGGGCGCAATCGCGAGCAACGGCACCGATCGGCTCTACCTCAGCTCCTACAGCGAGGGGCTGATGGTCTTCGACCTGCTGAACCGCAGCCTGATCCGCGGCGCCGGGAATGGCGTAGCGATCCCGACCAATTCCGGTGTCGCGGTCGATTCGAAGGAGCGGGTGTACGCACTCGAGGCCGGGTCCTGTAATGGCGGGACCGGAAAGGTCCATGTCCTTCGGCGGAACCTCAGCGAGTCGAAGCTGCTCACTGTCGGGGCCTGCCCGGTCGCGGCGATGGTCACCGAGATTCCGCCGCCGTAGTTCCGAGTACCGAGTTCGAAGTACCGAGTTGAATCCCCGCAGGTGAACTGGATGCTGGCCTCGGGTGGTTCTCACTCGGAACTCGCAATTCGGAACTATCTTCGAGCTATGCCCCTCGTCTCCACTCCCGCAATCATCCTCTCCGCGATGCGCTACGGCGAGACCTCCCGGATCGTGCGACTGGCGACCCGAGACTTCGGGGTGCAGAGCGCCATCGCCAAGGGTGCGTCGCGCCCCAGAAGCCGATTCGGCGCCGGGCTGCAGGTGCTGAGTTCGGGACAGGCCCACATCCTTCTCTCCGAGCGGCACGATCTCCACACCCTGACCGCCTTCGATCTCTCCACGCTCCCGGTGCAGCTGACGGCGGATGTCGGACGCTACGCCACTGCCACGGCGGCGGCCGAGGTCGTCCTCCGCGTTGCTCCCGCAGAACCGCATCCCGAAGCGTACGAGGTGCTGCTGGAAGCCCTGCATCAGCTCGAGGAGGTCTCCTCGAATGATCTCGCGGCGGTGAGTCTCCGCGCGCTCTGGCAGCTGGTTGGTGCGCTCGGTTTCGCGCCGGCACTGGGACGCTGTGCACGCGACGGCCGGCCCCTGCCCGACGGGGGTGACGTCGCCTTCAGCCCCCCCGACGGTGGCGCCCTCTGCGTCCAGTGCGCCCGGAGCGTCGAAACCACCGTGCTGCCGGCCGACGCGCGCCTCGCGCTCAGCCAGTTCTCCGAACCGAGTGGGGCGCTCCCGCTTCTCGACGCCCGTCACGCTGCCGCGCACCGGCGACTCGTGGCCCGCTACATCCGCTTCCATATGGCGGAAGGCGCCCCGCTCCCCGCATTGGAGTTCTGGCTCGGCCAGGCCTGGAACGCGGCATGATCATCGGCACCGCGGGGCACATCGATCACGGCAAGTCCGCCCTGGTCGAAGCGCTCACCGGTCAGCGCATGGATCCACTGGCGGACGAACAGCGCCGTGGCATCACCCTCGATCTCCACTTCGCGCCGCTCCGCATGGTGGGGGGAGAGATCGCCGGTGTCGTGGACGTCCCGGGCCATGAAGATCTCGTCCGTACGATGGTGGCCGGCGCAGCCGGCCTCGACCTGGTCCTGCTGATCGTCGCCGCCGACGAGGGGATCATGCCGCAGACGCGGGAGCATCTCGCGGTCGTGGAACAGCTGCGGGTCCCGCTGGGCATCCCGGTGATCACCAAGGCGGATCTGGTCGAACCGGACTGGCTCCAGATGCTGGAGGCGGAACTCGCCGAGTGGCTGACCGCGAGTCCGGTCGCATTCTCGCCTCCGATCGCGACGTCGGCACGCACGGCGTTCGGACTCGATGCGCTGCGCGCTGAAATCGCGACCCGAAGCGCGCACGTGCCGCGCCGCCGCGCAAAGGACGACCTCGCCCGGATGCCGGTCGACCGCGCCTTCTCCCTTCCCGGTGCCGGCACGGTGGTCACGGGCACCGCCTGGTCCGGCTCGTTCAAGATCGGGGATGCGGTACGGCTGCTGCCGCGAAATGTCGAGGGGCGGGTCCGCTCCCTGGAGCGCCATGGGACGGCGCTGACCACCTCGCTGCCCGGGGATCGGCTTGCCGCCGGCCTCGCCGGCGTCGACCGCGATCAGGCGGAGCGTGGCCAGGTGCTGGTGCATCTCGACGACCCCTGGCAGGCGACCAGCGCAATCGACGTGGCGCTCGAGCTGCTTCCCGGCGCCTCCCGCGCGCTGACCCATCAGGATCGGGTGCGGGTCCACCTCGGGACAGTCGAAGCGCTGGCTCGCGCGCACCTGCGGGCACCGATCGCTCCGGGCGCCTCCGCCCCGGTGCGGCTGGTGCTGGAGGAACCGATCGTCGCACGCGGTGCGGACCGCTTCGTCCTCAGGAGCTACAGCCCCGTGAGCGTGATCGGTGGCGGCTGGGTGCTCGATCCGCTGCCTCCCGTCGGCAGGGCAGTCTGGCCCGATGGCATCGACAGCCGGGAACCGTCGGCGAGGCTCCGCGCGCTGGCCACCAGGCGCCCGAGGGGCATCCCCGAGTCTCTGCTGCCGGTCCTTCTCGGTGTCCCTCCCGCAGAGGCGTCACTGAGCGTGACCTCCCTCAAACTGATCCGGGTCGGAGATCTCCTCGTCTCTCCAGCGCTGGTCGCCGAGGCCAGCCGGGCTGCGCTGGCTGCGGTGCACGCCTGGCACCAGGCCCATCCGTCCGATCCGGGCATGCCGGCCGAGACACTGCGTCAGGGATTGGGACGCCATGGTCCGGCGGCAGTGGCGGCAGTCGATCGCCTCCTCAAGGCGAAGGGGCTGGTCGCTTCGGGCGGGCTGATTCATGAGCCGGAGTTCCGGCCGACCGCCGCGGGTGGCGACGCCATGCTTGATCGACTGGTGGCCGCGATCGAAGCGGGAGGCCTCTCCCCGCCAACCGTGACCGAACTCGAGGCGAGCCTCGGGCTGCGGGCCGTAAGTGATGCCCTCCGTCTTGCGGCACGAGGGGGCCGAATCATGGCCGTCGAGCGGGACCGATATTTCGGCAGGCCGGCACTCGCCCGCTACGTCGCGGTGCTCCGGGCTCTCGGGGCGGCCGGGGAGATCTCCCCAGGTGCGGTGCGGAACGAAACAGGTCTGAGCAGAAAGTTCGTGATTCCCCTCCTTGAGTGGGCCGATGCAGAGGGACTCACCGTACGGCGGGGCGAAGGCCGGGTCGCGGGGCCGAAGCTGGCTGGCTGGGTGTAACGCCGCCACCCCCTTATGCGTATTGGCCTTGGGACCATGAAGGGTTCCCACAATGCAGGTCAGGGGAGGGCGTCCGGTGCGGGGCGTTCCTCCCCGCCGCGTTCCCGGGCCCGCGGATTGCTTGCGTGGACCGGCAGCCCCGACGATCTTGGCAGCCTACTCATGGAGGTACGGCTACCGAACAACGAATGTCAGGAGAGGAGAAACCCATGGTCGGAAGTCGCTGGCCGGGGTGGATTCTCGCGCTGCTCCTCGGCTTCGGTGGCCCCGCGTCCGCGCAGGAACGGCCCCCACCGAAAGTGGAACTGCGGGAGAACTATCCCAACCCGTTCTTCCCGTCGACAACGATTCCTTTCGTGCTGAACCCGGAACTCTGCGAGCGAGGTCATCAGCCACTAGTCAGTTTGAAGATCTACAACGTCCTGGTCCAGTCGGTGGCCGTGCCGATCCTGCTGAGTTCCAACGGCGAGCGACTGCAGGGACTCCGGCTCCGCTGCGGGGCCTACGAGGCCTACTGGGATGGAAAGCTGCAGAATGGTGGAAACGGGGAACTGACCCCGGGCGTCTACTACGCGCAACTCGTGGTCGACGGTGAGCGCTACACGCTGAGGATGATCGCCAGGCGGTGAGTCGCTCCAAACAAGGGGCCCGCGCTGGTGATCGGGAGAGGGATCCGCCACGGTGCAAACCGGGTCGGGTCCCTCGCTTCATTCGGCCCCGGAATGGCGTGCTCCCTCCCACCTGGGCCTGCCACGTCGGCAGGGTTTCCGGGCCCGCCACTTGCCTTGATCCTGGCTGAAGCCCGAATTCGAGAGCCCCGGCGGTGGACGCTTACGGTTGTCCGCCGGGACGTGTATTGTCGAAACGAACAGTCGAGAATCCCATGATCAGACCCGAACGGTTGACCCTCAAGGCCCAGGAAGCCTTCCGCGATGCAGCTGAGGAGGCGTCGAGGCGCGGGAATCCCGTCGTGAATGACACGCACCTCTTCGCCACGCTGCTGGCGCAGGAGGAGGGCGTCGTCCGCCCGCTGCTGCAGAAGGCCGGGCTCAACGTGACCTCGTTGATCGCGGAGACCGCCCGCGAGCTCGATCGTCTTCCCCGGCAGGAGGGAGGCGGCGAGCCGACGCTCGCCCGTGAGCTCCACAAGGTGTATGACCGCGCCGAATCGGAGGCGCAGGCCCTCGGTGACTCCTACATCTCGACCGAGCATCTGCTGGTCGGGCTGATGGAGGAGAAGGGCACGACGGCCAGGCAGCTGCTCGGCGCCAGCAAGGTGACCGTCGATCAGCTCCGTGCGGCACTCAAGGATGTGCGCGGCTCGCACAAGGTCACGGGGGACTCTCCCGAGGGACAGTACCAGGCCCTCGAGCGCTACACCCGGAACCTCACCGACCAGGCGCGGAAGGGTAAGCTCGATCCGGTGATCGGCCGGGACGAGGAGGTCCGGCGGGTCATGCAGGTGCTCTCGCGCCGGACCAAGAACAACCCGGTGCTCATCGGAGAGCCGGGCGTTGGCAAGACCGCCATCGTCGAAGGCCTGGCGCAGCGGATCGTGCATGGCGACGTGCCGGAGTCGCTGCGCAACCGGGAGATCATCGCGCTCGACATCGGCCTGCTGCTCGCCGGCGCGAAGTATCGTGGCGAGTTCGAGGAGCGCCTCAAGGCGGTGGTGAAGGAACTCACCGAGGCGGAGGGCCGTTACGTCGTCTTCATCGACGAACTGCACACGATCGTCGGTGCCGGCGCCGCGGAAGGCGCGGTGGACGCCAGCAACCTGCTCAAGCCGGCACTTGCCCGGGGCGAGCTCCACGTTGTCGGGGCCACCACCCTCGATGAGTATCGCAAGCACATCGAGAAGGATGCCGCACTCGAGCGCCGCTTCCAGCCGGTCATGGTGGGGGAGCCCAGCGTCACGGACACGATTGCCATCCTGCGCGGCCTCAAGGAGAAGTACGAGATTCACCACGGCATCCGCATCACCGACAACGCGCTGGTCGCGGCCGCGACGCTCTCGGATCGCTACATCGGCGACCGGTTCCTGCCCGACAAGGCAATCGACCTCGTCGATGAGGCTTCCAGCCGGCTCCGGATGGAAATCGACAGCCTGCCCCAGGAGATCGACGTCATCGAGCGGCGGATTCTGCAGCTTCAGATCGAGCGGCAGGCGCTGCTCAAGGAGAAGGACAAGGCCGGGGTGGAGCGGCGCACCGCGGTCGAGCAGGAGATGGCCGAGCTGAAGGAGCAGTCCGGCTCGATGAAGGCGCAGTGGCAGGCGGAGAAGCTGGCCATCACCGAGATCCAGAACCGGAAGCAGGAGGTCGAGGCGCTCCGGACCGAGATGGATCAGGCGACGCGGCGTGGCGACCTGCAGAAGGCCGCCGAGCTGCAGTACGGGCGCATTCCCCAGCTCGAGCAGCAGATCCAGACCAATGAGCAGCGGCTGGCCCAGATCCAGGCGAAGGGCAAGTATCTCAAGGAAGAGGTGGACGCCGAGGACATTGCCGAGGTGGTGGCCAAGTGGACCGGCGTTCCGGTGTCGAAGATGCTGGAATCCGATCGTGAGCGCCTGACTCGGCTCGAGGCGGAGCTCGCGCAGCGGGTGATCGGCCAGCGGCCGGCCGTCGAGGCCGTGTCCAACGCGGTGCGGCGGAGCCGCGCCGGCCTGAGCGACCCGAACCGGCCGACCGGCTCGTTCATCTTCCTTGGCCCCACCGGTGTCGGCAAGACCGAGACGGCACGAGCGCTCGCCGAGTTCCTCTTCGACGATGAACGTGCGATGGTGCGGCTCGATATGTCCGAGTACATGGAGAAGCACTCGGTGTCCCGGATGATCGGCGCGCCGCCGGGCTACGTCGGCTACGACGAGGGCGGCCAGCTCACCGAGGCGGTCCGGCGCCGGCCGTACAGCGTGGTGCTGTTCGACGAGGTGGAGAAGGCACACCCCGACGTCTTCAACGTCCTGCTGCAGATTCTCGACGACGGGCGCCTGACGGACAGTCAGGGCAGGGTGGTGGACTTCCGGAACACCGTCATCATCATGACCTCGAACATCGGGAGCCAGCTCATCCTGGAGGCCGGCGAACAGGAAGGGAGCGGCTGGGGGCTGGTCGAGGCGCAGGTCCGGGACCAGCTCCGCCACCACTTCCGGCCCGAGTTTCTGAATCGGGTGGATGACATCATCGTCTTCCGGCAGCTGGGCCGGACGGACCTGGCGGAGATCGTCACGCTGCAGCTTGCGCGTCTCACGAAGCTGCTCGCGGAACGGAATCTCACCCTGAAGGTCACCCAGGAAGCGAAGGACCTCCTGGCCGCCGAAGGGTACGACCCGGTCTTTGGAGCGCGGCCGCTCAAGCGGGTGATCCAGCGCCGATTGCAGAACCCGATCGCTCTCGAACTGCTTGAAGGTCGCTTCGCGGACGGGGACACGATCGAGGTGGGGCGCGAGGGAGATGGCCTCACCTTCCGCAAGCCGGCATGAGCTCCGCGCCGGTCTCGGACAGGGATCTCGCGGGCATGCGCGCCGCGCTGGTACTCGCTCACGAGGCGAGTGCCCGCGGCGAGGTGCCAGTGGGTGCGGTCGTCGTCAGGGAAGGAGCCGTCGTCGGTCAGGCGCACAACGAGACGGTCGACCGAAGCGACCCGACGGCACACGCCGAGTTTCTCGCGGTCCAGCGCGCACTGCGCCACACCGGTACCGACCGGCTGCCCGAGGCGACGCTCTATGTGACCCTCGAGCCGTGCGCGATGTGCGCCGGGGCGATCGTCCTTGCCAAGGTCGGGCGGGTCGTCTTCGGGGCGTGGGACGCGAAGGCCGGGATGACCGGCTCGCTCGGTGACATCGCCCGGCATCCCCGGCTCAACCACCAGGCCGAAGTGATCGGCGGGGTGCTCTCCGACGAATGTGGTACGCTGCTCCGCGACTTCTTCGCGGAACGGCGGTAGACCTGCCCGACCCAGCATCGTCCCTCCCTGCAACCCTTTGGGGCCCCGGTGCGTCCACACCAGAGTCCCAGCACGCCATCCGTTGTCGTTCCCTTGCGATCTCCGGCCCCGCCGGCGTGGTCGGCGACCGGATTTGCGGGCCTGCGCGCGACCTAACACATTATCTCGCACCGCCGTGGCTGATTCCCAGTCACGGCCAACACTCCAGTTGAGGGGCCGCCATGTCATTCCTTCGATCGCGCCGGTCGCTGCTCGTGGGCGGGGTGCTGCTGGTCGGCGTGCCGGCGGCATGGCTCTTCGCGCGCAATCCGGTGGGTACCGATGCGGCGGTGATCGCCAGGGTGAAGCGGGGTGAGTTCCGGGTGACGGTCACGACCTCGGGGGAGCTGCGGGCGCGGAAGTTCGTTCAGATCACTGCGCCACCCAACGCGCAGCAGGCCGAGATCTACCAGATGAAGCTGGCCTCGATCGTTCCCGAGGGCACGATCGTCAAAGAGGGCGACGTGGTGGCCGAACTCGACCGCTCGTCGGTCGCCTCGAAGGTGGCGGAAGTGAGTCTCGCGCTCCAGAAAGCGGAGGCGGTCTACGAGCAGGCGATGCTGGACTCCACCCTCAACCTCTCCAAGGCCAGGGAGGACATCCGCACCATGGAACTCGGGCTCGAGGAGAAGCGGCTGGCGAAGGAGCAGGCCGCCTATGAGGCACCGACGGTCCGGCGGCAGGCGGAGATCGATCTCGAGAAGGCCGAGCGGGCCCTGGCCCAGGCCAAGCTGGACTATGCCACGCGGACCGAGCAGGCGCAGGCCAAGATGCGCGAGGTCGGTGCGGACCTCAATCGCCAGAAGAACATGCTGCAGATGGTCCAGGACGTGATGCAGGGCTTCACGGTGCGGGCGCCGGCTCCCGGCATGGTGATCTATGTGAAGGAGTGGAACGGCAAGAAGCGCACGGCCGGGTCACAGGTGAACGCCTGGGATCCTGGCGTCGCCACGCTGCCGGATCTCACCCAGATGGAGTCGGTCACCTATGTCAACGAGATCGACGTGCGGAAGATCGCGGTCGGCCAGCCCGCGGTCATCACGCTCGACGCCGATCCGACCAAGCGGCTCACCGGCAAGGTCACCAGCGTCGCGAATGTCGGGGAGCAGCGCCCCAACACCGATGCCAAGGTCTTCGAGGTCAAGGTCACGGTCGATCAGGCGGACACCACGCTCCGGCCGGGGATGACCAGTGGCAACGCGATCGAAACCCACAAGAGCGACAACGCCCTCTTCATTCCGCTGGAGGCGGTGAGCAGCGAGAATGGCATCCCGCTGGTCTACAAGCAGACCGGGAGCCGGATCATCAAGCAGGAGATCGCGACCGGCGCGATGAACGACGATGAAGTGATCGTGGAACGCGGGCTGGCCGAAGGCGACCGCGTGCTGCTCTCCGTGCCGAAGGACAAGGAGAAGCTCACGATCGAGCGACTGCCCGGTTCCACGGCCGGCACCGCGGCGGGCGGGGATACCGCCTCGCCGGTGCGCACCCCGCTCCCGGCACATCCCGATTCGGGGAAGTCCGCTCCGCCGGCGAAGAAGCGCTGAACCGTGCGATTCGACCGCGAAAGCCTCGAGCGGCTCCGTTCAGAGGTCGTGACGCAGGGCAGCTTCGCCCTCCGGACCGCCTTCGAAGCGGTGCAGCACAACCGGCTCCGTGCCTCCCTCACCTCGCTGGGCATTCTCTTCGGAGTGGCGTCGGTGATCGCGATGCTCGCCGTGGGGAACGGCGCAGAACAGGAGATCCTGGAGCAGATGCGGCTCCTGGGCTCCAACAATGTGATGATCACGCCGCTCGTCGAGCAGAAGGAAGGGCGGGTGAAGGACCAGCCGGAGAAGCAGACCAAGAAGTTCACGCCCGGGCTCACCTACGACGATGCCATGGCGATCGGGCGGGTGATTCCAGCAGTCGAGGCCACCAGCGCCGAGATCGTCGTGAACAGCACGATCACCCGTGAAGGCCGCAGCCGTTCGGGAAAACTGCTGGGCGTCGACACCACCTACTTCCGCCTGACGAACCTCGCGCTCGGGGAAGGGCAGTGGTTCAACCAGGAGCAGGTAGAGCGTGGCCTCCCCGTGGCGATCATCGGGTACGGGGTCCGGACCCGGTTCTTCACCACCGAGGATCCCATCGGCCGGCCCATCAAGGTCGGCGACACCTGGCTCACGGTAGTGGGCGTGCTCGCGGACCGGCGGGTGAGTGCCGAGACCGCCCAGCGGCTCGGGATTCGCGACGCCAACCTCGACGTCTACGTCCCCGTCCATACGATGCTGCTCCGTTTCCGGAACCGGGCACTGCTCACCCAGCGGGACCTCGAGCAGGCCGCGAAGCAGGTGAACGTTTCCGTGAACGGCGAGGACCAGGAGAGCGACGAGCAGCGCGCCGAACGGACCAACCTGCACCAGCTTGACCGGATCATCGTGCGGGTGGCGGACTCGCGCGAGGTGCCTGCGGTCGCCGAGATCACCCGGCGAATGCTCGAACGGCGCCACAACACCGTGGTGGACTTCGAGATCAGCGTTCCGGAACTGCTGCTCAAGCAGGAGCAGCGGACCAAGACGATTTTCAATATCGTGCTCGGCGCGATCGCCTCGATCTCGCTCGTCGTTGGCGGCATCGGCATCATGAACATCATGCTCGCCTCGGTGCTCGAGCGCATCCGCGAGATCGGCGTCCGCCGGGCGATGGGCGCCACCCAGAACGAGATCCTGTTCCAGTTCCTGAGCGAGGCCGTGCTCATCAGCGTCGCCGGTGGAGTCGCCGGCGTGATCCTCGGCGTGGCGTTGAGCGTGATCATCGAGCGGGCGGCAGGCGTGCGGACGATCGTGTCGACGCCCTCGGTCATCATCGCCTTCGGGGTCTCCTTCGCCGTCGGACTGATCTTCGGAATCGTTCCGGCTTATCGTGCCGCCCGCCAGGATCCGGTGACCTGCCTCCGCTACGAATGATGCCCATGACCACGACGCCCCTGACGGGAGTGCGCCGCGTCCTCGCGACGGTCGGCACCGCCCTGCTTCTCGCCTCGCCGCTTGGCGCCCAGCAGCCCCTGACCCTGCCGCAGGCCATTGCCATGGCGCAGGAGCAGAGTCCCCTGGCCCGGGCTGCGCGGGCGAGCCGCGACGCGGCCCACTTTCGCAACAGTGCCTTCTACTCCCGGCTGCTCCCGCAACTCTCGCTTGGTGGTACGCTGCCGGCCTACAATCGCTCGATCATCCAGGTGCTTCAGCCTGACGGGAGCACCCTCTTCCGGCCGCAGGACCAGCTCAACTCGGCACTCACGGCGACGGTCACCCAGACGCTCCCGGGCACCGGCGGAGACTTCTTCATCTCTTCCTCGCTTGCCCGGTTGTCCGTCACGGGGCAGCAGTCGTTCCGGAGCTGGTCTTCGACCCCGGTGCTCATCGGTCTCCGGCAATCGATCTTCCGGCCCAACACGGCCGGATGGGACCGGCGGGAGCAACCGTTCCGCTCCGAGTTCGCCGAGCGCCAGTATCGCGAGGCGCGCGAAGACATCGCCGTCGCGGTGACCGGCCTCTTCTTCGACGTCTACGCCGCGCGCGTCGATCTCGCGAATGCCACCAAGAACGTCGCCGTGAACGACACCCTCTACCTCCTCAACAAGGGACGGTTCGAGGTCGGAAAGATCGGCGAGAACGACCTGCTGCAGAGCGAGCTCGCGCTGCTCCGGGCCCGCACCTCAACCGACGGCGCGCTGCTCTCCTACCAACGGGCACTCGCCGCGCTCCGGCTCGGAGTGGGGGTCGCCCCGGGAACGCCGCTGGAGGTCGTGGTACCGGCCACGGTGCCGACCTTCGAGCCCGACACTGCCAAGGCCGAATCGGAGGCGCTTCACAACCGGTCCAGCGTGACCGATGCGGAGCTGCAGGATGTGCAGGCCCGGCGGCGGATCACCGAGGCAAAGCTCAACAACGGGATGGGGGCGACGGTGCAGGCGAGTTACGGGTTCAACGCGACCGGGTCGGAGGCGAGCGCAGCCTATCGAAACCTGCTCGAGGCGCGGCAGTTCACCCTCGCGGTGGAGATCCCTCTCATCCAGTGGGGCGCCCGCAAGGAGGGAATCCAGGCGGCGCAGGCGGACCGGGAGCGGGTGCAGAGTGAGGCACAGTCCACCCGGGAACAGACGGCACAGGAGGCCCACTTCGCCGCCCTGCAGCTGCTGCAGGCCCGGCGGAACCTGGTGCTGTCCGCCAAGGCGGACACGGTCGCCGGGCGCCGATTCGAAGTCGCCTACAACCGCTACGTCATCGGCCGGATCGCCATCGACAATCTGTACATCGCGCAGTCGGAGAAGGACGCGGCACTCAGCCAGTACGTCCAGGCACTGCGGGGCTACTGGGTCGCGCACTACACCCTGCGCCGCGTGACGCTCTACGACTTCGAGGCAGACACCCCGATCCGTTAAGGCGCCCCCCCCCCGCTACTCCCCCCCCAGGAATCCCTGTCGCCGCGGAGGTGATTAGAATCCTGCGGGCGTTTCCAGGTCATTGGTGGCGAAGGCCGGCCCGGAGTACAATTCGCACCAAGTCGTCTGGTTGGACCTCTCGGCGGGGAGAGCATGACAGCACACAATCGGCATCCCATCATGCGATCCCGATCGGCGAATCTTGCCGCAGGTGTCGTCCTCGGAGCGGTCTGCCTTGCGATTGCCCTCGCTTTCTGGGTCGCCCGGAAGGTGCGCGTGGCCGACGCATGGGTGGAACACACGCACCAGGTCCTCGATGCCATGCAGGAGCTGGAGCGGGACGCCGCACTGGCCCAGGCGGACTACCGGGGCTTCCTCATCACGCTCGATCCCCACTTCCACGACGACTACCACCGTACCGTCGCGGGAATCGATTCGTTGATACAGCGCCTCGCGACCCTGACGGCGGACAATCCGCGGCGGGGTCGGCAGCTCGACGAACTCCATGCGCTCCTCGCCGATCAGAGCATGCTTCGCGACAGCGTCATTCTGGTCGCCTCCCGCGATCGGGCCGGCGCCCGGCACGCGCTCGATGACGCGGCGGCGACCAGGCGGCGCGGGTCGATCGAGGCCATGCTCCTCGACATCGAGGCCCAGGAGCGCGGGCTTCTGGCGGAGCGGCTCCGCCGCGAGCAGCTTGCGCGGGAATTCGCGCTGGTCATGCTCGTCGGAATGCTTTGTGGCGCCATCGCGCTGGGTGCCTGGGTCGTCCGGGAACTCAGACGTCAAGCCCACAGCCTCGCCTCCAGTGAGGCGCGTTACCGGACCCTGACCGACGACAGCCCGGACGCGGTGCTCGTCCTCGCCGGTGGACGGATCCGATACGCCAACGCTGCCGCGGCCGAACTCTGGGGGCTAGGCCACTCCGAGGAGCTGCTCGACCGCGCCATTCTCGAACTGATCCATCCGGATGATCGAGAGGTGAAGCAGGAGCGTATCCGCTCCGTGACGGAGTCAGGGGCGCGCACGTCCCCCCGGATCATCAGACTCCTGCGGCCGGACGGCGGCATCACGGAGGTGGAGGGCCGTGGCTCACCCGTGGAGTTCGACGGCGAGCGGGCCGTCCAGGTCATCGTACGCGACGTCAGCGAGCGTCGTCGGGCGCAGGCCGCCCTGGCCCTGAGCGAGGCACGGTTCCGATCGGTGCTGGAGGGGATGAGCGAGGGCGTCGTGCTGCTGGACGCCACCGGCGCCATCCAGCTCTGGAATCCTGCCGCCGAGCGGATTCTCGGTCTCACGCATGAGCAGTTCGCGGAGCGCACGACCCTCGACCCACGCTGGCAGGTCATGACCGAGAACGGGGAATTGCTCCCGGGGGATCGGCGCCCGGGGATGGTCGCCCTCCGCACGGGGATCGCCGCTGGTGGCTATCTGGCCGTGGATCGGGGAGATCAGGGGCGTGCCTGGATCCGGGTGACGGCGGTGCCGCTCCGCGCGCCCGGCGAGGCGGCGCCGCAGGGCGTGATTACGACCTTCGTCGACCTGACGCCGGAACGCGAGGCCCGGCAGCGCATCGCCGACAGTGAGGCGCGCTACCGGCTGCTGGCCGACAACAGTCACGACATGGTCAGCCGCCGCACCCTCGACGACCGGATCGAATACGCCAGCCCGTCTCACGAACTCGTCCTCGGCTGGGCACCAGCCGAGATGGAAGGCCGGAGCGCCTTCGACTTCCTGCACCCGGACGATGCGGAGCGCATCCGCAGCGGGCCGAGGCGGATGGTCCAGGCCGGCGAGCGAGCCGGGCCGGTCGAAGTGCGCGTGCGCCACAAGGCGGGTCACTACGTCTGGGTGGAGAGCGTCGTCACTCCGCTCAAGGACGCAACCGGGACGTCGGCCGGGTACCTGGTGGCCGCCCGGGACATCTCGGATCGTCGGGAGGTCGAGGAGCAGCTCCGGCAATCGCAGAAGATGGAAGCGATGGGCCGCATGGCGAGCGCGGTTGCCCATGACTTCAACAACCTGCTCACCATCATCCGCTCGCACGCGGAGCTGGAGCGGGGCGACCGACAGGCCGGAAGGCAGGGGGAGTCCCATCTCGAGGACCTGATCGATGCCACCGAGCGAGCCTCCGCGCTGACCGCGCAGCTGCTCGCGTTCAGCCGCCACGAGCATTCCGAGCCCGCCGTCGTACAGGTGGCACCCACCCTTCGCGGTGCGGTGGAGTTGCTGCGCCGACTCACCGCGCCGGTGGCGACGGTCGATCTCGAAATCACGGCCGTGGCGGAGGACGCCAACATCGTCGCCGACACACTGCAGTTCGAGCGGGCACTGTTCGACCTCGTGATCAATGCCCGGGACGCCAGTCCTCACGGAGGCCGAATCGGCGTGCGCTGTGATGTCACTCGGCTGGCCACGGATCGTGTCCACCGCTTCGGCACGATTCCCGCCGGCGAGTATGTGACGGTGGCTGTGCACGACACCGGACGGGGCATGGATGAGGCCGTGCTGTCGCGCCTGTTCGAGCCCTTCTTCACCACGAAGCCCCAGGGCGAGGGGACGGGACTCGGACTTGCCAGCGTGTACGGCATCGTCCGCGAGGCGTTTGGCAGCGTGACCGTCGAGACCGCGGTCGGCTGGGGCTCGACTTTCACGATCCATTGGCCCCGGACGCAACGCGTCGACATCGTCCGGCAGGATGATCGTTCTCGGCCCAGGCGGTCATCGAGTGCGGCGTCGGGGGCCCAGCGGGCGGCCTCCTCTCAGTCGATTGCCGGTGGGACCCTGCTGCTCGTCGACGATGAGGAAGATGTCGTGCGGACCACTCGGATGATTCTGCGCCGACGGGGCTACAAGGTGCTCGCGGCGGGGAGTGCCGCGGAGGCACTGGCGCTGGTGCGGGAGGAGGGGAGTGCCATTCGCGGGCTCATCACCGACGTCCGCATGCCCGGGATGTCGGGCACGGAGCTGGTGACCGCCCTGATTGGGCAGGGGGTAGACCTCCCAGTGCTCTTCATTTCAGGCCAGCTCGAGGCGCCGCTTCCCACCGACTGGCCTGCGACGGTGCCGAGGCGATTCCTCGCCAAGCCCTTCTCGATGGAGAAGCTCCACCGTGCGGTCGAACAGATTCTTGCCTCCGGAACCGGGCCCGCTGCCGGGTCACAACCCGGGGAGGGTGCCACAAGCCCCGGGCCCGCATTATCTTAGGCGCCGCTGGACAGGTGTCCGAGTGGCTGAAGGAGCCGGTCTCGAAAACCGGTAAACCGGCAACGGTTTCGAGGGTTCGAATCCCTCCCTGTCCGTGAAGTTCATTCCAGGGACGCCCGCAATGGCGTCCCTGCAATGTTTTCGGCCCCTGCTGCCGATACTACCGGCATGCCGAACCTCCGTGCCATGACCCCTGCCACGCTCGACCAGCTCACCGGTTCAGTGCTCGGCCTCGCCATCGGCGACGCCGTCGGCGCGGTCGTGGAGGCCCATCCTCCGGAAGATGCTCGGCGCTACGTCGAGACGGTCCTCCGTCCCGGCGGCCTGCCGGCGAGAGGGCCAGGCCGGTTCTCATTCGGCCAGGTCACGGATGACACCCAGCTTACCCGCGAACTGCTGCTCAGCATTGTCGACGCCGGGCGATTCGATCCGGCGCGCTTCGCAACCCGGCTGCTCAACTTCATCGCCTCCGGCAGGATCGTCGGGGGCGGCCCGGCGTCCAACGCGGCCGCACGCCAACTTGCCCTCGGGACGCCCTGGCACGAGGCGGGGATGCCGGCCCCCTACGCAGGCAATGGGGCGGCGATGCGCGCTGGGCCCCTCGGGCTGCTCTACGGACAGGACCTTCGCCAGCTCGCCCGGATCGTCTGTGACCAGACACGGGTCACCCACCAGGACACCCGCTGTTCCGCCGGCGCCCTGGCCATCGCGGGGGCCACGGCCTTTGCCGCCCGCCGCGAGGTCGTGCTCCCCAGCGACTTCCTGGTCGAGCTCAGCGAGCTGGTCGAGCCAATCGACGCCGCCTTCGCGACCGTGATCTGGGATCTCACCAACTGGGTCCAGCTTCCCCCGGATCAGGCCGCGGGGTTCCTGCAGGAGCAGGGCCTCGAGCCCGAGGCGCGGCGCGGGTGGCATGGCATCTCGTCCTTCGTCACCAGCAGCGTCTGCTGGAGTCTCTACGCATTTCTGCAGTCGCCCGATGACTTCCCGGGTGCGCTGTGCACCGCCATCGGAGTCGGCGGGGACACCGATACCATGGCCGCCATGACGGGCAGCATCCTCGGCGGTCGCCTGGGCAGGGCGGCGCTGCCACAACCCTGGTATGCCACGCTGACCGATGCCGGTGCGTGGCAGGTGGGCGATCTCGAGCTCCTGGTGGAGCGGGTCGCCCTCACACTCGAAAGTGAGCGGATGGATCGATGACGCCGAAGTCTGAACCGGGAGCCGGGCTCCATCCGAGGATTCTCGTCGCCGACGATGACGAGCAGTACCGCCTGATGCTGCAGCGCTCGCTCGAGCGGGCAGGTTACAGCGTGACCAGCGCAGACAACGGCATGACGGCCATCGCGGCTGCCATGCGCGAGGATCACGCGCTGGCCGTGATCGACCTGCTCATGCCGGAAAAGGAAGGACTGGAAACGATCCGGGAGCTGCGGGCCCTCCGCCCGGCGATGCCGCTGATCGCGATCTCCGAGGGAGGGCGTGGGGATCCGGCCAACTACCTTCGCGCCGCGCGCCTGCTCGGGGCCACCGCGGCACTCGCCAAGCCGTTCTCAATCCAGGATCTGCTGCGCGTCGTCAGGGAAACCCTTCCGGTCAGTATCACCAGCCCCGGCTGAGTCCACGCAGCAGCCGGGGCTCACTCCTTCAGGTTCTGGCGCAGCTTCGCCACGTCCAGCATCGGAATCCCTCCCTCGGTCGGCACCAGGATCACCAGGTTGTTCGACCCCTTCATGTCGTGCAGGACCTCCAGGTACTGCTTGGTGAGCGCCTCCGCGGTCAGCGTCTGGTTGAGCAGGCGCTGCTGATCGCTCTGCAAGCGTGCCACCTCCACCCGGTGCCGCTCGGTCTGGATCTGCTGCTCCTGGGCGATCTTCGCGTTGATCGCGTTCACGACCTGTTCGGGGGGCTGGAGATCCCGCAGGAAGAACGCCGTCACCTCGGCAATCCGGAACGGCTCGCCGCCCGCCCGGGGCTGGGTGATGAGCGCCGAGTCGACAAGGGACTGCATGTAGCGGGCGATCTCCGTCCGCTTGGCGATGTCATTGATCGAGAACTTCCCCATCCCGTCGCGCACACCCTGACGGATCGCATTGAGGACGATCGAGTGGATCTGCTCCTCGGAACCGATCTCGGTGAAGATGCGCGGGGCATCCTGCGGATTGATCTGCCAGCGGAGGCCGGCATCGACCGTCATGCCCATCTGCTCGCTGGAGAGCGTGGCGATGGTCTCCGCGTCCTCGCCGACGCGGGGGAACTGCTCCTCGCGGGTCGAATACCGCTCCACGGAGGACCAGGGCGTCACGAAGTGCACGCCGGGCAGCAGTGGCGTCCCGTCAACCGTGCCGAAGGCATGCTTCACGCCCACGGTGCCCGGCTCGACGATGACGACGAGCGAGCCGACCAGGAACAGCAGGCCGAGGGTGGTGAAGACGAAGGAGAAGGCGCGGAGAATGCCAGAGCTCTTGGCGCCGGTGGCGCCTGAGCGGGCGACCATCATGAACACCGCGACGAGCAGGAGGACCCCGCCGAAGATCAGCTTGCCCACGAGTCATATCCTTGAAGGGGAGTGATGCAGGAACGTACAGCGTCCCGGACCGCCCCGTCAGGGGACCGCTCAAGCCTGCCTGTCCGGCGACGATAGTGGGATGGACGTCCCAGGTCCCGACCCGCGAGGAGCAGGCGCTCTGACCGTACCGCCCCGAACCACTGCCGATAGCGTCGCCGACCCTCGGCCCGTGCATCCCCCGGAAGCCCGGGTGGGTGTCGAGCGGCTGGCGCGCCTCTTCCGTCGCCTCGAGGAGATGGTCCCCGTGGGGGGATGGGAGCTCGACGTCCGTTCCCGGCGGCTCTTCTGGACCGAGGAGGCCTTCCGCATCCACGAGGCCGACCCCGACTGCTACCAGCCGGAGCTCGAGTCGGCTATCCGATTCTACGCCCCCGAGAGCATCCCGATCCTCGAAGACGCCATCGACCGCGCGCTGCGGCTGGGCGTCCGCTACGATCTCGAACTCAGGCTGATCACCGCGAGGGGCCGGAGCATCTGGGTGCGCACGACCGGGGCGGCCGAATATGAGGCGGGGGAGCCTGTGCGGCTGTCGGGCGCACTTCAGGACATCACCGATCGGGTGCTGGATCGCGCATCGCTCCGCGACAGCGAGGCTCGGCTGTCCGGGATCGTGGCGATGGCGCTGGACGCCATCGTCGTGGTGAACGAGGAGGCCTGCATCACGCTCTTCAATCACGCGGCCGAGACCATGTTCGGCATCGCGGCGAGCGAGGCGCTGGGCCAGCCGGCCGCGCGGTTCTTCCCGGAATGGGAGGCCGGGTTCGCTCTGGAGGGACGTCGCCGCGGCTCCGCGAGGCGCGGGAGCGGAGCATCCTTCGAGTGCGAGGCCGCGATCGCGCGGGCGTTTCATGGCGGGAGTGCGCTCTCGACCATCATCGTGCGGGACCTCTCCGAGCTGGCCCGCGCCGAGGCAGCCCGCGACCTGCTGGAACAGCAACTCCGGCAGGCGAGCAAACTGGAAGCCCTCGGGACGCTGGCAGGCGGCATCGCTCACGATTTCAACAACATCTTCGGCGCGGTGCTGGGGAACGCGGAGATGGTGCTGGCCGACCTGCCGGACGGGCACCCGGCCCGTCTGTCGCTCGAACAGATCCTCAAGAGTACCGATCGCGCGAGCCACCTGGTGCGGCGCATCCTGGCCTTCAGCCGGGAGCAGGAGCAAAAGCGTCAGCCCACCGCGCTCGAAGGTGTCATCAAGGAATCGGTCCAGCTGCTTCGCGCCACGCTCCCGTCCTCGATCGAACTCACCGCCGACCTCATGTCGAGGGCGCCGATGGCGTTCGCCGACGAAGGCCAGGTCCAGCAGGTGCTGATGATTCTGTGCACCAACGCCGCGCAGGCGATCGGGGACCGGCCGGGGCGGATCGGGATCGAGCTCACCGTCCACGAACTCGACTCCCTCGCTGCCTCGGCACTCCCCGACATGCGGGCGGGACGGTTCGTGCGGATCTCGGTGACCGACGACGGTCCGGGCATGAGCGCCGAGACGCTGGAACGGGTCTTCGATCCGTTCTTCACCACCCGTCAGCCGGGTAAGGCGAGCGGCCTCGGACTGTCGGTCGCCTACGGCATCGCGCGTACCCATCAAGGCTGCATCGTCGGCTTCAGCCAGCCGGGCCGGGGGTCGGCCTTCCACGTCTACCTGCCGACCTGGGAATTGGCGCCGGTGCCGGGCTCGGAACACCCGCCGGTCGGCGAGGGGCAAGGCGAACGGGTGCTGCTGGTCGACGATGAGGATTCGCTGATCTTCGTCGGCGAGATGCTCCTCCGGCGCCTGGGGTACAGTGTCACCTCGTTCACCGATCCCGTGGCGGCGCTGGCGGAGGTGCGGCGCGGTGGCGATTCCATCCGACTGATCGTCACCGACCTCACCATGCCCGTGATGGGCGGTCTCGAACTCGCCCGCGAAGTCCAGCGAATGAAGCCGGGATTACCGGTGCTCCTGACCACGGGGTACGCGGGGAAACTCGACGCCGCCACGCTCGAGCGCGACGGGATCGTGGGCGTGATACAGAAGCCGTACACGACGGCGACACTCGGTCGCGCGATTCGCGAAGCACTCAGCGGGATGCATGTCGCGTAGCCGGTGCCCCGCCATCAGCGTGCCTGCCGCGTGAAGGCGATGCGGCGAGCCGCATGAAGATTCGCTCCGCAATCTGTCGCAACTTCGATCGCTTTTCCCCTCTGTGTGATGCGCCCTCAACCATTGCTGTGCGCTGCCGATACAGTCCCTAGCGAGCGACCGTGCAGGCGGACTCTCCCACGCAGGGAATTCCAATCCACCCGGCCAGCGACGGCGATCAGTCCGTAGCTCGCGACGCAGTCTTCCGCCGGCGGGCGGGCGGACGTGAACCCGGCGATTCACGAGGGTCAACAAGGAGACGGTCATGGCGACGGCGGTCGAACTGGAATCGGACATCACGGGGCAGTCGGAAGCGGCACGCGTCCTCGACCTGCAGGGCAAGATCGATGCGATCAACCGGGTCCAGGGCGTCATCGAGTTCGCGCTGGACGGCACGGTACTCGATGCGAACGAGAATTTCCTGAACGTGCTCGGGTACCGCCTCGAGGAGATTCGCGGACGACACCACCGGATGTTCGTCGAGCCGGCGTTCGCGGCCAGCGAGGAGTATCGTCGTTTCTGGGCCGCGCTCAACGCGGGTGAGTTCCAGGCCGCCGAGTACAAACGGATCGGCAAGGGAGGCAAGGAGGTCTGGATCCAGGCGAGCTACAATCCGATCTTCGATCAGAACCGCCGGCCCACCAAGGTGGTCAAGTTCGCCACCGACATCACCGCCACCAAGCTCCGCAACGCCGAATTCGAGAGCCAGATCTCCGCGATTCAGAAATCGATGGCCACGATCGAGTTCCAGATGGATGGCACGGTCATCACCGCGAACGAGAACTTCCTCAAGGCGCTGGGCTACGGGCTCGACGAGGTCCGCGGTCGCCACCACCGGATGTTCGTCGATGCCAAATACGCCCAGAGCGACGAGTACCGCCGGTTCTGGGCCGACCTCAACGCCGGCCGCTACCAGGCAGGCGAGTTCAAGCGGATCGGGCGGGGCGGGAAGGAGGTCTGGATCCAGGCGAGCTACAACCCGATCCTCGACCTGAACGGTCGTCCCCTCAAGGTGGTCAAGTTCGCGATCGACACCACGGAGGTGCGCGAGATCATCAACGCCGTCGTCCGGAACTCCAAGAGCCTGGCCGACTCGGCCGAAGAACTCACCCGGATCAGTCAGGAGATGGGGAAGACCGCGCGGGAGACCTCGGACCAGGCCAGCGTGGTGTCGGCGGCCTCCGAGCAGGTGTCCCGGAACGTGCAGACGGTCGCAACCGGCTCGGAGGAGATGAGCGCCTCCATCAGCGAGATCTCCAAGAACGCCGTCGAGGCCGCGCGCGTCGCCACGAACGCGGTGAAGGTCGCGGAAGCCACCGATGCCACCGTCGGCAAGCTGGGCGAGTCCAGTGCGGAGATCGGCAAGGTGATCAAGGTCATCACGTCGATCGCCCAACAGACGAACCTGCTGGCGCTGAACGCCACGATCGAAGCGGCGCGGGCCGGCGAAGCGGGCCGCGGATTCGCGGTGGTCGCCAACGAAGTGAAGGAACTGGCGAAGGAGACCGCACGGGCCACCGAAGACATCGGACAGAAGATCGAGGCGATCCAGGGTGATACCCGGCAGGCCGTGCAGGCGATCCGCGAGATCGGGACGATCATCGATCAGATCAACGGCATCCAGACCGCGATCGCCGGCGCCGTCGAGGAACAGACCGCGACGACCAACGAGATGAGCCGGAACGTCTCGGAAGCCGCCAAGGGCACCGACGAGATCGCGAGCAACATCCAGCAGGTTGGCAACGGGGCCCGAGGCACGGCGGAGGGAGTTGCCCGGACCCAGCGAGCCGCCGAAGCCCAGGCGAAGCTGGCCGCCGAGCTGCAGCGGCTCACCGCCCGCTTCGCCGAGTAGCCGGCGAGCCCCAGGAGGACCGCCCCTCGCGCCCCGGCGCGGGGGGCGATCCGTTTGGGGGAAACTGCCGGTGGCGGGGCGGGGTGGGGCTGGCTAAACTTCCCGGCCGCGCTTCTGGCGATTTTCGGCGCGGAAGACCCCGGGACTGGTGCTCGAGTGGTTTAAGAGGCACGCCTGGAAAGCGTGTGTACCTTGCAAGGGGTACCGAGGGTTCGAATCCCTCCCGGTCCGTTGCCGCGCAATGACCTCCTCGTCGTTGCGCGGCTGTTTTCTTTCACGGGAATGGCGAAAGGGCAGCTCGTTGAGAGCTGCCCTTTGCCATTCCGCACGCTCGTCTGGTGGCCGACCGCGTTAGCGGAACAGGTGGAAGTGTCCCAGCAGCCACCAGAGCAGGATGAAGACGAGGACGGTGCTGATGCACCCACCGCCCAGCTTGTTCGCGCCCCACCCCGCGGCGAGCCCGCGCAGGATCTTGCTCATGCCCGGGTCACTGCGTCCGGCCGGAGGTCGGAAGCTTCCGGGTCCGGGCCGCGCGGGCGGGGGGCGACCCCTTCGCCGTTCCGTCCGTCGCTCCCTCCTCCCGAGTCGACTCGGCAGTCGCGTCGTCGGCCGCGGCGAGGGCGCCGGGCACGACGATGTCGGTCGAGATCTTGCTCAGGAGCTTGTTCGCGCCGTGCTCCTCGTGCAGCGTGGCCTCGAGCAGCGCGACGACTTCATCCAGTTCCAGCGCCTCGGCGAAGGCCTTCACGTTCCCGTAGGCCGCCATCTCGTAGTGCTCCACTCGCTGCGCACTCGCGATGAGGCCGGCATCAATCACCTCGGGGCTCCCTTCCTCTTCCATCATCTCCGCCGCTTCCTGGATCAACCCGTCGATGGCCGGGCACTTCTTCGTCTTTGCCGCCGCGCCGAGTGTCTCGAACACCTGCTCGAGGCGGCTGACGTGCTCAACCGTCTGGGTGGCGTGCTCGGTGAAGGCCGCCTTGAGCTCGGCCGTTGAGGCCGCCTTGGCCATCTTCGGGATCGCCTTCACCAGATGCTTTTCGGCGTAGTAGATGTCCTGCAATTGTTCGATCAACAGATCGTCAAGCTTGTTGAGTGACATGGTGCAACTCCTATGAATAGTCGGTCGTGAGCTGGTGCTGGGAGGCCGCACGGGTGAAGCGCGGGAGTGCCTGCGAGGAAAGCTGCGTGCCGGGGACCGTCGCCCGCGTATGGCGCGTCGACGACTCTCCACGCTAACGCCCCGCTCGCGTCGGACGCAATCAACCCTGCGTTGTAGTCCGATGGAGCGGCGAGAGGCGCGGTCGGCGGCCACAGGCCCGGTCGTGCGAGGGCGGCCGGGCGATCGTTCGGGTGGTGCGCAGCGTCGACGGCGTCAGAATCCGGCCGGCTGATGGACCGTGATCGGGACGGTATTCACCGACACTGAGGCCCCCGTGACGTGCTGACCTGCCGCGTCGCGAAACAGGATGAAGTCGCGAAGTCCCACCGTGAGTGCACCGGTGCAGCGCACCCGGACACTCGATGCCCCCTGGGTAACCCGATGAGGTGCGAGGTCACCGAGTGGCAGATCGCGGTACCCGCCGCAGTCGAAGGCGCCCGGGGCACTGGCGGCCGTGGAACCCATGTCGGCGAGGAACTGATTCAGGGTCCGGGTTCCTGCCGCACCGTAATAGTCGGGGCGGTCGGCGATGAACACGATTCGGCCCCCGTTCGCGAGAAATTGCTTCAGCGTGTTGATCTCCGCGACCGTGAACACCTGGCGCGGAAGCCAGAGGTAGAGGAGCCGGATCCCAGCGGGGATCGTCGTCAGCGTGCCGGCCTTCGAATAGATGTCCGAGATTCCTCCCGCCGCGATCGAGGCATAGAGACTGCGCAGTCCCCCGAGTGCGCGATCTCCACAGGCCCCATCGCGCAGACAGGGACTCTCCCGGCCACGGTCGAAGAGCACGCCGCCGGAGGGATCGGGGCGGGGCGCATCCCATCGTTTCGACCATGGCTCGTCGATCGCCCAGAGGAACTGGCCGGCGAGGACCATGTTGCCAGGCAGGCCATCGTTGTCGAGCATGTTCAGATCAGCCAGCACCGTCACCCGCGGCCGGCAATTCGGGATCATGTAGATCGGGGAGAACCGGGCGACGGTGTCCATCGATTCATCCCACGGAATCGGCTCACCCGCCCACAACGGTGGAAGCGTCTGGCCTTCGCGCTGCAGCACCGCGCGCGGGAAAATCGCATACTCCATCAACTCCTCGTTGATGAGGTCCATCGGCACCCGGTGCGACACGACTGCCGCCGGCGGATCGTTCCGGCTCTGGAGGATGAACCGTTCGAAGTCCACTCGCCCATTGGAGGCGATCGGGATGTTGCCGACGTCGCCCATCCATTCGATCACGCCGAATGTCGTGCGGACGAACCGGTATCCCGGCGCAGCCTCGAACACGCCATAGAGACTGTAATCGTCCCAGTAGGTCGTCACCCAGCCGGCGCTGGCCCCGGTGGCCGTGACGAACGGGAAGCGGTCGAGTTCGCCGCAGTTCCCCTGACCGATCCGCTCAGCGGCTCGGAGGTTCCCTCGTGCGGTGACGGCCGGGAGGGCAGGCGGACCGGTGGGCAGCTCTGGGGCGCAGGCAACAAGCGTGACGAGGGCCATCGCGAGGGACAGGGGCGGGCGGGGCATGGCGATCCTCCCGTTGGGGGGAGGGCTCATCGCGGCATCGGTGCTGGCAGATCGATCGAGCGCCGTCAGTGCGACGGTCCAGCGACTCGGCGCTGCGGGCCCACGCTCAGGATATCACCCGGTGCCTGAGGGACGGCTGAGCCCCCGATGAGCGCCAGTTCAGCCTTGGGTCGGTGCGATCGTTGCACAGGGCGTACTGGACGGGTTTTCCGACCAATCCCGGCGCCGGGAGAACCAATTCCGCATCCCGAGCGTATCATTGGTAATCCAACCTGCGCCAGGGACATCATGCTGATCCGTCGCTCAACCGATCTCCGAACCTCCGATATCACCGATGAGGCGCAGTACCTCAACCGGCGGGCCTTCCTGGCCGGCCTCGCCGGTGCCGGGCTTCTCCTGAGCGTCGGCGAACGGGCCGCGCTGGCCCAGGGGATCGCCCGCGAGGGCGCGCGCCGCCTCGCCGGCGACGACGACAAGCTCACCCCCTACGAGTCGGTCACGACCTACAACAACTTCTACGAGTTCGGAACCGACAAGGAGGACCCGGCGGCCAACGCCAAGGCCTTCCGCACGCGTCCCTGGAAGGTCCGCATCGATGGCGAGGTCGCCAAGCCGGCGGACTACGATCTCGATGTCCTGGTGAAGCCCTACAAGCTCGAGGAACGGGTCTACCGGCATCGGTGCGTGGAGGCCTGGAGCATGGTCATTCCCTGGCAGGGATTTCCGCTTCGCGACCTCATCGCGAAGGTGCAGCCGACGAGCCGGGCGAAGTACGTGGAGTTCACGACGCTGCTCGATCCGGAACAGATGCCGGGGCAGAAGAGCCGCCTTTTCCCGTGGCCGTACAAGGAGGGGCTCCGGATGGACGAGGCGATGCACCCGCTCACGCTGCTGGCCACGGGACTCTACGGGAAGACCCTGCCGAACCAGAACGGCGCGCCGCTCCGCCTGGTGACCCCGTGGAAGTACGGCTTCAAGGGGTGCAAGTCGATCGTGCGCATCCGCTTCACGGAGCAGCAGCCGATGAACACCTGGCAGGCGATCGCCCCCGACGAATACGGGTTCTATGCCAACGTGAACCCGGAGGTCGACCACCCGCGCTGGAGTCAGGCCCGCGAGCGCCGCATCGGCGAGCTCTTCAAGCGGAAGACACTTCCCTTCAACGGCTACGCCGACCAGGTGGCCGGGCTCTACTCGGGGATGGACCTCGCCCGGAACTTCTGAGTCACTGCCGGCGTTCAAGCGAAGCAGGCTATTCTTGCGGGGGATTCCTCGGGGTATCGCCCCGGGAATCCCCCGCCGTCACGCGGATCACCTCGGAGCGTGGATGACTCGGCTTCAATTCACCACCCGTATCCTCAAGCCGGCCGGCTTCCTCGCGGCCCTCGGCCCCCTGGCGTGGCTGGTGTGGGCGGCGTTCGGTGGCGGGGACCTCGGCGCCGACCCGATCAAGACGATCCAGGTCACCACCGGGCTTGCGACCCTGGTGCTGCTGCTCGCCGGACTCGCCGTCACTCCGGTCCGGAAGATCTTCCACTACGGTGAACTGATCCGGGTGCGGCGCATGCTGGGCGTCTTCGCCTTCGTCTACGCACTCCTCCATGCCGTCACCTACTTCGTCTTCGATCAGTCGCTCGATCCGGCGCTCATCTGGGCCGACACAGTGAAGCACCCGCGGATCGCGGTCGGTTTCGTCGCGTTTCTGCTGCTGATTCCGCTGGCGGTAACCTCGACGGATGGCATGATCCGGAAGCTGGGCAAGCGCTGGGGCCGGCTGCACCGGCTCGTCTACCTCGCCACGACGCTCAGCATTCTCCACTACCTCATGGTGCAGAAGCTGGATCTCTCCAAGGGGCTGCTCTACGCCGCCGTCTTCGCCCTGCTGATGCTGCTCCGGCTCCCCCTCATGGCCAGTCTCCGGCTCCGGGTCCCGCGGACCGAGTAGCGAGGCGGGCGGGGACTCGCTACTTTCCTCGCACCATGCCCTCCCGCTCGACCCTGCTTGACGAACGGGCGATCGCCCGAGCCCTCACCCGCATGGCTTCCGAATTACTGGAACAGTGCCACGGCACCACCGACGTGATTCTCGTCGGGATCCAGCGGCGCGGCGTGGAACTGGCCCAGCGCCTGGCGAAGCTCGTGGAAGGCCTCGAGGGCCGACCGATCCCCACCGGAAAACTCGACATCACCCTGTACCGCGACGACCTGCAGGCGGTGGGCCCGCGCCCGGTGATCGGCGAGACCCAGCTTCCCTCCGACCTCGACGGGCGCACCGTCGTGATCGTGGACGACGTGCTGTACACGGGTCGAACGATCCGGGCCGCGCTCGATGAACTCGCGGACTTCGGCCGCCCCCGGCGGATCCTGCTCTGCGTGCTGGTGGATCGCGGCGGGCGGGAACTGCCGATCCAGCCGGACATCGTGGGGCTTCGCCAGGCGATCGGAGCGCAGGAACGGGTGGACGTGCTGGTGCAGGAGCTCGACGGCCGCGACGCCGTCGAACTCGTCCGGAGCGATCCATGAGTCCGCTCTCCCTCGGCAAGGACCTGGTCGGGCTCGAGCACCTGTCCGCCGATCAGTTGCGGCTCATCCTGGATACCGCCGAGCACTTCAAGGAAGTGAGCGAGCGACCCATCAAGAAGGTGCCGGCGCTTCGCGGCAAGACGATCGTCAATCTCTTCTTCGAAGCCTCCACCCGCACCCGCATCTCCTTCGAATTCGCCGAGAAGCGCCTCTCTGCAGACACCGTGAACGTCGCGGCCAGCGGCAGTTCGGTCTCCAAGGGCGAGACGCTGGTAGACACCGCCCGCAATCTGGAAGCGATGCGGATCGACATGGTGGTGATCCGCCACCACGCCTCCGGTTCCGCCGAATTCCTGGGCAACCGCATCCGCTCGAACGTGATCAACGCCGGCGACGGCAAGCACGAGCACCCCACACAGGGTCTGCTCGACATCCTCACGCTCCGCGACCGGTTCGGGAAGATCGAGGGCCTCAAGATCGCGATCTGCGGCGACGTGCTGCACAGCCGCGTGGCACGCAGCAACATCTGGGGCCTCAAGAAACTGGGTGCCGAGGTGGCGGTCTGTGGTCCGCACAGCCTGATGCCGCGGGGCATCGCGGACCTGGGCGTTGCGGTGATCCCGCGGATCGATGACGCGATCGCCTGGGCCGACGCTCTGAATGTGCTCCGGCTCCAGCTCGAGCGGATGACCAGCGGGTTCATCCCGAGCCTGCGCGAATACAACCGGGTCTTCGGGGTGACGCGCGAGCGCCTCGAACGCGCGAAGCGGGACGTGGTGATCATGCACCCCGGCCCGATGAATCGCGGGGTCGAAATCGACAGCGACGTCGCCGATGGACCCTTCAGCCTGATCCTGCCACAGGTGACCAACGGGGTCGCGGTCCGGATGGCCGTGCTCTACCTGCTCGCCGGCGGGACTTCGGATACACAGCACAGTGGAGGCAGCGAGTGACGCGCCCGATTCTCATCAAGGGTGGCCGGGTGATCGACCCGTCCCGCCGCACCGATGGCGTGGCGGACGTCTACCTGGCCGAGGGCCGAGTGGCCTCCGTGGGGCTCAACATCACCGGCGAGGACGGCTGCCTGGTGATCGACGCGCAGGGGAAGGTGGTCACCCCCGGGCTGATCGATCTGCACGTGCACCTGCGCGAGCCGGGATTCGAGGACCTCGAGACCGTCGCCACGGGCGCCATGGCGGCGGCGGCCGGTGGCTTCACGGCCGTCTGCGCGATGCCCAACACCGATCCTCCCCTCGACAACCAGGGCGCGATCGGCTTCGTCATCAGTCAGGCGCAGAAGGCCGGCAAGGCCCGGGTCTACCCGATCGGCACGATTTCCCTCGGCCAGAAAGGGGAGAAGCTCTCGGAATTCGGCGAGCTGATGAGTGCCGGCGCGGTGGCGGTCAGCGACGACGGCAAGCCCGTCATGTCGAGCCACCTGATGCGGACCGCGATGGAATACGCGAAGACCTTCGGCATCCCGGTGGCGGATCACTGCGAGGAGATCACGCTCGCCCACGCTGGCGCCATGCACGAGGGGATCGTGGCCACCAAGCTCGGCCTGAAGGGGATCCCGTCCGCGGCGGAGGAGATTCACGTCGCCCGCGACATCATCCTCTCCGAACTGACCGGCGCGCACATCCATCTCTGCCACATGAGCACCCGCGGCTCGGTCTCACTCATCCGGCGCGCCAAGGACATGGGGCTCAAGGTGACGGCGGAGGTCACGCCGCATCACTTTACGCTGACTCACGAGGCCTGCCTCGGCTACAACACCAACGCCAAGATGAATCCGCCGCTCCGCGAGTGGGAGGATGTCGAGGCGGTGCGTGAGGCACTCAAGGACGGCACGGTCGACGTCATCGCCACCGACCATGCGCCGCATCCGTACGATGCCAAGGAGCGGGAGTTCGACGATGCCCCGAATGGCATCCTCGGCCTCGAGACCGCCTTCGGCCTCGCCATCACCGAGCTGGTCCGGCCGGGCATCGTCTCGCTGCCCGATCTCCTCCACCGGATGAGCACCAGGCCAGCCCAGCTCTTCAATCTTCCCGGGGGCAGCCTCGCCGTCGGGGCGCCGGCGGACATCGCCATCTTCGATCCCGAGGCGGAGTGGACGGTGGAGCCGGCCCGGTTCTACTCCAAGAGCCGCAACACGCCATTCGGGGGCCGCAAGCTCTTTGGCCGAGCCGAGCTCACGATCGTCCGGGGACGGGTCGTCTACGACCGCGCCAGCGTCTGAGCGCCGGTTCCCCTCGGCGGCCGAGGCGGCCGAGGCGATCCTGCAATGCTGCCGGCGTCTCTGGGAAGCACGGCTGATTGCCGGGGCGGATGGCAATGTGTCGGTGCGGATCGGGGACGACGCCGTGCTCGTCACCCCCAGCGGGCTCCTCAAGGTGGAGCTTCGGCCGGCCGATCTGGTCCTGGTCAGCCTAGCGGGAGCGCCCCGGGGCGGCTTTCGTAAAGCCACTACAGAGTTAGATTTGCATCTGCGTGTCTACCGGGAACGCCCCGATGTCGGCGCGGTGGTGCATGCGCACCCGCCCACGGTTACGGGCTTCGCGGTGGCCGGTGAGGGGATTCCCTCTGATGTGCTCCCTGAACTGGCGCTGCTGTTCGGCGAGGTCATACCGCTCGTCGCGTATGCCACACCAGGGACGCCGGAGGTCGGCGCACTCCTGGCCCCCTTCATTGGGCCGCATTCGGGAGCGCTGCTCGCGAATCACGGTGCGGTGACCTGGGGAGCCGACCTCGCGACGGCGCGGGTTCGAATGGAAAGTCTGGAGCATGCCGCCCGGATCCTGCTGGCGGCACGCGCCATCGGGCGGGTAACGCACCTGTCTCCTGAGCAATTCCAAGCGCTGGTACGGCCGAGAGGGAAGACGCGGACATGACCAAGCCGACTCCAGAGAGCGGTAATTCGATCGAACGACTGCTGCAGGACCGCAGTCAGTTCGTCAGCTGGCTCACGAAGCTGAACGCCACCGGCGAGACGTCGCCGGCCGTTCCCGAGGCGGTCCGCAGCCGGGTGCGCGCCGACTACGAGCGGCGGCTCGATGCGGTGCTCGAAGAGCTCCGCGGACACACCGCCTCGCTGGAGGAACAGGTCGAGGATCTCTCGACGCGGGCCGCACTCCTGACCACTCGCGAAAACGAGCACAAGGAACAGCTCTCGGAGGCCGAGGTCCGTCACCTCGTCGGTGAGTACGACGAGGGGAAGTGGGATGGGATCCGGGCCGAGTTGATGAAGGTGATCAACCAGATCCACTCCGAACTGAACCACACGACCAGCGAGATCGACCGCCTCAACGAGGTGCTCGCGACCATCCGGGCTCCGATTCCGGCCTCGACCGCTCCAGAGCCTGCGCCGGAGCCGGAGCCGGAAGCCGTCCTCCTCATGGAGCCCGACCCCGAACCGGAGATCGTCCTCGCTCCGCCGCCGCCGCCGATCGTCTCCGCGCCCCGTTCGGCGGTTACGACCTCTGCACCGCGCCCTGCGCTGACGCCAGAACCTCCAGTCGCGAAGCCCGAGCCACCGGCGGAACCGGCACGGCCGGCTGCAACCGCCGTCCCCGGAACAACCGAGATCCCCTTCCGCCCGGTTCCGCCCCGGCCGCAGCCACAGCCGAAGGCTCCCGCAGCCGCGCCTCCGAAGAAGGAGGATCAGCCAAGCAGGACCCTGTGGTTCCCCTCGGGCAAGCCGACGGAGCAGGGTGCTGGCGGGGCAAAGCTCGACGAACTCGCCTTCCTGAAGTCGGTCACCGGCAACGAAGCGCCGGCGCCTGCGGCACCCCCGCCGAGCGCGCCCAAGCCTTCCCGGGCAAGTGGCGGCTTCACCAAGCCACCGGAGGCAGCGCCTCCGATCACCACCGCCCCGGCGCCAATCGTCGAACCGCCGGCCGCCAAGGCCCCCGTCGACGCCAAGGACCGGTCGAGTGGTTCGGGCCAGAAGACGCTCAAGTGCGGGGAGTGCGGAACGCTGAACCG